>JBGTEP010000038.1:0-432679 GCA_041747735.1 Chryseolinea sp.
TGGAGCACGTAAACTGTAATCATAGAATAGCATAAAACGGAAAAAACGATTCGGTTTGGAATCGTTTTTCTTGTAGCGGGGACAGGACTCGAACCTGTGACCTTTGGGTTATGAGCCCAACGAGCTACCAACTGCTCCACCCCGCGATATATTTTCATAGAAGATGATCATCTATCATGTCTTAAAGGACTCGAACCTGAGTCCGCCCTCTGGCGGATATGAGCCCAACGCGCTACCAACTGCTCCACCCCGCGATATATTTTCATAGAAGATGATCATCTATCATCTCTTAAAGGACTCGAACCTGAGTCCGCCCTCTGGCGGATATGAGCCCAACGAGCTACCAACTGCTCCACCCCGCGATATGGTCTGATTTTAACTAACTTTTTAAGGTTATTTAAATCAGTTGGCAAAAGTAGGTCGCTCACATTTAAAAAACAAGTTACCTTTGCAAATCATTATGGAACAAACACCCTTTAAAGCTGGCTTTATTAGCATTGTAGGCAAACCTAACGTTGGCAAATCGTCGCTGATGAACAGGCTTATGGGCGAAAATCTTTCCATAATAACTCCAAAAGCGCAGACGACACGTCATCGCATCATGGGAATTTTGAATGGCGATAATTACCAGATTGTATACTCCGATACACCCGGAATTCTGGAACCCAAATATTCTTTGCACGATGCCATGATGAGCTATGTAAAAGTTTCGTTGGAAGACGCCGATCTGATATTATTGGTGGTTGCACTGGAAGACAAATTTGAGCCTGATCTTTTTGATCGTTTTCTGAAGATTCAAACACCAATTATTTTAGTGATTAATAAAATTGATCTGGTTAAAGGTTCACAGGTTGAAGATAAAGTTACCTACTGGAAACAACAGCTTCCAAATGTGAAGGAGATTTTAACCGTATCGGCAAAGTCGGGGCAGCATGTTACAGAATTACTTCCGAAGCTACTGGCCTTTATGCCTGACCATCCTCCCTATTTTCCACAGGATGAATATACTGACAGAACTGAAAGATTCTTTGCCTCAGAAATTGTACGAGAGAAGATCTTCCTGAATTATGAACAGGAAATTCCTTACAGCGCCGAAGTATCGATCAACTCATTTAAAGAGGAGGAAGATATAATTCGGATTAGCGCGGTAATCTATGTTGAGCGCGACTCGCAGAAAGGTATCATTATCGGAAAAGGAGCAAGCTCGATTAAGAAGGTTGGTGTAGAGGCACGGAAAGACATGGAGCTATTCTTCGGTAAGAAAGTATTCCTGGAAACGCATGTTAAAGTAGCGGATAACTGGAGGAAGCATTCTTTTAAGCTAAAGCAGTTTGGATACATGGAGTAATTCCGATAGCGACCTCCGAAAACCAATAGACTATCAGTTAAAATCATTACGATGGGTTCTTATACCCCTTATAACAATTAATTTAAATGGCAAATATTATAGCAATTGTAGGCAGGCCTAACGTTGGTAAATCCACCTTCTTTAATAGAATGACAGAAAAGCGTGAAGCCATTATGGACAACATGCCTGGCGTAACACGAGACCGTCATTATGGATATGCCGAGTGGTGTGGTAAGTATTTTACAGTAATCGATACAGGCGGATATGTTACTGGCTCAGAAGATAAGTTTGAATCGGAAATACGGAAACAGGTAAAACTCGCCATCGACGAAGCGTCGGCAATAATTTTTATGGTAGACTGTAGGGATGGCCTTACAGGTTTTGATAAGGAGTTTGCCAACATTCTGCGCACCAGTAAGAAACCAATATTTGTAGCGGCTAATAAAGCGGACACTCCGGATAAGGCATTCCTTGCAGCCGAGTTTTATGAGTTAAGCCTTGGAGAGGTTTACCCGATATCTTCTGAGAATGGAGGGGGTACAGGTGAGTTGCTGGATGATTTGGTGAAGACTTTTCCGTCTGAAGGCGTTGAGGACCCGGATGCAGGTATCCCAAAGATTGCCGTTTTAGGTAGACCAAACGTTGGTAAATCCTCTTTTATCAATGCATTGCTGGGTACGGAACGAAATATTGTAACGGATGAAGCGGGCACTACGCGCGATGCTATACACTCTTACTATAAGATGTACGGTAAAAACTTTATTCTTATCGATACTGCCGGAGTACGTAAGAAGGCAAAGGTGAAAGAAGACATCGAATTCTACGCGGTCTTGAGATCACTTCGTGCGCTGGAAGAAAGTGATGTATGTATAATCGTGATTGACGCTGAGCGGGGACTGGAAGCACAGGACGTAAACCTTATCAACCTGGCTGAACGTCAGGGTAAGGGCATGGTAATTATGGTTAATAAATGGGATTTGATCGAAAAAGATTCTAAAACGTCCGACAAGTTCAAAAAGGAAATACATGAGAAGCTTTCGCCGATAGATTATTTGCCGATCGTTTTTGCATCAGTATTAACGAAACAACGGATTTTTCAGGTTATTGAAAAAACGGTGCAGGTTTTTGATGATAAAACAAAAAAAATTCCGACTTCGAAATTAAATGATGTCATGCTTCCCGAAATCGAAAGTCATCCACCACCATCAATTAAAGGAAAGCATATTCAGATAAAGTATATAACGCAGGTAAATGCCCGGTTTCCATCGTTTGTGTTCTTTTGTAACCTACCTCAGTATATTCAACCGTCGTACGAGCGATTCCTGGAAAATAAGCTGCGCGAAAACTTTGATTTTGAGGGGGTTCCACTACGGCTAATATTCCGCAAAAAATAAATTTTATTACCCCATCTCCCTTGGGTTATAGAATACTGTTATATTTGCGGTGGATTTTATAAAACCTGTAAACTATGAAAAAAATTATCGCATTAGTAGCTGTTTGTGGCTTTGCATTTGCATTTGCTGCTTGTGGCAAGAAAGCTGAAACTGCAGTTGAAGAAACTCCAGTTGTAGAAGAAGTTGTAGTAGATTCTGCTGCTACTGAGGAAATGGTAGACAGCGCTGCTGTTCTTATTGATTCGGATTCGGTGTCTGCTCAGTAAGAGTTCACTGAACGTTCTCGGGGAAGGCTTTAGAAATCTAAAGCCTTTTTGTTTTTATATGAACGCAAATCAAGTTTTTAGTATCCTGCAAACGCATGTTCCGCAGACTTCAGTGGAGTATTGTTTTCTTCTCTGGAAAGAAAGTCCCTTTGAATTAAAAGTTACCAAACGTCGTCAGACAAAAGTTGGTGACTTTACCAGCCGGAAAACCAAGGATCATCCGCGTATTACGCTTAACAATGATCTTAATCCTTTTTTATTCCTGGTCACTTACGTCCATGAGGTAGCTCATCTACGTGTATACCTGACGTTTGGCGCCCGCGAGGACCCTCATGGTGAAAAATGGAAGACGACTTTTACCGATCTGATGGTGCCAATACTCTGGGAAAGTGTATTTCCGGAAGAAATCTTACATGAGCTCAGACGGCATATGATCAATCCAAAGGCAAGTTCTTTTGCCGATACGGATCTAAGCATGGCTTTTCGAAAGTTCGATAAACCAGACAATCATATGGTGTTATCTGAAGTACCGGAGGGCAGCATTTTCAAACTACAAAGCAAGTATTTCAAAAAGGGAAAGCTTAGAAGAACCCGGGTGCTTTGTCGTGAACTACAATCCAAACTGGACTATTTGGTACCCATTGATGCGCTGGTTAGCGACGTTCAATTGAGTCTCCTCTGAATAAGTGTACTCACCAATTCATAAAAATTAAGAGGTTGCAATGTCCGCCATTGTTCAATTTGCAACGTACCACCCATATTGATATAGTTATCGACGTTATATTTCCTCAGTTCTTCCTGAATGAAAACCGGAAACGAAACGGCGGCAATCCATCCGTCTTCGACATCTTCAAACCATTCTTCATAGTAGCAGTCATCGGAACCGTGAAAATTCAAAATGTTCTCTCCAATAAGAATGAATTTATTTATCCCGGCTTTCAACAGTAACTCCAGGATGTTCCGCTTCAGTGTCATGATGTCATTGTTGACTGCATCGTTCCATTCGCCAATAAATTCAATTACGGTAAATCCAATAGTATAATCCGTATAAAGAATTTTGATGTATAAAGTTTCAGAGCCTATAGAATCCCAGGAAGGATCAATGTAGTACCCATAGATTGTTTCCGAGTAAACATCCAGGTTATATTCTTTACCGTAAAAAGGAGAATGAGTGTCGGCAGAAGGGTCGTAGTATTTTAGCCAGCTGTAGTATGGTTCAATGTTATGCATGATTTTTAAAGCCGTCAACAGCATTCCTTACAGAACCGTATTGCTCCAGCAATCGTTCTGCCGCTACATAGGTAATGTTTAGCTCTTGCATAATCATCTTTACCCCCCGGTCAACAAGTTTGTTATTGGAGAGCTGCATGTCTACCATTTTATTACCTTTTACATGCCCCAGCTTTATCATCACTGTCGTGGAGATCATGTTAAGTACAAGTTTTTGAGCAGTTCCAGATTTCATGCGTGTACTTCCCGTGACAAATTCAGGACCCACAACAATTTCAACTGGAAAGTCTGAATGCCTGGCAATCTCGGTGTCGTTATTGCAGACAATGCAGCCAGTGGTGATACCGTTACGTCGCGCATCTCTTAAACCACCAATTACATAGGGAGTTTTACCAGAGGCAGCAATGCCAATCAGAACATCTTGTTGATTCAGGGCGTGTTCTTCCAAATCTTTCCAGGCTTGTGCTTCATCATCTTCAGCATACTCTACGGCTTTCCGGATTGCGGTATCACCACCCGCAATTATACCAATTACTTTCCCGTGAGGTAAGCCATACGTTGGCGGAATTTCAGAAGCATCAACAATCCCTAACCGGCCACTTGTACCTGCGCCGATATAAAATAATCGGCCTCCGGAGTGCATCTTGTCAACAATGATGTTTACCAGGGGTTCAATCTTGTGGATGATGCCTTCGATAGCATCGGGTACCGTTTTATCTTCCTTGTTGATATTCACAAGCAAATCGTGAACACTCATGTGTTCCAGATTATCGTAGTGAGATGTAGATTCTGTGGTATTCAATTAATTCAAATCCTTTTGATGATATAAAGTTAACCCGGCAATAGGTCCTTCAAGAATATTTTTAACTGTAATATTTTTATCATTCGCCACTTGCCGCAGGATATCGCTGAAGTAGAACGCAATCGATCCCGTAAAATGTACTCTCAGGTTTTGATAATTATCGTACTTCATCACGTTGTTCTCATAAAATTCAGCGAAGCTGTCATAAATAAGTTTATAACAGTAAGGATCGTTTAAGTGCTGAAAAATGAACCGGGCAAAGCTTGCCAAAAATGCACTTGGCCTCTCCTGCTGATAAACTTTTTCCAGAAACTCCTCTCGAGTCAACGGAAATCGTTCGTGAAACTGTTGCCGCAGCCTTTCAGGCATAACCTCTCGCAGATAATCGACCAGAAATTTTCTCCCGATATTTGCACCAGACCCTTCATCAGCCAAAATCCATCCCAGGTTTGCTACATTTCCGGTGATCTTCTCGCCATTATACAAACAGGAGTTTGAGCCTGTGCCCATGATGCAAGCAATACCTGGCTCACGACCGCACAAAGCACGTGCGGCAGCTAAAAGATCCCATCCAATTTCGATGTATGCTGACGGAAAAAACTCAAGAAATGCATCATTAATCTTTTCCTGATTTTTCGATGAGGAAACGCCAGCACCATAAAAAAAAATTTTATTTACAGGTTCGTGTATCTTTGGAAGTAATAATTCCCTGACGTTGTGTTTCAGGTCGTCAATCGGTTGGTAATATGGATTAAAGCCAGGTGCGCTTGCTTGTCCGATGGTACCGTCGTTTTGTATGAGTCTCCAATCAATCTTGGATCCTCCGCTGTCCGCTATGATGATCATTTTTGTTATTCGCGTAAGTGCTTATTTTATTGTTCCTGGTTGCATCTCGGTATTTTCAAAAATCCAGCAAATCTATGCCATCAATAAGCTGACTTAGAAAACCTGAAGTGCTCCTTTCTGGCAAAAATCCAACAATATTAACAGATGAAAACTACACAAAAAACTGTAATAGGAGTGTGTCTGTGTGCTCACTGGATTTTTATATCATGCCTTTAACCTACCGATAACTTTGAATTTATCGAATACATTGGCATTATGGGGTGCATCTTTTAATTCGTCTGTTAAATCCTGTCCAGCCCAGTGTTCGTAATGTTTGCCCGCTTTCCACAGTCTTGACCGGGTCACATCATAAATAAGACCATCAAGGGCAACCCATATTTCTGGTTTATCCTGACCATTTCGAAGGGCAAGATGTGATTTCGTATATTCTGGTAGCTCTGCCATTACCTTTCAGTTGTCAGCGCGTTATAATCTTTGACAACAGTATACAAAAATTTAATTGGTGGCAGGTCAGTTTGTATCCCCAACATGGTTTTGATTTTTTCACTGAGTACAATCATAGGCTGTGCGTTTCCCTGTTTCCGGTTAACTTCGAGTGCACGTTGAATCAATTCAATATCCTTTTCGCTAAGTTGTGTGACCTGATGGAAGGTGGCAACATGCGTTTCGTCCGGAGTGACAAAGACGTCTCTGGCCGTTATCTCCTGTTGTTCTATTAGTTTAACCACAGACGTTCCTGCTACGATGTCACCTAAGCGCTGGCCTTTTCCTCCCATTGCAATTATAGCAACGGCAATTGCTCCGGAGAAGATGTAAAAATCAACAAAACTAAAAATCCATCGTAGCAGGTAATCACCTATTGTTGGAGGAGTTCCATTTAATCTCACTACTTTAATTTTCATTCCTTGCTTTCCCGGAGTTTGCCCGTTCATAAAAATTTCAAATACAAGCGAATAAAACATCCATGGAAATCCTAAAACGATAAGCCAGAGATACCAGATATTGATCTCAAGACTTGCAAACGCGGCAACGACCACGACTGAATACAGAATCAGTATGATCCGGTCGATGAGGTGGGCTAAAATCCGGTCACCTATGCTGGCTACCGGATAGTCAATAAAAACATTTTGTGTTGTACGTACCCTAACAGTTTGCATCCACTTTTATTTTTGTGCAATTTTCAAATTAAACACTTTAGAATGAGAAATTACCAAACACTGTTTGTAATAGCATGTTTTGCCCTTGCTGGCTGTCAGGGAGAAAAGGAGAATACCCCGTCTGATGATGAGTTGCGGGCGCAGGCGACAGAGCTTGCGCATAAGTTTATTCTTACGGACGGTCACGTAGATTTACCGTACAGACTCAAAATCAAAAATTTCCGTTTGGAAAAGGAGTTTATGGGAATTCCTGTAAGTACTACAGAGGGTGATTTTGACTATGAACGCGCGAAAAAGGGAGGGTTGGATGCTCCTTTTATGTCTATTTACATTCCGTCCCGCTATCAGCTACAACCGGATAATGGAAAACCACTCGCGGATTCATTGATTAGTATGATCGAGGGAATAGTAACGGCACATCCTGATAAGTTTGCGCTGGCAGGGAGCCCACAGGAAATCCAGAAAAATTTTGCAGCTGGAAAGATTTCGTTACCACTTGGGATGGAGAATGGTGCCCCTTTAGGAGACGACCTTAAAAATGTAAAATATTTCTACGATCGTGGCATCCGTTATATCACCCTCACGCACGCAAAGGATAATAAAATTTGTGATTCATCATATGATACCACGCGTACTTGGAATGGACTCAGTCCTTTCGGAGAAGAGGTAGTAAGAGAAATGAATCGGGTTGGAATTATGGTTGATATCTCTCACGTTTCGGATAGCACTTTCTACGATGTGATGAGAATAACCGATGTACCGGTTATAGCTTCACATTCATCCTGCAGGTTTTATACACCGGGCTTTCAACGGAATATGTCGGATGATATGATTAAAGCATTGGGAAAGAATGGCGGTGTTATTCAAATAAATTTTGGTGCTTCCTTTCTCGATTCGCTTGCGCGTGTAAACAGCAAACTACTTGACTCACTTGAAAATGTATTGGAAAGCAAAGGTTTAACTTCGAGAGATACGGCGGCGCAGTCCATTATTGATGATTTTGCTAAAAACCACAATGAACTATATTCTGATGTTGAACGGGTTGCTGATCACATTGACCACGTGGTGAAACTTATAGGAATTGATCATGTAGGTATTGGATCCGACTATGACGGCGTAGGGGATAGTTTGCCTGTGGGATTAAAGGATGTATCAGACTATCCGAATTTAATTTTTGTTTTGCTGAAACGCAGCTATACAGCCGAAGACATTGAAAAAATATGTTCCAAAAATGTTTTCAGGGTTTGGAATAAAGTGATCGAAGTGGCCAGCAAGGGATGATGCTTTAACCGTTGTGGTTAATTAATACGAACACGAAATGAAAGAGGCGGTTTTTGTAAAGCAGAATAGACTTCGGTGGGAAGAATTTGAAAGCATTGTCAAGAGTCAGCAACGCGCGCAACCCGACCGGCTTGCAGAGTTGTTTATTCAGATAACGGATGACCTTTCGTTCGCAAGGACGCATTATCCTCAAAGTCGTACTACTACGTATCTGAACGCACTGGCAAGCAAAGTACATCTTGAGATTTACAAGAATAAGAAAGAGGAAAAAAGCCGCTTCGTTTCATTTTGGAAGTACGAACTGCCGGAGGTAATGTTTGAAGCCAGAAAGCCGCTGTTGTATGCGTTTATCATCTTTGTAATTGCGGGAGTAATGGGCGCCGTCTCCGCGAAATATGATCCCACCTTTGTCCGCCTGATTATGGGTGATGGCTACGTAAACATGACACTGGAAAACATTAAAAGTGGAAACCCCACAAAAGTATATTCCGGGGAGAGTGAATTGATGATGTTTTTTATGATTACATGGAATAACATACTCGTTTCATTCCGCGTATTTGTTTTTGGTATTTTTGCGTCATTGGGAACAGGTTTTTTCTTATTCTATAATGGACTCATGGTTGGAACCTTCATCATGTTCTTTGCACTGGAGCAACAACTAGGTCAGGCCTTGCCGGTGATCATGTTACATGGAACAGTAGAGTTAACTTCAATCGTTATTGCGGCAGCAGCGGGATTCACAATGGGGAACAGTTTACTTTTCCCCGGAACTTATTCGAGGTTGGTATCTTTTAAACGTGGCGCTATAAAAGGTCTCAAGATTGTAATGGGACTGGTTCCATTTTTTATCCTTGCCGGATTTATAGAATCGTTTATTACACGTTATGCTTTTATGCACTGGAGTATTAAATTGGTTGTCATCGGCCTTTCTGCTGTACTCATGATTTATTATTTTGTTCTTTACCCACTACGACTTAAGAGAAATGGAAAATTTTAGAGCAATCGATCTCCATCAGGCCAGAGATTTTAGTAAAAAAATGAACGCAACCTTTGAGTTCATCCGCCAGAATTTTAAATCACTTGGCAAAAGCATACTTATAATTGCCGGTCCGCCCGTACTGATTGCAAGTATGATAATTGGGTCTTTCATTGGCGAGTTTCTTAACATGGCGCAGTCAACTGCTTTCAATGCTGGAAATACCGAATCGTTCGAAAACTATTTTCTTTCTGTAAGCTTTTGGCTTCAGATGATGTTGATGATTGTATTCTTTGCCATAAGTGGTGTTATGACGATTGCGACCATCAACAACTATATAATTCTTTATGCTGAAAAGCAAAGCAATGAGATAGAAACCGGTGAAGTTTGGGAAAGGGTTCGCAGCACCTTTTGGATGTATTTTGGAACGATGTTCTTCTTTACGCTTCTCGGTATTGGTGTCTACCTATTGCTCTTGATTCCCGTGGCGCTTTTGGCTGCAATATCCCCGGCTTTGATATTCCTTGGAATGGTATTTTTGTTTTGTGGTATTTTTTACCTCGCAGTAAGTGTGTCGTTAACTTTCATCGTTCGCGCCTATGAAAATAAAGGATTTTTTGAAGCACTGGGGCGTTCATTTGCTCTGGTTCAAGGAAAGTGGTGGAGCACGTTTGGGTTAATTATGGTGTTGTATTTAGTAATGATGACAGTGTCATACATATTTATTATCCCATGGTATGCTGTTACATTTATTTCCACATTACATAATACATCAAATGAGGTTCTACAGGAACCTACAATGATGTGGCAAATCATGACGATTGTTTTTTTTACACTTTACTACCTCGCGCAAATGATTCTGGCTTCGTTACCCAACGTCGGGATTGCGTTTCAGTATTTCAACCTTGTCGAACTGAAAGAAGCAAAGGGTTTAATGAGTAAGATTGATACACTAGGACAGGATCCGGAACCGATGTCCGCGCCAGAAGAACAATATTAATTTTCGTCAGTTGAAGCGTTATTATTTTTTCATACTCTTTCTACTCTTATACACGGTTGCGTTTTCTCAGGATCCGGATCAGTCAGATTTCGAATTGGATTCAACCTATGTAGTGAATGAATTCGATGATGATGAACCGGACTCACAGGCTTCCCCTGATACTTCGCAAATAGAGGCCCGGACTTTTGATGCTGATAAGATCCTGGAACTAAAATCTGACCCAACCCTAAAATTTAAAGAAGCTCCAACCATTGCAGAGAGTCTTTGGGATCGTTTTAAAAAATGGCTCGGTCAGCTTATTGAAGCGTTATTTGAAAATGCTGTTGCCACAAACTGGGGCAGGATTTTAACCTATGTTGTTGGAATCGTTATAGCGGTAGTTCTTATCATGATGATTCTGAAGGTGAATGCGTTTAAGGTTTTCTACAGTGCTCAGCGCGCAAACACGTTCAATCACGCAATACTAAATGAAAATATTCATGAGATGGATTTCGATACTCTGATTCAGGAAGCCAGAGCCAGACATGACTATAGGTTGGGAGTGCGGCTTGTGTTTCTTTACGCATTAAAAACTTTGTCTGACAATAATCTGATCCATTGGGATCAGGGGAAAACCAATCATGATTACCTCGACGAACTGACCGCAGCAGAATTAAAAACAGGATTTAATGAGTTGAATTATTATTTTGAATATGCCTGGTACGGTAACTTTAATATTAATCAGGACATGTTTTCAAAAGTGCAGGCAATCTTTTCGGAATGGAGGAGAAAAATAAAATGATCTGTTAAGGTTAAATGAAGAAGGACTGGAAATATATTCTTTACATCTCCGCTGCATTCGGGTTGTTTGTAGTTGTGAAATTGTTAAGTCCCAAGCAATACAATTGGAATGTTACTTATTCACATGAAGATAAGAATCCTTTTGGAGCTTTCGCGTTGAATGAACTTCTTCCTTCGCTGTTTAGTGAAAAAGGCATTCGTCATTCCTATAAAACGATTTATGAAATGCGCGATTCGCTTCGCAATCGAGAAAACATTTTGATTGTCTGCTCGAACTTTAGTGGAGGGAAAGAAGATAGCGATGTGTTGCTGGGCCATGTAGCAGGTGGAGGTACTGCCTTCATTTCAGCACAATACTTTCTGGGCCATTTCGCTGACACACTGGGGTTGCAGACATATGACTCGTTTTTCAATGGCGGAGATATTTTCAAAACGAAAGATTCCACTGTGTTGAAGTTTAGCAACATCAGTCTGGACACCACACAACTATACTTTTACAGGCGTGATAATATTCATAATTATTTTAATCGCTTTGACACAACACGAACAACTGTTATCGCGAGTAATGACAAGCATCAGCCCGTTACCATTCGTATGAAGTGGGGACGAGGGAATTTCATTCTCAATAGTACACCGCTTGCGTTTACTAATATCTATCTGCTGGCAAATAAGAACAACGAATTTTTATCCAAAACACTTTCATATTTACCTGCGGGTCCGGTGGAGTGGACTGAATTTTACCATATGGGACGTATGGAAATAGGAACACCTTTACGGTTTGTGCTCACAAATGAACCCTTACGTTGGGCATATTACCTGACTATTGCCGCGTTGTTTCTTTTTATGATTTTTGAAATGAAGCGAAAGCAAAAGATAATTCCAGTGATCGAACCGCTGGCAAATACAACACTCGACTTTGTAACCACCATTGGCAACCTTTATTATCAGAGTGCTGAGCATAAGAATATAGCGGAAAAGAAAATTCAGTTCTTTATCGAACAGGTCAGGACCAGGTATTGGTTGAATGCAAATCAACGGGATAAGGTTTTCATTGAGACCCTGGCGCGAAAGTCAGGTAAGCCAGAGGAAGATGTAAAAAGGTTGATGGATGTTATATCAGCTATTCAAGCAAAGAAAGTTATTTCAAAAGAAGAGCTGATTGAGTTTAATAAACAAATGGAGAATTTTAATTCTTAAGTTTTTTATTCAGAGTTTAAATGAAGAATACGTATAATTAAAAATATCATGGAAGATAATGTTTTTGAAAGCAGGGTAGATCTGAGCGCTTTAAACGCAAGCATTCAAAAGATCAGGGCAGAAATCGGGAAAGTAATCGTTGGCCAGGAGGATATGGTTGACTTATTGATAACCGCTATTTTGGCTGATGGTCATGTTCTGATTGAAGGTGTACCCGGGGTTGCAAAAACTTTAACGGCGAAGCTGTTATCCAAAGTCATATCTGTAAAGTTTTCACGAATTCAGTTTACACCCGACCTGATGCCTTCGGATGTGTTGGGAACTTCTGTTTTCAACTTAAAGAATTCTTCTTTCGAGTTTAAGGCGGGCCCGATTTTTTCAAACATTGTTCTGATTGATGAGATTAATCGCGCGCCAGCAAAAACTCAGGCAGCGTTGTTTGAAGTAATGGAAGAGCGGCAGGTAACAATCGATGGAACAACATATCCTTTTGAACATCCCTACATGGTCGTGGCGACACAAAATCCTATTGAACACGAGGGCACATACCGGTTACCGGAGGCTCAATTGGATCGGTTCCTTTTTAAAATTCAGGTAAACTACCCTTCGCTTGAACAGGAGTTAGCGATCATTGTTGGTCATCATACCAGAAAAGGCGTTAAGCCCACCAGTGAAGTAGATGCTGTTCTAACGGCAGAGGAAATCAGAGCGTTTCGCGAAACTGTGCAGCAAGTTCATGTTGAGGAAAACTTGCTAAAATATGTAGCGCAGGTTATTCATGAGACACGAAATAGTACTTCCCTTTTCCTGGGCGCTTCCCCGCGAGCATCGATTGCAATCTTGAATAGTTCAAAAGCATATGCTGCGTTAAACGGACGTGATTTCGTTACCCCGGAAGATATTAAGATCGTAGCACTACCTGTTCTTCGTCATCGCGTAATCCTTACTCCTGATAAAGAGATGGAAGGTGTAACGGCCGATGATGTAGTGAAGCAAATTATTGACACTGTAGAAGTACCCCGCTAGTGAAACTCATCCGATCATTGTACTTGAATAACAGGCTGTTCATCGCCATTGGTCTTGTGGTGATCGCATTTATCTCTTGTTTTATTTTGGGTACCTGGGCGTTCATTGGAAAGTCTCTTTTCTTCGTGCTGATGGCGGTCATTCTTACGGACATCATTTTGCTCTTTAGAACAAAGAAAGGAATGCACGGTCACCGACTTGCCCCGGACAGGCTTTCGAATGGTGACGAAAATGAAATTAAAATGCACCTTGAGAACTTCTACCCGTTTACAGCCAGCCTCAACGTTATCGATGAAATTCCTCACCAGTTTCAACGACGTGATTTGAATTTTGAACTGAGTCTTAAACCAGGAGAAAACAAAGTCATTAAGTATTACCTCCGTCCTGTTAAGCGTGGAGCGTATTCTTTTGGATCGGTGAATATTTTTGTCAGCTCGCCGATTGGATTTTTATCCCGAAGATTCAGAGTTTCCTCGGATGCGCTTGTGCCGGTCTATCCTTCATACATTCAAATGCGGAAGTATGAGTTGCTGGCTATTTCCAACAGACTTACGGAAACCGGAATAAAGAAGATCAGAAGGATTGGTCAGAATATGGAGTTTGAACTGATCAAAGAATATGTAAGGGGCGATGATTTCCGCACGGTAAATTGGAAAGCAACTGCCAGGAAGAATCATCTGATGGTAAATCATTTCCAGGACGAGCGCTCCCAACAGGTATACAGTCTAATTGATAAAGGGCGGGTGATGCAAATGCCTTTTAATGGATTAAGTCTGCTGGATTATGCGATCAACGCCAGCCTGGTTATTTCTAATATTGCAATTAAAAAATCTGATAAAGCAGGTTTGTTAACTTTTCAGGATAAGATTGGAAATATGGTCGCTGCTGGTAAGCGAAGCAAGCAGATGGCGCATATTATGGAGGTGTTGTACAATCAGAAAACTGCATATCGCGAAACTGATTTCTCGGTACTCTACACGCATGTAAGACGGAAAATTACGCAACGAAGTCTGTTGCTTCTATTCACAAATTTTGAGTCGATATATGGACTTCAACGCCAGCTTCCGTATTTAAAAGGTTTGGCGCGTCAGCATTTACTCGTGGTTATCTTTTTTGAAAATACAGAAATGTCATCACTCCTTTCCAACCCGGCGGATAATCTGAGAGAGATTTACTACAAAGCGATTGCTGAGAAATTCACGTATGATAAAAAGCAGATCGTTAAAGAACTTAATCGTCACGGTATCCAGGCTTTGCTTACGCCACCCGATCAACTCACCGTAAATACGATAAACAAATACCTTGAACTGAAATCCCGGGGAATGATATAGAAAAAATGCTTTTGGCAAACAACCTTAATAGGAGTTTCTGTATTAACCTTAAATTTGAATAAATCTGATTCTGGATGAACGCAAGGTTCGACGTGATTTTTTTAATACTTTTTCTGATAGTACCTCGGGTCCTTATGGGTCAATCTTCGGGAAAATCACACTTACCAAGTGCCTCGAATCGAGAGGGTTATGAAGCAGGTACAGTCTGGGTAAAACTTAAAGAAATTTATAAGGGTATTTTTGAAGGCAACGCATCGGTTGCCCGTATGCCGGTTGGGATTAGTGCTCTTCAGGTTAAACCATTTCTTCATCCTAAATCCCGGAACAAAAGTCAGGCACGGTTAGCACCTCATAAGCTCCACGTTAACATCGCTCTTTATTTTCAGATTTCATACGACAAGAGTATAGCACTCGAAGACTATATCGAAGACCTTTATAAAACAGGATATTTTGATATCGTTGAACCTGTATCCACGGTACAGCCTTTTCTGATACCGAACGATCCATCAAGTAGTCAGCAATACTATTTAGACCTTATCCATGCATATGAAGCCTGGGATATAACTCAAGGATCAGAGTCTATTGTTATTGGAATTGTAGATACGGGCGGAGACCTGGATCATCCGGATCTTCAAAGTAACTTATACATTGATCCGGCTGAACCGATTGATGGTATTGACAATGATGGCGACGGCTATATAGACAACAACAGAGGGTGGGACTTTTCCGGTGCTGATGTTACGCTTATAGGCACACCCGGATTTATTGGTGACAATGATCCTTCTATTTCGCAGGGAAATTTATTTGCCCATGGTACAAAGGTAGCTGGTTGTGCGTCCGCATCGACTGACAATGGTATTGGCATTTCCGGAATTGGATACAAGACTAAATTACTGTTCACGAAACATTTTGCCGACAATCAACCGGGGTCAAACTTTTCATCAAATCTATATAATGGAATATTATATGCGGCAACTCACGGTGCTAAAATTATAAATTGTTCGTGGGGAAATTATAATTTCAGTACGATAGCACAAGATATTATCACCTATGTAACGCTTGATCTTGGCTGCCTGGTAATTGCTGCTGCAGGTAACAGTAACCTGGAAACACCAATCTATCCGGCGGGATATAAGCATGTTGTTTCAGTTGCTTCCTGCGATGAAAATGATCTCCGTGCTCCCCTGTCCAACTTCGGAAAAACAATTGATATCACATCACCCGGGAGGTTTATTTATACAACGGATTATAATGACGGCTATGCAACGGAGTCAGGCACTTCTATGGCTGCACCGATTGTAGCCGGAGCTGCGGCATTAGTTTGGGCCCATAATCCTTCCTACACACCACTTCAGGTCGCAGAACAACTACGAGTTTCTGCAGATGAAGGTTTATACGTGAAGAATCCATCATACCTTCATAAGTTGGGGAAAGGCAGATTGGATGTTTACCGGGCCCTCACTGTGCAAAGCCCATCCGTTCGCGCAGCTAATCAATCATTACTGAACACTAACGATATATCGCCTGCCCCGGGGGAATCAACAAAACTCTATTTTGATTTCACTAACTACTTGCGAACAACTTCTGGTGAATTAAAAGTGACGCTTTCTTCGAATTCACCCTTTGTAACCATTACGAAAGCAGAGGTAGGTCTGGGTGTCCTTGAAGAAAACAGGACTGTCAGAAATACTTCATCCCCTTTTGAGTTTACTCTTTCCCCCAGCCTTCCTGTAGACCATACGATAGAAGCATTATTGACTTATAGCGATGGAACCTATCAGGATTTCCAAATTGTGAATTTTATTATTCCGTCTTACATAGATGTAAATGAAAATAATATCCTTACCTCCATTACTTCTACCGGGCGTTTAGGATTTACAAATACAGAGACCCAGAGTAATGGATCAGGCTTCATTTACAATGAGCAAAATCTGATGTATGAAATAGGTTTGATAATGGGAACCTCAGCTTCTGATATTTCTAACAACGTTCGAGGTATTAATGGCATATTTGACCAGGATTTTACATCCAATTCACGGATCACAAAACATACACCTGGGGAACGGTCTTACTCAGAGGTAACGGGTTCATTCAGTAATTCAATTGATATCGGCTCCGCTTCACTCGATATTTCTTATCGTTCGCTTGTTTGGACCAATGACCCATATAAAGACTTCGTTATTCTGGAGTATAAAATCAAAAATGTTACGGATGTAGAAATGGAGGATTTTTTTTTCGGAGTTTTTGCAGATTGGGATTTATCACCAAACGGAATAAATGATCGTGCATCGTGGGAAAATGAGACGAAGCTCGGCTACGTTTTTTCTGCAGAATCGTCAACTTTAGTCCGGACTGGTATTCAAGTACTCAGCGGAAGAGAGCAATATTATGCAATCGACAATGATCCGACTATCAGTGGGAACCCTTTTGGAATTTATGATGGCTTTACGGATGCTGAGAAGTTCACGTCTGTATCAAGTGGCCAGTTAAAAACGCAGGCAGGAGATATCGTCAATGGTGGCGATGTAAGCCATGTAGTTGGTTCAGGGCCTTACACTATTCATCCCGGCGAAGAAGTTACGATCGCTTTTGCAATGCATGCATCAAACACAAACCCTGCGTTGTTAGTTTCTGCAAAGTACGCTGATTCTTTATACAACTATACTCTTAAGGCTCCAACACCTGTCGTTAAGAATGTTGAATCATGTTATGGTGGCCAGGCAATCTTAAATGCTACCGGAGCGACGAAGTTCAATTGGTATAAGGATTTTACAGGCGGCGACATTATTTTTTCCGGATCGGAGTTTACAACAACAAATCTTTTTTCAGATACTGTCTTTTTTGTTTCTAATGCCGACGAAAGTTATGAGAGTCTGCGAACTCCGGCGTATATATCGGTCAAACCTAATCCTGTCGTAGATGTATTTGGAAACCTCGAGTTTTGTGAAGGTGAAGTTGTTCAGCTTTCTACAGGTGAAGCGGATGAATATCTGTGGAGTAATGGCGAGATAACACAGCACATTCAAGTTGCAGTGAGTGGAGTGTATTCAGTTACCGTCCTGAATGGTACACTTGCCTGCACTTCCACTGAAAACGTTTCTGTTACTGTTGATCCGAAACCCTCCGCTGCGTTTGAAGTTTCTTCTGATTACCCCGGTCCAAAAGAAGAGATTGTGTTTTCATTGGTGAGTAGTGGAGCGGCAACATGGTTTTGGGATTTCGGAGATGGAAATATAAGTACTGAAGAGGAGCCGGTACATACTTACATGGAAGATGGAGAATATACGGTTATCTTAACAGTGACATCCGATAAAAAATGTACAAGTGTTGAGTCGAAGTCTTTCGGCATTGTAACGTCAACGGAGGGAAGGATGAATGAAAGCGTTCAAATTTATCCAAATCCGGTTGGCACTGATCAGCTATTGTATATCACACCACGTGAGACCAGTATTGTTAGTGTGAGCATATTCAGCGTGCAGGGAGATCAAGTATATCATTCTACTTTAACCGATCCGGAAGAAATTTCTATAGATGTATCTGGTCTTTCTAATGGTGTGTACATTCTTAAGTATGCAACGTCCGAAGGCAGCATGATGGTGAAAATTATTCTGACACGTTAGTAGCGTGCTGATTAAAGATTTAACCGATTTAATTCCCTTACCGCATAGTCGCACGCCCTGGCCGTCAACGCCATGTATGTCAATGAGGGATTTACACATCCTGAAGAGGTCATTGCAGCTCCATCGGTAATAAAAACATTCTTCACTTCATGCATTTGATTAAATGCGTTTAAGACCGATGTTTTTGGATCGCGTCCCATTCGCGCTGTTCCCATTTCATGGTTTGCATTTCCGGGGAAGGATGTATTTACGTAGGTCTTAACATTTTTATATCCGAGTGTTTCAAGCATTTCGCCCATCGCGTTCGCGATATCTTGCTGCATGGCTTTTTCGTTTTCTTTAAATTCGGCATCGATGTTCAATGTTGGTCTGCCCCATTTATCTGTTTTATCACGATTGAGTGTAACGCGATTCTCCTGGTAAGGTAGGCATTCTCCGAAGCCACCTAGTCCTAAATTCCATGGGCCGGGATGCTGTACTATTTCCTTTAACGACGATCCGATTGCAGATGATACAGTGTGTGTTCCCCATCCGCCGCGGCTTGCGCCGCCCTGGTAACCAAAACCACGAAGGTAGTCTGGTCGTTTTTCGGTAAGGTTTCTAAAGCGTGGCACATAAATACCGGTGGGCCGCCTCCCGTAGTAATACTGGTCGTCAAATCCCTCAACGGTAGCGCTGGCACCGGCTTGTTTATGATGATCCATCAGGTTTCTGCCAACCTGATCACTACCATTACCCAGTCCGTTAGGAAATCTGTCGGATGTAGAGTTTAACAGGATATAGGCGGTAGCAACAGTTGAAGCATTCAGAAATATTATTTTTGAATAAAATTCAACAACATCATTTGTTGTGGTATCGGTCACCTCAACACCAACTGCTTTTTCTTTCCTGGTATCATAAATGACTTTGTTTGCCAGAGCATTTGGTCTCAAGGTGAGATTGCCCGTGGCGAAGGCCGCAGGTAGTGTACTTGCATTGGTACTGAAGTAAGCACCATAGGGACAACCACGGTGGCACAGGTTTCGGTTTTGACAGATTCCTCTTCCCTTAACGGGCTGGGTAAGGTTAGCTGTACGACCGATTGTTACATAACGATCGGGATAGTGTTTTTTGACACGCAGTTTAAAATCTTTCTCAGTACAATTCATTTCCATTGGAGGAAGAAATTTACTGTCAGGCAGATGCGGTATACCTTCAGCCTGACCGCTTATTCCTGCAAAGGACTCTACATAATCGTACCAGGGTGCCAGATCTTTATAACGGATGGGCCAGTCAACGCCATAACCATCTTTGATATTTGCCTGAAAATCGAGGTCACTCAGCCGATAACATTGCCTTGCCCAAAGTAGTGACCTGCCACCCACAACATCGCCGCGTATCCAGTCGAATCGTTTGATTTCATTGTACGGATTTTCCTTGTCGTTGATATAGAAATGCTTGTTATCTTCTTTGAAAGAGTAGTGCCGGCTTTGAACATTGAATTGAATTTTTTCTTCTTCGGTGAGGATTCCGCGGTGCGTAAAATCCCAGGGGTTCTTTGTTGATGTGGCATAGTTAGGATGCTCAACCGGTTTACCACGTTCTAGTAGCAACACCTTTAGTCCTTTTTCACACAATTCTTTAGCTGCCCATCCTCCGCTAATCCCTGACCCTACTATGATCGCATCATAGGTGCGAAAATCTTTCGATGTGATATTCATCCGTACACGTTAAGCGTTAAAAATGATAAAAAACTTTTAACATATGAAATATTTTTATGTGAGCAAAGATGCTATGGCTTCTGGTACGAAACCAACAGTACCGTTTTATTTGGTGGAAAATGAGGTAATTCTGACAGCCGGACTTTGCAATACGATTGATGACCTCGAAGAAATCAAATACTTTTTACTTCACCGGTTTCATCCGGTTTATAGAATGGATCTATCTTTTCGTTTTGCTTTGCTGTTAACAAAATGATTATCCCTGCTATTACAAACGGGATACTCAATACCTGCCCCATGTTCAGAATAAGATCGTCTTCGAAAGAAACCTGGTTGATCTTAAAAAATTCGTCCACGAAACGCAATGTAAAAAGTATGATCAAAAACCAACCGGTGAGTATTCCATTTTTAAGCTCGTCTTTCTTTTTATACCACACCGCGAATAGAATTATAAAAAGGATAAAACAGTATATCGCTTCATAAAGTTGGGCTGGATGCCGTGGAGTATTATCAATGCTTGTAAAGACAAAGGCCCAGGGTAAAGTTGTTGGCAAACCTACCATCTCTGAGTTCATTAAATTACCCAACCGGATCAGACATCCCGTAATTGCTGTTACAATCACCATTCGGTCAACGATCCATAAGTATTCTACTTTTGTTTTTTTCGCATAGAAATATAGCGCTATTAAAGTAGTGATTCCGGCACCATGACTCGCCAGTCCTCCCTCCCAGATCGCAAGTATTCGCCACGGCTCGTCAAGGAATACTTTAAAATCATAAAACAAAACATGCCCAAGTCTGGCGCCTACAATCGCTGCGATGACCATATACAGTGTAAGCGTTTCTACTTCCTTGTCGGGTCTTCCTTCTTTTTTAAATATGAACTGCATGATCTGTTGGCTTATCAGAAAACCAAGAGCCCATGCTAATCCATACCATCGGACAGGGTGATCAATTATCGGAAGAACGAAAGCATCGGGGTTTACATCCCAGATTATGACACTCAGACTGTTAGTAAATCCCATTTCCTGTATTTATGGTTGACCGATTGGGCGTTTCTTTTTTCCTGGTGTAAATCTCGGGAAAGGTAACGTTTTGCCAAACGATCAGTCACAATTTATTGCAAAGGAAATTTTCGGTCTTTAATATGATCCTACAAAAAGTATAGAATACAAATCATCTACCAGCTACAGTACAAGGTAATGTCTTTGATCATGCTTTTTGAAAACCCGTAGGACAACCCTTTGTTTACATACGACTTTTCCGGTTCGTGTGAAAAGAATGAGGCGGAGTTTGGAACATTAAATCCCCATGAACCGGAGTATTTCAGTGTGCCTGGAAGAATCACAGCGATGTGAACTCCATTCGACGTAGTATACAAAGCTACAACGGCCTGGCTGGCATTTGCGCATTGCTGGGCTTTTTCAAGAGCAGCTTGGTTATACGCAGGGCCCAATGCGGTCCATTTTTCGCCATCCATAAGCGACTTTGAGATTTCGTTTGGTAATAGGTATCGCTTCTGCTTTTCAGAGTAAAACGCATTTACATTGTATACAATTGACAGGGATTGACCAACTGGTACTTTACAAGAAATTGGATCTGCTGAATTTTTTATACAGGTTAAATACTGGTAAGTGATTCGCTCAAATCTTTTTCCTAATTCTAATTTAGAAGCTGTCCGTAAGAAACAGATGCGGATAAAATGACAACGAGCAAAGCGAGGCCAGGGCGTTTTGCTATTCGGCCGTGTTTTAAATTTGTGTTTTTCATGGTGGTAAATTTGGTTACATCAAAACACGTAGTTTTCAACTCGTTAGTCATCAGTGAAAGACTGATTTTGAAAAATCAGAAAACGCCGCGAAGTAAGATTTTTACTGATTACTTATGCCAGGGCGCGTTTTGATTAGGAAGTGCAGGATGCTGCCGGGCGGGATGTACCGTAACTCACTTTCTGATCAATGCGGGCGCTTTTGAAAGCTCGGAGTGTTTGTTGTCTGACGAATTTTTGGAGATGATTTTACCCTCATTAATAAGTACCTCGGCAACAAAATTCACCTGGTCGGCCAGTTGATGCGAGTCTTGCACGTTCATTTCGCGCGCGACATCCGATAATGCAAAGGTTTTTTCCGGGCCGCGTTCATCCGCGAGCTTCAAAATAGTTTTCCGGATTTCTTCTGCAAACATCATAACTTTAATTTATCCCAGACATACATTTAACAGGGGTGTATGGCATATGGTTCAAACCCTGATACCTACCACCATTCAAGCCCTTCGGTAAAATCCAGCTGATTTAGCGTAGTTGCAATAAAAGGTGGAAGGCTTTATCAAGCGGTTATCAAATACTACTTTTGCTTTCATGAATGTGGCGAGTTTTATTTATGATCAACCTCAGCCGCAGTGCGAGATAATGACTGTTTTGCGCACATGGATTTTGGACCTTGCACCCGGTATAAAAGAAACAATCAGCTACAAAATCCCCTTTTTCAATTTTTATGGTTCACTCTGCTACCTGAACCCCACGGAAGAAGGTGTTGATTTTGGCTTCACCAAAGGCTATGAACTGCACGGCGATAACGGAATGTTAGAAGCAAAAGGCCGTAAGCGGGTTAAAACGGTTACCTTCCATAGTATTGCTGAGCTTGAAGAAAACGAGGAAATAATTCGCCGGCTCCTGAATGAAGCGGCTATTTTGAATGAATTCCGCTTCAAAAGAAAATCAAAAAAATTAAGATGAGTGAAGCAGATGTGATTTTAGATGAGCAGGATGATGAGTTGTTTGAACACCACCGGATTGTAGCCGATCCCAAACAAGGTCTTGTCCGTATTGATAAGTTCCTAATGGCACGTCTGCCGAATGTAACCCGAACGAAAATTCAGGGTGGAATTCAGGAAGGCTTCGTAAGGGTAAACGACAAAAGCATCAAGGCAAACTATAAGGTTCGACCTAATGATGTTATTGTAATTTCTATGCCTGAGCCACCACGCGATAACGAGGTGGTTCCAGAAAATATTCCGATAACAATAGTTTTTGAAGATGAGTATTTAATGGTAATCAACAAACCTGCCGGTATGGTAGTGCACCCCGCCTATCAAAATTGGAGTGGAACGTTGGTGAACGCGCTGGCTTATCATTTTCAAAATCTTCCGGAGCTTCCGGGTAACAATGGAAGACCCGGGCTTGTACATCGTATTGATAAAGATACCTCCGGACTACTTGTCATTGCGAAAGAAGAAAGAACACTTACCGGACTGGCAAAGCAATTCTTTGATCATTCAATCGAACGTCGGTACTATGCTATTGTTTGGGGCGTGCCGGAACCATCCACGGGAACGATAGATAAGCATGTTGGGCGGAGTCTTAAAGACCGACGTGTAACAACGGTTTTCCC
The DNA here is from genome assembly GCA_041747735.1 of Chryseolinea sp. Lineage (GTDB taxonomy): Bacteria > Bacteroidota > Bacteroidia > Cytophagales > Cyclobacteriaceae > Chryseolinea. The sequence continues at coordinate 23,344 of JBGTEP010000038.1, forward strand.
TGGAGGAGATATGGGCAGGCATGCCATTACACATTACCAGGTTCTGCAAGACTTACGCTATGTTTCATTAGTCGAGTGCAGGCTTGAAACAGGACGGACACATCAAATCAGGGCGCATATGAAGCACCTGGGTCACCCTCTTTTTAATGATGCTTTATATGGTGGAGATCAGGTCGTGAAGGGAACAATTTTTTCAAAGTATAAACAGTTTGTTGAAAACTGTTTTAAAGTAATTTCCCGCCAGGCCCTGCACGCGAAAACCTTGGGATTCATTCATCCTGTGACAAAGGAATTTTTAAAATTCGATTCTGAATTGCCTCCGGACTTTAAAGATACCATCGAAAAATGGGAACACTATGTTAAATACAATTAATAGCCTGCACGTTGGAAGTCCACGATCAGAAAAGTGACGGGTAAAGCATGTTGCGAGTGCGAGTGTTCACACCTGAATTAGCCTGAGAAAAGAACGGACTTAAAAAGCTGCCCTAACTTGGTTGCTTTTTCCTAAAGCACGTCGTATTTCCTTCATTGCTTCCCGTTTGAACTTCTTGTATGAAGTTTCATCAGGCGACGAGTATATGAGTCCTTTAATGTACTCTAACACTTTTTCGGCCTGACCCGGATCGAGGGAATTCAACGACTCCAGGATCTCATGTTTTTGGTGGTTAGGTGTCATGCAATTAGTGGTTGTTTGACAAAGCAAATAACGGAAAAAAGTATGGTGACGGTCAACTGTAAAAGACTTGTTAACTATAATACAACACACACATAATATTTCTAATTACTTCCTCAATAGGATCAGCGTTTGGTCCGGACAAAACGAGAATCCCGGCAGCGTTAGCGTATGACTCCTTTTTTGACTCCTGTAATACTTATGGTTGATTGACAATAAGAAATGCGATTCGTACCTTTCAAACGTTACCAACCAATTACTATGTTACTATTTAGACCTTTATCAGCTTTTTTTAGCGGCGCATTGATGCTCCTGATGTTCTCGTGTAACACGAAAAACGAATCAGCGGATGAGCGCTCCCCTGAAGCCACTCTCGCTGACTTAAAAGTGCATGACGGACTCGAAGTTACATTGTTCGCGTCAGAGCCAATGTTTACAAATCCGACCAATATTGCCGTCGATGAAAAGGGGCGGGTTTGGGTTTGTGAAGCCTATAACTATAGAAATCAACACAATCCGAAAAATCCTCTAAAAGCGGAGGGTGACAGAATTGTGATTCTCGAGGATACTGATGGTGATGGAAAGGCGGATAAAAGTAAAGTCTTTTATCAAGGGACAGATATTAATTCCGCACTTGGTATTACGCTTCTCGGCAACAAGGTAATTGTGTCGTGCAGCCCTCATGTATTTGTATTCACAGATGAGGATGGTGATGATGTACCTGAAAAAAAGGAAGTTCTTTTCCAGGGGATACAGGGCCTGCAGCATGATCACGGTATGCACGCCTTTGTGTTTGGACCAGATGGTCGACTGTACTTCAACTTTGGCAATGAGGGTAAATCTCTACTCAATCAAGCAGGTGATACCATTGTAGATGTACACGGTCACAAGGTGGTTACAAATGGCAAACCTTTTCGGGAAGGATTGGTAATGCGTTCAGATATAGATGGATCTAATGTAGAGGTGTTGGGAAGTAATTTTCGTAACAATTTTGAGGTGGCAATTGATCCATATGGAACCTTATGGCAATCCGACAACGATGATGATGGAAACAAGGGCACGCGTATAAATTATGTAATGGAGTATGGAAATTTTGGCTATCGCGATGAGATGACAGGTGCCAGTTGGAGTGCGCGGAGAACCAATATGGAGAAAGAAATTCCGCTTCGGCATTGGCACTTAAATGATCCCGGTGTTGTCCCCAATATTTTGCAGACTGGTGCCGGCTCGCCTTCGGGAATTACTGTATATGAAGGGGATTTACTACCTGATGCCTTCAGAGGACAAATGATCCACGCTGAACCTGGTAATAATGTTGTGCGAGCCTACCCCGTTGAAAATGACGGTGCGGGCTACAAGGCCACCATTGTTAACCTGGTGGAAGCACAGAAAGACCAATGGTTTCGCCCAATCGATGTGGCGGTCGCGCCCGATGGTTCTGTTTTTGTTGCCGACTGGTATGATCCGGGCGTTGGAGGTCATCAGGCTGGTGACGTTGATCGTGGTAGAATCTATCGGATTGCTCCTCCGAAATCAACCTATAAAATCTCAGCCCTTGATGTTACTACACCAGAGGGAGCCGTAAAGGCTTTGACAAATCCCAATGAATCTCATCGTTTCCATGGTTGGAGTGCGCTGGCTGCATCTGGTGATAAGTCGGAAACGGTGTTAAAGCAATTGTTGGCTTCTGAAAATTCAAGACATCGAGCCCAGGCGCTGTGGTTGTTGTCCAGAATTCCTGAGCGAGGTGACAATTATGTGGAACAAGCGTTGACTGATCCGGATCCAAATATTCGAATCACGGGCATCAGGATAATGCGATTAATGAAAAAAGATCTTCTGCCAGTAGCAGCAAAGATGGTAAATGATAAATCACCACAAGTGCGGCGTGAGGTAGCCCTTGCGATACGTGGTAATAGTAGCCAGCAAGCTGCGGAACTATGGACTGCCTTAGCGCAACAGTATGATGGTAAAGATCGCTGGTACCTTGAAGCGCTTGGAATCAGTGCTGCAAACAACTGGGATCTGTTCTTCAGTACATGGAAATCAAAAGTCGGTGACGACTGGAACACTCCGACTAATCGTGATATCGTATGGAGAAGTCGTAGTAAAGCTGCAATGCCACTAATGGCACAGTTGATCAAGACAACCGAGGAACCGGAAATGTTGCGTTACTATCGTGCTTTTGATTTTCAGACCGATCCATCAAAACAACAGGTATTAGCAGGATTAGTAGAAGAGACTCAGGGGAACAAGGTTTTATTTGCGCTCAAACACATGGATGCCTCTAGATTAAAAATGACTCCTGCAATTTCGAAATCGCTGAATCAAGTTTTAGAAGAACAAAAAGGAAAGTATGAATTTGTGGAGTTGGTAACCATTTTTAAACTTGAGAATCGAGCAGATGATCTTTTGAAAATAGCCCTACAGTTTCCGGATAGTGCAATGGCCAGGGAGTCAGTTAAGACGCTGTTAAGCTGGGATAAAACTGAGATGATTAATGGTGCCTTGGACAAAGGCACTAAAGATGATGCCCAAGCCATGATCAAAACTTTGCGGTCACAGATGTATAATCAAAAGGCTATTGCACTGATGGAAAGTGTAGTGCTGGATAGTACAAAAGATTTAGACATTAGGAAGCTCGCTGTTAAAGCCTTTGGAGGACCGTGGCAATCTGAAGACCGGTTGCTTGCGTTGGTGAAGGAAAATATGGTTCCAAAAAATCTACACACTGCGGCCGGAGGCGTTTTTCAAACAGCCTGGCGAGCGACACTGCGCGATGAAGCAGCAGCATATCTGAAACTTCCTGGGAGTAAAGAAGGAGCCCCGCTGCCTGCAATTTCCATCATGGTTGATAAGAATGGCGATGCTCTAAAGGGCAAAGAAGTATTTACAACGTTGTGTAGTAACTGCCACCGTGTAAATGGTGAAGGTGTGAATTTTGGTCCTGATCTTAGCGAAATAGGAGATAAGCTTTCTAAACAGGCAATGTATACTTCGATCATCTACCCTGATCAGGGTATTAGTTTTGGTTATGAAGGTTTTAATATCAAACTGAATGATGGTACTTCTGCGGTCGGACGTATTGTGTCAGAGACCGAAGATAAAGTTGAACTACAGTACATGGCAAACCAACAAACTGTGCTGAAAGAGAATATTACTTCAAGGTCAAAACTTGAGAGTTCTTTGATGCCGTCTAATCTTCAGTCATCCATGAGCGAAAATGAATTGGTGGATTTGATTGAGTATCTCATGTCGTTAAAGAAAGACGAGCGAATAAGTAAAAATTAAAAAAATGCAGCCTTTTTGACTAACACAGGCTGCATTTTTAGCATTTCAGCAATGAATCAGTTTTTCTTTTTAAGGAGGTTTTGAATTTTTTTCTTTGCTTCATCTTCAACTTTTTTCTGGACATCTTCAGTTGTTACCGGGGTAGCTGTTTTGGTTGTGTCGTTTATTCTCGTGGAGTCCTGCTTTTTAGAACCCAGAATATCACCAATGATTTTTTCGGCTTCAGTTCCTTTAACAGCTTTTTCAAGCGCTTTTTGCCCCTCTTCTTTAGCAACGTTGGTTATAGCTTCCTGTGCCTGAGCTTTTTGATCATCCATAATAAGTCTAGGTGCCGGGCTATTATAATTTCCGCCTAGCCCTATCGTTAAGGGTATGTTGGCGTTAGGATCAGATTTTCCACCCGTGTATTTAGCGATTAAACTGTTGTACTGTGTTCCTAACTTCCCAGCAGGCACATCCATCTTTAAAGTATAATCCAAAGAGCCATCTAAACCTGTGCTTCCCGCTACAGTTGTCTTGTAGTTTCCAAACTTTACATCAAATGGTTTTACGCCCAATCGCCCGTCATTTATTGAAGCGGACATTAACACATCTTTTAAGGTAACGTCACTGGCATCTTCAAGATTGGTAAGCGAAGTAATCCCGGAGATAAGCTTCGAGTCTTTTAAAGCAGCCTGGGCAATTTTGACCAGCCCGGCGCCATTTACAGTAGCAAGGTTCGGCATCATGGATTGTAATAACTCGCCACTGATTTTAAAATCCGTAGAGAAATTGCCACTTATTAAACCTGCGATAGGTGCATAGCTTTGAACAATAGACGACGTATTCGCTGCTTCCCGGATAGATACCTTTTCAATTTTTAATCCCAGGTCATACTTTGGGTGGGCTATATCCTGCGTATTGTAAGTTCCGTTTACAACAAACGTTCCTCCCAACATATTAAATTTTAATCCGCTCAAATTAGCGATTCCATTTTTAATGATGACATCGCCTGAAGCATTTGTCATGTTGTAATCCATCATTTTAATACGTTGGATGGAAGACTTCAAAACGAAATCAATGTTCGATGGAACAGGTATCACACCATAATTCGCTGTATCCGTTGTAGTGGTTTCTTCCGTGTCTGACATAAACTCATTTAAGTCGAGAAGGTTGGATGAAAAATTTACATTTCCTTTTATCGTTTGATTCTGACCGAAAACATAACCCAGGTAGTTTACAACTGCTCCATTTACACTGAAATCACTACGACCGATTTTACCTTCAACATTGGTCAAATTGATGTTCCTCGGATCAAAAACCATGGAAGCACTCGCAAGGGTAACATCGTACGGAAGGTCTTTGGACGAATACCTAAAATCAGAAAGTGATGCAGTACCACTGGTCGGTAGTCGCTCATAACGCTCAGCCTCAAGATCCGAGTATTTGCCTTTTGTTTGAATGTCCGCTTTTACCTTACCTGCAAGGGCCATCCCTTCGACCGGGAATACCTTTGTTATTTTCTCCAGATCCATTCCCCCTTTAGCTTTTAAATCCCACGTGTAATCATTGAGATTTTGTAACACAAGGTCGGCGGAAAATTTCTCGCCATCCATCAACATGGACAAATCATTTACTTCGATAAATGTCTCTTCCATTTTGCCCGAAGTGTTCTTTACTGTTGAAGTAAAATGTAAGTCGTCAATCGGGAGCGGGAACTCTGCAGATTTTACATATCCATTTCCCAATGACATGACAGCATCTATGGCCGGGATGGTCTTCTTTAAACTATCATAGACACCTTTTGCAGAAAGGTTGAGGGCATAATTACCTCTCAATTCCAGCCCTTTCATGGGAAACATCTTACCCATTTCGGCAAGGTTAAGTTTTGCAGACACGTTAGCATCCATATTGGTAGGATACATTTTAGTGATCAGCGCACGGGCATCTACTGGATTAGCGCCAAAATCCAGATGAAGTTTTTTTAAATCTATTACGGTATTATCAATTACCCCATCTTTATTGTCGACCAAAAGATCAATGTTGATGTTATTGATTGCCGTGGGTAAGTCCGGGTATTTAAACATCGCATCCTTTACCAAAAGGTTCATTTGAAAAGCTGGCATTTGCTTTTCACTATATGTGCCTTTTGCAAATCCGTTAAATGCGAGATCGCCCTTCGTTTCAATCTTATCAAAACCATCGCTGTACATACCGGGTACTATCGACAGCAGACTCTTGAAAGAATTGTCGGGACTTTTAAAAGTAAGGTCCATACCAAAATCATTCTCATTCATCTTCAGCCAGCCATCGAAGCTCATAGCAAAATCGTTCACCTTTGCAGAGTTTTCCTTGAATGTATATCGGGTGTACTCTTCTCCAATGGATATAACAGCATCTATCTCCACGCGTTTATTCGATAAGTACATATCGCCTCCGTACCCCACATTTACAGTGTCGGCCACGGTTTTTGTTTTCAGATCAAAAACATCCTGTGTGAAATCTCCACTTCCACTGTGGTTAAGGCCCTGAAGCTCCAGGTAAAGGGGAATAGCCATATCATCATAGATTACCGATCCATTTGTTATCTGCCAATGATCAATTCCAAAAGAAAAGTCGCCGTCTCCTTCTTGCGTGGTCACAGTGTCGGACGATGGTATGGCAATATCATAGTTTGCGCGACCATCTTTAAGCACTTTTATATTGATAACCGGGTGGGATAAAGATATTCCCTTTATTCGAATTCCATCACCAAATAAAATCTCTTTAAGATTCACTTCAACTTCAAACTTTTCAGTAGCAAATAGAATTTCATCCTCAAAGGGTGCTCGGGTAAAGACGCCAAGATCTTTCATTTCGGCGGTCAGGTTAGGGAAGTTGCTAAAAAGCGAAACGCTGAAATCATCCACGTCAAAAATTACATCAGCATTTAAAGACTTTGCAAGTTCTTTATCAATGGCAGATTTAATGGTGTCTTTAAATGCTATCGGGATAATAAAAGCTGCAGCGAGGATCACGATCAGGATTCCGCCTAGTATTATAAAAATCCATTTAAGTGTCTTTTTCATATATCACAGGTTTGAATAACGATTAATGTTGTAAGTTACTAAAGAGATAAGATAAAGAGTTAACGCCAGGGTGATGTTAAATTGCTTTTAAGCTGTTTAAAGATTTAATCGGTTCGCTAACCTATCGAAGTTTGTTTGAGGTTTTTTTTCTAGAATAATTTCAGAAACCAGTTCATAAGTTTCTGAACCCGTTCCGAATAGGGTGGATATAAAAAGCTGACCGACGTAATCCCATTTCGCTGTTTGAGAACGGCTTTTTGATTGGAAAAAGCCTGAAATCCAAAATAACCATGAGATTTACCCATACCGCTGCTATTAACTCCTCCAAAGGGAAGATTATGGTGTAAAAAATGAATTCCACAATCGTTAATACAAACACCACCCGATGAAGTTTGGTGCAATACCTGTTCCTGAATTTTTTCCGTCGTCGAGAAGACATACAACGCGAGTGGCTTGGGCCTTGAATTAATATAGTCAATAGCCTCCTCAAGGGTTGTATACAAGACAATAGGAAGGATCGGCCCGAAAATTTCTTCTTCAAACAAGCGGGCAGTTGATGGAATCCTGGTAAGTATTGTTGGATAAAAAAAACGTGACAAAGGATCGAGTGTACCCCCAAACTCCACTTTTGCACCTTTATCAATAGCATCAGTAAGTAGATCCTTCAACCTGTGAAAATGTGTTTCATTTACGATTCTGCAGTAATGTTTTGACTCTTGAAAAGATTCATCGTTTTCAGTAAACAATTTCTTTGTTTGAGCAATCAGTGCTGGAACAAATTGTTCTACAAGCTTTTTGTCAATCAATACATAATCTGGGGCAACACAGGTCTGTCCGTTATTCACAAACTTGGCACAAGCGATCCTTCGGGCTGCATCGGTGATTCTTCCACTGCTGGTGACGATCGCCGGGGATTTCCCGCCAAGTTCCAACGTGATGGAAGTGAGGTTTTTAGCAGCGGCTTCCATTACAATTTTGCCAACTTTGGGACCACCCGTGTAGAAAATGTGATCAAAAGGGAGCTTTAAAAGTAACTCGGATATTTCTGCGCCGCCCTCAACTGTTGAAACGACACCAGTATCAAAGATCTCAACGGTCATATCTTTGATTAGCGCTGACACATTCGGCGTAAGTTCCGAAGGTTTAAGCATGATTGCATTTCCTGCTGCAAGAGCACATACCAGTGGGCCCAGGCATAAACCCAATGGATAGTTCCAAGGGGAAATAATAAGGCATACACCTCTGGGTTCGTATCTTATGAAAGATCGGGTTCCCAGCATGGCAAAGGGAGCATCAACTTTCTTTTCTGCTGACCAGCTGTCCAGGTTATTCAAGGCATGTTTGATCTCCGAGAGCACATGAAAAACCTCTATCCCATCCACTTCGGTGGGGTGCTTTTGAAAGTCCGCATACATTGCCGTATGAATCCGCAGCCTGTTTGCTTTCAACCACTTGCTTAATGACATCAGCCGTTTCTTCCGTTGGCCGATCGGCTCCACCCTGCGGTCGTTAATTTGGGCTTTCTGGATCGCAAATAGTGCATTTATATGGTCTTCCGCCTGGATCACTCCCATTTCATTCGGGTTTCAATTTAGAACTAAAAACAGCAATAGCCCGTTCAATATTACGTACATGTTACTTTTCGTAGGATTTTGTTATGTATATGTTAAATTTGTTAACATAAAATTAATATTGGCTTAATATGAAAGTTGAATTGGCAATTTTGTTCTTAGTTCCGATACTAGCCTTCGGTCAGGAGCATAGCCATTTTCAGCGCCCGGTTCTAAGGATGGACTACTACCTGAATCTTTACAGTGAGGTCGATGGCAGTTTTTCCCCTACTCCCAAGGTTCTGAGTTTTACTAAAAAACTAGATCAAAAAAAGTCTTCCTTTCGTAAGGATAAGGATTTTCTCGAATACATCTTCACCCAAACGCATAAGCGTTTCCTTAAGCATTACACAGACTACGCTACGTTTGGTGAAACGCTCAATAAGCAAAGATACAACTGTCTTACAGCAACAGCTCTGTATGCGCTTCTCCTGGATCATTTCGGAATTGAGCATCAGATAATTGAAACCAATTACCACATTTTCCTTCTTGCAGAGACAGATCAGGGAATGATCCTGATTGAAACCACTGACCCGGCTTACGGATTTGTCAGTGATGCTAAAGAAATAGAACGACGAATTAATCAATACAGACAGAACAGTCTTCAAAATGAAAAACCAAGTAAGACTTATTATCGCTATAATTTTGATTTGTATAATGAAGTAAGCCTCGATGAAATACGTGGGCTCCTCCATTATAACTTGTCGATCCTGGCTTTTAATCAACAAAAGCTTCCTCTGTCAATTGACGAACTAACTAAAGCGACAGAATTATATCAGTCTCCACGGATCGAAGAATTTTCTCGGATAATATTGCTTTCTGTTATAGAAGGCAAAATGGAAGCCGCGGAGAAAGAGTCATATCTCAAACGAATCCGTTCTATTCGTAACAAGCAATTTGCCGTAACCGCTAGCGCGAATCAGCGATAAACATTCAGTTCTCAAGAATGCGAAGTTCCACTCTGCGATTTAACCGATGAGCTTCAGGAGTGTTGTCGCGCGACAATGGAGTGGTGCCACCAAATGCTTTAGTTTTTATTCTGTTTTTTGCAATCCTCTTTGAAGTAAGATACTGTTTAACGGCATCAACCCGTGCTTGCGAGAGTTTCATGTTTTCTTTCGGATCACCTTGATAATCGGTGTGACCCTCAAGTTGAATAATCATAGAGGAATTTTCATTCATCATCCCAACCACAACATCAAGTTCAGAATAGGATTCTTCACTGATTCTTGATCTGCCCACCTGAAAAATCAGATTTTCGAGCCTGATAACATTTCCCACAGAAAGCCGCTGGCCATTTACACCGGCACCTTTGGTAAGCTCGACGTGTTTAATGACTCTTTTCTCACTATTTGCTTCCGCTGGATCAAGCATATATTTGGCAGGCTCATATCCCGGAGCTTCAACAATAATTGAATACCGAACATTATCGAACATCGGAAAAGAGTAGTTACTCGTATTTAGTACTCCAATTTTATTACCATAGGGTAAACTCTGATATGTGACCCGCGCCGTTATGGCTTCTTTAGTAAGAGCATTGAAAATCTGGCCTTCCGCTAAAACAAGCGTATCTGCTTCCTGGCCGAAAGAAAGTATTGAGATAAAGAGAAATGGAATGGAGAGCTTTAACAAGTTTCTTCCCATGGTTAAAATTATAATTTTATGATTTTAAATTCAACCCGTCTGTTCCTCCTTTTGCCTTCTGCCGTTGCATTTGATTCGATTGGTTGCGACTCTCCAAAGAAAAGTACTTTCATCCTGCCGCTATCAATACGTTTGTCTCTTAAGTATTGAACGACGGAATTTGCCCGTCTTTCGGAAAGTTTCATGTTATAAAGTTCCGGTCCGTCAGAATCGGTGTGCCCGGAAATTTCAATTTCCATTTCTGGCTGCTGCTTCATAAGCGTAATGATCCTATCGAGTTCAGGGAATGATTCCGGTCGGAGAACAGCCTTATCAAAGTCGAAAAAGAGATTATTTAGTGTGATGGACACATTTTCCCGCAGGGTTGCAACTCCAATCGGATCGAGAATAAAATCCTTTTCGATGATTTGATCGAACTGGATACCCCGCAGATCCAGATTCTGATTTTCGGAGAGTTTGCCGTCAGCTTCTGAACGCAAGCCATAAAGTTCGCCAGCAGGCAAACGTATCTCATATTCGCCAGTCTCAGGGTTCGACTGGGAGATACCAAGACCTTTACCATCGGGCAGACGTTCATAAATGATTTTCGCACCTAAAGGCTCGCCGGTCGTTTTGTCAACAATTTTTCCTCTCACCGTAACGTAAGGCTCTGGGCTCTTCACGATTGGTAATTTTATCCGGAAGATGTCGGTGTTATTTTCACTTACACCCCTTGAGTAATAGGCGTGATCGCTTGCTGCCGGAATATTAAAAAACAAATCTTCTAACGGAGAATTAATTTCAGGACCAAGGTTTTCAGGTTCCGACCAATTTGTCCAGGTATCATCGAGTCTTTTAGTAACATACACATCACTTCCGCCATACCCGCTGAAACCATTTGAACTGAAGTACAATGTTTTGTCATCGGAAGCAAGAAAGGGCGCAGATTCTTCACCCGCCGTATTGACTACATCACCAAGATTGATAGGTTCTAACCAGGTGCTGTCTGACTTAATGAAGGTAACATATAGATCACGGTCTCCGCGAGAATCTTCCCGCTCTACGGACATCAACAATGTTTGACGGTTATCAGTGAGAAAGTAATTGGCTTTCTCGTTATAGTTATAATCGTTGATAATATTCAATGCTACCGGCTTACTCCATTCTCCATTCACCTGGGAACTAATAGATACTCCTGCCAGCATTTTTCCATTTGGCATATAGCGATTGCCTAAAAGCATTATGGCTGCCTTTCCATCGGGTGTAACAGATTGTATTGTATTGATAAAGTTTGGGCCCGCGTTATTAAACTTAGGTCCCAGGTTTTGCGCCAGTTGCCATTTTCCCGATGCATCAAGCTCCGAATACCAGATATCTTCTTTGTCTTTAACTCCACCAATGTTTTCTGGATGGTTTCTCCGGCTAAAATAAAGTGTCTTTCCGTCGGGCGATAACAGCGGATTTAATTCGTCATACTCACTATTGACATTCTTATCGAGTGCCTCGATGAGAATACCAGAGGCAAGAAGTTGCATGATTGGTATATCGGCGATGATGGGGAAATTTGAGTCGGAAATTGCTACAGCATCGATTCCAAAATAGTCTGGAACAGCTCCACCATCGAATTCAATCTTCACGGCAGCAACCTTGTAAGGTGTTGGCTCAACAAAGATATTTAACATTCTGCCTTTTAGAGGTACAGCCATCGGGTTAAGCGTATTGATCACGTATTCCGTTCCCCGTTCGTCATAAACCAACACCCGAAAAATTGCACTTGGGTTGTGAGATTCGGCAATCGCAATTTGCTGGATGCTTATCGGGTTTTCAAAACCAAGCTTTAAGAATTCTTTACGTTTTGGCTTATCTGGCGCCCATGCATTAGGACTTTGTCCGCCGGCTGGCAGCACGTTAGGTTTACCTAAGGCTTGCTTGGCTGAATATTGAACCGGCGTAAGTTCAGAGGAAAAATCAAGTACTTTACTGGCCCATTGTACGACCTGCGCATCTGTATCGTAGACAAGAACAACTATTAAAAAGAGGGATAGTAGTAATCGCTTCATGCAAAGCTCAAATTAGAATTAAGTTTAAAATTAGCTAAAAATTTAAACTTAACGGAATAACAAGGAGCATGAGTAAGTTATTCGCCGGAGACAGGCAACGATCTAGCGCAAAATATTATTCGAAAGAATGCTTGTTGAACAATAAGAACCCCAGATGCATCAGAACACCAAACCTGTTTTCATCGTCATCATAATAATTCGTGCTGAGGCTTATGGGCCCTAACGGGGAATGGTAAATGAAACCGGCTGTCCCTGCAAAAAAAAGCTTGCTATTGTCGTTGTCAAAGAACGCTTTCTGATTCACATTTAGTTGTATGTGTCTGAATGGTTTAAACAGATAGCCCTCGAGTCGAAAGTCTAATTTATTCCGAAGCGTAAAGATATTGCGCATGCCTACGGCACCAAAATTAAACGCGCGGAAGTTCTGCAGTACCAACGTACGGCTATCTTGCAAAGGTTGGAATGCAGGCGCATTGATGATTGTTCCAAAATAATTTTGAAAAAAAGGCTGACCAGATAAAACAATTTCTGCTACATAACCGGGCCGAAACCAGCCTGAACCAAAGTATTGTTCTGCATTGGCTTTGATTTTAATCCAACGATGATCATTTTTAATACCATCGGGTTCGAGAGAAGTACTTCCGGGCTGAAAATCTTCCGTGACATTAAAATAATCGACCGCAATGCCAAACAATCTTCCTGATGAAGCATATTGTCGCCTATTTAGTGTGTTTAAAGAAAAGTTAAATTCTGCCCGGTAACCTCTGAGCTTAAGTTCATCGAGCTCATCAGTACTGATAAATACATCACCGTTGATGTAACGGTCAACTGTATTAACACCTTCAAATATAAAGACGCCCTTGAAGGAATTTTCAATTGGAAATCCAAGATGAAAACCATACTTCCGGTTTATTCGCCGTAACGCCGTGGGCGTGGTGCGACTCGATACATCTTTGAGAAGGTCATCATTGTCCAAATAATTCCAGCTATCGAATTCCATGTAAGGCTCAAGATATAATCGGTATGGGAAATCCATTCTATACTTGAGCAGGGCAGATTTATAAAAATTTCCAGTCTGAAAACCGGCGTACGCATGACTGAGTATCCGGTTAAAATTATAAAAGTTCAAACCTAAATACACATTACTTATGTCGCGGGTTGCAATAACACCGCCAAACCCCACTTGAAAGTTTTGCTGTGGGCGTCTGGTAAGTTGGAGGGTAAATGCATCGGTTTCCTTGTTGTATAGAATATTGGGATAAACATTACTAAAATATTCCTCAGAGACCAACCTGAAAAATCCACTTTTAATTTCACTATACGTGAACTTTCCGTCGTTCTTCTTGCTACGAAAAATTGCTCTGATGTATCCCCGTTGTTTTGAATTGAATTTGTTGAAGGTCAGAGCGCCAAACATGTAGGGAATATTTCTACTTGTAAAAGCGTTGCGTCTATCCGTTATAACGTCGCACGTTTGTCGCTCAGTAATTTTGCTCTTAATTTCATCCAGTTGTCGTATAGTTTGGACATATCCACTATCGATGAGACTTTTAACACGTCCGAAGTCAAACGAAGTAAATCCGCGAAGATTCGGTTGAATATAAATTCCATTAGCCGGGATGCTCGAGGGATCCGATTTATCTAACAATAAATACAGCAGGGATTGAGATATAAGTTTCTCGTCGTTGTCGAATGGATACTCCTCAAAAACCTTGCTGGATACATTTATACCAATGATTACATCGGGTTTAAACTCACGTTCTGCAACATCCACCGGAAAATTATTATAGACACCTCCATCAAAAAGATATTTTCCTTCTATGCGGATTGGATTGTAAAAAAAAGGCACGCTTTGCGTTGCGCGAAGGGCATCGCTCAATGATCCGCTGGAAATGACGACCACATGTTGAGTAAAGATATCCGCCGTGACAACCCGAAAAGGTACAAACAGACTGTCAAAATTATTATCAGAAATAACAGATGCCTGCGCCATTTTTTCCGCCAGCGCAAAGTTCAATGAAACATCATTGGCAATACTTGAATTCAGTTGAAAGTTAAACGTTGAATCAAGTCCAAGATTAAGCTTTAGAAACTGAGGAGTTTCATCAGCGCGGTGATAATAATAGTTGTAACCCGTTTCGGGAAGTCCGTTGATCCATCGAAGAAATTGATTGGAGAGAACCATTTCTTCAATCTGAAAAGGGCTCATACCTGCAGCGTAGCACCCTCCTATGATCCCACCCATTGAAGTGCCCACAATGTAATCAATAGGGATCTCATTTTCTTCCAGTGCTTTTAAAACCCCGACATGGGCCAGTCCCTTTGCAGCACCTCCACTGAGTACAACGCCAACCCTCTGACCAAAGGCCACGATGTCAATAAAAAATAATAGTGTTAGAAGAGTATACCTCATCGGCGCCGATCAATCTTATTCTTTAACAAAAAAAGTTAATGAATATTATCGATCTTCAACGGCGATGGGAAGAAAAAGATTTAAAGAGAAGCGATAGGTTCCTCGAGTTGTTTAGGAAATTCAATGACTTGTAATTTAGTCATAAGCTCTTGTTTGACTTTTTCAAACGATTCCATGTGATCTTTATCAACAGGTTGTGATGGAGGAAGTTCTACACGTAATGCATCTACCTGAACACCATTTCTCCAAAAGCGGTAGCAAAGATGAGGCCCTGTAGCCAATCCCGTACTTCCGACAAAGCCTATGGTCTGCCCTTGCTTAATTCTGGTTCCTGCCTTCACACCACTCGCAATACGTGACATGTGGAGGTATTGGGTAGTGTAAGTGGCATTATGCCGTATCTTCACATAATTTCCATTGTTAGATTTGAATTGGGCTTCCTCTACAACGCCATCACCAACGCTACGGATAGGCGTTCCTGTCGGTGCAGCGAAATCAGTTCCGAGATGCGCCTTCCAACGTTTTTGTACCGGATGGAATCGACTTTGGGTATACCGTGAACTGATTCTGGTAAACTCAATCGGGTATTTCAATAAGGCCTTTCTCAGGCTATTTCCTTCTTCATCAAAGTAATCAGTACCTTCACCCTGATCGAATGGAAATGCATAATATGGACTGCCGAAATGTTCAAAGAAGATTCCATTGATTTGTTTTATTCCAACAGAAATTCCTTCTACCTGAGCTTCTTCGTAGATGATTTTAAATTTATCACCTCTTTGCAAGCGCTGAAAGTCAACTTGCCAGCCGAAGATATCTACGAATTTATTAGTCAGTTCATGTGATATTCCCAGTTCATCAATCGTTGCAGATAAATTAGAGCGGATTTCCCCGGCAATACTTTTTTCCAAAATAACAACGTCACGTTTACATACATCCACCCAAAGGGTATCTTCAAATCTGAATACAATGTAGTCTATAGGATTTGGTTCGTAAACCAGAACTTTTGCCGTCTGAAGGGAGTCCTGATCACAGATCAACGTATATTTTTTGTTTGGAGCAATTTTCCGAACATCAAAGACATTACGCGATAAGAGTGACACTTGATGAATGAGTTTTGCCGGAACGTTATATGCAGAAAGGATGTCGCCAAGACGTTCGTTCCGTTTAATCTTATCTTCTATAACAGTATAGTCATCTACTACGATGCCATATAACAAGCTTGGTTCTTTTATTTCGACACTAACATTTTCGAGAGAATCAACAACGACCACGGGTTGTGGAGCGATTGAGGGTAAATAAAATTTATTGATAAGTAATACGGCAATTGCAAAGAGACCCATTGCAACGAATCCAGACCAGTGTTTTTTCATTTATCCAAAATGTTTGAGCCGAGAGGGCGGTTAAAAAATTGTGAACGCAAGGTAGTACGTTTAAAAAATATGGCCTAGACCATGTAAGAATTCAAATATAAGAGATAGTTTATAATTTCAAAAGCCTCAAACTGAGCATCTAAGCCCTGTCAGCGTAAAATGTTACTTAAATAGTGAGGTAGGAATTGTCACAGCCTACAAACAAAAGACCTGAAGCAGGTTGTTTTTGTACTATTTCTGGTTCAAGTCAGCAAATTTTTCCTTTCCGGTATCAAGGAATTCAATGAACTCATCGACACTTTTGTCATATCCGTAGGGAGATACCAGAACACGTTCATCAATACCTAACAGTACATAGAATGGCTGTGCATTGTTATTCAGGTTTGTTATTTGAAGATCTGCGTTCTGTTTACCGATGGTCTTTTTTACCTTCTTATCATAGGTTGATGTATACCAGTCCGTTTCTGGCAATTCAGTTTTATCATCTACATAAAGAGCTACTATTACAAAATCGTTTTGCAACCTTCTAAATACTTCTGGATCTGCCCACACTACCGCTTCCATTTCACGGCAATTCGTACAACCGTGACCGGTGAAATCTATGAAGAGAGGTTTCTTTTGCTGGCGTGCACATGCAAGCGCCTGATCATAATCAAAATACCCATTGAGACCATGAGGAAGGTGCAGAAAATCTGAATATTTCGGATCATCACAAATTTCATTTTGATTGCCCGATCGAACAAGATTGAGGAGGTCGAAATCATGTGTATACATTGGAGGCAAGTAACCTGCTAATGCTTTCAAGGGTGCGCCCCACATTCCTGGAATCAAATAGACAACAAACGTAAATGATACGATTGCTAATACTAACCTCGGTACCCCTACGCGTTTGTCTTCAGCATCTTTTCCGGTATCACCCGGGAGACGGAAGGCTTTCATTAAATACAAGCCTATCAGGAGCACAATAACAATCCAGATCCCAATATTGATCTCCCGGTCAAGAAGTCGCCAATGAAAAGCCTGATCAGCAATGCTGAGGAACTTAAATGCCAAAGCCAATTCTACAAACCCCAATACTACTTTCACTGAATTTAGCCACCCGCCGGATTTAGGCAAGGAACTTAGCCATCCGGGGAAAAAGGCAAACAACGTAAAGGGTATAGCAAACGCAAGGGAGAAGGCAAACATACCCAGAATAGGTTTCAGAAATTCACCTCCCGCTGAGGAAACCAGAATACTCCCGACAAGCGGCCCGGTACAGGAAAACGAAACCAGAACAAGCGTAAACGCCATAAAGAAAATTCCAACAAGTCCACCTTTTTCTGCTTGTTGATCCGCTTTATTAATCAGACTGCTGGGCAGTGTGATGTCAAATAATCCAAGAAAGGATAGTCCGAAAACGATAAAGACTGCAAAGAAAATCAGGTTGGGTAGCCATTCTGTTGACAGGTGGTTGGCAGTTTCGGGTCCCATAAGTGGCGCCAACGCGGCACCAATCAAAGTATAGATACTTATGATGGATAGACCATAGATTAGCGCCTGCGATTTGGATCTACCCTGACCTGTAAAAAAACTTACCGTCATCGGTATCATTGGGAATACACAGGGTGTTAGTAATGCAGCAAGCCCGGCCAGAAACGATAAAATGAAAAAGCCAACCAGCGAGGTTTGGCGGGGATCTTCCTGGATTAACGTGGGATCAATGATGGGTCCTTTATTTTCTCCATACTGTTCTGCAACCGATGACACAGGTAACGGACTTACTACAGAGTCAATAACATTTACAGGAGCAATGGACGTGGTACTGTATTCTTTCTTCTCATTTGCTACCGGAGCGGTTTTCTGTCCGTAGGCCGTCGCTTGACTCTCTGCCGCTATTTTTAGCTTTCCAAATAACAGATCGCCATCAAACAAAACACACTTACCTTCAACTTCTGAACATACCTGCCCTTCATAGGATCCGGTTATTGTTAAGTCAGACGACAAAATTTTAATCTTTTGCCTGAATTCTCCGGTACCTACAAAAATCCTTACATCACAGTCAAAGATTTGATCATGTTTCTCTTTGTCGTTTATAGCGACTAAGTCACCGATCAGTGCATAGCCCGGATTTTTTTCCAATGTAACAGACATTGGAATGGGTCCACATTCGGAATCGAAATCGACCGAATAGATGTACCAGTTTTTATCGACGGTCGCTTTGAAGACCAGTTCAATTTCGTCTCCAACTTTATAAGTGTTCGTTGGTGTCTCAGCAACCAGTTTAGCGGGTTGTAAAATTTGCGCCTGTATGAAGCAAGCGATTAGAATACCAGATACTGTAAGAATAGATCGTCTAAACATCCTATAAAATTTCGGTGCTAAAGTAACACACTCTTATTCTAAAAAGTTGATGCGATGTGATTAATGGTAATCACTCAATTTTAAATTCACACCTCTACCTCAACTTGTCTTTGAATGAGATCATCAAAGGTTTCACGTGCGCGAATCAGTTTTGCCTCACCATGAATTACAAGAACCTCTGCGGGGCGTAACCTTGAATTATAGTTGGATGCCATGGAAAAACCATAAGCGCCGGCATTTTTAATAGCCAGAACATCACCCTCCCTTACCTCATTTAGTTTTCGGTCAGCACCAATCGTATCTGTTTCGCAGATATAGCCCACAACGGTGTATAATTTTTGAGATCCTCCCGGATTTGAAATGTTAATGATGTGATGATAGGCATCATACATCATCGGCCGAAGCAAGTGATTCAATCCGGAATTGACACCAACAAACGTTACCGTCGGTGTAGACTTGATAACATTAGCTTTTACAAGCAGGGTACCCGATTCGCTTACAACGTATTTGCCAGGCTCAATCCATAGTTCAAGCTTTCTTCCGTAATGGCTACAAAATTCGTTAAAAAACTTCGTGAGTTTAAGGCCAACATCATAGACGTTGGTCACCATATCGCCTTCCTTGTAGGCCACCTTAAATCCACTTCCGAAATCAATGAACTTCAGGTCCTTGAAATCTCCCGCCACACTGAAGAGAATTTCAGCCATTTTTAAAAAAATCTCTGTCTCTGTAATTTCTGAACCCGTGTGAACATGAAGGCCGTGAACTTGTACACCAAACTTTTCTACGATCTCCCGAATCTGAGGGAGTTGATAAATTGAAATTCCAAATTTAGAGTTCGCATGGCCGGTGGAGATTTTATAATTCCCTCCTGCCATGATGTGTGGGTTTAGGCGAATGCCGCAAGGATATGTACTCTTATACTTCTCGCCGAATTTTTGAAGAGTTGACAGGTTATCAATATTGATACTTAATCCCCACTCAATTCCCTGTACAATTTCACTAAAATCAACGCCGCTCGGTGTAAATACGATCTCAGAAGAAGTAAATCCAGCCTTCATAGCTAGCTGCGCTTCCTCCAGCGATACAACTTCAATGCCCGCGCCGTGTTTCCGGATCAGTTTTAGGATTGAGATATTGGTTAAGGCTTTTGCGGCATATTTCACTTTAACATCAGCTTCTGAAAAAGCGTTTTTCAGGCTTTTTATCTGACTGGCAATTTTTTCGCCATCGTATACGTAAAGCGGTGTACCAAATTGTTCTGCAATCCTTGTCGCTTTTAGTCCCTGAATCTGGTATGTCCCGTCTATTATTTCCATAGTTACCGATTAAAACCGCCAAATATACCGTACTCATTCTAAATTCTGACTTCTGATTACTTAATTCTATTTTAGCCGAACAAAATCCCTGCGTGGTTGTCCACCTGATGCGCTTTAGGTGCTTACGGACACAAAGGGTATATCAGCATTCAAAAATTAAACGGGTAACGATGAAATTATTTTTTAGAGAACTTGGTGAGGGGAGTCCGGTGATTATCCTACATGGACTGTTTGGTTCATCGGACAACTGGCTTACCCAGGCAAAATTGTTTTCCGAATCCTTTAAAGTATATACTTTAGATCTTCGTAATCACGGTCAATCTCCTCACAGTGATTTGTTTGATTACCCGTCTATGGTTGACGATTTGCTGCAGTTTGTAGATGATCACGGAATAACAAATCCAGTTGTGATCGGCCATTCAATGGGAGGGAAAGCGGCCATGAACTTTGCCATAACACATCCAGAAAAAGTCGCGAAATTAATCGTGGTTGATATTGCTCCGCGGGCATACGACCTTGAGCACTATGCAATCATTGAAGGACTGAAAGCTATTCCAGTAAATACCATTTCGGCAAGAAACGAAGCTGACGAAATTCTCTCATCCCACGTATCCGAGCCCGAGGTACGGCAATTCTTGCTAAAAAATCTTCAGCGGAAACCAGAAGGAGGATTTTCCTGGAAATTTAACCTTGCAGTGATTGGAGAAAAGTTAAGTAACATTGGGTTAGAGGTGCAGGTAAAGGGCAGTTATAGCAAGGATACCTTATTCATAAAAGGTTCGCGTTCGGCTTACATAAAAGATGCGGACTGGGATCGTATTTCAAAAGTTTTTCCATCGGCGACACTTGAAACAATGGAGACGGGCCATTGGGTGCAAGCCGAAAAACCACAGGAGTTTGTTGACATTACAACGCGATGGATAAACGCTAAGCCTTAAAAAAGAGAGTTAGTTACCAGTTTAACGAATACAATGGAACGCAAGGCACTTCATAAAAATGGACCGATTTTTTCACGAATAATTGCCGGTGCCTGGCGATGGAATCTTGAAGAAGCCGACGTAGAAAACCTTATTAGAAAAGCGCTGGACGTTGGAATTTCTACCTTCGATCATGCTGACATATACGGAGATCATGGCAACGAGGAGATCTTCGGAAATGTGCTTAGGAAGAATCCTTCACTCCGTAACAAAATGGAACTTATAACTAAGTGTGGTATAAAGTTTCCATCCGAGAGAAGACCTAAAAGCTGGATAAAGCATTACGATACTTCAAAAAAGCACATCCTATGGTCGGTTAATAACTCCCTCAAGATACTGAATACTGATCGGATTGACCTTTTATTAATACATCGTCCCGACCCTTTGTTAAACCCATCAGAAGTTGCTGAAGCCTTTACTACACTTATTGAAACTGGGAAAGTTTTGCATGTAGGGGTTTCAAACTTTACTTCCACACAGTTTGAAATGTTGCAATCATTTTTGCCATTTCCGTTAGTCACAAATCAAATTGAGATGTCGGTAATGCATCATAGTCCTCTATCTTAATGGAAGCCTCGATGTCTTAATGAAGCTCCAGGTTTCGCCAATGGCATGGTCGCCGCTAGGTGGAGGGAAGGTTTTACAGGAACAACATCACATGCTATACGCGAAAGCGCCCAAGTATTCTGCCACACAAGGTCAGCTTGCGCTTGCGTGGTTACTAAAGCACCCTTCATCTGTTTTTCCCGTCGTAGGCACCACGAGTGCTGAACGGCTGGGTGAAAGTTCTAATGCTGTTAGTATTCAACTTGATATTCAGGATTGGTTTGAGATGCTACAAATAGCGCAGGGAAAGGAGATGCCTTAACGCTTAATCGTTTTTACAACCATAAGTATTCGCCTTTTAACGGATTACAATTTTTAACTAAACATTAGAAGCATAAATTGCTATGTGATCGTCGATGTTTCAGAGTTTCTTTCGCTACGCAAGCAGCTTCCGGTTGTGGATGTACGTTCTGAGGGCGAATATCTTGGAGGCCATGTACCAGGGGCAATCAATATTCCTTTATTGAACAATACTGAACGTATAGCGGTCGGTACGGATTACAAGAAAAAAGGGCAACAGGAAGCAATCAAAACCGGATTCCGACTTGTAGGTCCCCGGTTATCTTCAATAATTGATCATGCGTCGGGAGTAGGTAATGAACTAATAGTCTATTGCTGGCGTGGAGGAATGCGCTCCTCAAATTTTTGCCAGTTTGCCGGGATGGCGCGTATTAAAACCCATCAGTTGGCAGGGGGCTATAAAGCATTTCGTCACCAGGCTTTAAATATATTTAAGAAACCACATCAGTTAATGTTAATTGGAGGATGTACTGGTAGTGGAAAAAGTGACATCCTCCGCGAATTGGCAAACCAGGGCGAACAAGTTATCGACCTCGAAAAGCTGGCGAATCACAAAGGTTCTGCATTCGGAGGACTGATGCAGCTGCCACAACCCACGACCGAGCAATTCCACAATAATTTGTTTGAAGAATTACTTAAGCTCGACGATAGCAGAAGAGTTTGGATTGAAGACGAATCCCTTGCGGTGGGTAAAACTATCCTGCCACTGGATTTATGGTCTCAAATGCGTTCAAGTCCAGTTATTGAACTGGTGGTTGAGAAAGAAATTCGGATCGAACGTCTGGTAGCGGAATATGGCCAGGCCAATACTGGAGAGTTTCTGCAAGCCATGGTGAAGATCACAAAAAAACTAGGAGGCCAGCACTTCAATACTGCGAAACAAAAACTTTTAGCCGGCGAAATGGGTTCAACCATTGATATTCTTCTCAGTTACTATGACAAGGCATATATTAAGGGGCTTGACGAAAGGAGAGCTAGGATAAAACTTCAATCTCAATGGAATGGAAGAGATATTGATCAATACGTACAACGATTAGTTAACGAAGTGAATGCTGTATCAACGCGGGATTAATGACATCGAGAACGGGTAATAAATTTAATCCATTTGCAAAATGACTGAACGATTTCCAAAAATGAATATTTCAAATTTCTTGTCGATATGCGCACTGGTGATGTTGTTTGGATACATCATATACAACGAAACGGCTAATCGTTCCTCTCATTATATTTCTGATGATGGTGTAGTGGAATTGGAATATGCAGAAGTTAGCCAGCGTCTTCCTGCCATTTCTTTTGCTGTGCCTGATGAGATGTCTTTTGCCGGTGAAACTGTACCCTTATCGATACCAGACGTTCATGAGCGGCTAGATAAGGAACTTCAGATTAATTGTTATTTGCACAGCAATACCATTTTTCTGATTAAGAGAGCAAACCGTTGGCTTCCGCAGATGCAGGAAATTTTGGAGCGGTATGGTATCCCGGAAGATTTTAAATACCTGCCGTTGATTGAGAGCAATTTAATGAATGTGATCTCGCATCGGGATGCAGTGGGATATTGGCAAATCCTTAAGACTTCCGGAAGGGAACTTGATCTGGAAATTACCGATGAGGTTGACGAACGTTATGATCCGTTGAAAGCGACAGAAGCAGCATGCAAGTATCTTAAGCGATCTTATAAAAAATTTGGTAGCTGGACCATGGTTGCCGCTTCCTATAACCGGGGCATGGGTGGCGTTGAACGCGCGCTGGAAGACCAGTCGGTAGACTCGTATTATGACTTGTTCCTGAATGATGAAACGTCACGTTATGTTTTTCGAATTCTGGCCATTAAAGAAATAGCTGAAAATCCGCTGCGGTACGGTTTTAAAATTGATCCAAACCATTTGTATCACGAAGAACCTCTTAGGTATATAGAAGTTAAGGAGTCGATAAAAGATCTCATTACTTTCGCAAAGGTTCATGGAACAAACTATAAATTGATAAAAAGGCATAATCCCTGGTTGAGGGAGAAAAGACTAACAGTGCGAAGGGGAAAAACGTATCAGATTGCAATACCAGCCTGACAAAATCCACCTAAGGACAAATCTACGTATGTGCATTACCTGAATTTATGTATACTTCATCAAAATTAAACAACGAAGACCCTATGGAACAAACGTATTACAACCCGGCAGATTTAAAAAAATTTGGAAACATTGGCGAATGGGAGGAAAATCTTGCGAAAAAATTTTTCGACTGGTATGGAGACGTATTCGCGGCAGGTGACCTTACCGCCCGCGAAAAGTCTTTGATCGCGCTGGCGGTTGCCCATACAGTGCAGTGTCCATACTGCATCGATGCATATACTCAGGATACATTGGAGAAGGGCGTAACAGAAAAGGGCATGATGGAAGCTGTTCACGTTGCCGCAGCAATTCGCAGTGGTTCTTCGCTCGTCCACAGTGTACAAATGATGAACAAAGCCAAAAAAATTTCAATGTAATTTCTTTCTTGTTGATTTAAGAAACACTTCATGATAAAATCGTTACATGCGCGTCAACATCAACTCGCCCGGCAGGAACGGCAGGTAGAAGTTCTGGAAAACGAGTTATTTACGTCAGGTAAATATCCATCTTTCCGAAAAAAGATTGAGGCAGTCAATCATTACCCACTCACGCCGGTAAGTATTGAAATTTTTCAGGTAAACGTTGGTTACATGTGTAATCAGGTTTGTAAACATTGTCATGTTGACGCAGGCCCCGACAGGAAAGAAATTATGACGCGAGAGACCATGCAGCAATGCCTGGACGCGCTATCGTCTACAAAAATTAAAACACTTGACATTACAGGGGGAGCACCAGAAATGAACCCTCATTTTAGATGGTTTGTGGAAGAGGCTCGTAAGATCGGAGTAGCAGAAATTATTGTCCGCTCCAACCTTACAATCATCGTATCCAATCCAAAATACAACGACCTTCCTGCTTTTTTTAAAGCGAATAATGTGAGAATTTGTTCGTCTCTTCCTTTCTATAGCGCTGGAAAAACCGATCGTCAACGTGGTGAAGGTGTGTTTAAAGATTCTATCAATGCATTGCGAATGCTTAACCAGGTCGGCTATGGAAAAATTGATTCTGGATTGATATTGGATTTGGTATATAACCCTGTTGGCGCCTTTCTTCCGGGCGATCAAAAGCAGCTTGAGCTTGAATTCAAAAATGAACTTAAGGCTAATTTTGATATCGATTTTAATACGTTGTTTACAATCACTAATATTCCGATAAGTCGGTTTCTGGATTTCCTGATCGAATCAGGTAATTACGAAGACTATATGGAGAAGCTAATAAATGCTTTCAATCCTGCAGCGGTAGGTGGAGTGATGTGCAGAAACACGATTTCTGTTGATTGGCAAGGGTATTTATATGATTGCGATTTTAACCAAATGCTGGCGTTAAAAATTGACCAAAATAACGGGCAGCATGTGAGCACCTTCCATCTGGAAAAATTATTAGCCAGGGAGATAACAATCGGACAGCATTGTTTTGCGTGTACAGCAGGGGCAGGAAGCTCTTGTCAGGGATCCACAGTTTGAGCGCATACTGTACCCGTTGTGTTCGATGTTTATAAAAAACCGCTGGTGACACCAAGCACAACTAAAGACTAATTCTTTTGTAATGCCTGGTGCCCCAGCGGCGGAAATCGCTATCTGTCCGATGCAGTAGACATTAATTCGTTAATTGATTTACGAAACTTTCGTGATCCCAATTGATTACTAAATCAGAGATTTTGCCTTCATTGTTGAATCGAAAGATAAAAATGTGCTCGCTATCAAAATTATTTCCTTTAGAGGGTAAGCCGGCGAATTCTTTCTCTTGCTTTCCAAAGATTACCACCGTACACGTAACGGCGTCTTTTGATTCGTCGTATTGCTGGCCTTTAATAGTATTATCAAGATCGGGGAAAGAATCCATCAGCGCTGACCATACTCCTTTTCCGACCTCATAGATTTTCCCGGCATAATCAGCACCCAGTGGTTCAAAAGCAATGGTGCCCGATGGATCACATAAGCCAAGCATCCTATCTACATCCATATCCTGGTACGCAGAGAAGAATTCGATACAGGTTCCTTTTTTCGCGAGTACATCTACGCTCTCTTGTTGTTGAATGGAAGTGTTCATAATTTTCAATTTTTTAAGGGTTATTAGTTTTCTATAAAATGTCAGACTATTTCTTTTTGGGATAATCGGGATGTTGCTTCACTTTTTTCAGCTGTCGGAGATGCCGGTCTGTGTGGCCCGAGATTGTAATGTACCGCTGGTGAATGTTACTCCCACCTCCCATCATAAAGTAGAGCCGAAGATCATCGGATGTACTACTCACAAAAGCAAGGGATTCATTCCTCATTTTTAACAACCATGCTACATTATTCTTCAGGTCATTTGCTCCGGATGGCAGCGTGTAAGTGAAAGGCTTTGTATACTCAGTCGAGATATGCACCTTTTCTTCCATTATAAAATTCTGGTAGGCACTATCAGCGCTTGCCTTCGCTACCATTTCTGGCTTCGGGCCGTTAGACAGCAGGCGACTTACGTCATGAGTCATAAGCAATTCCCAGATGGCAATGTGCTCTACTATCTGATTGATTGACCATCGGTCTGCTGATTCCTTGAAATTCCATTGTTCCTTGGTCAGATCTTTTGTTTCGCGTATCAGCTCATCGCGTGAACGGGTTAGAATGTCAAGCAAGTGCTTTCGGTCTGCTTCGGTCCAGAGTGATGTTTCCTGCGAATGAGCAAAAAAGGAAAACTGCAGCATTGCCGCCAGCAGGATATACTTTTTCATGAGGGTTTTGAATTATGAAGCAAACGTACGAGGCAGATGGGATGCCTCATTGTAAAAATGCGAACAGATACTGCTACTGTTTTACAAACCGTGTCATTTCGCGGTGAAGTAAGTGATATTGTGACGGATTCATTTGGTTGAATTCCATAAACTCCTTGACCAGGTGCGATTGATCGTGAAAACCATACTCAACAACTATTTCTTGCCAGTCAATTTTTTCATTGTGGGCTATTTTGTTCGAAAGAGCGCCAAATCTTTTCAGACGCGCATAAAATTTTGGCGAGACCCCAACTTTTTCAAGGAACCTTTTTTCCAGATATCTCCGGCTGATCTTCAGGTGGGAAGCTACGGCTTCTACCGAAATACATCCTCTTGAAGAATCAATGAACTCTACGGCTTCATCGATGATCGACACATTGGACTTTGCAATTGGCAGATAAGAGAGCATGAGTTCCTCCATAACCTTGATTCGACCTTCGTCTGATGACTGATTATTAACTGCGTTCCATAAAATTTCTTCTGGCAAGCCGGGTAAAAAAGAGATGGGAACTCGTGAGTTAACAAGTTGGGACATGCGTGCATTAAAAAAGTTAAATAACGAGGACGGCTTTAGCACAATTCCCGCCATACCAATTCTGCCCCGGAGTTCCAGCGTATAGTTGGACGTGAATTGCCCGGATACAAATGCCCTGGGTACTTGTATGGGGATGCTGTTGTTTTGTGAGGCAGTGTAAGGGGTCGCATAATTAAATACCATGGATGTGAAGCTACTCGGTGGAGTTTGTACTGTCAGTCCATCGTTAGCCTCACCCTCCCAAATAAAATAACATTCAACAAATAATTGGAGGGATGTATCGGTTTGAAATTTCTGATATCGCATAACTCGCGCGTCACAAAAGAATAGGACTGTATGACCAGGTAATTCAAGACAAAATAATTCTAGTGATGCGTATTTATAAAAGAAGCATACTTAGTTTCTAAGACGATACACTACAATTTAATGAAGGTAACAAAATCCTTCGTTCCTTGTATTTCAGGGAGCGAAAACAAATTTTTTTTTGCTCCTGGATTTTTGTTGAGTAATCACAACGTATTGAGTACATTTAAACCATTCACTAATAAGGATTTCTAATGAGCAGACCCTATATTCTTGCGGAAAATACCTGGAAGACAGTAAAGGAAACGCCCTATGAAGTGGCCATTCTGCCATGGGGAGCCTGTGAAGCACACAATTACCATTTACCTTATGGAACGGACATAATCGAAGCGGAGCACGTTTCTGCAGAGGCAGCAAGAATAGCCTGGGACGCCGGTACAAAAATAACCGTGCTACCAGCCATACCGTTTGGCGTGAACACCGGACAGTTTGACGTTAAGTTAGATATGAATATGAACCCAAGCACACAACTTGCAGTATTGCGTGATGTTGTGGATGTTTTGAACCGTCAGGGAATATATAAATTGATAATTCTCAACAGTCATGGAGGCAACGATTTCAAAGCCATGATCCGTGAACTTGGACTTCAGTTCCCCAAAATGTTTTTGTGTTCGTGTAACTGGTATCAGGCTGTTGATCAGAAAGAATTCTTCGAAAATAAGGATGACCATGCAGGAGAAATGGAGACCAGTGTAGTCATGCATTTGAAACCAGAACTTGTACGCCCATTGTCGGAAGCGGGTGATGGAGCCGCAAAGAAATTCCGGATCACAGCGATGCGGGAAGGCTGGGCGTGGGCGGAACGGAAGTGGTTACAGGTAACAAAAGATACTGGTGTCGGAGATCCAAGGAAAGCTTCTGCTGAAAAAGGAGAAAAGTATTTTATAGCGGTGACAAAAAAGGTTGCATCTTTTTTTGTCGAAGTTGGAACGGCAGATCGCAATGATTTATATGCCTAGATCTTAGGCCAGCATGACCTTCCTTTCCAAAAACTATTCCTTTTGTTGAGCCGCGTCAACGACAAACAGCGCACAAATAATTACATTATTTTTGATAATGTATTGACCTACCAAAGTAAGTGAAAGGGGGGCGGAGGTAAACGAAAGATCGGGTAATAGGAACAATGGCGCGAAGTACAGAACATGTGTACAAGTACAATGCGAATGGTTACGGTTGTATATAGGCCTGCAATTAACAGGATACTTACAGCGGTCTCGCAAATGGCAAGAATGAGCAGGAGAACTCCGGACCTCCTCTGCCGGACTCAACCCGAGAAGAATTTCAGTACACCGAACCACAGGTAAACAATTCCGATTGACGCGCAAGGCGATCAGCCACCGTTCAATTTTGCGTGACATAATAATTGCCATATCTCTTCATTTATTGCTCCTAGGTGAACAGCGGTGGATAACAATTCATGACTTTAATCAGTGCAGTTAACCTTTAGGCATTGTTCCGACATGAAACAATGGACTGTTTCATTTCAGCACATCAATTTTATCTTGGCAGGCAACAAGGCGCCAAACGTATGGATTTAGCTAATTTCATTTGCTGGTATTGCTTTTGGCATATAATCGGGCGGGACAACATTTATATCTACTATGGTATACAACTATCTAAAAATCAACTTCCGGAATTTCCTTCACGACAAGCTGTATGCTTTCATTATTGTTTTTGGCCACGCTATCGGTATTTCAGTTTTTTTGAACCCACAGAAAAAAATTGTTGGTTACCAGATGTTGTTAGTTACAGTACTTGCCATTTTCGTTGCCTGCCTGGGATTATTGGGTATGATAACCAACCGCGTAACGGAGAAGATAAAGGAAATCGGTGTTCGAAAAGTATTGGGAGCTCATCTTCACCAGATCGCGCAAATTCTTTTGAACACAACCGTGAAGCAGGCAATCGTGGCAACAGCAATTGGAATCCCCCTGGCTTACCTCCTGACACAACAATGCCTTGAAAAGTTTTCTGAGCGAGTTGCGCTGCAATTAAAGTGCTCACTTGATGTAAATACAATGGGTAGTTTGAAGTTATTAAAAGCTGCATAGTTATGGATTATCGCACTACTCATATAGTTAGGTAGTTATTTTCATTTTCTAAACAAAAACATGTGTATACTTTATGCTTTCCAACTACCTCAAAGTAATCATACGAAACTTCCTCTCCGATGGAATGTATTCCTTCATCATCATATTCGGTTTGGCCATTGGTCTGGCTGCAAGCTTGATGATTGCCCAATATGTTAACTTCGAATTAAGCTTTGATAGTCAAATAAAGGACAGGGAAAGGATATTTTACACCTACATGAGATGGCAAAACAGCGAGCAAATAGCCGATGCGTTAACCCAACCCGCTATTGCTCCTCTTGTTAAGAATTCAATAACCGGTGTTGAAAATTGTGTCAGAATTGTTCCCTTCAAATGGAATAAGGGTGCTGAAACAAATCTCCGAAGGGAAGAAGATGGAAAGACAGTGTTTCGTACTAATGTGATCCAGGTATATCAAGTCGACAGTCTGTTTTTAGATTTTTTTTCGATCCCAATGGTAGAAGGCAATCAAAAAGGCGCTTTAAAAGATCATTACAGTATTGTTATCACCCAGAGGTTGGCTGAAAAGTTTTTCAACAATGAACCTGCCTTAAATAAAATGCTTTGGTTTTCATATTATGGGTATCCTGTAGAAGTAAAGGTTACGGGCGTAACAGAAAATCCGTTGCCAAATTCCAGCATTCAATTCGATGCAGTCATATTGTTATACTCGGAAGGAATCGATAACATGTGGAATTGGGGGATATGTGAGACCTTTATCAAACTTCATGCTAATGCCAGTGCTGCTGATATAGAAAGCCAGATAAACAAAGTAGCCGCCAAACCGTTGAGCGAAATAGATAAAGAATTCAATTCCGTTAACTCTATCCATTTATATCCCTTTAAAGATTTTCATTTTTACAGACCGACTAACAGCAAGGGCATTGCCACGATAGTTTTTACGGGAGATCGAAGAATGATAAATTTTTTTATTACGCTCGGCATTATTATTCTGGTCATTTCATGGGTGAATTACATTAACCTTACAACGGCTCGTGCATTAGGAAGGGCAAAAGAAGTTGGCCTAAGAAAAGTGAACGGTGCAAGTCGAAAAAATATTATTGTTCAGTTTCTGTCAGAGTTCTTTGTGCTGCATCTTGTAAGCATGCTTTTGGCACTTACCATTACTCAACTATGCTTTACGATGTTCGCTCAAAGCACAGGATCAAAAGCGGAATGGGTTCTGTGGAGAGAAGATAGTTTCTGGTCAATTACCATTGGATTTTTAATGTTCTCAACGTTGGTTTCTGGTTTGTATCCATCCTTTGTCATGTCCAACTTCAATCCGGCAAAAGTCTTGAAGGGTGCATTTAATAAAAGCCAGGGAGGAATCAAAATCCGTAGAGCACTTGTTCTTTTACAAGTAAGTATTTCTATTTTTCTATTGATGAGTATCTACGTTATCTCCAATCAATTAAACTACATGCAGCAGAGAAGCCTTGGAATATCTTCTGAACAGGTCTTAGTGATAAAGTTGGATGAACTGGACTTTGACTTCAATCGTACACAGGCATTCGAACGTTTTAAAATAAAAGCTTTGAATATCAATAATGTTCAAAGTTTGGCCGCATCAGATGTGTATCCGGGAGAAAAAGGCAATGGTGCTCAGAATTACTTCCGGGCTGGTGACCCGATGCCCAATATGCACAACTTTCAACTTCATGCAACCTATGGGGAATATATTGAGACCATGAATATGGAAGTACTTCAGGGCAAATCCTTAAACAGTTACGGTCCTAACGACTCCCTACATGTTGTCATTACGGAGCGCGCTGCACGTGATCTTGGTTTTGATTCGCCCAGTCATGCCCTGGGAGAGAATATAATAATGAACAGAGCCGAAGGTGATCGTACCTATGAAGTCGCAGGGGTAATTAAGGATTTCATGACGTCATCGAAGGAGGCAGCGCAAGGCGTTGTCATTCATCACGGGGAAATCAATTCTTTCGATACCCGTATCAACTTTTTTGTCATGAAACTCTCCAATAAAAATCTAGCTTCAACAATAAATGAGATTCAACATGAATGGTCCAATCTTTTCAATGGTGCACCATTCGATTATTTTTTTCTCGACACATATTTTGATACTTTTTATAAGGAGGAAAGACAATTCGCAAGTGTATTCGGTTTTTTCTCTATCATTGGTGTTAGCATCACCTGCATGGGGCTTTTTGGATTGTCATTGTTTGATACTGGAAGTAGAACCAAAGAGGTTGGAATAAGAAAATTCCTTGGTGGTTCAACTTCTGGAATTATGTGGTTGTTTTCAAAGGAGTATTTAAAACTTATCTGTATCGCTTCAATTGTCAGCATACCTATTGGAGCATGGGTACTGGATGGATGGCTAGAAAATTATCCGCGACGTATTGAATTAGGCCTGGATATATTCATAGTACCTCTTTTGCTTATGGTAGTGATTGCATTGATTACCATTGGCTATCAAACATTTAAAGCTGCACACATGAATCCTGTTCGGTCGTTGCGGGCTGATTAGTGAATGTGTTAAATTGAAACACTGGTGTGTTTCAAAATGATTCGACGGTCAAATGAAATTAATAACAATTCTTCCTAATTGCATCTAATACACAGTTCATATAATATGGAATAGCATTTGCCATAGTGAGATGAAACAAAAACTAAATGCACCCACTATGAAAACAGTAATTATTTTATTCGTTCTTAACGTATTGAAAACTTCGGCATTGCCCATTCCGTCTGCTACTCAAAATAGTTGTGAGCCAGTGGCAAAACAAGTAATAACAGCTTTGAGAACCCGCTCGACTGAAGCCTACATTGCATTGTTTCCATCACTTACGGAATTTCATGCGCTAATGGATGAAAATGCCTTGGTATATGGTGAAAATCTCGGGAAAGCGAAAGAAGAATTTGCAGACCAATACAATAGCAAATCAATCCCATCGCTCCAAAAATCCTTTGCCTCCATCATTCAGCTGGGAAAAAATAAAGGAATAGACTGGAGTGGAATTGCCTTCGAAAAAGTTGAGTGCAGTATGCCAACTAAAAACCTTGCCCGCATTCCTTTTACAATTGTATTCTCAGCAAATAACAAAAAATATCATATCACAATTGATAAAGCTTTTGTCCTTCATGGTGTGTGGAGAGTAAGTGCTGAAATGAGTTTGATATAAACAAAGTTTTGAAGCGAAATTATAGAAAGTAACGCGACTATTCGGAGCGAATAACGCTAACATGATGGTACCTTGCTATTCCGATTACAATTTTCCTTGTCAACATGTTCACTAGTATTTCGACTATGCTATGGAAAGCAGTGCCAACCAATCCTGTCGATTCATTGCGAAGTGAATAATTAAAAAGAGAAAACTATGTCCCTTAACTATTTTAAACTTGCCATTCGCCTTTTATTAAGAAACCCATTCTTCACGGCAATCAATGTGATCGGATTATCCGTTGGCTTTTCTGTATTTTTTATTCTATGGCAGTACAGCCAACATGAATTGAAGAGTGATCGTCAATGGAAAGACTGGGAGCGAATCGCACGGCTTGGATTAATCTGGGAATGGTCAGATGACGATAAACAATGGGATAGCGAGAAGTATGGAGTTACAGGACCACCCCTTCCGGTTCAAATAGTGGCAGACTTTCCGGAACTGGAAAGTTTTACGAGAATTCTCCACCGTCCGCACTTTACACGTGAGCTTACAGGACTTGACAAAGACATCGTAGTGTCGTATGAACGGCCGGGCTACGGGGAAGTACAACTATTTGAAGAAAAAATCATTATGGCTGATGCGAACGTCTTTGATTTTTTTTCGATACCATTACTAAAAGGGGATGCATTACATGTTTTGAAAGAAGTCAACGCAGTTGCTATTGCGAATTCCATAGCAACAAAATACTTTGGTTATGAAGAACCGTTGGGCAAAATCATATCCGTAAACAAGCAGCTGTATATGGTAACCGGTGTTTTCAACGATCTCCCACACAGCACACATCTCGATTTTCAATTCGTATTGTCAAACCAGGCGAAGGTCGACTTTTGGGCTACCGCTTTTGGCCCACCCTGCATATCATCCTATGTGAAAAGTAAGGTGATCCCAGATTGGGTCGAATTTCAGGGTAAACTCAATACGCCTGAAATGATAGAAAAATACTACGGTCCGGCGCTCAGGCTTTTTAATTCAAAAGCAACAAATTTGGTTCAACCACTAAGCGAAGTGGCCTTCAGTCAAAAATGGAGAGGTGATCAATTCAATCCGAAGTCAGAAACGTTGCTACACATTTTTAAATCGGTAGGATTGGTGGTTTTGGTATTAGCGTTTGTAAACTACATTAGCCTTTCCAGCTCCCGCATAAAAAATCGTCAGGCTGAAGTTGCCACGAGAAAAGTATCGGGAGCATCTTCTATGGATTTTGTCAGACAATTCACGATAGAAACCGGACTTGTTTATGTTCTTTCCATGGCTGTTGCATTTACATTACTTCAGCTTGTAAAACAACCACTGTATTTATTCCTGCAAATTCCGTTTTTTGAAATCGACCAAACAACGCTCGGCCTCCTACTCTCGATTGTTGCTCTTATGATTTTGTCATCGGCAGTGTACCCGACCTACTTGTCACGGGTTTCAAAAATTCGCGATCTCTTCAATAAAGGGAGTCAGCTGAAAAAAAACCGGAGCTTTCAGTGGTCGCTAACATCTCTTCAGCTTTCTATTGCAGTTGTCCTGATCATCTGGGGATTTATGACCTATAAACAAGTAACGTATGTTCTTTCCAAAGACCTGGGGTTTAGCAAAGAAAATGTGATGACGATTAATGCACCGATTTTTAAAACGATTAATTACAAGTCCGATCTTGAGGTATTTAAGAACAAACTGGCATCGCTTGCCGGGGTCATGAATGTAACAACCAGTAGCACCACTATGGGTGATGCCGTAATAGGTATTGGTGCCAGACGCAAGGGTACCGACAATTTTGTCGCCTTGGATTCAAACGGTGGTGTAGATGAAAATTTCATTCCTTTCTACAACATAAGAATTCTAGCCGGCCGAAACTTTAATGAAAGCGACCGAGACAATGGTATTATCATCAGTGAAGGTGCTCTTCCCAGGTTAGGATTTAACTCGGCGGAAGAAGCTGTCGGATCCACTATAGAGGTAGAGATAGGAGGATGGAGAAAAGTAACAGTAATCGGAGTGATAAAAAGTTACCGGCTGCGTCCTATGCTAAAATTTTCGGGTGACCATGATATAAAAGCCGACGCTGGTATTGCACTCAGCTATAAGCATTACCTAAACTCCAGCCTGCAACCGGAACGATTCACATTTAGGGTAGAAACAGCAAAAACAGAAACAATACTTCGTGCATCTGAGCAGGTATATGCAGGAATGTTCCCGGGCAATGTTTTCCACTGGTATTTCCTTGATGATCACATAAGCCGTCACTACCAAAGCGAGAAAATCTGGCGAAATCAAA
Organism: Chryseolinea sp.; assembly: GCA_041747735.1. Taxonomy (GTDB): domain Bacteria; phylum Bacteroidota; class Bacteroidia; order Cytophagales; family Cyclobacteriaceae; genus Chryseolinea. The sequence continues at coordinate 58,275 of JBGTEP010000038.1, forward strand.
TCTTGTTTTTCACTTGTCTGGCTATCGGAATCGCTTGCCTTGGAATGTTTGGCATGATCTCGAATAAGGCTACAGAAAGGACAAAAGAAATTGGAATTCGAAAGGTACTGGGAGCCGGATTATATCAGATTGCTCAGCTTCTTTTAAATACAACGGTAAAGCAAATCGCTATAGCAACATTGATAGGAATTCCGGTCGCATACTATCTCACACAACAATACCTCGAGAAATTCTCCGAGCGAATTGAACTCCAATGGTGGCACTACGCGGCACCCTTAGCACTTTTAGTAACAATCATGATATTGACAGTTGTGGGTGTCTTGATTAAAGCGTCGAGAACAAACCCGGTTGATTCGCTTCGCAGTGAGTAAAGTTGCCATCCTCTGATAAATTTAAGATCAATGCAAAAGCATTTCTATAATCCCGAATCTCTACCAGACTGGAGTTCCATGTTCACCCAGGTGGTCGTAGTAGAGCACAATGGATTGAAATTTATACGTATATCAGGACAGGTAGGCGTAGACCGTGATAAGCAGCTGACTGGTAATGGCAATTTTCAGGAACAAACCAGGCAGTCATTTGCCAATCTTCAAACTGCACTGGCCAGCGGAGGGGCAAGCGTCCACGATGTCGTCAAACTGGTAATTTACGTGGTGAATTATCAATATGATCATGCTTCAATTATTCGTGAGGAATTGCTTAAACGTTTTCCCAAAGATTATTTGCCAGCGTTATCTCTCATTGGAGTAGCTACTCTTGCAGAACAGCGGTTTCTGATTGAAATTGATGCAGAGGCAATAACTCAGACGGATATCCAATCTTTACAGCCCAAAAAGAATAGTTAGCGGATTTGTTCTGAGTCTTGGTTTTAGGCAAGGGTAAACAGGTGTGCAATAGTTTGGCATTGCTCGAATAAACAATTATTTTGAATGAGCTATCAATAACCGGAGTATTGAGTATAGGAAAAGTGCTATTTAAAATAAACCCATATGCTCTTACGTGATTTCCTGCCTCATCCAGCGCTAAGGGAGTATATACAGTGGTACAGGATAGGGCATTTTGAGTTTGACAACGCTGGAAATATACCCGTTAAATCGTGGGCCCCGAAACCTGAAAACATTCTGCACTTTTTTCTTCGTGACTTCTGGGCTGTACAACGACATGGTGAAAAAAAATGCACTATACAACCTCCTATTGTTTTAGTCGGCCAAAGGAAATCGTTGGTTCGGCAATTCACCGGAAAAAGTTTTATTAGTGTGCACATCGTGTTTCAGCCTACTGCTGTTTTCAGGCTGACGGGAATTCCTGCTTACGAACTGACCAACCAGCACCTGGACGCTTCTCTTATTTTTAACCGCAGTATCAAAACCACTAGGGATCAGTTGCAAAATGCAGAAAGCTATAGTCAAATGTTGAATATCATCGAAGACTTCTGCTTTCGGCTGGTCCGTAAGTCCCATACACTTGCTATACCTATGGACGCCGTGAGCAGACAAATGCTCAGGAATGGAGGAAATGCTCTGTTGGACGAACTGGCCCATGACTCATGTCTCTGTACGAAACAGTTTAAGCGAAAATTCTTTGAGAGTGTCGGCGTAAATCCAAAGACCTATTCAAGGATTATCAGGTTTAACCGCGCATACAATCTCCGAAACGCATACCCCAATCGTGATTGGCTTGCAATTGCCATTGAATGCGGGTACTGTGACTACCAACACCTGGTAAAGGATTATAAAGAATTCACCGGAACAACACCGAATGAATTTAATCTACTGGAAAGCCAAGCACCCGAAAGGGTCCTTGGGCTCACTGACCGTTTGTACCGGGAAAGGGTAGCATCGTACGTCTGATATCAATGTCCTTTTTTTACCACTACCGTTTTATATGATCCCGTAATTTAGTGTTCATAAACCCGAAAGGTCATGAACGTACTTTTTACTTTATAAATATTCCTCCTTATGCATACAGCAACAATTTCGCAACAAGCAAACAAGACCTATATCCTCGTTCATGGAGCGGGACATGGATCCTGGTGCTGGAAGAAAGTGGTACCACTTTTAGAGTTAAAAGGGCATAGCGTATTAGCATTGGATTTACCCAGCTGCGGTAATGACAAAACCCAACTTGAAAAGATGACGCTGGCTGACGATGTGAGTGAAGTAACAAATTTGGCTAACTCCCGCCGAGGAAAGGTGATCTTAGTCGGGCATTCCAGCGGCGGTGTAGTGATTTCGCAAGCTGCGGAAATATTAGGCAGTGAAAAAGTAGACAAGCTGGTTTATTTGGATGCATTTATGCCGAAAAATGGAGAGTCTGTATTTTCAATCGCAGGTAAAGTTGAGGCATTTAATACCGCGAACTCAACCCTAAAAAATGAGGTTTCGGTTGAACCACTTCTTTTTTCGGAAGACAAAAAGATTGTCTCCTGGAATCCTGAAATCGTAGAGCAGTTTTTTTACCATGATTGTTCCCCCGACGATGTAGCATTTGCTAAAACACATCTCCGTTCACAAGCCGTTGCCTCTTTGGAAACTCCCGTTAGTGTAACTGATTGTCGTTATGGCTCGATTCACGAAGACTATATCCTTTGTACCGAAGCTAAGGATTTAGATAAAAGAAGTATTACACAAAATGTTCCCTGTCAAAAGGTTTTTGAATTAGCCAGCGGTCATTCACCATTTTTTTCCATGCCGGAAAAGTTAGTGTCAATATTCGACGAGAAATATTGAGCGTTTCATGAGCTCATTTGAAAATAGAATGGAGTCGGTTTCTGTTCTCATGATTGTTATACCATACCTCCACACCCCACACATGTCTTAACTTGAAACACACGAATGTTTCAACTTGAAACAACCTGGTTTCGACTTTTTGCAGAACCATTGTTTTTGATGAATAAGGCCAGCTTTTCTGGCTGGTACAGCATTAGCACTTGAAGCTATCAAAACCCTTCGTTATGATACTGAATTATTTCAAACTAACAGTACGGCTTGTGGTTGTTCTCACCTCCGTTGCTATTTATGCTATTGAAGCAGAAGGACAATCCGTTAAAGGAATTGTTCAGGCGAATGATGGCAAACCTCTCCCTTTCGTTAATGTGCTTTTGCTTAAAAGTGCAGACTCGACATTGGTTAAGGGTGCGGTCTCCGATACCCTGGGAATATATACAATCGATAATATTCGCTCTGGCAGGTATCTCGTGTCAGCCTCCATGATTGGTTATCGCCAGAGCTATTCTCCACCGATCTCCATAGATAGGCAAGAGGTGCAAATGCAGATGGAAACATTTATGCTGCAAGAAGACACTAAGCAACTTGGTGAAGTGGTAATAGTTGAAAAACGGCCTTTTGTAGAGCAACGAATTGATCGAATGGTTGTCAATGTTGCCAATAGTATTATTGCCAGCGGCAGCACAGCTCTGGAAGTACTTGAAAAATCCCCAGGTATAACCGTCGATCGGCAGAATGGAAATATCCAACTACGAGGAAAGGAAGGCGTTATCCTTCAAATGAATGGAAAGCAGACATACTTATCCATGGCAGAACTGGTCACCTTGCTTCAAACAATGTCAAGCGATGACATCGATCAGATTGAACTGATTACCAACCCATCTGCTAAGTATGATGCTGCGGGCAACTCGGGTATCATCAATATCGTCATGAAGAAAAACAATAATGAAGGTACCAACGGTGCCGTTTCAATTGGTGTTGGATCGGGAAAGTACGAAAGGCGACGCGGTAATTTTCAATTGAATCACCGAACTAAAAAATTTAACGTCTTTGGAAATTACAGCGCTAACCATGGTGGCAACTATTTTGACCTGAGAGCAAATCAATTGATCGATAATGGTGAACAGGTGAACCATACAGATCAGCACACATACATTCGGTTTTTTGATCGCGGGCAAAATGCGAAAGCTGGAATTGATTATTTCATCAGCAAGAGTACTACAATGGGTTTTGTCTGGACGGGTTTTTGGAATAACAATGATGAGACGGGAACTGCTAGTAGCGACTTTCAGAAAGACGAGTCAGATGTTATCTACTTACAGGCTCAAACGTATAAGGCCATTGAAAGCAAGTCAGACAATCAAATTGGTAACATCAATTTTCAACATTCCTTCAATGGGAAAGGAGGCCAGCTCTCTGCGGATCTGGATTTCGGGAGGTATACCAGGCGTTATTCAAATACGCTTCTCACGGAAACCCTATCAATCGAGAATCCGGAACAACCACAAACTGGTTTGCGAATTGAAATGCCTACGACTATTGATATTAAAACTGCCAAGTTTGATTATAATCGGTCTGTTTCTTCCACATGGAAAATGGAAGCAGGTCTTAAAACCAGTTATGTAGCAAGTGACAATGATATGACTCTTAAACAGGGCGTAGCAGGTAACTTAGTGAAAGTGGATACACTGTCCAATCATTTTAAATACACTGAGCGAGTGTATGCAGGATATGCCAGTTTCTCCGGTATTATCGGCGAGAAAACACACGTGCAAGCGGGACTTCGGGTTGAACATACACACTCGGTAGGGAACTCTATTACCTTTGAACAGGTCGTCACCCGGGACTATATTAATTTTTTCCCAAGTCTGTTTGTGTCCAGACCGTTGTCAAAGAATCATTCATTAACCCTGTCTTACAGTTACCGGATTGATCGTCCAAACTATCAATACTTAAACCCGGCGCGATCCTACGTGGATCCTTACCTATACAGCCGGGGAAATCCCTTTCTCAATCCACAGTACACGCATTCACTTGAGTTAAAGCATGGTTATAAAGAAAAAGTTTTTACGTCAGTTGGAGCAAGTTTCATTGATGATGTGATGTTTTATGTTCTTCAACCGGTAGACAGCATCAGAACAGAACGTACTCCTGACAATTTTGGAAAATCTCAGTCGTATAATATTACAATCAGCTTTCCTATAGAACTTACAAAAGGATGGAACATGCAGATGAATTTATTGGGAGTGTATAGCCAATTTGATTACACCTACCTGGATTTACCCACCACTGTAGAGCAGATATCAGGACGTCTTAACATTTCCAATACCATGGTGTTCGGCCGTGGATGGAGTGGGGAAATAACTGGGTGGCTCAGCACGCCGGGAGTTTATATCATTCAGAAGGCCCCCTGGCTTGGTTCGGTTGACATAGGTATTCAGAAATCAATGGGATCAGCACTAAAGGCAAAACTGACGCTTCAGGATGTATTTCATTCCAATAAGTTTAAAGGAAAGATTAATGCCCCAAGCTATAAAAGTGATTTTTCCCTGGCCTTTGATACGCGGGTGGTTATGCTGAACCTGATCTATTCGTTCGGGAATCAACAACTTCGTGGCGCGCGTCAACGCAGGACGGGGTCGGAAGAAGAAACACAACGTACTAACTAGATGCTGATTGGTGAAATGCTCACCTGTTCTCTCGAATTGAAAGTGAAACATGTTAAGAACCCAGACTGATGTATGATGAAAATGCCTCTTGTGATCTGCTTTTGAGATTCAAAAATTGACCGTAGTCCGGCATTTCTTATCAGATATTCTCCACTTGAACAAAAACGAAGGACTAATTTCATGGAGGGTAATGATGCAGTGTGCAAGCGATTGTCATCTTTCTCTGAATTGTGTAAACTCAATTAGAAAGTCAACGCCAAAATGTTCCAGGGTGGAACACACCATTGTTTCAAGTTGAAACAGTTTACCCGTGTGAGATCCCCCCGAACGGGCATTTTGGGCTACTGCACCTAGCTTTCCGGAACTGGTACTCCTTTCGCACTAGGTGTTAATGGAATTATAATCTTAACTGTCTCAAATGTGACACTTTTTCAGCTTCATTCATCAGGTGCTGGAGCATCCGGTTTCAGGGTACTCATTTTTGCCCTTATGTATCACAATTACATAAATGAGTTCCTGATAAATCCTATGAAGGCCCTTCGGCGGAATTAATCAATCATAAAAAAATGTAAATTTAGTAATTGAGTTCTCCGACATGAAAAAATACTCCGGCAACATCCTGATTGTAGACGATGATGAGCATGTACTGCTCACCTCCAGGCTGATTCTTAAAAACTATTTCGAGAATATCGCTACGCTCTCATCGCCGAAGACGTTGGAGTCTACACTCAAACAACAGGATTTTGATGTGGTATTGCTGGATATGAATTTTAAGGCGGGCGTTACATCAGGCAATGAAGGTATCTTCTGGATGAACCGCATTCGGCAGATTGCTCCACAAATACAGGTAGTAATGCAAACTGCGTATAGCGATATTGAACTGGCAGTAAAATCAATTAAAGAAGGCGCGGTTGATTTTCTCCCAAAGCCCTGGGATAAAGAAAAACTAGTGGCGACAGTCGTCAATGCCTATCAGCAAGCCCGCGCAAGAAAAGAAAACCGGGATCTAAAATCGAAACACAAAGCGCTGCAACAACATCTGAATCAGTGTCACCAGACATTCATTGCATCATCACCAGCCATGCAGCCTGTTCTCCAAACCATTGCCCAGGTAGCGGACACAGATGCTAACGTATTAATACTCGGCGAAAACGGAACGGGCAAAGAACTCGTGGCTCGCGCTATTCACAATCAATCCAACAGAGCAGACGAACCTTTTATTTCAGTCGACCTTGGCGCAATACCCACCACGTTGTTTGAGTCGGAGATGTTTGGCCATGAAAAGGGTGCTTTTACTGACGCTAAAGAAAGCCGGATCGGCAAATTTGAGCTGGCCAATAAAGGCACGTTGTTTCTGGATGAGATCGGGAATCTTTCACTTGAATTGCAAATCAAACTGCTTTCCGTGTTACAAAGCCGGACTGTAAGCAAGGTAGGATCAAACAAACTTATCAACCTTGATGTACGAATCATCTGCGCGACCAATTCTCCGATATATGAATTAGTCAGGACCGGCGTATTTCGTCAGGACCTTTTTTATCGGATAAAAACTGTTGAAATAAAGTTGCCAGCCCTCCGCGAGAGGAAGGAGGATTTACCTCTTTTGGTTAATTATTACCTGGAAGAATTTTCAAAACGGTATAATAAAATTTTGGAACTCAGCTCTTCACTTATTCAGCAATTGTCTAAGTACTCCTGGCCCGGAAACATCCGTGAGCTCCAGCATTCTGTCGAGCGCGCTGTAATTCTATGTAAAGGTTCTGTTCTAACATCTGATGATTTTCAACTGGTTCCGTATTCAAATGCCAATGACACTGAGGTCAAAACATTTAATTTATCCGAGGTTGAAAAGGATATCATAAAACAAGTGGTCAGAAAGTGTAATGGAAATCTTACACGGGCATCTGAGGAATTGGGTATAGGTCGAACTACATTGTACCGGAAAATTGAAGAGTATGGACTGAGTGAATTACAATGACACCTGGTTACAGCCGGATAGAGGACGAAAACGAGAAATCACCCCTAAATCACTTATGAAACTCCTGAACTCCTACATCGCACTTTTTGCAATAATCTGCATCCTCCCTGGCTAAGAGATGAAATTGAACTACCCCACCATTATAAAAAAATCCTTTCGGCTGAAAGTTGCTATCCGACTTCTCGGAATATGTTTTTTTGGTTGCCTTACGGGATTTCTTTTTTTTGATTCGCCCTATTGGATGGCCGGTATATGGACGGTTCTTACAACAGCTGCCCTGTTTTATGAAACCGTAGGGTTTGTTGATAAGTCTGAACGCAAATTGACGGCGTTCTTGCAATCTTTGAGGCAGAATGACTTTTCGGTTAATTTCTCGGAGCATGAAAAGACTGGCGAGTACGACCTTCACCGCGCCTTCAACCAGTTAAATGATACCTTTAAAACGTTGCGTTCAGAAAAGGAGTCTCAGCATCACCTGTTGCAGGTCGTCGTAGAGCATGCTGCTGTACCCTTGATTTGTTTTCAGGAAAATAATAATGAAGTGTATCTGATTAATGACGCAGCCAAAAATCTTTTTCAAATACCATTCCTTCAAAAGGTTGATTCACTTTGGAGAGTAGATCGAAACTTACCCGATTTTCTCAAGGAAGTGCAAGATGGAGAGAAATGTTCGCTGAAAATTGTTGTGAAAGGAAAGCCGATTTTTCTGTCAGTAACGTCCAGGCACCTGATTTTTAAGAAAAAAAATTTAAAGCTGGTTGCATTGTCGGATGTAAGCAGCGAATTGGCGGCAAAAGAAGCAGACGCCTGGCAAAAGCTGCTGCGGGTGCTGACGCATGAAATCTCAAACTCTGCTATTCCACTTTCTACATTATCTTCATACATCTTTGAAATGGTTACAAAGTCGGAAGCTGAAAATAGGAAACTTTCATTAGAGGAACGTACTGACATTTTGGATAGCCTGCGAACCATCGATCAACGCAGTAAGTCGTTAAGGGAATTTGTACAGACTTTCAGGACAGTGAATCAAATTCCTGAGCCGGTGCTTACAAAAATTGGAGTGGCAGAAATAGTGCAGGAAGCGTTGTGCTTGTTTGCGCAGGAATTTCACAGGGAGAACATTAAGGTGCATGCCGACATGGAGCAGACTCAACACATAATTTATGCCGACAAAAATCTAACCATGCAGGTGTTGATCAATCTTATTAAAAACTCAATGGAATCCATGTCAAATTTCAAGGAAGGCAAGGGTATCAAAATTGAAACTGGAAAAGAGGGAAACCGGTACGTCACGATTAACATTACCGATACCGGCTGTGGGATCGCACCCGATGACATTGATCAGATATTTATTCCGTTTTACTCCACTAAAAATGGAGGATCCGGAATCGGATTGAGTATATCCCAACAGATTATGCAAAAACAAAAAGGAAATATCAGCGTACGTTCGTCGCCAGGAAGCGGAAGCATTTTTACGTTAAGCTTTACGTGCTGATGCTGTCTCAATGGGCTATAAAATAGCTTCCTGAGGCTCTCCTTTAGAGATCCAAAAGTTACCGTATCCTTCTCCGATTTGGATCGTGAGTAGTTGAAGTGCGAGCATTTCCAGAATTGCAAGAAAGTTGAAAATTACACCGATACGTGTTGGATAGCTTTCAATCAATTCAGCGAAAGAGAGTCTCGGTTTTGATGTCAATTGTTCCAGCAGATATTTTTTTTGAGCATCAACAGTATAAGGATACTGAATGATCTGATGCACAGGTTTATTTTTTTCGGCTTCAAGACGCTTTAGAATTTTTTCAAAAATCGTCATCAGTTTATACACTGTGACGTCCTGAAGTTCAGCCTCTACGTTAGTACTTTCAGCAAGAACTTTTAATTCCTTTATCAGGTTGCCTCGCTTTTCCTTCATTAATTCAACTTCTTCCATCTTGTGGAAGTTATCGATTACCGATTTATACTTTTTGTATTCAAGGAGATGCTTAACGAGTTCTTCACGAGGATCGATTTCATTGCCCTGCTCATCCAGTTGAGGTCTTGGTAGAAGCATCTTTGACTTGATGCGCATGAGCGTGGCGGCTACAAGAATAAATTCGCTTGCAACCTCTATGTTTAACTGCTCCATCTGTCGAATATATTCCAAAAAATCGTTTGTAATTTTTGAAATAGGAATATCATAGATGTCTAACTCATCTCGTTCGATGAAAAACAATAGAAGATCAAACGGACCTTCGAAGAGCGGTAATTTTACTTCAAAACCTTCCTGTGTAGTAGTCATTGCGCAGCAAATTTATTTATAATCCGTTAAAAAATGAGAGCAACCGGGAAATAACTAGCTTTGTTGCTTATTTGGCGTTGAAAAGCGGTTTAGAACACTTACCTTCAAATTTTTGTTAGAAGTTCATCAATAACCAAAAATGCTGATAACACCGGGAAAACTTTTGTCCAGGATCAACAGCCCGGACGACGTAAAAAAACTTGACCAAGCTCAGTTGGTTCAGTTATGCGAAGAACTTCGCAATTTTATCATCGATAATGTATCGGTTTACGGCGGTCATTTTGGGGCAAGTTTGGGGGTGGTAGAACTTACCGTAGCCCTACACCATGTGTTCAATACGCCCTACGATCAACTTGTTTGGGACGTTGGACATCAGGCCTATGGCCATAAAATCTTAACGGGAAGAAGAGATACATTCCACACAAACCGGATGTACAAAGGTTTATCCGGATTCCCGAAAAGAAAAGAGAGTCATTTCGATACGTTTGGCGTTGGTCATTCTTCAACATCAATCTCAGCTGCATTGGGAATGGCGGCAGCCTCCAAGTATCGGAAAATTGAAGATAAACAGCACATAGCCGTCATTGGTGACGGGGCCCTAACGGGGGGAATGGCATTTGAAGGCTTGAACCACGCTGGCGTAGCAGATACTAATATCATCATCATTCTAAACGATAACTGCATGGCTATCGATCCGAATGTAGGTGCCCTGAAAGATTATCTCACAGACATCACCACCAGCAAAACATACAATAGGTTAAAGGACGAGGCATGGAACATACTTGGGAAGCTATCTATGTTCGGAAAAAGCGCGCAGGAAATTGTCTCTAAGGTAGAAACTGGACTCAAAGCGGCACTCTTAAGCCAAAGTAATCTTTTCGAATCCCTTAATCTTCGATATTTTGGCCCTGTTGACGGACACGATGTGAATCATCTGGTCACAGTGATGAATGATCTAAAGGAAATCAAGGGCCCAAAAATTCTTCATTGCGTTACCGTAAAAGGAAAGGGCTATGGTCCTTCGGAAAAAGGGAATGCCACCACCTGGCATGCACCTGGAACATTCGATAAGATTACCGGAGAAATTCATAAAAAGATATATGAAGTCCCGCAAGCGCCTAAGTATCAGGATGTGTTTGGTCATACACTAGTTGAGCTGGCACGGGCAAACGACAAGATAATGGGCATTACACCGGCCATGCCATCCGGGTCTTCACTAAATATCATGATGAAGGAGATGCCCGAGCGCGCAATCGATGTGGGGATCGCTGAGCAACATGCTGTCACGTTCTCTGCGGGACTTGCAACACAAGGTCTGATCCCGTTTTGTAATATTTACAGTACTTTCATGCAGCGTGCATACGACCAGGTCATACACGATGTCTGTATTCAAAATCTTCCCGTTAATTTTTGCCTGGATAGGGCTGGGTTTGCCGGGGCAGACGGGCCAACACACCATGGCGCTTACGACATCGCTTATTTCAGGTGTCTACCCAACATGATTGTTGCAGCACCTATGGATGAGTCTGAGTTGCGGAACCTGATGTTCACGGCACAACTACCCAGATCAGAAAAGGCATTTTCCATTCGTTACCCAAGAGGTCAGGGCGTTACAGCCAAGTGGCGTACGCCAATGGAAGAAATAAAAATTGGAACAGCCCGCAGATTGCGGCGAGGCGGTGAAGTAGCAATCCTCACGATTGGTCATATTGGTAATTATGCGGTTGAAGTTTGCGAACGTCTCGCAAATCAAAATATTGAGGTTGGTCACTATGACATGCGTTTTGTAAAACCGTTGGATGAGGAAATTCTTCATGAGATTTTCGCTGAATACAAGAAAATTGTTACTGTTGAAGATGGTTGCGTGCAGGGAGGATTTGGAAGCGCAATCTTAGAGTTTATGGCCGACCACAATTATCATGTTGAAATTAAACGCCTTGGAATTCCGGATAAAATAGTTGAACACGGCGAACAGTTTGAGTTGCATAAGGAGTGTGGATTCGATGCCGATGGGATTGAAAAATCGGTTTTGGAAATTCTGGAATACGTCCCTGGAACTTAATTGATGTCAATCCTAAACTCAAGAAAGAGAGGTAATGGAAAACCTGTAGTCTTTATCCATGGGTTTCCGATGACCCAGGATGTATGGGACGATTTTGGGGAGCGTTTTGTAGACACAAACTCCGTCATCACCATCGACTTGCCGGGCTTTGGAAGGAGTGAGAACCCCAGTTCGTTTTATCTTGATCATATTGCAGACCATGTTATTCGACATATTTTAGAAAACGAAATTATCGATAGCGTCATAGTCGGGCATTCTCTGGGCGGTTATGTTGCTTTAGCAATGGTGGAAAAAAGACCTGATCTATTTTCAGGGATGACTCTGTTTCATTCTACTGCATATGCAGACTCGACCGAGAAAAAACAGTCCAGAGATAAGGTCATTGAATTTGTTGAGAAAAATGGCGCTTTGCCTTTTACTATGAATTTTATTACGCCTCTTTTTGCGAACCCGCAACACAAATCGATAGAAACCGTCCGAAAAATAGCAGCATCAGCCTCGGCAGACGCTGTAATTGGCTATACCAAAGCGATGCGCGATCGTCGAGATCAGATTAAAACGTTAAAAAAATTCGAAAAACCTACTCTATTTCTTGCTGGAGAAAAGGATTCTGGAATACCGGTTGAGTCGGTTTTGGAACAAGCAGTTTATTGTCAACAGTCTGATGTTCATGTGCTTCGGAATGTTGCACACATGGGAATGTTCGAGAATCCCGATAAGGCTTCTTCGAAAATAAAGGGTTTTTTGGCTCAAATCTAACTTCGATATTGCCAGGTAAGCGTGCCTTGGTATAACTTTTAATGAATTCTGTGTTACATTTAGAACCGTTTATCGAGATTAACTACCATTACTTGCTAGGTAAAATAGATATAGGCTTATATATTTGCTAATAAGAAAAATAATAACCAATCCGTAACCATGGAAGATATTGTTACACAAAATTATGACTCTTGGAATGTAATGGCCAAAAACATTGCATATGTGGCATGGGCAATTTCTATTCTTATTGTGCTGTACCACGTTGTCCGTCTCGCCACAATGGGTGATGCTAAGGTCAAATATGATTACATCAACAAAAGCGAGATAAGAACGCTTTGGGTTGCCGCCATCATACTTATCATTGGTTGTTGCTTTTATGCAAATTCAAATATCCAGAAACTAAGCACCTTGTGGATTTTTGTTTTAGGCTTCACAACTTTTGCGATGGGGATGATCGTTGCCTTGATTATCCAGAACATGCTTAAGTTCTACTATCCATTTTTTATTGAAAAAAGACTTAAGGCACTACGATATAAACCACGGATTTCTCCTAAAACGGGGAAGGCTATGAAATTGTTGGGAGAGCAGGAAGAAGATGCTTATCTGGATGAAGGTATGCAGGCTGAAGAAAATGTTTTTTCGGTTGACTATGATGTTTGGAAGGACGAAGAAACCGGGTATGTCAAGATCGAGCGTTATTCCGGACACCTTCATGCATTACAGTGTCCTGAATGTAACTATCAGACTTTTAAAGTAGTGCGTGAAGAGATTCTTAAGACTCCTTCTGTAGGTGAAGAAGGTGAACTTATGAAGCATTTCCAGTGTGGATACTGCGGATACAAAGCGAAAAAAACTGTCGTACTGAAGATTTCTCAGAAGTTCGAAGAGGCTTCTGCAGCAACTGCATAAAATTTAGTTTTCAGATCACAAACAAAAGGCCATCTCAAATCGAGATGGCCTTTTGTCTTTTAGTATAGTGCGTGGAGATTTGTCTACTGGGCGTAATCAGCGCTGTTATTGTTAGTGCTTCTATCCTCTTGCAGAGGTGTCAACGAAAAGAACATAATCACTATCGACCAAAAGAAATTAAAACCACGGAAATCAAAACCATGTTCATTTGTTATAATTTTCAGTTTGCTGGCTGTTGTTTGCCTAATCGTTCAACCCTTGTGGCAAAGTATTTGGTGTCTCCTCTCCAGGGAAAAGCAGCGTAACGTTTAACAAAGTAGAGATTTACCCGTTCTCCACTTAAAGCCACTTCTTCCAGCTCATGTATTAGTTCCGTTTCACCTTTTTCAACAGAAAAATCAAAGGACTCTGCAATTGGACTGACGCCTTTCAAGGCGCCAAAGGTTTCCAGATTTATTTTGCCTTCAAAGGTTTTAAAAGCAACTCCTTTTTCACTTATCCGAAGAATTTTTCCAGCCATAACTCCACTTTCATAGGTAGCCCAATACATAAAACAGAATACTGCAATTCCTACCAGAAGGGCAATGATCAGGATCTTTTTCATTACTTTTTTTGAGGTATGCTTTACTCGTTCACCAAAACCTTGAGTTTCCATAACATTTTTGAGTTCACTAAAGTTAGCAAAGTAATTTGGTATTTAGGATCAACTTTCCTGATCAAAATAAATTTTGTAGTAGTGCCGGTTCGTGACTTCATCGAATCCTTTTTCAATTAATTCACGGTTGCCGTGTATATAAATATGAAAGTTTTTATCCAGCTTCAGTACACTCTTAAAAATCCGAGCCTGACGTTTTACGGCTTGTGCTGAGATTTCGAAACTGTCTGCAATATCGCTATCCGTCATGAAGGTGCGTTCATATTTGCGAAAGGATTCAATAACAGAGGCATCGCCCAAAACCTCTACTTCAAACTCACGTTGATCAAATTGTTCTCTCGTCTTAAAAAAGTTGACCGAGCGATTCAGCAGATCTATCTTATCTGCTTTCGATACACTGAATTCTTCGTCTAACTGATCGCCCACATACTGGCGTGTCAGGTTCATAAAGTTGTGGGTATGATGAAAGGCATCAGACCACGCCTTGATATTAAGAAAATCATTTTTCCAATAATGGGCATCTGATTTATTAGCAGTATCTACGATAAGAATTTTATACCCTTCATCCTCCGCCTGATTTAATATTAAACAACCTTTGTCAAGTTTCCGGATGTTTAACCCTTGCTGAGCATCTAAATAGAAGTTGTTTTTCTCCTGGTTCAAGGTGAGGTATGTCTCTTTGTTTTCGGATTTAAAAATTCCGAGAGCATCCGAGGATTTTCCTTCTATAACAACATCGGACAGTAAGGATATGTATAAGTCACCCGACTTAATATTGGGATGCTGGGTTGCGGCATAAAGGTGCTTTGCAATGCTGATAGAATTTTCATGGAACACGGAGTCGTCTTCAAAAATTTCGTTTGCGAATTTAAAAATTGGGTTTAATGTAAAGTCCTGATTTGAAAATGTGAAACTATAGTACTCAGGCCTGCTGAAGTTGGAGAGAAAATAAGTAAGCAGCAGCTTTTTTAGTGACTCCCCTTCAAGCGACAACGGGAATTCTGATAATTTCAATTCTTCCTGGTTGCCGCCGTTCCCGATGACATGAGCGGACACTGTACGTACTATACTTTGAGATGCATCTATCATAGAGTTTTCCAAATAAAAGATGCCGCCTGAATATTAGCGCCACTTAACTTTTTATATTGAGAAAGGTCATCCTTACCACTTCTGAGGCATGAGCTTTCAGCCAGCTGACGATTTCCTATCAATCCTGGTCGATCATGTTAAACTTTGTGTAGGGCACTAACACATCGGGAATGCGAATGCCATTTTCACTTTGATTGTTTTCAAGAATTGAAGCTACAATTCGGGGAAGAGCCAGTGCACTTCCATTTAATGTGTGGAGTAGCTGAATCTTTCCGTCTGCATTCTTGTATCGTAATTTCAAGCGATTTGCCTGAAAGGTTTCGAAGTTGCTGACAGAGCTTACTTCTAGCCATCGTTGTTGACCGGCGGCGAAAACTTCCATGTCGTACGTAATCGCAGAATTGAAACCCATGTCACCCCCACAGAGCAAAAGTTTGCGGTAGGGAAGTTCTAATTTCTCAAGCAGACTTTGAACGTAAGTGCACATTTCTTGCAGCGCTGCATAAGATTCTTCTGGTTTTCTGATTTGTACAATTTCTACCTTATCAAATTGATGAAGTCGGTTTAAGCCACGTACGTGGGCACCCCAGCTTCCGGCTTCTCTTCTGAAGCAGGGCGTATAGCCAACATTTTTAACAGGAAGTTCATCTTCGTTAAGAATAACATCGCGGTATAAGTTTGTAATAGGCACCTCGGCGGTTGGGATAAGGTATAACCCGTCTTCACCAACAAAATACATTTGTCCCTCTTTGTCAGGGAGCTGGCCTGTACCAAACCCTGAAGACTCATTGACCAGAATAGGAGGTTGCATCTCCTTATACCTTTGCTTTTCAGCTTCGTCTAAAAAGAAGTTTATGAGCGCGCGTTGAAGTTTGGCACCTTTACCTTTATACACTGGAAATCCCGCCCCGGCAATTTTATTGCCGAGATCAAAATCAATAATGTCGTATTTTTTGATCAAGTCCCAGTGTGGTAATGCGCCCGGGTATAAGGTTGGAACTGATCCGAATGTATGAACGGTTACATTATCCTCCGGTTTCGTTCCCGCTGGAACACTTTCATGCGGAACGTTTGGAATTTTATATAAAAGCTCAAGCTGTTTTTTTTCATAACCATCCAGATCGGCTTCTAAATTTTTAACGGCTTCTTTATCAACAGCGACTGATGATCGTAATGCGGTAGCCTCATCAGCTTTTCCGGCTTTCATCAGTTCACCGATCCTTCGGGAATCATTGTTTAGCTTTGATTTAATATCATCCAACATTTTTTTTGCGTCGCGCCGCAGCAAATCGTTCTCAAGAACTTGTTGAATTAAAATTTCAGCGTTTTTAAAATTTCGCTTTTCGAGTCCTTCGAGTATTTTCTGAGTGTGTTCGCGAATGGTAGCAGCCTGTAACATGGAGTTCCTTTTTTACGGGGTCAAAATTAGTTTTTTTGAACTGTAAGAGGCCTTTTTAGGGGAATAAAAAGTTTTATCCATTTGATTATAGTCAAAATGTCCCTATACTTGCAGTGTCATATGGCTTCATCTCAAGCCTTCTGAATATTAATCCGGACTATACTTATCGATTTTTTCTCTAGTTAGTTGTTCTAATGACCATAATTTCAGCTTGGCCGATCAAAGGAATCCATTCAACAAATCTTTTTTAACAGCAATCCATTTTTAAAACACACATGTATACTATTGACGACCTGAATGTCAGGCTTCTCTCAGAATTGAAAGAGATCGCAGAGGAGATGGGCGTGAAAAATGCCAAAAAACTTTCAAAGCAAGACATCATCTATAAAATTCTCGATCAGCAATCCACCGCCGGCGAATCCACTGTTGAGAAAAAACCATCACCAACGGCAACGGCGTCCGAAACTGAACCGGAAAGAAAAATGCGTCCGCGCAGACGTGAAAATGTAGCGCCAACACCGCCAATACCGAAAGCAGAGACTGATTTTAATTCCGATGAGATTCTGGACTCGATCGATATCAATTTTGAAAGCACTCCGCAAACATTTAGCGAAAACCCTGATACAGAGATAGAATCGTCTAATCTTCCCGATGGACTTCCGCGTCATAATAAAGCTGAAGCTCGTGAGGAGAGGACACCTCCTTTCAGACCTGCCATCCGCGAATTTGACGGTGCTATCAGCAATGAAGGCGTATTAGAGATTATGCAGGACGGCTATGGCTTCCTCCGCTCTTCAGATTATAATTACCTGGCCAGCCCTGATGATATTTATGTATCTCCTTCCCAGATAAAACTGTTCGGATTGAAGACCGGTGATACTGTAAAGGGATTTATCCGACCCCCTAAGGAAGGTGAAAAGTATTTTGCCTTATTGAAAGTTGAATCGGTAAATGGAAAGACTACCGAGGAGATTAGAGATCGCGTTGCATTTGAATATCTAACTCCGCTTTTCCCGAATGAAAAACTAAAACTCAGCACCGCGCACGATAATCTTTCTACCCGTATCCTCGACCTCTTTTCTCCGATCGGTAAAGGTCAGCGCGGGATGATTGTAGCGCAGCCGAAGACTGGTAAAACAGTTTTGCTAAAGAACATCGCAAACGCAATTGCCCAAAATCATCCTGAAGTATACCTTATCGTATTGTTGATCGATGAACGGCCGGAAGAAGTTACCGATATGGCTCGCAGCGTAAAAGCGGAGGTTGTTGCTTCTACATTTGATGAACAGGCTGAGCGGCATGTAAAAGTTGCCAGCATCGTATTAGAGAAGGCAAAGCGTATGGTTGAGTGTGGACACGATGTCGTTATCCTGCTCGATTCCCTTACCCGACTAGCCCGTGCTTATAATACGGTCGTGCCATCATCAGGTAAAATCCTTTCAGGTGGTGTTGATGCAAACGCACTCCATAAACCAAAGCGCTTTTTTGGAGCTGCACGGAAGATTGAAAATGGAGGTTCACTTACAATTATTGCCACCGCATTGATTGATACAGGTTCAAAAATGGACGAAGTAATTTTTGAAGAATTCAAGGGAACTGGTAACATGGAATTGCAGCTAGACCGCAAACTCTCTAACAGAAGAGTTTATCCTTCGATGGATGTTCCTGCCTCCGGAACCAGACGTGAAGATTTGTTATTGAAAGAAGATGAATTGCAGCGTGTATGGATTCTTCGGAAATACATGGCTGATATGAATTCAGTTGAAGCAATGGAATTCCTCCAGAACAAAATGAAAGGCACCCGAAACAACGAAGAATTTTTAGCTTCGATGAATGGCTAATAACTAAAGGGCTGTCACAAATTGGGGCAGCCCTTTCTGTAAACTCCACCACCAAAGATTTTGGTGAATCCACCACTGTGAAATAAAATCCATCGCGGTAACTATACGCTTAACAGGGAACTGTAGGAGAAATTACTTGCGACGCGTGGGGGCGACTTTTTGTACTGATACGATCATCCTTACTTAAGTACGAGTTCAATCAGTTCCCGCTGTACGTTCCAGTCTTTGGCAAGTTTCAACATGGCGGTTGCTTCCATTTCAGTTACATAACCCTTTAAATTATTTGCCTGCCATACCATATTGATCAGTTCAGTTCTTTTCTCCTTTGGATAATCACCAATAATATCATTCAGGTAGCTCCTTGCGCGATCAAATGCAGTAATATAGTCCTCTGAAATAAAGTCCAATGCCCATTGATACTCATTGGGAGCGTCAAGCTCTTCGGCAGTTTGAATGAGGTCCTGCTTTTCCTGCTCATCCAATCCGTGATAGTGGAAAATGACAGATTTAAGGAGCATGTAGACTTTTTTTTCTTCAGCAGATTTCATACTAAACTATGGTCGGAGAAAAATACAAAACTTCTTTCATCTAATATAATCGCTGTGATATGTGCGGTAGAACGGAGTCTCCAACTGAAAAGTAAGATTCCATTTATTTACACCACAGCAAAAAGATCAGATGCAATTTTGTCCGCGAGAAGTTTTCCGGTCTTGGTCAAAACTAGCATATCATTTTCCAATGTTGCGAATTGGCTGTCCTGGAGCGCTTGGATGTAGAAGGAATTTTCCGCTAACAGATCAAATTTATACTCTCGACGCAACTTCTCCAGATCGGTTCCCCACGATGTCCTAAGCGTTGTAAGTAAATACTCGTTTATTTTGTCTTCACGACTCAGTATCTCATGCGTTGCGGGAATCTGTTGCTTGAGAATTGCATTAAGATACTGTGTGTTGTTACTAATATTGTACTGCCGGCTCTCACCATTATATGAATGTGCACTCGGTCCAACGCCCAGATACTTTTCATTTCTCCAATAGCTGCTGTTGTGTTGAGACCGGAACCCAGGCTGGGAAAAATTTGATACCTCATATTGCTCGTAGCCGCTGTTCTCCAAAGTGTCAACCAGGATATTCAACTGAGTTGCCGCTAAGTCTTCATCAAGGGCTTTCATTTTTCCCTGTTTCACCCAACGTCCAAACACCGTTTTTTCTTCCAGAGTCAAGGCGTAGGAAGAGATGTGTTGTGGTTTGAGTAACAACGCTTCATGGATATTAGCTTTCCAAAGCTTATCGTCTTGTTCCGGAATAGCATAAATCAAGTCGATACTGATATTATCAAAGCCGGCATAGTGAACTTCATGTACACAGTTTCGCGCCATGTTTGAATCATGAGCCCGGTTGAGCGATTTCAATATCCCATCATCAAATGATTGAATGCCGATGCTTAACCGGTTTACGCCGGCATTCCGAAGTTCACGAAGTTTTCCGACGCTTAGGTCATCCGGATTGGCTTCTAGCGTAACTTCTGCTTCAGATTTTACAGAATAATTTTTATGAATGGCCTGGAAAATTATTGATAACTCGCGTTCGGCGAGGAGGGAAGGAGTTCCACCTCCCAGGTAAATGGTTTCAATGGGCTCACCATTCAGGTATTCCTTTTGCATACCTATTTCGGCAACAATGGCATGAACGATCTCCTCTTGTTTGGTCTGGTTTGTAGAAAAATGAAAATCACAGTAATAACACGCCTGCTTGCAAAATGGAATATGAACGTAAATACCTGCCATAATTGCAACAAACTTAGTTGCATTTCGGATATAAGAACAGATTCTGATACTTTTGGGTGATTAATTATGAGATCTACGTCAAACTCTGTCCTGCGTATTTTGGTTTTTATTTCGTGTGGAATTTTCACCAATACTCATGGTCAAGACTATGTTGTAATCAAGGACTTCATTGACGAATGGAATGTATTTCAAAATAACAAGTATGAATCCTATAAACAAAAAATAGGATCGCCAACTACAATACACTTTGTAGTAGAGGCTAATAAATATCGAGGTTCCTACCTTCACGTAACTGCCGCAGAACCATTTACCCTTTTTGTTAACGGTCAGTTGGCCTCAAAAAGTGATGAGGAACTTCGAATCAGCGTAGATAGCTTGAAGGCTTTTTATAAATCTCCGACGCTTCAGATTAGTTTGCATCAAAACGAAATTCTCGACAATGGCTTACGAACAGTCCTGGAGTCGAAGGCTACAACCAATCAGGGAGCTTCCGATCCAACGGCACTGCGATCCACTTCCTTTCGCGATTTCGCGATTGTCGGTATGGTAGTATTGATGATTTTATTGATCGTTATCATTCAACTTAACCCGAAACTAGCGTCCGATTATTTTTCTGTTACCAAAATATTTTCTATGCGTGAAGGCGATGATAGTCAGGCCTATTCTCGTATCACAAACAGCATAAACATCCTATTCTATGTGTACTGTAGTTTAATGCTGGGATATTACTTGATGTTGGTTTTTCACTTCCTTCCAGCGCAATATGCTTCTGCACTTTTATTTCAATCCGCAACTTTTTGGGATGCAATTTTTCGATGGCTTGAATTGAGTTTAATTATATTGGGGGTATTCTTCTTTAAAATCATCATCGTATACAGCCTTTCATTTGTTTTTGGGATTAAAGAAATTGGAGGTATTCATTTTTTTAACTGGGTACGACTTCTACTTGGGGTGTTTGGCGTGCTAACAATAGTTTTGTTTCTGTATTTTATATCGCACGGATATGGTCAAGGTTTCTATCTTTTTTTGCTCACAACTATATCGTGGGTGCTCGCGGGATGGATGGTTCTGATCATTTTTAAATTGCAAAGGCAGATGGGTCATTCGATGTTCCATTTATTTTCGTACATTTGTGCCACAGAATTAATACCCTTTCTTATTACAATTAAGGTAATTTATTTTTAGCCTGAATTTGTTTACGTGATGAGTGAAATTGCTACTGACCGGATGCGCAAAGTAAAGAGTATCCTGGTAACCCAAGAAGCTCCTGCTGATGCTAACTCTCCCTATTTAAAGCTTGCAGAAAAGTTTAACTTGAAAATTGAGTTCAGACCATTTATTCAGGTCGAACCGGTTCCGGTCAAAGAATTCCGCAAACAGAAAATCGATATTCTCCATCACACCGCAATCATCTTCACAAGCCGCAATGCAGTGGATCATTTTTTTCACATTTGCCAGGAATTGAAGATAGAGATGCCTCCTGAGATGAAATATTTTTGTATCTCTGAACAAACCTCTAATTATTTACAAAAATACATTGTGATCAGAAAACGAAAAATTTTTACTGGTCTCAAGACTGCTCAGGATCTCTTAGAGATTCTAAAGAAACATAAAAGCGAAAAGTACCTTTTCCCTTGTTCCGACATTCGTAAAAATGACATTCCTGAATTTTTAAAAGATGGAGGATATCAATATACTGAAGGTGTTATATACCATACCGTTGCATCAGACCTCTCCGATTTAACAGAGGTTTTTTATGACATCGTTGCCTTCTTCAGTCCTTCCGGGATAAACTCATTGTTTGCTAATTTTCCAGAGTTTAAGCAGAATAATACACGCATAGCTGTTTTTGGTCCGACAACTGCTAAAGCTGCTCATGATGCGGGATTGATCCTCGATATAGAAGCTCCATTGCCGAATGCACCATCGATGACTGGAGCACTCGAACTCTATATTAGAAAGGCAAACGGGATTAAATAACTACTTCATCCTTTGAATTTTAGAAAGTGACCTTTTTTATTACACTTTAATTACATTTGTTGAAAGTGTCGTAAAAAAGCATTTACTTTAGATTCTACTTTTTAAACTTAATGCGGAAAAGGATTTTTTATACCCTCTTGCTGCTCATTATTGGGGTTGGTGCGTTTGCTCAGCAAGATGCTCTCTTCACTCAATACATGTTTAACAACTTGTATGTAACGCCCGCATTTGCGGGAGTGGACGGGGTAACCAGGTTAACGGCCGTTCACCGTAGTCAATGGCTTGGATATCAGTCGAGTTTTGGAGATGGTGGTGCGCCAACAACGCAGTTGGTTAGTTTTAACACTCCTATATACAAGTTAAGAAGTGGTTTTGGCGCATACATCGTTAATGACAAATTGGGACCTCAAAATAACCTGGAAGCACAAGCAATGTATGCTTACCACCTTGGCATTAAAGAAAACAAATTGAGCTTTGGCGTAAAATTGGGGCTCTACTCTCAGACGATAAACGGAAAGTATTATCGCTATATTCAGGAGGATGACCCTCTCATCGTAGAAGGTAAGGAGTCTCAGGTGAGACCTGATTTAGGGTTAGGTGTATTTTACAGGTCGGAGAAATATTATGCTGGAGTTGGATTCAATCATTTGCTCCGCTCACAGTTTGATTTCGGTGCAGATAGTGTACGAGGAGCACTTGTAAACCATATAAATTTTACGGGTGGTTACTTTTATGAGGTCAGTTTTGATTTAAAGGTCCAATTTAGTGCAGCAGTGAGAACGGACCTAAATAAAACACAAGTGGATTTTGCAGGAATTGCTCATATAAAAGATACGATGTGGGGAGGTTTGGCGTTTAGACAATCTGAAGCTGCAAGTTTATTGTTGGGGTATAGCTTATTGAAAGATAAGTCATTAAAGGTAGGTACAGCGGTAGATGTTATCGTTAAGGATCGCGCGGCAAAAGAGAGCTTTTCGCTCGAATTTATGTTGAGTTATGACCTTCCGGTAAATCCGGGTAGCGGTAAAAAAGTCGTTCGAACCCCTCGCTATAGGCACTAACCGACATTTGATTTTGGTATTTTTAAGAATTTGTGGAATTTGCAAATCGTTTCTCCAAAAAAAAGGTGAGTAAAGGAAATTTGAAGGCCTCAATATTTAAGCATAGACAAACTGAGCAAAAAGTATATGAATAAATCGGTTGTTTCGAAAGTAGTTTTAGTCCTGGCAGGCGCCGTAGTGAGTGCCTGTGGATTGCTAGGCCTTGGAGGCAATAAAGGTGGCGATCAAGGAGAATTGGTCGGCGTCTCGGGACGCGAAGGCTGGGTAATGACTATTCCCTACGGGATGGTGCCAATTCCAGCGGGTACGTTCCACATGGGACAAGCTGATGAAGATCCTGCATCAACTCAAATTAACTTCAACAAACAAGTGACAATCGGTTCATTTTTTATGGATGATACTGAGATCACAAACAATGAGTATCGTCAATTCACAAATTTTTTCCTGGTTGATAATGGAAGTATTGAAGGCTTTGAGACTGTAGATGCAGAAACTTTCCGCCAAAAATATTATCCTGATACAGCTGCCTGGGTGAGGGATTTTGCTCACCATATGGGAGATCCTATTCAAGATTACTATTACTGGCATCCAGGTTATGATGCTTACCCTGTAGTTGGTGTAAACTGGGACGCCGCTGTATTCTTTTCACAGTGGAGAACAGCTTATCTTAATGACTTTAGAAAAAGTGTGGGTGATTTCCCAATGCCAGCATTCCGTTTACCTTCTGAAGCTGAGTGGGAATATGCGGCTCGTGGAGGTCGTGACATGGCGAAGTACCCATGGGGAAACCCTTATATCCGTAACTCGAAAGGGTGTATGTTAGCAAACTTTAAACCTGGTCGTGGTAACTTCTATGATGACGGTTTTGCATATTCATCTCCGGTGCAGGCTTACTTTCCGAATGATTATGGTTTATACGATATGTCAGGGAATGTATCCGAATGGTGCTTAGATGATTTCAACCCAGCTTCTGTTCCGACAGTTTGGGATTTGAATCCACAATACATTGATCCCCGAACCAATCCTGAAAGTTCAAAGTATAATCCACGAGTTCCACCTAAGAAGGTAGTTCGTGGAGGTTCCTGGAAAGACGTTGCGTATTACCTTGAAACCGGTACCCGTACATTTGAATTTAAAGATTCCACAAGAGCCTATATCGGCTTCCGATGCGCCATGACACACCTTGGCCGTTCATCAGGGCAGGAGTTTTAATTGAATTTTCGAAGAATTACTTACCTATCTTAAAATATCAAAAGGCAAACTTAAACCATAACTACAATGAGCAAGAAAAAAGGCGGATTTGTTGAACTTCTCTATAAAACCATAATGCCGAAAGTGTATGGTATAGGAGCAGCAGTCGTAATTATCGGTGCGTTATTCAAAATCCTCCATTACGAAGGTGCTGACCAGATGTTATTTATTGGGCTAACGACGGAAGCAATTATATTCTTTCTAAGCGCTTTTGAGCCGCCTCATCAAGAGCCAGATTGGTCTAAAGTTTATCCTGAGCTTGGTGAAGACTATGAAGCTCCTGCAATTCCGACAAGAATTTCAAATAAGCAAGTTGGTGCGTCATTAACGCAACAGTTAGATGTGTCCCTTGAAAAGGCCAAAATTGGTCCTGAGCTTTTGGATAGTTTAGGTAAAGGGATGACAAATCTTGCAGAGTCTGCTAAGAAAATGTCAAGCTTATCCGATGCGGCCGTTGCCACGAATGACTATGCTTCGAACGTTAAAAAGGCGTCGACACAACTTGTAGAAATGAATAAGTCATATGATGTCGCTATAAAGGCTGTTTCAAGTATGTCAGAAGCATCAAAAGATGCAGGTGAATACCACTCTCAGGTGCAAAAAGTAACTAAGAATCTGGCTGCGTTGAATTCTGTTTATGAAATGGAATTGAAGGACGCTGATAGTCATATCAAGAATATGAACAAGTTCTATGAAAGCCTCACAGGTGCAATGAATGGTCTTTCTAAAGTTGGAGACAATACGGCGAAGTTTACTTCTGAACTGAGTAAACTTACAGACAACCTGACTTCTTTGAATAAGGTTTACGGAAGCATGCTTACAGCTATGAAAGGTAGCGGACAAGCATAATGAATTTAGGTTTTTAACGTTTAATACTAAAAAGAACTAATCATGGCAGGAGGAAAAGAAACCCCACGTCAGAAGATGATAGGTATGATGTACCTCGTACTGACAGCGCTGCTTGCGCTCCAGGTTAGCAACGCGGTACTCGAGAAATTTGCTATCATCAATGCGACGCTCAACGAACTAATTGTTGAAGGGGATAAAAAAAGTGAGCTTATACTGCAGTCTATAATAAAGGATGCTGGCGAAAGTGAAGTTCCCAATGTTGTACAAGCCAGAGACAACGCTCAAAAAGTAAGGACTCTTACAAAGAGTACACTTGAGGCGATCGACAAGCTGAAGAAGGATATGATGGAAAAGTCTGGAACCACGGAGGTTAACGACAGACTTATTAATGACCATAGCTCGAAAGTAGCAACGATGATGATTGATACTAAATCGCCGGTTGGAACAAACTACGAGAAACTATTGAATGATTACGTAAAGCAAGTGAATGAATTGGGAAAAATGGATCCTCCACTGGCGAAGATTGCAAAAGCCCCCAAGGACATCCCACTTTTTGCTGCTGATAAGGACCATGTTCGAAAGGACTTTTTGACATTTACTTTTGAAAATACACCTGTAATTGCTGCGCTCGCTTCTGTTACTCAAGCCGAGACCGAAGTATTGGATTACGAGGCACGTGTGCTAGATAAATTAGCTAAAGATGCAGGAGCGAACAGAATTAGTTTTGACCAGTTTATACCGATGGTTAGAGCGAAATCTTCTACGGTTGCCGCAGGGGCTAAATACGAAGCAGACATGTTTTTAACGGGTTCATCTACTTCAATATCTTCGGAATTTTTTAAAGACGGTGCCAAGCTCCCAATAGTTCAAGATGCGAGTGGCGTTGCGATGGGTAGAGTCGAATTTACCGCACAAGGTGGTGGATATGACGCAAATGGCATTGCTAAAAAGTCATTTAAAGCTGACATCACAGTGAAGGGTCAGACCTTTTCGCAGAATATTGAATATTATGTTGCACAACCTGTAATTAAAGTGACTACTGGTAATGCACCGACGCTTTATATGAATTGCGGTAATACAGTAAATATTGAGGTACCAACATTAGGAACTAGCTACAATCCTACATTTAGTGCCGCTAGCGCTGATATTGTTAAGGGTGATAAACCAGGAAGAGTGACGATCATACCTAAACAGAGAAAGATTTCAGTGGGGGTGTCTAACGGTGGTATCAAAATCGGCGACGCAAACTTCGATGTGAAGAATGTTCCGGCACCACGCTACACAGCTTATATTGGAAATACACCTGTTGATCTTAGAAATGGAATTAGAGCGAATCAAATAGGTAATTTGCGAATAGTGGCAGAGCCAGATGCAAACTTTAAAGAAGAGGTGCCGAAGGATGCTCGCTATAGAATTAAACGAGCTGAAGTTATTTTAGGCCGTGGAACGACTGGTGTTCAACGTGTGAATGCTACCAATGAAAACCCTGACTTGCGTGCATGGACAAACCAAGCACGACCTGGGGATAAGATCATTCTTGACATAAAAGATGTTGTTCGCCTAACTTACCAGAATTCTGAAGAGAAAGTCACAGTAGGCGGATCAACGGGTATTATTAATATTCCAATAAACTAAGGATGAAAAAGTCGCTTATTATACTCTTATTTTCATGTGCTTTTGGTGGTACCATGGCACAAGAAGTACAGGATTTGGAAATTCAGTACAATCCAAACTCGCTTAATCCAATTCCGGTATATGAGCAGCACTACAAAGTAAGAGTTTGGAGAAATATTGATCTTCGTGAAAAGCAGAATAAGGGATTTTTTGCCAAAAACGGAGAGATCAGCAAACTTATCATCGAAGCGGTTAAGTCGGGGGAATTAACAGACATTTACCAGGACGATTCCCTGTCTAGCAAACTTTCTAAAGAGGAATTTTTGCAGCGCTTGGTTGCAGAGCAAGCTCAAACATTTCCAGCGTGGGATCCGTCACTAGACTTTTATACTGATGATATTGTAAGCTATAACGGAAGAAATTATAGGGCTGTACAAGATAGCAGAGGTGTTACACCAAGTGAAGATGCTGTAGACAATTGGGCGGTGACCAACCAGGGTAGTGGTCTTCCCTACGCGATCGGAGATATGAGTACGATCCACATGATGGAAGATATTATCTTCGATAGAAGACGGTCACGTTTATACTATGATATTCAGGGAATGGAAATCATTATTCCGGGTGGAAAAACCAATACCGGTATCGACCTTTCTTTGGGATGGTTTAAATATAAGGATCTCGAGAAAGTATTTAGAAACAATATCCCTAAGGCTGTTTGGTTCAACAGACAAAACACCGCGCAGAATAAGAATTTCGCCGATGCAATTTTACTTCGTCTTTTTCAAGGTTCGATCTATAAGATTCAGAACCCTGATGATGAAACCCTTGATGATACTTATCGTGGAAATGGACGGCCATATCATGAAGGTGTCTGGGCACGTGAGTGGACAGAGATGATGCTCATGGAGAAGGAACATAACCTTTGGGAGTTCTAAAAAATTGCTTTTTGATATTTAAAAGGGAGGTCAACTGACCTCTTTTTTTATTTCTTTACAATTTCAGCTTTTGCTTTCCCCACCACTTTTTCAATCTCCTCCAGTGATGCTTCCCGTATTTTCTTAATAGATTTGAAATGCTTTAAGAGTTTCATCGCTGTTTTTTCGCCAATTCCTTCCAGTCCTTGTATCTCAGTAGTAAGTTGCCCTTTATTTCTTTTCAGCCGATGGAATGTAATGGCAAAACGGTGAGCTTCATCTCGGATTTGCTGGAGTAATAATAATCCGGGAGATTTTTTATTGATATGAAGAGGTAATGGGTCGTCGGGGTAATAGATCTCTTCTAGTTTTTTTGCAATGCCAATGATGGGAACATTGCCGTAGAGGTTTAGTTCCTTTAAAGCTTCACAGGCACTGCTCAACTGTCCCTTGCCACCATCTACGACAATCAGGTTAGGGAGTTTTTCTCCTTCGTCGATTTGTCTTTTGTAACGGCGGCCAACAATTTCTTTCATTGAAGCGAAATCATTTGCTCCATCAACAGTTTTTATATTGAAATGTCGATACCCTTTTTTATCTGGTTTACCATCTATGAATCGTACCATCGACGCAACGGGCGTAGTGCCTTGAAGGTTTGAGTTATCGAAACATTCAATTATAACAGGGAGTTGCTGCAGTTGGAGATCTTTTTGAAGAATTGTCAACACTTCCCGGTACTTACTTTTTCTACCTTCCCTGAAAATCTCACGCTCTTTTTTAAGTTCTAGAGCATTTTTGATTGAAAGGCCTAGCAGCTTTTTTTTGTCCCCTATTTGTGGAATAACATTGTCGATGTTTTCCTGTAAGACGGTAATAGGAATGTTGCTTAGAATTATGTTGTTAGTGCTAAGAGCTTGTTGACGCAATTCAACAGCAGAGATACTTAGCAATTCAGTGTCCGGTTCGTCCAGTTTTTTCTTTACCTCAATGGTCTTGGAAAAGATGATACAACCTTCTTTTATCTGTAAATAATTGACGTAAGCATATTCTTCAATGCTGGTGATGGTCAAGACATCAATGTCGGTGAGGTCTTTGTTGACGACCAATGACTTGGATTGGAATCGCTCCAAGGTGTCTAGTTTTTCCTTGAATAGGTGGGCGCGTTCAAACTCAAGATTGACCGATGCTTCTTTCATCTGCTTGGTGAAGTGTTGGTATACTACACCAAGATTTCCTTTTAGAATGTTTCTGGCTTGTTCAATCTCTTCTTTGTATGAAGCCTCATCTTGAAATCCTTCGCAAGGACCTTTGCAGTTTCCGATATGATATTCAAGACAAACCTTAAACTTGCTTTGCTCAATATTAGACTCACTAAGTAAAAGGTGGCACGTCCGGATAGAATACAATTTCCGCGTGAGCTCCAGTACATTCTTCATTGCAACAACACTTGAGAAGGGACCAAAATATTCTCCTTGGGACGGGATGTATTTTCGGGTATAAATTATCCGCGGAAAGCGTTCCTTGAGTATACATATGTAGGGAAAGGTCTTATCATCCTTTAACAGG
The DNA here is from genome assembly GCA_041747735.1 of Chryseolinea sp. GTDB lineage: Bacteria > Bacteroidota > Bacteroidia > Cytophagales > Cyclobacteriaceae > Chryseolinea. Next base: position 87,661 of record JBGTEP010000038.1, read on the forward strand.
ATATTGTATTTCGGCTGGTTCTGCTTAATGAAGTTATTCTCCAAAAGCAGTGCATCAAACTCTGAATTGGATACAGTAAAGTCTATCCGCTCAATTTCCGAAACTAATTTTAATGTTTTGCGATTTACACCCGTACTTTTGGTGAAGTAGCTGGTGACACGTTTTTTTATGTTTTTGGCTTTACCAACATAAATGAGTATATCAACATTATTGAAGAACTTGTATACACCGGGTGAGTCAGGTAATCGGTGAACGACTTCCTTTAACCGGTCATAATGGTTCTCCATTTTCTAGATGTTAGGATCCCAGTTTTCATCTGGCGTGTTTGGTGAATCTGAAGTGTCGTCATAGGCTGAACAGTTAAGTGAAATGTCCATTCCAGTAGAGGGTCTTTTAAACTGACCCTTTTTATAATCGAGCGTAGGGTCGGCATAAATTTTTGTCATGTAAGATGCCCAAATAGGGCGAGCAGTTCTCCCGCCTTGTCCTAAGCTCCATTCACGATAATGGATACTTCTTTCATCACCACCGACCCAAGCCCCGGAAACAAGATTATGTGTCACACCCATATACCATCCATCCGATGCATCGTTCGATGTTCCGGTTTTTCCACCAATTTCATTGTCAGCTTTCAAATCATATTTCAATGCACGTGATGTACCACCCTCCTCTTCGACGCCGCCCATGAGCATGTAAATCATTTTGAAGGCGGTTTGTTCACTTATAGCTTGCTTTGTTTTCGGTACGCGATTTTCAATAACATTTCCATTCTTGTCTTCGATGCGTGTAATGTAGAATGGCGTTGTATGTATACCGTTGTTAACGAAAGTACTGTACGCACCAACGATTTCGTAAAGAGATACATTGCTTACGCCAAGGCAAAGTGAAGGTACAGGGTCAAGAGGACTTGCAATTCCGACGCGTTTTGCGAAATCTACCACGTTTTCCGGGCCAACCTTTTGTAATACCTGGGCTGTGATAGAGTTCAGTGATCTCGCCATCGCTTGTCGCAATGTAAATAATGCACCTGTTCCTCTATCACCTTCAGCATTCGGAGGACTCCACGTGCCTCCTGAAACCTTAAAAGTTGGCGATATATCCTGCAGTTTTAGACAGGGATTGTACCCAGCTTCCATAGCTGCACCATAAACAAAAGGTTTGAACAATGAACCAGGCTGTCGCGATCCCTGACGAACGTGATCGTATTTAAAGTATTTGTGATTGATGCCGCCAACCCAGGCTTTAATCGCTCCTGTTTGAGGATCCATGGACATAAACCCGGTGTTAAGAAAGCGTTTATAGTAACTCAAAGAATCCATGGAGCTGAAGAGAGTATCACGGTCGCCAGCCCACGTGAAGACAGTCATGCGTTTTTTAACGTTAAGCATTATTTTTACCGAGTCATTACCAGCGCCATACTTTGCAACAAGTTTCCGGTAGGCATCTGTTTGCTTGATCCTGCTTTCAAGAAATCCTTTAATCTCAGTTCGGGTATTTTCATCCATCCATGGATTTCTTCCTTTCCAGTGTGCATCGAATGTTTTTTGCTGTGCTCGCATGTTTTCTTCCATGGCTTCTTCAGCGTAGCGTTGCATGCGGCTGTCGATGGTGGTGTAGATCTTCAAACCAGATTCCCAAAGGTCAATGTTTCGTTCTTTACACCAGGCTATTAAATCACTCTGAATTACTGTTCTGAAGTAAGTTGCAATACCTTCATTTTGATTTTGAACTTTGTATTTAAGCTCAATTGGAAGTTGCCTGATGGAATCGTATTCTTCCCGGGTTTTAATATAACTACGGTTGTAAAGCTTGTACAGTACTTCATTTCTTTTCTGCAGCGCGTTTTCGGGATTTGATACAGGATTGAAACGGGTGATCGCTTGCAACATACCAACCAACACAGCCGACTCCTGTATATTTACGCTGTCAGGAGATTTGTTGAAGTATGTCTCTGTTGCCACCTTTATTCCGTAAGTGTTGTTACCGAACCCTGCTGTATTCAGATACATGGCGATTATTTCTTCCTTGGTAAAGTTTTTTTCGAGCTGTACTGAAATTATCCATTCCTTTGTTTTGCTTATCAATAGCTTCAGCGGTCCTCCTAGTTTTGTTAATGTGCCGTCCAACTCACTTCCCCGTGTGCTAAAAAGATTCTTGGCAAGTTGCTGTGTGATGGTACTTCCACCCCCTTTTGCAGAGGAATTAAAAGTTATCATTCCATATAATACGCGTAAATACGCCTGAAAATCCAGACCTGAATGGTTATAGAAACGATGATCTTCAGAAAGCAGAAGCGTGTTTACTAAATCAGGTGAAAGTTGTTCATACGTTATTTGACTTCTGTTGAAACGAAAGTACCTGCCGAGCGATACGCCGTCTGCCGAGATTAATTCAGAAGACAAATCATTCTGAGGATTTTCAATTGCACGTAAACTGGGCATCCCACCAAACAGACCGAAAAGGTCACTGCCTACAGAGAAAACATAAATAGGTAACCCCACGATGAAGCACAGGAAAACTATCCAAAGTGCTTTCGTAGCTTTACCAAACCAATGATTACGGGAAAACAAAATACTTTTAGTCTTCTGTCGGGTAGTTTTTTTCAAAGAATTGGAGATATTCATCAAGACCTTTTGTTCGGTAAAATATTTCGAAATTGTCTTTAGTAATTACAAAGCTATGGAATTTCAGGTTCCTTAATTCGGTAAGTGTGGAAAGCTTTTCGTTGAATGTTCTAACATATTCGAGCGCATAACTTACCCTGGGAAGATCAGCTACGAGCGTCATGGTGTAGTCGTCGTTTAATGTCAAATTACTCGTTTTGAGTTTGAGATCCTTAAAATAGTTCGCATTAAATGTTTCCAGCGTATTTGCGTAAATCGAATTATTTCCCTCCTGGCTATAGACGATTACAAAAAAATGAGGTTCTTCGAGCGAACGGATATAATTTATCCCTTTTTGTTGCTCTTGTTTTTCCAGGAAATTTCGTGAAGCATCGAGAAGATTCTTGGCATAAATGCCTGGTTCACTTTCGGCATGTTCCTTACTAAAGTTATCAAGCATATACTGGTACTTGTTAATGTCTTCGGTCTTTCCCACAATCAGGATCTTCAAAAGCTCAAGTGAAGGGGTGAACGCCGTAATCCCCATAACAGAAGCTTCGTCTAACGCCATAGTGGCGGCATCATAGTTGCCCGAAAGAAAATGGTCGTAGGCTACCTTGTATAATTCTTTTTGTTTTTCTGTTGCAAGGCTGGATTCTTTAAGATAGTCAGGATTAACAAGTATTTTGGCAAACGTGGAATTTGGGTGTCGCGCCTTCAATTGTGATGCGTAGTAATCAGATTTTGAAGGATCACTTTCTTTGAGGATGAGATAAAGTTTGTATAATACTTCCGGCTCGTATTCGCTTTCAGGGAATCGATTTAGCAGTTTGTTATAATAGATCACTGCGTTATCGTTCTCAAGAAGTTTAAAATAGTAGATATCACCAACGTTAAAGTAGGCTTCCTCAATTTTCCCTAATGCTTCTTCTTTTTGCTCGTTGGTTCTTGGGATCTGTTTATCAATACGGGTATATTCCGTTCCAACCGGATCAGCATCGGCAACTGCGGTTTCGATCTCTTTATCAGGTTCAGGTGCGTCGCCGCCAGAGTCATTTTGGGTTGCAACGCTTGCTGAAGTGGAACGAAGGGACCTTCTCCAATTATCTTCAAGCGCGACATCACCCCATACACGTTTGAATTCTTGTTGACCCAGTCCCATGGCAGAGGGGTTTCCGAAATACCAGTCTGTCGTTTCATCCGTATCGACCCCAGCACCAAATACGTTGTCGTTAGCGCCTATTTCGACTCTGTTAAATCTCCTTTTTTTCTTTCCGGCTTTTTGTTCCGCCAATTTATTTTTGGCTTGAATCACAGAATCTATCCTTGCCCTAAGGCCTAGTGAATCAAGATTAGACATCGATAATAAACTATCCTGCCACTTTATCGTGTTAAGGTTTTTTACAAAGTCGTTCAGAATTTGTTGTCGTGTTTTGATACTGGAATATCCTTCATAATCGACCGGTAGCGCGCTAATGGCACTATCATAGTAAGCCTGAGATAACTCATATTTTCGAAGTGTATCGTAGTAAATTTCTCCAAGCCGAAGATAAGACTCACCGTCTATACGTTTATTATTTCCTTCGCGAATCGATTTATTAAAATTTGTAATGGCTTCAGGAAGATCTTTTTGTTTAAGTTCAAACAAACCCATCTCATAATAAATCTTATCCTTGAACTCTCTGTTTTTACTGTCTTTCAAAAGTTTACGAAATGATTTGCGGGCGGCATTTACATTTTTACTTCGAGATATCTCCGTTACCTGGGCTAGGTAGAGACGGGCATAAAAATCAACCTCATATTCGGGATTTGTAGCCAGGCATTTTCGGTAAAAATTATAGGCTTCTGATTCAAAACCGAGTTCCTGATATACTTGGCCAATAATGAAATAAACCCTGCCGGGCCTGTCTTTTCTTTTCAACATCGGCGCAACCTCCGTAAGGTTTCGCACCATGTTATCAAAATCGCGTTGCTCCTGATAGAAGTATGCTTTTTCCAACAACAGATTCTTTTTATTGACTTTGCTTAGTTTTTCTTTTTGTACAAAGTCGATGGCGGCCTGACCATTGTTATATTCCTGGTGTTCTGTGAATGTCCTGATTAATTGAATAATAGCCTCGTGCTTTGAATCCGGGTCTTTGCTTTTAGTGTTTACATACTTCAAAGTTTGAATGGCATTACCCCAGTCAAGACTATACAATCTTGCTTTGGCTACAAGAATATACGAGTCGTCAACCCATTTACTGTTGGGATGTCGCTGAATAGCCAGCGAAGCCATTTTTATAGCCTCCTGAATTTCTTTGTCATAACTCTCAGCTAATACCGAATCTACCGCGGGATAGAGCCTGAGAATCTTATAATAGTCATCAACCATACTAGACGATATGGTATTTTCGACCTTTCTAATTTCGTCGCGGGCATGGTAATATCCATTGTAATGCGCCGTTGTGTTGTGGTACGCTTTACTTGTCCAGGTATTCTTTTCAGGTGAACATGCCGAAAAAAGGACAATAAGAAAAATGACCGATATAGAATAACAAAAGCGTCTCAAGTACAGTGATTGGTGAATGGTTAAAACGCAAAAAACTGAATTTCCATATTTAAGTGGGCTGGAATATCTAATTTTATGCAAAAAAGCGGAATAATTTGAAACCTAAAAAGACATTATCGAATTGGTTGACGACCCGTTATCAACTCATCATCCGCAATGAAGAAAATTTTGCTGAGAAGACGAGTATGGGCTTTACTTACTCGAAGGTAATTCTTTTTTCAGTCATTCTCTTCACAGGACTTTTTGTGCTCAGTATGTTCATGGCCAAGACAATTCTTGCCAAGTGGTTCGATCCAAAACATGAGCAGATGGTCTTAAATCAGCAACTTTTTGAACTTGCGCTAAAGGTAGATTCGTTGGCCCTCGATGTTGAACGTAAAGATCAGTTTATTGCAAATTTTCAGCGTGTCCTCAGTGGCGATACGATTGATTTTCAAGATCCTGCTGAAGCGCTCCGTGGAGAAAACCAGCCTTTATCCAGGCCTGCCAGTCTGAAAACTACGTCCACTGATTCGGCTTTTCGAAAGGATTTTGAGCAATCCGACATGTCGATAATGCCAATCAACTCAAAATACAGGGAGATACAAGAGACATTCTTTTATTCTCCCATAACGGGTTTCATTTCTGATTCCTATGATGTAAAGAACGGACACCTGGGTGTAGATATTGTAGCAAAAGTTAATGAGCCAATCAAGTGTATCGCCGATGGTACAGTTATCTTTTCGTCTTGGACGCAGGATTCCGGTTATGTAATTATGGTTCAACATCGCGGCAATTTATTGTCCGCGTATAAGCACAATGCACAACTCTTGAAAAAAGTTGGTACCTTTGTCAATGGTGGAGAAATAATCGCTATAGTTGGCAATAGTGGAGAGCTCACTAACGGGCCGCATCTTCATTTTGAGCTGTGGTATAATGGGAATTCTCTCAATCCCGAAGAATTTGTCACTTTTTAAACCAGAACGTCATGCTAACTTCGAAAGAACAAAAACGAGCCGCTGAAGAGATTAGCAACTCAAGTAACAACATTGGTAAAGGCACCTACCTGGAAGGTAATATTGAAACCTATGGCAATATCCGAATTGAAGGAAAGATTACCGGAAATGTAAAGTCAAAATCCAAAGTAGCACTAGGCAATTCATCCCAGGTGCTAGGCAATATAGTAGCCCAAAATGCTGATATTGAAGGAGAAGTAAAGGGTAAAATTGAAATCACCGAACTGCTAGTCCTAAAGGCAACTGCAGTTATTAATGGTGATATAGTCACCGGTAAAATGGTAGTTGAACCTGGTGCTGTATTCAACGGTACGTGTAAAATGGGTGCAGTAATAAAGGATATCAAAATCGGTGATAATGGGCTTACAAGAGCCATCCCCTCCCAGGAAATTAAGTCCATCTAATAACTACCTGAAATATGGTGGTCTGGGTATTCAGTTACTGATTGCTATAGGTGTGTCCGGATGGTTGGGTTACAAATTAGATGCCTATTTAAAGATCAAATTTCCAGCCTTCATGTTGTTATTTGGGTTTGCGGCTTTCGGAGGAATGATATACCAGCTCTATCGATCTTTAAAAAAGGATAATCCTTGATACGGTTTGGAATTGCTTTGTTGGTTTTGGCTTCGCTGCTTGCTGGAATGACATGGATGGCGCATGTTCAGCTTTGGATTGAGCACCTTCCCTCATTTTTTTACCAGACCTCCGTTTTTTTGGTTTTTTCAACCACCGTGATTTTTGTTTACCTCTATAAGATTGATAAACCAGCTTTTTTTACGCAGCTATATTTGCTGACAATGGTTGTAAAGCTGATCGCCTATGGTGCTTATGTCCTGATAATGATATTAGAGGATAAAGAGGGTGCTATGATGAACGTGGTCTTTTTTATGATACTCTACTTTGCCTTTACTGCCCTGGAAATCGCTTTTCTTTACGGAAAAATTACATGTCAGAATCGTCCTGAATAACCCCTCAAAATTTTTTCAAAACATTTTTTTCTGGAGCTTTAATTAATACCTTTGCGCTCGTATTCAAAAACCTTGAAATTAGCCCTGAATGAGCGTATTTTTAAGCCTTGCCAGACGTTTCTCCATCGCATTTGTTCTTCTTTTAGCCATTCTTCCTATGGCCACTTATGCCGTGCAGGAAGATCACGGAACGGAGGCAGGCGAGGGTGAAAAACCGTTTAATGCGAGCGAGGTAATACTGCATCACGTAGTTGACGACCACGTTTGGCATTTTTGGGATCATGGGGGAACAATCTACTTACCCATTATCGTCTACTCAGTTGAGAAAGGTTTTGATGTTTTCTCCTCTCGTAATTTTTATGACGAGCACCACAACACAATTGACTATAACGGTTACAAGCTGGATCACAATCATATAATACTAGCAGATTCAGGTAAAGAGGTTCTTGACCTTTCAATCACAAAAAATGTAGCGATGCTGCTGATTAATGCCGCATTGCTTTTACTGGTTTTTATGGCTGTTGCAAAAGGCTACCAGAAAAACCGAGGTAAGGCCCCTAATGGGATTCAATCTTTCTTTGAACCAATCATTCTTTTTGTACGTGATGAGGTTGTTAAACCAAATATTGGACATCACTATGAGAAGTTCTTTCCATACGTTCTTACGCTTTTCTTCTTTATCCTTTTTGGAAACCTTTTAGGCCTGTTACCCGGTGCGGGGAATCTAACGGGAAACATCGCAGTAACCCTGGTTTTGGCGTTTCTTACTTTCATCATTACAAATGTCAGCGGTAACCGAGCATATTGGGGCCACATATTTTGGACACCCGGAGTTCCACTGCTACTTAGACCTATAATTCTGTTGGTTGAGGTAATTGGTATTTTCACAAAGCCCATTTCATTAACAGTTCGTTTGTTCGTGGCGATTACAGCCGGACACATTGTTCTTCTAAGTTTGATCTCTTTAACGTTTATTTTCGGAAGGCTTTGGGTGGGATTAGGGTCGACCTTGATTGTATTATTTATCAGCTTGATTGAATTACTTGTTGCGGGTATTCAGGCATATGTATTTGCGTTGTTTACTTCGCTGTATATAGGCATGGCTACAGCAGAACATGAACATCATTAATAGATTCTAAAGATATCCCTAACGATGTTAGGGTTTGTTTCACTTAAATATTTTAACACTATGTTATTAGCACTTTTATTGGACATCAGTTATGCAATCATGGGCGCTGGTATCGGTGCGGGTCTGGCTGCAATTGGCGCTGGAATCGGTATCGGTAAAATCGGTGGTTCGGCAATGGAGGGTATGGCTCGTCAACCTGAAGCTTCTGGTAAGATTCAAGGTGCGATGCTGATCATTGCCGCTCTCATCGAGGTGGCTGCTCTCTTTGCGCTTGTAATTTGCCTGTTGATTTCGTTCAAAGGCTAGACACCTTGAAACCTGCCGGCGTTTGGCCCGCAGGTTTCTTTTTATTGAAACTACATCTGACAGTAACTATATATGGAACTCCTTACCCCCGGTACTGGCCTCATCATTTGGCAACTTATCGTTTTTGTGCTGTTGTTTTTTATCCTGTCAAAACTGGCATGGAAGCCAATTATCAGTTCTTTGAAAGAAAGAGAGAAATCCATTCAGGATGCTCTTGATACTGCCGACAATGCGCGGTTAGAAATCGCCAAGCTGAAAGCCGACAATGAAGACCTCTTGAAGCAGGCACGCGAAGAACGTGACAAGATGTTGCGTGACGCCCGCGATGCATCTAATCGCATGAAGGAAGAAGCCCAGGTTGAAGCGAAAAAATCTGCTGACAGAATTATTGAAGATGCCCGCGTAGCGATTGGTATCGAGAAGCAGGCGGCATTGAAAGAAATAAAAATTCAGGTAGCGATGTTCTCTCTGGAAATTGCAGGGAAATTGTTGAAAGAAAATCTTTCTAACGACAAAGATCAGAAGGAACTGGTTCAGAAATACGTTAACGATCTAAAGGTTAATTAAAGGATGGTAGATTCACGGGCGGCATCGCGCTATGTTAAGTCTCTGCTTGGCCTTGCTGTAGAGAGAGATGCATTGGAGTTAGTGCATGGCGACATGCTCATGTTTTCGAAAATCTGTGAAGAGAACAGAGCTTTCGAACTTATGCTCAAGAATCCGATTATCCGACACGATAAAAAAAGGGATATTCTTGAAAAAATTTTTGAGGGGAAAGTTCATCCTCTGACAATGGCGATTTTTGACATCCTTACCAGGAAAAACAGAGAACCATTATTGCCGAGTATAGCAAAGGAATTCCACACGGCCTACAACGCCTATAAAGGAATTAGCAAGGCCTCCATTACAACTCCCTTTCCACTGGATGCCCACCTTCGTACAGAGTTTGAAAACATAGTGAAACGACTGAGTGAAAAAGATAAGGTAGAACTTACTGAAAAGATCGATAAAGAAATGATCGGTGGTTTTATTCTCAATGTTGGCGATCGCCAGATTGATGCCTCTATCCAGAATAAGCTGAAAGCGTTGAAAGTGAAGTTTAGTCATAATCCATACATAAAAGAATTTTAATCTCTAAAAAATCATGGCAGAGATCAGACCAGAAGAAGTATCAGCAATTTTGCGTGAACAATTATCACAAGCACGTACGGAAGCTCAGCTTGAAGAAGTAGGCACCGTCCTTACTGTAGGTGATGGTGTTGCACGTATCTACGGACTTACACAGGCACAAGCCGGTGAGTTGATCGAATTTGAATCAGGACTTAAGGCACTTGTACTTAATCTTGAAGAAGATAACGTAGGCGCTGTATTACTAGGTGAATCAAAAGGAATTAAAGAAGGTGATACTGTAAAACGTACCGGTAAGATCGCCTCAGTAGATGTTGGCGATGGTATGCTGGGTCGTGTTGTTGATACGTTGGGTAAGCCCATTGATGGCAAAGGTCCATTAAGTGGTCAGCTTTATGAAATGCCACTTGAGCGCAAAGCTCCCGGTGTAATCTTCAGACAACCGGTAAATGAACCGTTGCAAACCGGTATCAAAGCGATCGATTCTATGATTCCGGTTGGGCGTGGTCAGCGTGAGTTGATCATCGGTGACCGTCAGACTGGAAAGACTGCGGTAGCGCTTGACACCATCGTTAATCAGAAAGAGTTTTACGAAAAAGGAGAGCCTGTGTATTGTATCTATGTAGCCATAGGACAAAAGGCTTCAACTGTAGCCAGTGTATCGGCTGCTTTGGAAAAGGCCGGCGCACTCCCTTATACCGTTATTGTTTCAGCATCAGCAGCTGATCCTGCTCCTATGCAATTCTTTGCCCCGTTTACAGGTGCAGCGATTGGAGAGTTTTTCCGGGATACCGGTCGTCCGGCATTGGTTATCTACGATGACTTGTCTAAGCAAGCGGTTGCTTATCGCGAGGTGTCTCTTTTATTAAGAAGACCTCCAGGACGTGAAGCTTACCCGGGTGATGTATTTTATCTTCACTCTCGTTTGCTTGAGCGTGCTGCAAAAATCATCAATAATGATGCTATAGCGCAGAATATGAATGACCTTCCTGCTTCGATCAAACACCTTGTAAAAGGCGGTGGATCGTTGACAGCACTTCCAATTATTGAAACACAGGCTGGTGACGTATCAGCATACATTCCGACAAACGTGATTTCGATCACAGACGGTCAGATATTTCTTGAAACAAACCTTTTCAACTCCGGTATTCGTCCTGCTATCAACGTAGGTATTTCAGTATCACGAGTAGGGGGATCTGCGCAGATCAAGTCTATGAAAAAAGTGGCAGGTACTTTAAAACTTGATCAGGCACAGTTCAGAGAGCTGGAAGCTTTCGCAAAGTTTGGATCTGACCTGGATGCAGCGACAAAGCTGACGATCGAACGTGGTAGAAGGAATACAGAAATTCTGAAACAAGATCAGTATGCACCAGTTCCTGTTGAGGAGCAGGTTGCGATTATCACGGCGTCAACACGTGGTTTTATGGATAAGGTTCCGGTAGTAAAGGTAAAGCAGTTCGAAAAAGAATTCATTGAACTCATGCGCGCGAGTCATCGTGACGTTTTAGATAACCTTCGTGCTGGAAAATTTGAAGACGCGGATGTGGCTACTATGAAAAAGGTAGCACTTGATTTGTCTTCAAAGTTCGCGGCATAATCAGCAGACGTTCCAACAGGTATGGCTAATTTAAAAGAAGTAAAAAACCGAATTGCCTCCGTGGTTAGCACGCAGCAGATCACTAAAGCCATGAAGATGGTGGCGGCAGCTAAGTTGCGCAAATCGCAAGACAGGATAACACAGATGAGGCCTTATGCATTGAAACTCGATGCAATCTTAAGAAACCTGTCGGAGGCTCAGACATCCAGTGATGGTGACAATTGGTACAGCCAGATCAGGGAAGAGAAGAGAATTTTAATCCTTGCGGTAAGCTCTGATCGCGGTCTGTGTGGTTCTTTTAACAGTTCGATATTTAAAGGTGTTGCTCGTTTGATCCAGGAAAAGTATTCTGAACAAAACAATAAGGGTAACGTTGTGATCTTACCGATCGGGAGAAAGTCTGCGGAACATTTCGGAAAGCGCAAGTTTGAAATTGCAGGAAGTTTTGTTGGACTCTTTAGTGATCTTAATTTCGAAAATGCATCTGCTGTTGCGGACACTGTAATGGCTGCTTTTCGCGACGGTAAGTTTGACAAGGTTGAACTCGTGTACAATGAATTCAAGAACGTGGCGACACAGATTCTTCGTGTGGAACAACTTTTACCGGTGCTTCTGCCGACGGAGAGTACAACGGTGAAGGCCAATCCGATCGAATATATCTATCAGCCAAGTCAGGAAGAAATTATCGCAGAAATGATTCCTACTTCCTTAAAGGTTCAAATATTTAAAGCGTTACTGGATTCTAATGCAGCAGAAAATGGCGCCCGGATGACTGCTATGGACAAGGCTACTGAGAACGCCGGCGAGCTTTTGAAAGAGCTTCGTTTAAGTTACAATCGCTCAAGACAAGCAGCCATCACCAAGGAAATTCTTGAGATTGTTGGTGGTGCTGAAGCATTGAAGTCGGCATAAGGTTTTAAACCCATACATTTGAAGTCTCCTGACCTTTCAGGAGACTTTTTTTATGCGCGGTATCGGAAAGTTATATCGTCTGTTCAATGTGTTAAGCCTCGATGTGGTTGCAGGATCACTCGTGTCAGCGATCTTCTTTGCCCGGATTTTGTCTGTTGAAATTTCGCTCTGGGGATTTATGTCGCTTGGGTTTTCAGTTTGGATCATTTACACAGCGGATCATTTATGGGATGCAAAAAATATACCTCACCCCGCTGCTACTCCGCGACACAGATTTCACCAAAGGCACTTTACTGTGCTTGTTAAGTTGGTCGCTGTTGCGGCCCTGCTTGACGTGGTTTTTATTTATTTGCTTCGAAGGCAGGTTTTCGAATGGGGGCTCGTTCTTGGAATTGTGGTTTCTTTTTATGTAGGTCTGCACCGTTCGTTGAAGTTCCCTAAAGAAATTTTAATTTCCGTGTTATATACCAGTGGAGTGTTATTGCCCTCTATTGCTTTGACGGATGTTGAACTAAGTTTTTTGCATTACATGCTCTTTGTTCAGTTTGGCGTTGTAGCATTGATAAATTTACTAATGTTCTCCTGGTTTGATCGTGAACCAGATAAACGAGATAACCAAAGATCGTATGTGACGATGGTAGGTGATCGTTCAGCACGAATGACCATTTGGATTTTGATGGGAATAGAAGTTTTGTTGATCTTCATTCAGATGTCATCAGACTTACTGCTAATTCCCTCGTTAATTATTGGGTTCATGGGAATAATCCTTTTTGTAATATTTTACTTTCGTTCAATTTTCGGAAGGAATGATTACTATCGTTTAATTGGAGACGGCATTTTTCTTGTCCCGTTCATTTTTCTTTTATGACCGAAAAAAAGCGAACGGGATTTGACATTATCGCGCCGGTTTATGACCCGCTAGCGCGGGCTGTCTTTGGGTGTAGCATTCGAAGCTCTCAAACTTTCTTTCTGGATAACATTTCATCAGGTAGCAATGTGTTGGTCCTTGGCGGAGGAACAGGTTGGATACTTATGGAATTATTCAAATTCAATCCAGAGTGTTGTGTGTGGTATATTGAACCTTCCCGTAAAATGATGGATCAGGCTCAAAGAAGAGTTAAAAAATTACCTTCTGCTACCGTAACCTTTATACTCGGTACCGAAGAAAGTATTCCTTCCGGGATCAAGTACGATGCAGTAATTACAAATTTTTATTTTGATTTGTTTTCAGCGGAGTCGCTGAAGCGAGTTTTGAACTGCATTCGCCAGTCTCTGCATTCACATGGAATTATTTTGGTAGCCGATTTCATTGCAACTGGTCGCTTTAAGCACCGTGCCCTCCTCCATACTATGTATCAATTTTTCCGAGTCGTTTGTGGTATAGAAACAACCCGCTTACCGAACTGGCAGGGAGAGCTAAGTCGATCTGGTTTTGAGGAAATGAAGTCTAAAATGTTTTACAACGGTTTTATTAAGAGTTCAGTTTATCGTAACCTGAACGAAAAAGCGGGGTCATTGTAACATCAGGTTGTCGCGGCCGATCTGCTGAACCAGTTCAGCTTTTTCCTCCATCAGTTTGATGATCTTGTGTAAGTAGTCAACCTCTTTTCGGGACAGCTCCAACTCTTTTTGATGGTCAGAAGCATCAATTTCCAGAGTATGGACTTGTGTGTTTTCGGTTTTTTCCGGTTCCACGTAGTATTGAAAAAAGTTGTGGTCTAAAACCTGCGAAATTTTCAATAACAGCCCGGTATCCACATGCCGCTTCTTAAAAATTCGATAAACATTCTGACGTACAGTGCCCAGTTCATCCGCGAACTCGGTTAGTCTGATATTCCGGTTATCGAATACCTCTTTAATCTTTTGTCCGATTTCTACTTTTTCCATAGGATGAAATATACGTAAATTAATAATTTACGTTTTGGAAGGTTGTGTTTTCATGTGTAACTTATTAATTAACACTTTTGGCTCGGGATCTTTAATTTTCGTACTAAGCCCATGGTTAGGTAAATGATAAATAGTCCAAAAAGCATGATTAGGGCCTTTTTCAAAGATGAATACGCGACAATCGAACTCGATGATTCAATCCCGTGTATCCGCCTTACGTTGAACGGTATTCCGCGCTTTAGCGAACATTACCATAATGTTCAGGCCAAACGTCTCGAGCTCATGCACGCGGAAATCGGGAATTATCCCGCTCTTTATATGTTAACCGATAGTCGCTGTGCAGGTCCTGTATTGGATGAAGATGTTAATTACTTCAAAAAATCCGTGTTACCTGAAATGGAGCGGGCGGGTGTTCGATATCTCGCTATTGTTCTCCCGAGCAATAAGTTCACCCAATTAACCATAAAGGAAATGACTCAGGAGGTGAAGGTGATCGCGGTAAAGTATTTTGACTTAATCGAAGAGGCAGAAAGCTGGTTGCGGAACATTCCGGCTAAGATCTAGCTTTATTTTGTTTTGTGCTCAAAATCTTATGAAGCAAATTTTTTGCGCTTTATCACACTTGCACCGCAATAAACTTTCGGGAAAAGACTTTTTCTCAGGCTTGTTTTCTTAGGTCGTTAAATTAACTTGCGAAGTTAATTGACACTCAGTTGTAGGGCGCCTGTAGGAGTTTAACGTCAGTTCCTTTGTCAACCACAATATGCAGGATCTTATTCGGCATTTGCCGGCAGTAATCTATGAGTATTCTATCCACCCCGATGGGACCCGGCGGTTCGATTTTATAAGCGAAGCTTGTGATTCGATTTTGGGACTATCTCATCAGTCCATCATGAAAGATGCCTCTCTCATGAATAAAATAATCTATAACGAAGACCTGGAAGATCTGGAATCAACTTCTGCTGCGTGTGAGAAAAGTGGTATCGAATGGAATTGGCAGGGTCGCATCATAGTTCGTGAACAGATCAGGTGGGTAGAGATAAGATCAAATCATGAATGCAAAGCTGACGGCGCGATTATCCGCAGGGGAATAATTCAGGATGTAACCGAACGCAAAGAAACTGCCAAAGAAAGTGAAGTTCGCTACCATTCGCTCCTTGAGCGCCTTCCAATCGGTGTGGTTATTCATAAGCAGGGTAAGTTGGTGTTTGCAAATTCTCAAGCCCATGTCATTCTTGGCGATGATAAGCGCCAAAACCTCCTTGGAACCGATGTTTTGAACTTTGTTGATCCTGAATACCACCAACGCATTATTAGAAGAATGAAGGAGGTTGCTGACGGCTTGCCCGGAGCTATGGTCGAGCAAAAATACATACGTCTTGATGGTAAAATGATTGATGTGGAAACGATGGCGTTTCCGTGCAACTATCGTGGTGACGCGTGTGTGCAGGTTATTTTCAGAGATATCACGGAGAGGAAGCAGACGGAAAGACGAATCAAAAAGAACGAAACACTGTTGGCTCAGTTGTTCCAGAATATACCCATGGCGGTTGTGTTATTAACCGATTCAGGAAAGGTTGAACAGGTAAATAAAGGGTTTGAGGAAATGTTTGGATATTCCTTGAATGACTTAAAAGAAAGAAGCATTAATGATTTTATTGTTCCGGATGAACTGACCCACGAGGGTGTTGATCTGAATAACCTAATCGCCAGCCACAGAGTTGTAAGCGTAGAAACTATTCGAAGACATCGCAATGGAAAAATTGTAAATGTTATCCTTTACGGAATGCCGGTAATGCTGGATAATCAAACCATTGGCATCTATGGCGTATATGTTGATATAACCGATCGGAAAAGAGTTGAAGAGGAATTGAAAATCAGAAATGGAGAACTGGATAATTTCGTTTACAAAGTTTCTCATGATCTCCGTGCACCTTTGTCTTCTGTCCTTGGGCTCGTAAACCTTGCACGGCTTCCGGGGAATACCGATAATCCGATGGATTATATTGATATTATTGGATCTAAAGTTGAACATCTTGATCACTTTATTGGGGATGTATTAAGTCATTCCAAGAATTTAAAAATGGAAGTGAGCATTGCTAAGGTTGATTTCAAATACATTATTGAACAGACATTCAATGACCTCAATTATCTGGAGGGAGCAAAGGGTATAAGTCGTTTGGTTAAGGTAGATGGAATTGAGTTCTACAGTGATCCATGGCGTATCGCTGAAATCCTGAGGAACCTTATTTCAAATGCAATCAAATACCGAAAGTTGGATCAAATTACCTGTGAGATTGGAATAAAGATTCACATCGATTACCTGCGCGCAGAAATTAGCTTCGCCGATAATGGTATTGGCATTGATGAACATAACCTCGCTAAAATTTTCGAAATGTTCTACAGGGCTACAGAACAATCAGATGGCTCTGGAATTGGGTTGTATATTGTTAAGAATGCTGTTGATAAACTCGGAGGTCAGATTTCTGTTGCGAGTCGCTTAGGTCAGGGAACCCGATTCAGCATTATATTGCCTAATCGAATAAATGGCATAATCAGTAAAATTCCTTCCCAGATTGGAGCAGTTGAGCAATGAGAATAATAGAAGTTAAAACCGCGCAGCAGGTAAAGGAATTCCTGATGCTTCCCGTCAACTTATATAAAAAGGAACCGAAATGGATTCGTCCGCTCGATAACGACATTCACAACGTATTTGATAAGGACAAAAATAAAGCGTTCAGGCATGGAGAATGCATTCGCTGGATATTGGTTAATGATCAAAACGATACAATAGGACGAGTAGCTGCATTTGTGAATCAGAAAACCGCACTGAAGGGCAATGATCAGCCTACAGGAGGTATGGGTTTTTTTGAATGCATCGATAATCAACAGGCTGCCTTTATGCTTTTTGATCAATGCAAGAACTGGCTTGTATCAAAAGGTATGGAGGCAATGGATGGGCCTGTGAATTTTGGCAGCCGTGATCGCTGGTGGGGACTTTTGATTGAGGGGTTTGAGTACGAGCCCAACTACCAGTGCAATTATAATTTTCCATATTATAAAACCTTCTTTGAGTCCTATGGATTTCAGGTGTTCTTCTATCAATTCACCTTCTACCGAACCGTGCAAGGTCCAGTTTCTCCCAAACTATCGGGTAAAGCGGAGTTAGTAGCAAAGGATCCAGACTATCAGTTTCGATATTTAAGAAAAGACGAAGTAAACAGACTTGCTGAGTATATATTTAAGGTCTATAATAAGGCGTGGGCCAACCGGTACGAAAACCCGGAACTATCCATGTCGCAAGCTCAAATAATTGTGAAGCAGATGAGACCAATTATGGACCGGCGTCTGTTATACTTTGGTTTTTACAAGGGGGAACCGGTAAGCTTCTTTCTTTCTCTTCCAGAGATCAATCAGATATTTAAGTATGTCAATGGAAAATTAGACTGGGTTGGAAAAGTGAATTATGTGTGGCATACTCTTCTCAAAACTAACCGCAAAGCGTTTGGAATATTATTTGGAGTTGTTCCTGAACATCAGGCCAAAGGTTTGGACGGTGCAATGGTGATGGAGTCACGTAGAGTACTGCAAGACGAGTATAAACGGTACGACGAATATGAAATGAATTGGATTGGTGATTTTAATCCCAAAATGATTAACATCGTGGCACAGGTAGGTGGTGAGGTTAATAAAAAACATGCTACCTACAGGAAACTTTTTGACGAAACAAAACCTTTTAAACGAGCGCCAATTCTAAATTAAGATGGTAGAGGAAGAAGAAACAAGGTCGGGGTTCTTAATTAAGAATTTGGTGAGAGGGCTTATAGCATTTGCCATCTTCATCACTGTGTTCATATTGCTTGAGGATTTTATAGAAGAAAATTTTCAATCGCATATTCAGGATTTAAGGGCTAACAAGCTTCTGCTGTATGGCATCTTTACCCTTTCTGAAATCGTTTTTGGTATCCTTCCTCCTGAATTATTCATGTTGATATGGGTTAGCTCGAAAGCGACGCTCACAGAGTACTCTCTCAGCTTACTGACTCTCACAATAATTTCATATGGTGCCGGAGTTTTGGGTTATTTTATTGGAAAGTTTTTTTCCAAGACACCCATATATCGAAAAATGAGCGAACGCTATCTAAAGCAATACGAAAATCAGTTGAAACGTTTTGGTGGCTACCTGGTTTTAGTTGGGGCAATAACACCGATACCTTTTTCTGCTACTTGTATGCTTGCTGGTTCGGTGCATTTTCCCTTTAAATCCTTTCTCTTGATTTGCACTACGCGTGTTTTGCGTTTTGCGGTGTATGGCTGGATGGTTTGGTCTTTTCCAAACTGGTTCTCCTGACCTCCTTAACTACTTTGGTGGAAAGTTGTTATTGTTTTAATTTGTTTCCAACTAATCGACCATGAAAAGCAAAACCGGAGTTTTACTTGTCAATCTCGGTACACCAGATAGTCCGTCTGTTAAAGATGTTCGGTCTTATCTTTCTCAGTTTTTAAACGATCCCCGAGTGATCGACATACCGTGGCTTGCCCGAAAGATTCTGGTTAATTTGATTATAGTTCCATTCAGGGCTCCGAAATCCGCAGCGATATATAAAAAACTTTGGACAGCGAATGGTTCGCCGCTGTTGCATTATAGTAATAAGGTGAAGGAACTCCTGCAACAGGAGTTAAGTAATGAATACGATGTTCATCTTGCTATGCGATATAAAAACCCTTCTATTCCAAATGTCCTGGAGACTATGAGGAAAAAGAACTATGCGAAAATAATTGTGGTTCCGATGTTTCCTCAATACGCATCAGCATCAACAGGGTCGGCGCATGATGAAGTGATGCGTGTACTTCGTACATGGTGGACCATGCCAGATTTTAAATTTATCAGTCAGTACTATGACCAGCCCACTTTTGTCGATGCATTGGTTGAAAGAGGCAAGCAATACGATTTATCTGCTTATGACCATATTCTTTTTTCTTACCACGGTTTGCCTGAGCGTCAGGTAGACAAAGTTTATAATGATGGATTATGTTCGGATCGGGATTGCGAAAACGAAATCACAGAAGAGAATAAATTTTGCTATAAAGCTACCTGTTATGCAACAACGCGACTCCTGGTTGACAGACTGAATATTCCAAAGGATAAATACACCGTGTGTTTTCAGTCACGGTTAGATAAGAATTGGCTGGAACCATTTTCTGATAAGGTAGTTGAAGAATGTGGACGAAAAGGAATGAAGAAGCTTCTGGTTTTCTCCCCCGCGTTTACCGCAGATTGTCTGGAAACCATCATTGAAATCGGTGATGAATACCAGGAAATTTTTGAAGAACACGGAGGTGAAAAAGTGCAGCTTGTAGAAAGTCTCAATGATCATCCCCTTTGGATTAAGTCCCTGAAGGAGCTTGTTCTGGAAAACTAGGTTTTGATATTAGTATGTGATGCGTGACCAAGCCTTTTCATAATCTCGTGTTTGTAGAGAGGCCCAACGGGAATTTCTGTCTTTTTTAAAAAAACAGCGTGTTGATTAAATGAATCAATTTTTTTCTCCGCCACAATGAATGACCGGTGGATTCGCATAAAGTCAGTTTCTGGAAGCATTTCCTCCAGTGCGCTGATAGTTTGTTTTGTGATGATCTGTTGATCTTTTAAAATGATACGGACATAGTCTTTTAAGCTTTCAATATAGAGAATATCATCAACCATTACTTTCACCATCTTTCGTTCTGCCCTTACGTATAAGAATCGTTCTGTCTGGGTAATAACGGATTCTTTGACGACGGGCTGATTCCGGTGCTCCAGGTTAAGCGCTTTATGAACCGCTCGTAAGAAGCGATCGAAAGAGTATGGTTTCAGCAAATAATCTACTGCGCCCAATTCAAAACCTTCGACGGCATAATCGCGGAACGCGGTTGTGAAAATAATTTTAGGTGGATTGGATAGTGTCTTTATTAAATCTGTTCCCAGCAATCTTGGCATCTGAACATCCAGGAAAATTAGGTCAACGGACTGGTCCTGTAAAAATTCAAACGCAGCTATAGCATGATTGCACTCTCCGGCGATTTCAAGCAATGGCACTCCTGAAAGATACGTCCGTAGAATTTCCAGGGCAGGCGGTTCATCATCAACGAGGAGGCAACGAAATTTATTCATGATGCGTCCGGTAATTTTATTCTGTCAAGGTGGATATTCAGTGCCACTACAAATGTATGAGGGTCTTCATTAAAACGCAGTTCATGTGCATTAGGATACAGTAACTCTAGCCTTCTTCGAACATTTACCAATCCAACCAAAAAAGAATCTTTTGCATTTGCGCTTTCTTCTGGTCTCCCATTCACAAGTTTGAATTTCAGTAACGATCCCTGGATCTCCATATCCAAACTAATCCATGCCTGTTCAGTCATTTCATTTGCGCCGTGTTTAAAACTGTTTTCCAGAAAGGGCATGAGCAACAACGGAGGGATTTTGTTGTTCAGGAAATCACCTTTTGAATTTATACTGATATCGAGCCGCTCACCAAAGCGATTCTTTTCAAGTTCGATATAGTTAAG
Organism: Chryseolinea sp.; assembly: GCA_041747735.1. Taxonomy (GTDB): domain Bacteria; phylum Bacteroidota; class Bacteroidia; order Cytophagales; family Cyclobacteriaceae; genus Chryseolinea. The sequence continues at coordinate 108,289 of JBGTEP010000038.1, forward strand.
GAGTACCTGTACTTCTTTCTCGAGGTCGATTGTTTGAGCATTACATTCCGTCAGGATGTAACGCATGAGTTGTGAGAGTTTAAGGATTGCTTCCGGTGTGTATTCTGATTTTTTAAGCGCCAGTGAATAGATACTGTTTAAAGTATTGAACATGAAGTGGGGATGCAACTGACCCTTCAGTACTTCCAATTCGGCTTTTAGCTTTTCTTTTTCCAGTCGTTCATTATCAACTTTTTTCAGGTACCATAATTTCACAAGCTTGATAGCTACCGCAAATCCGGCTACCGTCATAGAGCCTCTCAAGCCAGCCATCCACGAATAAAAGATATTCTTTATCGGGCCCACAGGGGAATTCATGGTGATACGAACTGGATTGACCACGTAATTCAGTATCAGCGGCGATAATATTGAAACGAGCAAGATTAGAATGAATACAGCTGCAATACCTTGCCAGTACTTGTCTTTGAAAATGTACTTTGGCAAAACAAAATAGATGATTCCGTAACTCAAAATCATATGCTGCGGCAAGTATATGAAAGCCTCCAGGAAAGACAAATATCTGAAGTCATCCTGTAGTACATACAGGAAACCGTAGATAAATCCCATAAATCCCCAGCAGGTAAACCAGAATAGGAAGTGCCTGCATATCCGATACCCCCGATCATCAGAAAGTACAAATTTTGAAAAGAAGGTATCCATCCTTAAACATACTGATTCAGACTGTAAAGGTTTGAGTAAAATCTTGTTTGTCGACGAAAAGGTCAGAACTGAAGACGGATCGGACTGATCGACTGGGTATCGCTTTACATCTGCGTGGATATATAACGTGTCTACTATCGAAAAACAGCATGCATCATTTCCCGTATTTCATATCAAACCCATAACAATATGAAACGCATAATGATTATTAGCTTATTTTCGTTCATGGCACTGACTGTGTCAGCTCAGCACACAACATCTGTTAACCTTTATTGGGTAGTTGAAACCAACATCTATTACCCACGCAATTCGGTTGTAAGATTTTATGACCAGCGTAACTTTTTGGTACATGAGGTAAAGCTCGATGGCGTTCACATTGACATCAGAGTACCGAGACATAAAAAGAAACTGGATCAGTTATTAAAGGACTATACGGATAGGGCAATAGTCACCTCCAACAGAAACAAATCGAGACGATCGATTTGAGTTAGATTAATTGAGTGCCTGGCCACGGGATGGCCGGGCTTTTTTATGAAGCCGCGATCTTCAACACAGCTTCTACAAAACGATCAAGATCTTTTGTGGTCGTATAAACATGGGGTGTAACACGTACACCACTGATATTTTCCCACTTGATGGACACCGTATGTATTTGAAATTCACTCATCAGACGGCTCGCTACGGTCTCTGGTTCCATCCCATCAACTGAAAAATTTCCCAGGGCACAGGAAAATTCGGGCTTTAGTGAAATGTTAAGTTTAATTCGCGGGTTCTTCAGTATTTTTTCACACCAATAATTTTTTAAATAGTGAAGTCGGTCAGCTTTGCGTTTAGTGCCTATGGCATTGTGAAAATCTATAGCCTGACCTATGGCCTGCTCTGGTGCAAAGGAACGGGTTCCTAACGTTTCAAATTTTCTAACGTCACTGCTTTGAGGTTTGTCATTTGGGAAGAGTGGCCACAACCCCGCAATATTTTCTTTTCTAACGTAAAGCATACCTGTTCCAAATGGAGCACACAACCACTTGTGCAAACTGGTGCCATAGTAATCGGGTGAAAAGTCAGATAGTTTGAAATCCATATGTGCAAAAGTATGGGCGCCATCAACAACTGAGATAATATTTCGCCTACGAGCTTCTTCACAAAGTTTCTTTACGGGCATAATCTGACCTGTCCAGTTGATCATATGAGTGATGTGCCAGATTTTAGTATTTTTTGTTGTCGCGTCTACGAAGGCTTTTACGATCTCATCATCTTTTTCAATAGGGAGAGTAAAATTCAACCACTTGATTTTTATTCCATCGCGTAGTTCTTTTTGTTTCCATGCATGGATCATGTTGGGATAGTCTTGCTTCGTCATAATGATTTCATCACCCTTACTCATCGTAATGCCCCATGTCACGGTTGCCAGTGCTTCAGTTGCGTTTCGGTTGATGGCAATCTCATCAGGTGACGTTCCCGCCAGGTCCGCCAATTTTCTTCGTACTGATTCGCGCCCCTTATCCAGAATTTGCCACATGTAGTAGGTTGGTGCTTCGTTGCTAAGATGATAGTATCTATCAACAGCATCTTGCACTACTTTAGGTTGTGGACTAACCCCTCCGTTGTTTAGGTTTAAGATAGTTGGAGAAACCGTGTATGCCTGTGCCATTCGTGCCCACAACTCATCATCACTTACTGTCTGAAGAGCTGATGATTTCCTTAGCGTGAAAAGTGCATCCGATACATCCTCTGCGGCAGCTTGAATGGCAAAGGGCGAAAGGGATAATGCACCTGCAACGCCGAAGGATTTTTGAAGAAAAGATCTACGGGTGTTCATATATTATTTTATTGAGGAAACTGAAGTTAGGAAATTCCAGCGAATAGCCGTTCTTCAGGTGAAAATAATGAGAAAGAAGCGTCGCGCCTTTGGAGTTAAACCAAAGGAAAGATCTTTGTAAACGTTACCAGAAAATGCTTAGGGTTTGTAAAGAATTGCGTTATTCATCAAGCATGTCTTTCAGCTCAATTTCCAAGGCACGCGTGCTGATGAAAATTTCGTTTAATGAAAGCCCCAGAGAAATTAATAACGATAGAAGACTCAATCCAAAAATCGCGAATGCCCAACTTTCATAGTCCAGGTAGAAAGACAGCATGCTTAGTACACAAAAGAAAAAACTGATAATCCCAGCAGCTTGCATTTGCTTCACCAACATCAGCCTTCGTTTCAAATTTTTGATCTGTGGCCTGATGATATCCCTGTCTTCCTGAATCTGTTTATACTTGGCATGTAGGTTCCGGATTAGCGTTGCCAATGCAAGGAAGCGATTCGTATAGGCGAGCATCATTAGCGTAATCGCAGGAAAAAGCAATGCTGGTGTGTTGATAGAGATTTGCTGCATAAGACTAAATTAATGAACACGTTGTAAATTTCTCAGCGATTTCGCGAACAGCGCTACGGTGCTTACTGAAATAAGGGTCATACATCCACCAAATATTACCGAAGGAACAACGCCCAAAAGTCGCGCCGCCAAACCTGATTCAAACATGCCGATTTCGTTCGATGATCCGATGAAGATGTGATTGACCGCTGAAACCCGTCCCTTCATATTTTCGGGTGTTAACGTTTGGAGAAGCGTACTCCTTATGATAACGCTCACGCAGTCGAAAACCCCACTCATCATTAGCAAAAACAGCGAAAGCCAAAAACTGGTAGATAACGCAAACAATATCATGCAAACTCCAAAGCCAGCGACACAACCGAGTAATGTTCTCCCTGTATTTTTCATAATTGGATTATGTGTAATATAAAATGCCATAAGCAACGCACCAACTGATGGAGCTGCCCGCAGAACTCCCAATCCTCCGGGACCTACAAACAGAATTTCTTTCGCAAATATGGGAAGTAGAGCCACGGCACCACCAAACAATACGGCAAATAAATCGAGTGAGATGGCACCGAGGATGATCTGGTTATTAAAAACAAAACGCAGTCCCGCCCGGATTTTTTCAATCATTCCCAGCTCCTCACTTTCTGGTGGAAGTGGTTTATTGGAAATACCGATGGCAAGTATTAATCCGGCGAACATCAGCAATACATCAGCGGTGTACGATGCCTTTATGCCCAGAAACCCATATAAGAATCCTCCAATAGCCGGGCCACCAATCGCAGCCGTTTCCCAAAGTGTACTGTTCCAGGTTATCGCGTTTGCGTAAAGCGCTCTGGGAACCAACTGCGGCATGTAGGCAAACATAGCTGGTGTCATAAAGCCTCGTGCGATTCCGCTTACAAAAATAACGGCGTAGATTACAGTAACACCAGACTGTAAGAAACCCTGGCCGGCATCAAGGGTAAAGAAGAGTAATGCCAGCGAACAAAGTAGCAAGGTACTAAGGCAAATGAGGATGATTTTTTTTCGCTGTACGACGTCGGCAATATGACCAGCGTATAGCGAAACAGTTATCGACGGAATTGCTTCGGCGAGCCCGATTAAACCAAGGGATAACGGGTCATTGGTAACTTCATACACCTGCCATGCCACAACCACGGATTGGATCTGAATGGCAAGTGTGACGCAAAAGCGTGCAGTAATAAATAATCTGAAAGCAGGAAGTTTAAGCGCCGCGTACGGCCCTGTGGGTGGATTCATGACAGAAGTTTTTCCACTGCCTCTACCGCAGCTTTTCTTCGGGCTTCCCGTTCACCTTTTATTTCCACGAACGGCACATGCTGATTCTTCATTTCGTTAAGATAAATCTGATACAATTCTTCCCGCTTGTCCGGATGCTCGCGTTGAGGGTCCTCTTCCCAGGGCAGGTCTACATAAGTAAGTAAGTAAAGATCATATTTTCGCGTTGCGATTTGCTTCAGTATGTCTTCATGACAGTTCCCAAACTTAAACTCGCTCCAAACTTTAATGACGTATAAATTTGTATCACAGAACATGACCGGTCCACTGTCGCGCATCCATTCCTCTTCGATCCGAATTTGGCCATGAGCTATGGAAAGCAAATCATGTTGGGCATACGGGCGGATCAGGTTTCCGAGGTATCCGCGTGCATATTCCGGAACCCACGTGGTCTGAAAGTGTCCCGCTAGAAATTCTGATAGTGCTGATTTTCCGGTACATTCGGGTCCAATTACCGCGACTTTTTTAACCGTTGGCAGTTCAATTGAATTCATAGACCGAAAATCGGTTATATTTCTCTAAAATTCGAACGATAATTGACTTTCTAAACAAGGAACCTTTGAAGAGAAGAAATGCAGTGAAGCAAATTGGCCTCGGCCTATCCGCCGGACTAATCCTGCCAACATGGCTGAGTTCATGTAGTGAAGATGATCCAGATCCTCAAGCCGGTTCAGAGGGTACAGTAGGGATCGTTGGCGCTGGGGCCGCTGGTTTATTCGTCGCCGATATCCTTAAGGCTAAGGGTTTCAACGTTGTGATTTTTGAAGCATCCGCTCGTGTAGGAGGCCGTGTTAAAACGTTAAAGTCCATTGACAAGCCGTCTTCATCGTTGCTGTTTACATCTCAAACGGAATTAAGCAGCGATTTTCCCAGCGAGCTTGGAGCGTCGCAGGTATTGGGATCAGATTCTATCTGGGGAAAAATTGTTGAGCAGCTGAAGATTACTACCGTAGATCTTAACGCTACTACAACCGACAACTATTTCCTGGATGGATTTTTCACAGACGCTTCAACGGCAGAGGTAAACGCGGACTTTATCGCTGCAAAAGCTTTTTACGATAACCTGTCATCTTATGCCGGCCCCAATGTCTCTGTTGAGCAGGCTATCGCGGCAGCGGGGATCAGCCCAAATATGTATGGAATTTTGAATTCATGGATTGGCAACAAGCATGGGACTTCCAATGAAAGGCTAAGCATTAAAGCGTTAACAGAAGGATTAAACCTAAGGACAAGAAATAATACTTTACTTACACTGTCTGATAACCCTGTCCAGGATGCATTACTATCCAGGTTCAGCAAAGTTATTGCCGACGTTCAAGTCAATACAGTCGTCAAGGAAATAAATTATACGGGCGAGAAAATTATCGTCGCCGGTGACAAGGCTGCAGATGGCGATACTTTTTCTATGGAGGTTGATAAGTTGATCGTAACCGTTCCCATTTCAATTTTAAAGAATGGCAGCATTACTTTTACCCCAGCCCTTCCCGCTTCCAAGACTGCTGCATTATCTGCTATGGATATGGATGCCGCCATCCGTGTACTACTCGATTTTAAAGGAAATTTTTGGGGCGAAAATTCCGGATTTCTTTATGGAAGTAATGAAGCGCCGGAGTACTTCAACAGTGGTGCTGGTAGAAGTGAGCTAAGCAGAACAATGGAGATAACGGTTATGGGGCCAAAAGCAGCATCCCTGTCGTTACTTGGAAATGGAATTATTCCGGTATTGATATCGGATCTGGATTCGATATTCGATGGAAAGGCCACGATAAACGTTCGAAAAGATTTTAATGATAATGTGGTTGCCGTTATTCAGGATTGGACGCTGGAACCATTCATACACGGAGGAGTATCGTACCTTAAACCTGGTGGCACAAATCAGAGCCGTATCGCTCTTGCAGAACCGATCAATAACAAAGTGTTTTTTGCAGGAGAAGCCGCTGATGTCAATGGCGAGTCGGGTACGTTAAATGGGGCCTTGCTTTCAGGAGAAAGGGCGGCGCAAGAAGTCATTGATTCTTTTTAGGTTTCATGCTTCAATTCGTTTACATCATTCTAACAATTCACGTGTTAGAATAACGCATCCCATAATCAACACAAACCACCCGAAAGACTTTCGAAGATCACCTGCAGCGATCCTTGATGATAATTTACTTCCAATTAATATTCCAACCACGGCAAGGCTGGTGATCATCAACAAAAAGGGCCAGTCTATTTTGTAATTCAACAGATCTCCAAGAAATCCACTTAACGAATTGATCGCAATTATGAAAAGGGAAGTACCAACTGCTGCTTTGAATGTTAATCCAGTAAGCAACACTAATGCGGGAATAATCAGGAAACCACCGCCGGCACCTACAAGCCCCGTAAGGAATCCAATAAGCATCCCTTCAAAGATTACTAATACCGGTTTAAATTTATCCGGATCATTATTGAATTCTCGTCTCCCCTTAATCATGGAAATGGATGCGAGGATCATCAGCAGCGCGAAGATACCGAGGAGTAATAATCGTTTTGAAAATATAAATGAATCGGTCTGCCATAAAACATCGGGTATGGCTGGTACTACCCAGGTTCGCGTTGCAAAAATGCTTATGATTGAAGGAATGCCAAAAAGAATACCCATTTTAATATTTACAAGATGCTCTTGGTACTTAGGAATGGCTCCCACAAAACTCGTAATCCCTACAATAAAAAGTGAATATGCTGATGCCAGAACAATATCAATGTGGAAAATGTAGACGAGAATTGGGATGGAAAGAATAGAGCCACCACCACCAATCAAACCGAGAATTAGCCCAATGCAAACAGAAGCTATGTACCCAATGATTTCCATATGTTGTTATAATCTGACCAATCGCACATAGTTTTTTAGGGTTGATAGCGGCAGTCAGGATACAGTCACTGAATCGATGCACTGTTGTGCTTCAGAGTCTGTTAAACTCTACTATAAAAACGTCAGGGAATTTTTTTCGCATCTCTTCACGGAACTGTTCCGCCTTTGCGCGGGTTGGAAACTGTCCTAATATAAGTCCATAATACTTTACACCATTCAAGATCTTTACCTGAACGGCCACTTCCTTTTGATAAGAATTTTTGAGGTTGTCCGCTAATCGCATCAGGTTTACCAACTCCTGGTACGTACCGATCTGAACACCAAATCCTTTTGGTTTGAGCCTGGAAATTTTGAATTCATAAAACTCTTTTTCATCAACGGTTACCTGATCAATCGTTCTTCCAAGATCACTTACCTTCCCATCTCCTGGATCGGTTACTTCGAGTGTTACTTCTGCTAAACCATAATTTACGAAGCCAAGTTCCTCTGCAGCCGCTCTTGATAAATCCACTATTCGACCATCGACATAAGGACCCCGATCGTTGATGGTTACTTCAACCGATTTGTCATTAGTCAAATTGGTGATCCGTACTTTCGTTCCAAACGGCAGTGTTTTATGTGCTGCAGTAAGTTTGTTATGCTTGTACTTTTCTCCGCTGGCGGTTAGCATTCCTTCAAACTTGTCGGCGTAGAACGAAGCTTTTCCCGTTTGGATCTGCGCAGACGAAACCGTGGAAATGAAAACAGCTGCGGTCAATAAAATCAGATTTTTAAACTTCATGGATTAAAAAATTTAACCTTTGCAAGGTTTTTGATGAACAATCAAAAATAATGGTATCACGGGAATATTAGCCATAAAAATGACATTCACGAAGTACAGGAAAAGAAATTCCGGGATGCTATCAGTCGTGTTAGTGAATTAATCAATAAAAGTATACCTTTGCCCGGCAAATAATAGATCGTAAATTATTTGCTATGCCACTCGATACTTCCAAATTCCTTTTTGAAGCACTTACCTATGATGATGTGCTTCTTGTTCCCGCTTATTCCGAAGTTCTTCCCCGAAATACGGACACTTCAAGTAAACTGACTTCAAACATAAAACTCAATATTCCACTCGTGTCCGCTGCAATGGATACAGTTACAGAAGCAGAACTTGCCATCAGCATCGCGATGGAAGGGGGTTTAGGGTTCATTCACAAAAACATGAAAGTTGAACTTCAGGCCGAGCAAGTTCGTAAAGTGAAGCGTTCGCAAAGCGGTCTGATACTGGATCCCATCACATTAGGATTAAACTCAACCGTCCAGGAAGCGGAAAATATCATGCGGGAGTTTAAAATAGGAGGAATTCCTATTGTTGATGACAAAAAAAAGCTGGTCGGCATTATCACAAATCGAGATCTCCGTTTTCAAAAGGACATGAATGTTCCTGTCGAGAAAATCATGACGAAGGATAATCTGATTACCGCTGCCGAAGGCATTACCCTCGCACAAGCCGAGGACACACTGAAGAAGTATAAGATTGAAAAACTGCCCATCGTTAATAAGAAAGGAAACCTGATGGGGCTAATCACTTTTAAAGACATTCAAAAGAAAAAAAACAAACCAACAGCCTGTCAGGATAAATTTGGCAGACTTCGGGTTGGTGCCGCCGTTGGTGTTACTCCCGACATTCTGGATCGGATTGATGCATTAAAATCAGCGGGAGCAGATGTCATCAGCATCGATACGGCACACGGCCATTCAAAAGGAGTAATGGATGCCGCTAAACGTGTAAAGAAAAAGTATCCTGAACTCGACCTGATCGTAGGAAACATTGCAACAGGCGAAGCTGCCAAAGCTCTTGCTCGCGTCGGCGCCGATGCGGTGAAGGTGGGAGTCGGTCCGGGCAGTATCTGTACAACCCGTATCGTTGCCGGCGTTGGATTACCTCAACTTTCAGCTGTTTATGAGGCATCAAAAGCGTTAAAGGGTTCGGGTGTTTGCGTTATTGCCGATGGAGGCGTTCGTTTTTCGGGGGATATCGTAAAAGCAATTGCTGCAGGTGCTGACAGTGTAATGATAGGATCATTGTTGGCTGGAACAGAAGAGGCTCCTGGAGAGGTAATCATCTACGAAGGAAGGAAATTCAAATCCTATCGTGGAATGGGATCTCTTGAAGCGATGGAAGATGGATCTAAAGATCGTTACTTTCAGGACGTAGAAGAAGATGTTAAGAAATTGGTGCCGGAGGGTATTTCGGGACGCGTGCCTTTTAAAGGATTGGTGTCCGAAGTGCTCTATCAGCTTACCGGTGGGTTAAAGGCGGGTATGGGCTATTGTGGAGCGAAGAATATTGAAAAACTTAAGCAGGCGAAGTTTGTAAAGATTACGGCTGCCGGTGTAAATGAAAGCCATCCGCACGATGTAACGATTACGCGGGAAGCACCGAATTACAGCCGAAAGTAATTTCAAGAATCGAATTTTTCGTTGGTAAAGGGTTCGTTCAAGGTACAATTTATAGTTTGACGACACTTTCCTGGTTTATTTCCTATAATTGTAGGCCAATCTCAGGATTGGTTTTTTTTTGGTTTAATTACCTACTTAGTGCGGACTAAAGCTATCACCAGACTACTATTTACTGTTGGGGTCATTACCTGGCTGGCTTTGGTGTTTACGGACATTTCCATTCTGTTTAGCACGGTAAATAATATTAAGCCTGACGTGCCTCTATGGTTACCTGGCGTAATCCTGAACCTCTTTATACTGTCCCTTTTCTATTACTACAAACTTAAAATTGAGCGAGACGAGGTTTTGAATTTTGTCGATTTGTTGTGGCGGGTGTTTGCCACAGGGTTGATCGCGACGGTTGCCTCCCTTGCCCTTCGTCTTGTGGAGTTTCTTTTAAATGATACTAAACTCACAACCCATCCTGTATTTAAGGATCTGATCTATTTGATTAACCTGGGCCTGATGATCAGTTTCCTCATGATGGCATTCAGTGCCTGGAAGCGCCTTATCCTGTATCAAAAATCAAAATGGCTTTTGCGCTTGTGGGCTTTCTTTGAATTCGGATTGCTCGTCACTCTTGTTTATAACAGCTTTAAGGTTCCTTTGGTTGAATGGCTCTATGTCACGCTGCTGAGTACGTTTGTCATAACCGGGCTGGTTCTTTCCGGGAATATGAAGTGGGTTGCGTTTCTAAACTTCCGACAGAAGTGGACGAGCCTGTTGCTGCTGCTGCTTACAGTCTTTTACCTGTTATACATCTTTTACACGAACAGTGCGTTGTCGGAGAGTCTTGCAAATGTTACACCTTACTTTACGGATTACCACTATCATATCTTTATTTTATCACTCATCGTGTTCGTTACAGTGTATAGTATTTTCTCTTTCCTTGTAATACTTTTCAATCTTCCGACTACTTCAGTGTTCGAGCAAAAACTTGAAGAGGTAGTCAACTTTCAACGGATTAGTCAATCGATTCAAACTGAACAAAGTGAAGAGAGCGTTTATAATATTTTACTTGAAACATCAGTCAGCTCTGTGTTTGCAGATGCTGCCTGGCTTGAAATAAATAGCAATTCCCAGGAGCAGAAACTTTTTACCTATAAAATAACTGACAAAGAATCACGTGATATCATCAACCACCTCAGTACGCATAAAGTCAAAGGTGTATTTGATCAGGGAAGTGAAAAAACAAAGAATCTATCGAAGCATCTGGCTTCTTTGAAAGGTTCGCGCTTTCGATCGATACTGGCTTTTCCTATTTATGTTAAAAGTGAAAATATTGGGACGTTGGCCTTGTTGAAAGAATTACCGGAAGGTTTCAATAGGGAAATGACAAAAATTGTGTCTACGTTTTCGAATCAGGCAGGAATATCCATCGAGAATTTCAGGTTGATGGAGGAGGCGCTTCAGAATGAACGGTACAAAGAGGAGTTGAAGATTGCGAAGATGGTGCAGAAGAGTTTACTGCCAACCCTTCTCGAACAAGACCATGATTTTGAAATCGCTGCTTTTTCTGAATCGGCCGATGAAGTCGGAGGTGATTACTACGACACGCTACGCATAAACGAAAATCTTATTTCCATTATCGTTGCGGATGTATCCGGAAAGGGGACCACGGCAGCATTCCACATGTCTCAAATGAAAGGAATTTTCCACAGCCTTGCACAAAGCAACATGGAACCTGATCGATTCATGATTCAGGCGAATCAGGCGCTTGTGTATTGCCTGGAGCGAGGTTCTTTTATTTCGGCCACTTATTTTGTAATCAATACAGAAACAAAGAAAATTCGGTATGCGAGAGCCGGCCATTGCCCCGTTTTGTATTACTGTCGCGAAAAAGAGTCGTTGGAGTATTTTAAAGATAAAGGTGTCGCCCTGGGAATGGTGCGGAATAAAAGCTACTCCAGGTTTATTCAGGCTTATGAATTTTGCTATAAGCCAGGTGATATAATGGTACTCTACACCGATGGTATTACGGAGGCTAAAGACAAACGGGGTGAAGAGTTTGGTTATGACCGGTTACGATCGACTGTGCACGAGGTAAGCGAATGTTCAGCAAAACAAGTGCAGGATCATTTGATAAGTAAACTATATGAGTTTTCGGGCACCGATAATATTGATGACGATTACACGACGATGATCGTAAAGTTTAATTCAGTTACTTAAACGATGTGCATCCATCGCGGGAAGTAAAATGGGTATAACTACAGGAAAGGAACATTAATTTTTATAAAACGTTTAAAACCTATGATCCACATCAAGAGACTACAAGAAGACGGAGCGGATATTATCGCCCTGGTTGGCGAGATTGACGCCAGTTCCTCCATTGAGCTTGACCTGGCTATTGCCAAAAGTGTGGGAGAAGGATTTGTAAAAATCCTGGTGGACTGCAGCGCGCTCGAATACATCTCATCTGCCGGCCTTGGCGTCTTTATGTCATACATTGAAGAGTTTGAAGACCGGAATATAAAAATGGTTCTATTTGGAATGAGTGATAAGGTTGCTAATACGTTCAGCATTTTGGGGCTTAATGAATTGCTGCAAATTGGAAAGGATAAAGTTCAAGCAAAGGAAATTGTCAATGAACTATAAGTTTAACTATAAGTATAAAGTCGGTTGTAGTATCGAGAATCTGAAAGATGTCAGAGACTTTATTCGTACGTCGTTGAAGAATCATGGAATCTCCGATCTGGAAATTAGTGAGATCGTACTCGCTTTGGACGAGATGTGCTCAAACCTTATGATTCACGCACATCATTGTAATCCGGAGGATTTATTCGAGCTTAATATTTTCGTCGATAAAAACAGTCCGCTGGTGTTTGAGCTTATTGACGATGGAACTGTATTTGATATAAACGAGTTTACCACACCAGACCTCGGCAGCATTGTTCACGAGAAACGCAAAGGTGGATTGGGTATTAGACTCGTCAGATCCATCATGGATAAAATAGAATACCAAAAATTTGACGGAAGGAATATCTGTCGTCTCGTAAAACGAGTCCACTTTAATTGAATCCAAGAAATCATTATTCTATGTTGAAACCTGTAGCCCTAATGCTTCTCTGCATTGGGATTTTTTCTTTCAGTTTTGGTCAGGGTAAAAGGTCAAAACCAAAAAATGAAAAGACAATAACTGTTTTTTCCGTCGGTGGCAATCCTGTGACAGCAAATGAATTCCTTTATCTATATAAAAAGAATCATACAAAAAAGGAAGACTTTACACAGCAGAAAGTAGAGGAGTATCTGGAGTTATTCATAAACTTCAAACTTAAAGTTCAGGAGGCTAGACAAAGAGGTATGGATACATCTCCTTCTTTCGTAAAAGAGTATAACTCTTATAAAGATGAATTACGAAAGCCATACCTTCCGGACGCCAGCCTAACGGATAGCCTGGTGAAAAAAACGTATGACAGGCTGAAGGAAGAGGTAAAGGCCTCCCATATTTTAATAACGTTGACGCCAGACCCATCTGCGGCCGACACGCTTGAGGCGTATAATCGAATTGTCGACATCAGAGACAAAATTTTTGGTGGCGAGGATTTTGCGCGGGCTGCATCATTGTACTCCGAAGACCCGTCGGCGAGGACCAATCAAGGTAGTTTGGGTTATTTCACTGCGCTTCAAATGGTGTATCCGTTTGAGTCAGCGGCGTATCAAACCAAGGTAGGTGATGTAAGCCAGCCTGTAAGAACGAAATTTGGTTATCATCTTGTTAAAGTATTCGATAGAAGGGCTGCCCGTGGAGAAGTCGAAGTTTCTCACATAATGATTCGTACGGGCGAGGAGCGCGATAGTGAAACGGCTAAAAATTCTATTTTCACTATTTATGATCAGTTGCAAGCGGGCGCTAAGTGGGAAGAATTGTGTAAGCAGTATTCAGAGGATCCGGCAACAAAAGACAATGGTGGAAAACTTCGACCCTTTGGAACCGGAGCCATGGCTGGTGTTCCCGAATTTGAGAATATGGCCTTCAACCTTGAAAAAGCCGGAGATATATCGGATCCCTTTCAAAGTCAATATGGATGGCACATCATTAGACTCGAACAAAAAATACCTCTTGCGGCATTCGACGCCATAGCGCCTTCTTTAAAAAATCGTGTCCTTCGTGATGAGCGCACGGAAGTATCAAAACAAGCCTTACAGATAAGGTTAAGAAAGGAATTCAACCTCGTCGAAAACAAGGATGTAAAACAAGTTGTGTTTCTCCATGCGGATTCTAGTTTGCAAAATGGGAATTGGAAGTTGCCCGATTTACCAGACACTGAAAAAATGCAACTTTTTAGTCTCAAAGGAAGGAGTGCTTCCGTGAAGGAATTTCTTGACTACGTTCAAGTGAGTCAGGCCGCGAATACACAAACTCCGGCGAAATATTTAGAGCAACTTTACAACAATTTCATCGAGACAAGCATCCTTCAGAGTGTCGAAGAAAAAATTGTTCAGGAGAACCCAACGTACAGTTTCTTATTGAAAGAATATTACGAGGGAATACTGCTTTTTGAGATCATGGAGAAGGAGGTTTGGAACAAGGCCTCAGAAGATTCGGTAGGGCAACATGCATTTTACAATAACCATATTTCCGATTACCAGGCTGGTGAAAGGAGCAAAACGGTTTTGTATTCGTCCAAAACCGATGAATTCACTTCCCCATTGAAAGAGCTTATTGGACAAGGCGATGAACGAAAAATCCAGGATTTGCTGAAGGCCAAAAGGGTCAAAGTAGAGTCTGGTTTTTTTAAAAAAGAGGAAAAGGCAGTATTTGCGAAGATACCCTGGTCAAAAGGCGTTTACTCCACAGAAAACGAAGGAATATATTACCTTGCGTGGCTAAAGGAGATACTGCCGGCCGGGTCGATGTCGTTTGATGAAGCAAGATCCGCTGTCATTTCCGATTACCAGGTTTATCTGGAGAAAAAGTGGCTGGAAGAATTAAAAAAGAAGCACTCCGTAAAGGTTGATGAAAAAGGGAAAAAGTACATTTTACAGCAGTTGCAAGCAAAGTAATTGGGTGAGTCGCTTTGAGGGGAAACACTATTTTTTTTCAATGGCTGTATGTTTTTTATTGTCAGGTTGTGAATTGATTAAAATGAAGGTCACTAATTCTGGAGGTGATTCAGACCGGCAGGCCGTGGCCAGAGCTAATAATTCCTATATTTATAAAGATGAATTGGTAGGGATTGTAGCGCCAGGAACGCCTGCCCAGGATAGCGCCAGGCTTGTGGAGGCTTATATAAATACCTGGATTCGGAAACAATTATTGATTGAGGAAGCATCGCGAAAAATAGACATTAATGAAGCGCAGGTAGAGCGTAAAATTTTGGACTACCGCTACAGTATAATTGCATACGAATATCAGACTTATTATATAAAGCAACACCTGGATACGGCAGTTGCCTACGCTGAAATTGAGGAATATTATAAGCAGAATATCGACAATTTTATCCTAAAGCAGAATATCGTGCAGGGGACCTACATTAAGGTACCTAAAAATGCACCACGCACAGAAAAGATCAAGGATTTAATTTTTTCGTCACGTGAAAGGGATGAAAGTGAATTAAAGTCGTACTGCTTAAGTTTTTCGGTCGCCTATCATATATCCGGATCCAGCTGGGTGGTTTTTGATGAATTGGTAAAAAATTCACCCATGGCGGAGATACCCAATAGAATACAGTTTTTGAGATCAAATCCGTATTTTGAGACTTCCGACGACAACTTCCTGTATTTTTTAAGGGTTGGACAGTACAGGATTTCGGATAACGTTTCTCCACTTGAGTTTGTTAAGGATGATATTCGAAACATTATCCTGAACAAACGAAAAGTAGAATTGGCAAAGCAACTGGAAGATAACGTATATAATAAGGCACTAGATCAACAAGAGTTTGAGATTTATAATTGATATGAACATCGCAAAATACATAAGAAGAATTATCTGTATTATTTTGACTTGCATGCCCTTTTTGCAAGCTGTAGGACAGGATCAGGATAGCCCCCCGACCCCGGCTGAGAATGGTGGGTTTGTTGTCGATAAAATAATCGCGAAGGTTGACAACTATATTGTAATCAAGTCGGAACTTGAAAGAGCCTATCAGGACTATATAACAAATGGTGGTTCGCCTTCGGAACAGGCGAAATGTCAATATCTGGCTATGTTAGTTCGGAATAAGCTCATGCTGGCAAAAGCAGAGATAGACTCCGTTATGGTGCTGGATGCTGAAGTTGACCTGAATACACAAAATCGGATGGATATGATCCTTGCCCAGTCTGGCAGAACTGAGGATGAGCTTGAAGCATTATACGGAAAGACATTGGAGCAAGTGAGGCTGGAATTGCGCGAGCAGATTCGGGAACAGATGATTGTTGGCCGAATGGAAGACGAGATGACAAAGGATATCAAAGTAACGCCCGCGGATGTAAAGCGATTCTTTAATAAAATTCCGAAAGACAGCCTTCCTTATTTTTCTGCTTCGGTGGAGGTAGGGCAAATAGTAAGGATTGCGAAAGTCAGTGAAATTCAGGAGGAACTAACCCGATCGAAGCTTTCCGCAATCCGCGCCAGAATTCTTGCGGGAGAAGATTTTGCAAAACTTGCCAAAGAGTACTCTGACGATCCAAGTGTAATTTCTAACGGCGGCGAAATGGGCTGGTCTGGCCGTGGACGTATGGTGCCAGAATACGAAGCGATGGCGTTTAAATTAAAACCGAATGAAATATCAATGCCGTTTAAATCGCCATTTGGTTTTCATATTATGCAGCTTATTGAACGACGAGGTAATGAATATCATTCACGTCATATTTTAATGTCTCCTGAACCTTCGCCTGACGATTTGAATAAAGCATCACATTATCTCGACAGTATTCGCAGGCTCATCGTGGGTGACAGCTTGAAGTTTCAGAATGCTGCAAAAGAGTTATCAGACGATGTCGCGACCAAAGGTAATGGTGGTTTTTTTAGCGATGGTGAAGGCGGTGTGCAGCTTACCGTTGACGAATTGGATCCAATTATATTTTTTAAGCTGGATTCGATGAAAGTTGGGGAGGTTTCGAAACCAATCAGGTATCGGACAGACGATGGTAAGGATGCTGTACGGATATTGTATTATAAGTCGAGGATTGCACCGCATCAGGCTTCGCTTGAGCAAGACTGGACTAAGATTCAGGGAGCAACGTTGAATGAAAAAAAGGATAAAATTTTACAGAAGTGGTTTCAGAAGGCCCGGCTGGATGTTTTTATTAACATTGATCCGGCGTATGATATTTGTGGACTATTAGACGAGTGATAATGACGAATTTTTCTTCCGACGTAGAGGCCGCCGACGCACTGGCCGGTGCTTACAAAAAATTAAAAGCTGAGATTTCCAAGGTCGTCATAGGACAAGAGGACGTTGTTCGCCAGGTGTTGACTGGTATTTTCTGTCAGGGGCATTCTTTGCTGGTAGGGGTACCAGGATTGGCAAAGACACTATTGGTGCAAACTATTGCAACCTCACTTGATCTGGAGTTCAAACGCATCCAGTTTACTCCCGACCTTATGCCTTCTGATATTGTAGGGGCGGAAACGATGGATAAGGAAAGGAATTTCAAATTTGTAAAAGGGCCAGTGTTTGCCAATATATTGTTAGCGGATGAGATAAACCGTACACCACCGAAAACCCAGGCTGCATTATTAGAGTCAATGCAGGAATATGCTGTCACCATTGCAGGACAACGTTATGCTTTACCAAGACCATTTTTTGTACTGGCTACCCAAAATCCTATTGAACAGGAAGGAACTTACCCTCTTCCGGAGGCTCAGCTGGACCGTTTCATGTTTAACATCAAGCTTACCTATCCTTCATTTAAGGATGAGGTTGAAGTGGTAAAGAGCACAACAACGGATGAGCCAAAGCATGTTGACAAAATTTTAACGGGCGAAGAGATTGCATATTTTCAGCACCTGGTTCGTCGCGTTCCAGTTACAGATAATGTAATTGAATACGCTGTTGGCTTGGCGAATAAAACACGCCCGGGAGTTTCAGGAAGTGTGTCCATGGCGAATGATTATTTAGAATGGGGTGCAGGACCACGTGCATCACAGTATTTGGTTTTAGGCTCAAAATGTAATGCGCTGCTCAGTGGAAAATACTCACCCGATATTGAAGACGTCCAGGCGATCGCCAAACCAGTTCTAAGACATCGAATTGTTCGCAATTTCAAGGCTGAAGCCGAAGGGATAAGTGTTGATGAGCTTATTGAGAAGCTTATGGCTTAGAAATAATCTTTCAGCCTGGCTTTCAAAGTCGGCAAAGCATCTCAAACAGAAGAATCTTTAGCTGTGGCAGCGTTATTTATTCGAGACCCTTTTCTTTCATCTTCCTGAACTCACGAATTCTTCTGGTCATAGCAATTCCAAAACCACCCATGAGTACTAATGTACCAATCCAAAGCACATTGATATAAGGTTTCTCCATCGCTTTGATTACTACCCAATCCTTTTGTCGGGTATTAATTCCAATACTAAATTCATTCGTTTCAGGATGAATATTCATAAGAAAAAGTCTTAGACCCAGATCCTGAACTTCATCCGGAATCCGGCCCACAAATTTGTTCTTGATCAGAAAAATTGGTTCAGCGTAATAGTCTCCTTTTTCTCCCTGGATATGTATTCCTGCCTTTACAGCAACATCTTCCTGCGAAAGTTCAACACCATCCACCTCGAGAACACGGTCAACGGATTGGAGTGTGGCCACGTAGTCGTTGGCAAAAAACTCCTGACCAAGCCTGATTCTATTTTCCTCCAGATCACTCCACTCCTCATCTTCCGAAGGTTTCATGACAGATGAAACATGTGTATACAAATCCGCGGAAACAGTTCTGTAAATATCTGGAGATACTAATAGCCCACCCATTTCCGGGTTAATTTGCGCACGTGGATACAGTGTGTAGGTTTTATTTCCACGGCGTAGCTGAATTTCATAAAACGTATTTTCACCACGAATTTCTATTGTGTCTTTTGCCTTGTAACTTCGGCTGGCAACGTTCAAATCAAATTTGGCAATCACACGATCGCGATCATCGGTTTTAAAAATATCGCTGCTGCGGATGTATCCGGAATGATATCGGGGTTCCAATCTCTCCCCCAGATATTCAATATCATACCCCCACATCGTACGGGGTTCGTGAACAAAAAGCAACAGGTTATCACGATTAAAGTCTTCACTGAATTCTTTGGAGATGAGCATCCCGGTATTGTTAAGGGAAACTATTTTAGAATAGCCTGCAGAAAACATAATTCCCACCAGCATCATCCCCACGCCAATGTGGGCGACTGCTCCACCTGAAAGCGACGGGCTGGATTTACGCAGTGAAATTAAGATCTTGCCATTCGTTACCAGCGTAAACACACCAGCAAGCGTAAGGATGATATAAGAAAACGTGTACACCTGTCCGAGGGTAATGATCAGCGCAAACAATATAAGTGCAATGAGCGCCGGTGGGAGCAGCTCTTTTTTAAGCTCTTCCTTATCCATTTTCTTCCACCAAAAGAATTGCCCGATGCCGGAAAGAAATCCTACAATGACGGCAAACCACAATTGAAACTTAGAATAAAAGGTGATTTGCTCCGCAGGCGGTGCAAGGTTGGAGGTTCCTCCAAACAGTGTAATAATTTTATTCCAGACAGGGATTGAGGTAGGCATTAAAACCTGAAAGCCCATTAAACAAAGTGTGATAGCACCAATAAAAATCCAGAATTCGCGCGAGTAAACAGAAGCTTCTTTTTCGGATGTTGGAATTTCTTTCCAGCGATAAATCGCAAGACCCGCTGAGACAACCACGAAGAACAGAAGATAAATAAGCAGTTGGCCTGATAGTCCAAGGTCGGTGAAGGAGTGCACTGAAGCATCACCTAAAACACCACTTCGTGTAAGGAAAGTAGAATAAAGAATAAGCACAAATACAGCTATCACCAGAATAATAGATGCTTTCAACGCAGTCTCACTATTTTTATAGGTGATCATGGTGTGAATGGCGGCAATCAGAATCAGCCATGGAACGTACACTGCATTTTCTACAGGATCCCAGTTCCAATAACCTCCAAAATTCAAGGTTTCATATGCCCAATACCCACCCATTAATATTCCAAGCCCTAGGATCGCTCCGCCGAACAACGCCCAGGGTAGAGCAGGACGTACCCAGTCGCGATACTTCTTTAGCCAAAGACCCGCAATGCAAAATGAAAACGGCACAAGCGTAGCCGCAAATCCAAGAAATAAGGTCGGTGGGTGAATGACCATCCAATAGTTTTGTAACAATGGGTTGAGGCCATTGCCATCCTTCGGAATAAACTCAGGTTGAGCGGCAAAGATGGGAGCATCCTGCAAGGCATCCCGTAATAAAATAAATGGGGAACTTCCGATCTTAAAATCCAGTACAGGGAGAACAACTCCTAAAACCATTGACGCCAGGAAAGCTTGTACCATGGCGAACACAGTCATTACAGGTGCTTCCCAAAATTTATTAGTGTTTATAACAATTATCCCGAGCACGGCATGCCAGAACATCCATAACAAGAAACTTCCTTCCTGCCCATTCCAGAAGGTTGAAATCAGGTAATAGGATGGGAGTTTTCGGTCTGAATAATTGTATGCATAGTGATATTCGAAGTAATGATTGGCTATGATGACGAAGAGCGTAATGCAGACACCCAACACGGCAGCGGCATGCAGATAAAAACCTGTTTTCCCATTTTGCAGCCAATACTTTTTCTGATCTAAAGCGGTAACGGTAGTTGCCTTGAAGTACGCAAACACAGTAACGAGCGATGCTATGAAAGAAGTAATAACAAAAAGGTGACCCAGGTCACCGACGAAATAATGCATAATCACTGAATTAGGTAGATAATACTACGGTCGACCCAAAGTGGCCAGTTTGTGTGAATAGTGTAAAGCTCGTTATGTTAAACATTTATCTTTTCTTCCTGATACTTGGAGGGACATTTAAGGAGGATCTTACTGGCCCGGAACGTATCATCCTGATAACTTCCGATTACAACTACCTTTTCAGATCGTGTAAAGTCGGATGGCATAGGTTCAGCATAAATCACCTTTTGTTCTCTGCCCTTATCATCAATCATAATAAAAGAAAAAGAAACGCGATCTTCTCCTTCCTGGATTCCTACGATGTGTCCGTTGGCATCTTTTTTCAATTCGCCAACGACATGAATTTCTTTCTGATTTCCTGAGGTTGACAGGGCAATCGCTTCATCAAATCCTACGTAGGTGCTGGCATCCCCCGCGGTAGAAACGATAATGCCAATGGCTGCGGCAATTACAACCAGTATTATGATGTGTGATTTTTTCATAGCGTCCTGAATTCGAGCACGAAATTAGATACAAAATGGTTAGAAAATAATGATTTTTATCTCATTGTCACTTACTGGGTGCTTCTTGAAAGAAGACGCATTGCAAGACCCCTTAGAACCTCTCTTCAGCTTGATCTTTGAAGGAAACGAGATGAAAATTTATTGGGAAAACGCAGATTGGAGCTATTTGGTTTGGGGATTTTTGCCCGTTAACAAATCTTCCAGCTTTTTTACTTTTCGGTCGAGCATAACCAGATAAATGATCAGACCCGCCAGTACGATAAGTATGATTCCAACGACAACGTAAATTTTACCTTCAGAACGCAGCCCATCGGCCATTTCAACATCTGATTGTG
Organism: Chryseolinea sp.; assembly: GCA_041747735.1. Lineage (GTDB taxonomy): Bacteria > Bacteroidota > Bacteroidia > Cytophagales > Cyclobacteriaceae > Chryseolinea. Next base: position 129,670 of record JBGTEP010000038.1, read on the forward strand.
CTTGCAGGGAGGTAGTGAACAAGAATAGCAGAAGGCTAAGAACTCTTTTAGTAACTTTTTCCATTTTCGATTTCCAGTATTTTTTCTTCCAAAGATCTTACTTTCACGCGAAGTGAAGTGACCCATATTCCGATCAAAATCCAACCAACTACCGCAGGATAAAAAATCAGGCGCATTTTGCTATCAAGGTCATACATGTTGAATGCTGGATTGCCGCCGTTTCCGGGGTGCATCGAGCTGGTCATTCGCGGAATAATAAATATTAAAGGAACCATCGCCGCAAAGGCAAAAATATTGTAAACAGCACTCAAGCGACCCTTTTGCTCTTCATTTTCAATGGATCCCCGTAAAACAAAGTAAGCCAGGTATACCAATAATGCGATGGCAGCACCATTTTGTTTAGGATCACCGTGCCATGGAGATCCCCAGGCATAATTGGCCCAAAGCATTCCGGTAAGCATACCCAGGATTCCAAATACCAGACCGACATTGGCATATTCTACCGCCAGATAATCCACGCGTGTTGAAGGGTTTCTCAGGTACCGGATAGAATGATAAACTGACAAAAGAAAAAGAAACACCATCCCAAACCACATCGGCACGTGAAAATACAATGCCCTGATAGTCTCGTTTAAGATGTTCAGCCGAGGGACATCAAAGAGTATTCCACCGATGTGGACATAGAAAAGAAGGAGTACGGCAATAATTTTCAGCCAGGTCTTCATGATGGTGTTGATGCAGAAACTAAAATTTCGGCGGAGTGTTTAGTCGTCTGTTGTTTTAACTGCGCCAAATATACGGGAAGAGCATGTACGCCAATGCGGTAAGAATGCAATTAATTGCAAGCAGGTTTAATAGCTCATCTGTACTGACAGAGCGATCGAGGCCGTCCAGCGCATTTTTTGTTATTTTTATTGCCATTAGCAAAAGGGCAATGATTACAGGAAAGCTCAAAACTGCCATCAGGATGTTGCTGTTGTTTGCTTTTGAAGCAATTCCAGAGATCAGGCTAAGTGCCGCGGAGAACCCCAGGGATGTTAATAGAAGGGTAAGAACAAATAGTCCGGTATCCTGAATGGGATTGCCAATGAAAACCGAAAAGAGAAGATATCCAGTTAAAGAGAGAATTAGCGTAAAGACAGTGTTATAAACAATTTTTGAAAGAATAATGGCCTGGGGACTTGCGATAGAATAGTAATAGATGAACGAACCTTTTTTTTCGCCGATAAAGCTTTTCGCGACACTATTGATTACTGAAAAAAGGACGGCAAGCCAGAACAACGCCGACCATGTGGCTTCATTAATGCTGTTTTGACGGAGGCTGAAGGTGAGGTAGCAAATAAAGATGAGACTAAAGAGGTAAAGACCTATGCCTGAAATTACGGCTTTTCGCCTAAGTTCGAGGGTAAATTCTTTCCGGATTAGTTTGAAAATCATTGACCAGGTTCCTTGACCGTTTCAGCCATTCTCAAAAGCTTTCGGATCGATTTAAAGGCAATCAGCAGTCCCACGAAAAATAAACCAACGAAGGAGCCCGCCACCAGGGAAACGGAAAGTTTAGGACTTGTATGTCTGTTGAATTTTGCAAATCCATCAATAAGTTGCACACTGTTGGCAAGTTCCAGCTCATTTTCCAGGGTAGATTTTTTCTCCTTTAACTCCAAAATTTTTGAGTTGACTGAAGTTGGGTCAAACATGATACTTCCGTTAATACTCTGGAAAAAATCGCCTTTGAAGATTCTAAATTTGAAATCCTCAAGATCCTTGATCTCCGCATCAATTTGAGCCACCGTCTGCGTTAGGTAGTTTTTATTTTGCTCAACTCTGATTTTTACAAAGTCATTATTTTCAAGATAACTAATTATTCCGGTCTGCAGGTCGGGTAACAGTTTCTGATCCGTCACATCAACAGCGATCAGAAATCGACCTATTTGTTCGTCATCTGTCATTGGAACTTCAGACAGCTTTTCAATTTCAAAATGAAGGATATTACCTGCAGCCTGTTCTGAAATGCCGAACCGGTTCGCGATTGCTCCCGTATTGCCTTCCGCCAGGTGCCTATTAACATTTTGAAACAACACCTGGCTGTAGGGTTCAGTTAATATTTTTGAACTAACCATCATCTGGTTTTCAAAAACTTTTTTTGATGAGTAAAAATGAAAAAGTCCTAATACCGAACCGATGATAAAAAAAGAGACTATCAACCAAAAGTTTGCCCTGACAGTATTTACAGCGTTTAGAAATAACTCAAGTAAATCAATCTCATCCTTATTCCTCTGATTCGACATGGTAACATTGGTAATTTGTCCGAAAAATAGAAAATATTACAAATTCACCCTAATCTGTTAGTTTTGCCCTCTAAATAAGTAAGGCTTTATGCAGTCAACTCCCTCTGTGTTAATAACCGGTGCAGCCGGATTTATCGGTTTTCATCTTACGCAGAAACTTTGCAAGCTTGGTTATAAGGTATTTGGCATTGATAACCTCAATGATTATTACGATGTAAACCTAAAGCACGCCAGACTTGATATTTTGGGTCATAATGGTAATTTTCTTTTCAACCAACTTGACTTAACCGATAAGCCCGGAATTAATAAATTATTTGGTCAGCATAGTTTTGATTATGTCGTGAATCTGGCAGCCCAGGCTGGAGTCCGGTATTCTTTGACAAACCCGCATGCCTATCTTGAAAGTAACCTACATGGATTCCTGAATATTCTGGAAGCGTGTCGGCATCATAAGGTAAAGCATCTTGTATATGCATCCTCAAGCTCCGTATATGGAGCGAATATAAAGATGCCCTTCTCGGTAAATCATGCTGTTGACCACCCTATATCTCTTTATGCGGCCACTAAGAAGTCTAATGAATTGATGGCACATACCTATTCATCGTTGTTTAACTTACCCACTACTGGTCTTCGTTTTTTTACAGTGTATGGACCTTATGGTCGTCCAGATATGGCGTTGTTTTTATTCACAAAGGCCATTCTTGAAGGAAAGGCAATAGATGTTTTTAATAACGGAAAAATGCTGCGAGATTTTACCTATGTGGATGATATTGTAGAAGGCGTGTCGCGTTTGATTCCAAAAGTTGCAGCACCGAACAAAGACTGGAATGCTATGGAGCCTGATCCCGCGACAAGCTTTGCGCCTTACCGGATATTCAATATTGGTAACAATCAACCTGTTGAACTAATGCGGTTTATTGAAGTGTTAGAGGATAAACTAGGCAAAAAAGCGGTTAAGAATATGATGCCTATACAGGAAGGGGATGTGCCCAATACGTTTGCCGATGTGGACAATCTAATGAAGGAAGTTGATTTTAAACCTGCTACTCCTATCGAAGTGGGAATCGGAAAATTTGTTGACTGGTACCTGGAGTATTACAAATAAATTCACAATGGAAAAACTAGGAATTATTGGTTTGGGTTATGTAGGACTTCCGCTAGCCGTAGAGTTTGGAAAAGTATTACCCGTGGTTGGATTTGATATAAATCAGGATCGTATTGACGAACTTAATAAGGGGTTTGACCGAACGCTGGAAGTAGATCCTGAAGAATTGAAGCTGTCGACGAACCTGAGTTATTCGGCAGACCTGACAGCATTACAACAAGTCACCCATTTCATTGTTACCGTTCCTACACCGATCGATGAATTTAAAAAGCCTGATCTCAGGCCATTGGAAAGTGCCAGCAAAACGGTTGGGTCTGTCTTAAAAAAAGGCGACATCGTTATATATGAATCGACAGTTTATCCGGGTTGTACCGAGGAGGTCTGTGTTCCCATTCTCGAGAAAGTCAGCGGGTTGAAATTTAATGTTGATTTTTTTTGTGGATATTCACCTGAGCGGATTAACCCAGGTGATAAACTTCATCGGGTTACGACTATAAAAAAAGTAACAAGCGGAAGCACGCCCGAAATTGCAGAAAAGGTAGATCAACTTTACAGAAAAATTATTACGGCAGGAACGCATAAAGCGTCATCAATAAAAGTTGCTGAGGCTGCAAAAGTCATCGAGAACTCTCAACGCGATCTCAATATTGCATTTGTTAACGAATTAGCATTAATCTTTGAGCGCATCGGGATTGATACGCACGAAGTATTGGAGGCTGCTGGCACGAAGTGGAACTTTCTACCTTTCAAACCAGGGTTAGTTGGCGGTCACTGTATAGGCGTAGACCCTTACTACCTTACCCATAAAGCAGAGAGTGTCGGCTATCATTCAGAAGTTATTCTTTCCGGAAGGCGAATAAATGATAACATGGGTATCCATATTGCCAATAGTGTTATTAAACTAATGGCTCAACATGATTTGCCGATCAACAAAGGAGATGTCCTCGTGCTTGGAATTACCTTCAAGGAAAATTGTCCGGATATCCGGAACAGTCGGGTTGTTGATGTTGTAAAAGAACTTCAAAGCTTTGGTACAACGGTGGAGGTGTATGATCCTTTTGCGGATGCAAACGAGGTGAAGCATGAATATGGACTTTCACTTATACCCGCGCTTACAAAAAAGTATCATGCCATTATTCTTGCCGTGGGTCATAAAGAGTTTGCACAGTTGGATTGGTCAGCTATCCGCCATGAAAAAACAGTGGTATATGATGTAAAAGGAGTCCTTGAGAAATCTTTGATAACGGCAAGGCTCTGATGATTGTTTTGAAAAGTTGAATTGGTTTTAACATCCCCGACGATAATGGATTTTTCAAAAAAGATATTGGTTACAGGAGGCGCCGGTTATATCGGCGCGCATACAGTAGTTGAGTTGATAGCCTCTGGATATGATCCCGTAATTGTTGATAACCTGTCAAAAAGCGATCGAACCCTGCTTGAGGGAATAGAAAAAATCACAAAAAAGAAGGTCACGTTTATTGAGGGCGATTGTTGTGATAAGCAATTTCTGAATCAATTATTCGAAAGCACTAAAGGTATTTCGGCAGTGCTACATTTTGCAGCATTTAAATCGGTTGGAGAGTCTGTACAAAAACCGCTCGATTACTATCAGAATAATGTAGGTTCTCTTGTAGCGTTACTTCAAGCCATGCAGGAGAGTGGCGTTCGCGATCTTATTTTTTCATCATCGTGCACAGTGTACGGCCAACCAGATGAGATCCCGGTAAATGAAAGTGCCCCCTTCAAACGGGCCGAATCGCCTTATGGCGCAACAAAGCAAGTTTGCGAACGAATTCTCGAAGATTCATATAGCACCGGTTTCAGAGTGGTTTCTTTGCGATATTTTAATCCGATTGGCGCGCACCCCAGCACATTAATGGGCGAACTTCCAATCGGGACACCCAATAATCTTGTTCCCTATATCACGCAAACTGCAGCCGGTATACGTGAGAAGTTGACGGTGTTTGGTTCAGATTACGATACGCCCGATGGTACGTGTATCCGGGATTTTATACACGTTGTAGATGTTGCTTCTGCACATGTTAAAGCTATCGATTATCTTTCTAAACAAGCTGAGAAAAATATGTACGAGGTCTTTAACCTCGGAACCGGCATCGGTGTCTCTGTGCTTCAACTCATTCAAAAATTTATTGCCGTTACTGGAGTAAAGTTGCCATACGCATTGGGTGAAAGGCGCGCAGGGGATATTGAGAAGGTCTATGCAGATCCGGCAAAAGTAAATAGCGTACTGGGCTGGAAAACTAAATACACTATAGACGATTCTTTGCTTCACGCCTGGCAATGGGAAAAGAAAATAAGGAATGTGCCGAACTAGTATGCTAGCAATAATATATGCGCTCGATAAGTTGTATTCTTGATAGGGAGGCGTTGTACATAGTGAACATCTCTAAATAGTCAATCTTTTAAAGCAGGCTTTGTTAATATGGATAAGATTCAGATGGTTGACCTGCATAAACAATATCTCAGGATTAAACGAGAGATTGATATGGCGATGCAGCAAGTTCTGGATAGCACTGCCTTCATACAAGGCAAGGAAGTACAGATCTTCGCGGAAGCTTTAGGGTTTTACCAGCATTCTGATTTTGTAATCCCCTGTGCCAATGGTACAGATGCCCTTCAAATTGTTATGATGGCGCTTGGATTTCAACCCGGTGATGAAATTATTCTGCCGGTACATACGTATGTTGCCACGGCTGAGGTACTTGCTCTGCTGCAACTGAAGCCTGTTTTTGTAGATGTGGACGAAAACACTTTTAATATTGATGTTTTTCAGATCGAGCAAAAAATTACAAAACGAACTGTAGCAATTGTACCGGTTCATCTCTATGGACAGTGTGCTGATATGGAGCCGATCCTGGAAATTGCGACGCGTTACAATCTGCATGTAATTGAAGATGCAGCCCAGGCGTTGGGATCAGAATATACGTTCGCTAACGGTACAAAAGGAAAAGCAGGCTCAATCGGTAAGATTGGGACGACATCATTTTTCCCATCGAAAAATCTCGGATGTTTTGGGGATGGTGGCGCTATTTTTACCAGTAACTCAACGCTTGCAGAGAATATCAGAATGATTGCCAATCACGGGCAACGTACAAAATATCACCATGAAGTAATCGGTGTGAATAGCCGGCTGGACACTTTACAGGCAGCGGTTTTAAATGTGAAGCTTAAATACCTGGATGAATTTGTACAGAAAAGAAATGAAGTTGCATCGTTTTATGACCGTGAATTCTCTGAAATCAAATCAATCGAAACCCCATTCCGTGAACCTAACTCGAGTCATGGGTTTCATCAATATACACTGAAGGTACCCGATACCATTCGGGATGATTTCAGGAACTACCTGGCGGATAACGGAGTACCGTCGATGATCTATTATCCTGTACCTCTTCATTTACAAAAAGCTTACTACAACTCCGAAGTGGGTGAAGGTTCTTTTCCTGTTACGGAAAGACTTTCGAAAACTGTGATTTCATTGCCTGTCCATACAGAGATGACGGCGGATCAGCTTGAGTTTATTTCAAAAACTATAAAGAGTTATTTTTAGTATGGCGATTCCTAAAGGTTTTTTTGTACATCCTACTGCAATCATTGATGAGGGATGTGAGATTGGTGATGGTACTAAAATCTGGCATTTTTCACATATCATGCCTCACTCCCGGATAGGCGAAAATTGTAACATTGGTCAAAATGTTGTGATTTCCCCTGAGGTTGTTTTAGGACGAAACGTTAAGGTTCAAAACAATGTCTCCATTTATACCGGCGTCATTTGCGACGACGATGTATTTCTGGGACCCTCTATGGTTTTTACCAATGTTATAAATCCGCGGAGTGCGGTAAACAGGAAAAATGAATATGCTAAAACTATTGTAAAGAAGGGTGCAACCATCGGAGCTAATGCCACGATAGTCTGCGGTCACGATATTGGGATGTTTGCTTTTATCGGAGCGGGTGCGGTAGTTACAAAAAATGTCCCTGACTATGCGCTTGTCATGGGGAACCCGGCAAAACAAACGGGCTGGATGAGTGAACATGGGCACAAACTCAGCTTTAATAAAGAAGGTGTTGCAGTTTGTAAGGAAAGTATGGCACAATATAAACTTGAGAATGGCCGTGTGTTCAGGCTGCCTGAATAACAGATGGCTTTGGAAAAGGAGTATCCCTAAGGTTGTTCGTGGTGGAACAACACGATTAACAATGGTTCAGTAATAATAAAGTATAGGATGAAAAACTTTGCACTAATTGGCGCAGCCGGATTTATTGCACCGCGGCACTTTAAAGCCATAAAAGAAACGGGAGGAAATCTTGTAGCTGCTTTAGACAAACATGATAATGTTGGCGTGCTTGATTCCTATTTCCCCAAAGCAGATTTTTTTACCGAATTTGAACGGTTTGACCGGCATCTGGATAAAATCAAACGGAAGGGTGACCGCGTTGACTATGTTTCGATTTGTTCTCCGAATTATTTACACGATTCGCATATCCGCTTTGCACTGCGCTATGGTGCTCACGCCATTTGTGAAAAGCCTCTCGTACTGAACCCCTGGAATCTTGAAGCCCTTTCTGAAATTGAAAATGAAACCGGTAAAAAAGTTTTTACAATACTACAGTTACGACTACACCCTACGATAATCGCCCTGCGCGAAAAAATACTTAACGGTGCTCCCGAAAAAGTTTACGATGTGGAATTAAGGTATATAACTTCGCGTGGAAATTGGTATCAAAGCAGTTGGAAGGGTGACAACGCTAAGGCTGGAGGAATTGCTACCAATATCGGAATTCATTTTTTTGATATGCTCATCTGGATCTTTGGTTCTGTTCAGGACGTGAAGGTTACAACGTTAAATGCAGACCATGCATCCGGTTCTCTGGTTTTGGAGAAAGCACGCATTAACTGGTTTTTGAGCATCAATGAGCAACATCTTCCCACTGAAGTAAGAGCAAGTGGGAAGCGTACATATCGCTCATTAACGCTGGAAGGTGAAGAGATCGAATTTAGCGAAGGTTTTACTGACCTTCACACAAAAAGTTATGCAGAAATTTTATCAGGGGATGGATTTGGACTGAATGAAGCAAAAGCATCAATCGATCTTGCCTATCAGATTCGAAACAGTATCAAATCTTAGCATGGAGATATTATACACAAGCCTTCTTTGCTCCGAACGATGGTAAAAGCACTTCTGGTTAAGCTAAACAAATACATTAATGTTGATTCAAAGAAAATCCTGAAGAACATCGGGTGGCTTTTTTTCGACAGGGTTTTTCGGATGGGAATGGCACTCGTAGTGGGCGCATGGGTGGCGCGTTATCTGGGACCTATGCAATTTGGATCCTTAAATTATTTGTTGGCTACCATCGGACTGTTCGGCACTTTTGCAACGCTGGGACTTGACAGTATGATTGTAAAGGAAGTTGTGGAATCGCCTCAACGGACTGGTACGATAATGTCAACCGCTTTCACCCTTCGCCTGGTGGCTGGAATGGTTTCCTTCCTGGTGTGCATTGCACTGATTTTTTACCTGAAGCAGGAAGAACTGGATTTGTTTTATGTTGGCATAGTGCTATCTGTTACCCTGATTTCACAATCGCTCAGCACGATAGGATTTTACTATCAATCTCAGGTGGCATCCAGGGTTGCCGTCATCTCCCACAGCATTGCCTATATCCTGATGAGCTTTTGCAAAGTGATTATGATATTGCTTGAAGCTCCTTTAATGGCGTTCGCTATCGCCACTTCAGCAGAGGTTACACTGGGTGGTTTATTTATGCTTTTTGCGTACAAGAAGATTAGCAAGCAGGATCTTGCGCTATCAATTGATAAAATTCTGGCCAGTTCACTTCTTAAAAGAAGCTGGCCATTAATTCTTTCCGGATTTATGATCACGATTTACATGCGCACCGACCAGATTATGCTCGGGCAATTGGTAGACGATTATCAGGTGGGTACGTATTCTGCTGCATTAAAACTGTCGGAAATCTGGTATTTTATTCCCGGCATCATTGTTACTTCCTTTTTTCCAGCCATTATTGAATCCAAGAAGCTTGGAATGGAAGTATACTTCAGACGATTGCAAAAGCTATTTGACGTGCTCTTTTTTCTCAGTGTTGGAATTGCCTTATTTGTTACGTTTTCATCCGACCTGATCATTTCCATTTTATATGGCGATCAATATGCAGATGCCAGTATAATTTTATCCATACACATATGGACTGCCGTGTTTGTTTTTTTCGGAACGGCAAGTTCCAATTTCTACATCCTTGAAAACCTGCAAGTCAAATCTTTTAAGCGAACTGCGATTGGAGCCGTCATAAATATTGCGCTGAACCTTATTCTGATACCCCGTTATTTTGCAATTGGTGCAGCCGTTGCAACCCTCATTTCTCAGTTCTGCTCAACCTATCTGCTTGACCTGGCAAGCCGAAAGACGAGGGTTTTGTTTACAATGAAAACCAGATCGCTTTTTGCAGTTAATCTTATTAACTATTTGGTAGCTCGCCTGAAATAAAAGACATGTACCGGATTCCTTGCCTTTGAAGACTTTTGACACAGCGTACACTCTTGAGTTTTACGGCCTATTCGTTAACTTTGCAGTTTAATCCGGGCCGGCTATCCCCGTAAAGCAGATTTGACCAATGTTGAAACTTAGATTTAGAAAATGACCCAATTAGAAAGGGAAAAGCCATTAGTATTTATTTCAAAGCTTAGAAATTTAAGGTGAAGGTTTTAGAAACGGGCTTTAAAGGCCTTTATATATTAGAACCTAACGTCTTTAAGGATAGCCGTGGTTACTTTATGGAGTCATACAATGCAAAGATCTTGAATACGGCAGGGCTTGACGTTACCTTCGTTCAGGATAACCAATCATTTTCCACGGCAGGCGTTGTGAGAGGGCTGCATTATCAAAACGCGCCCTATGCGCAAACAAAACTTGTGCGTGCATTGGCAGGTTCCATTTTGGATGTCGTAGTCGATCTCCGGAAGAGCGAACCGACCTTTGGAAAAAGTTTCACCATTGAGCTCACCGCAGAAAACAAGAAGCAAATATTTGTCCCCAAAGGTTTTGCTCACGGGTTCGCAGTTTTGTCTGAAACGGCGGAAATTTTGTATAAGTGTGACAACTATTACAATCGTGAGGCCGAAGGTGGACTTTTGTACAATGATCCAGTACTTGAAATCGACTGGGGAATTCCAACCCATAAAATCATTTTGTCAGACAAGGATGCAGAAAATCCGATTCTTTCAGAAGCAAACTTTTCTTTCTGATGGCTTTAAAAATTTTGGTTACTGGTGCGAACGGACAATTAGGAAGCGAGATAAAACATCTTTCGCCCTCCACCTCTTATCAATTTACGTTTGTTGATCTCGAAGAAATGGATCTCGGCGATGCGCAGGCGATAAAAAGATTTTTCGAAGGAAAACAGTTTGATTTTATTATTAACTGTGCCGCTTATACGGCTGTTGATCGCGCTGAAGAAGATACTGAAATGGCGTTCAGGATAAATTCGGATTCGGTAAAGACAATTGCTGAGATATGCCTTGCCAAAAAAATCAGACTCATACATATTTCAACGGATTATGTGTTCGACGGAAATGGAAATCGGCCGATTGCAGAGACGGCTGCTCCTAATCCGCTGTCTGTTTATGGAAAATCAAAGTTGGCGGGAGAGCAGCATGTTTTGAGTATTCTCAAGGATGCATATGTGATCCGGACAGCCTGGGTTTATTCTACGTTCGGAAAGAATTTTGTGAAAACCATTGCTAAATTGGCGCGTGAACGGGAGACGCTTGGGGTGGTGTATGATCAAATCGGATCGCCTACGTATGCAAGGGATCTTGCCGATATAATTTTAAAGATCATCCACAAGATTGAATTAGGCGAAACCGATATAGCTGGAGTTTATCACTTTACCAATGAGGGTGTAATTTCCTGGTATGATCTGGCGTATTTTATTGTTAAATATTATAAACTTCCGTGCCGTGTTAATCCTATCACAACTGAAGAGTACAAAACGCTTGCCGTTAGGCCGAAATTTTCTGTATTAGATAAACGTTCTTTGAAGAGTACTTTTGCGATAACTATACCGCATTGGGATGAGAGCTTGGCGGATTGTTTAAAGTGTCTTACCCACTAATCGACTGTGGTAATTTTACATAAAAATTAAAAGACCAAGGATGTACTTGTCGCTTCCTATTCAATGATTGTTAAAGAGATAGTTGATGCATTGAAGCAAAGGCTGAATGATGTAAAAAATCATCAGGGACTAAGGAGATATTTTTTCAACACGCTGTGGATGTTCGCCGATCAGATACTAAGACTGGTCGCGGGAGTTTTGGTAGGGATCTGGGTTGCCAGATACTTAGGCCCTGCTCAATTTGGAATCTTTAATTACGCAATTGCTTTCGTTGCCATCTTAGCAGTAATTGCTAAAATGGGCCTTGATAATCTGGTGGTTAAAGGTATTGTAAATGAATCTGAAAGGAGTGATTATTATATTGGGACGGCCTTTTGGCTAAAAATGTTTGGATCAGTCGTTACAATCTTGATAACGATATTGATTCTCTTTCTCTCGGAAGAACAAGATCAAACAAAAACTTTTATACTCATCCTCACTGCAGGACTAATTTTCCAAAGCTTTGAGGCCATTGAATTTTATTTTCAGGCAAAGGTCCTTTCGAAGTTTATGTCTATTTCAAAGACAATGCAGTTGATTATTTCGTGCATTGCTAAACTCTATTTAATTTACATCAAGGCTGATTTGATTTATTTTGTCGCGGTACAATTCCTGGACCAGGTAACATTGGGACTCACCGGTTTTGTTGTTTTTAGAATTCACTCCAAAGGTGTGAGATTTTTGCATTGCTTTAGCCCAACTATTGCAAAGGACTTATTAAAAAACGCCTGGCCTCTTATTTTTGGTAGTATTGCAATAATGGTTTACATGAGGGTGGATCAAATCATGATTATGAAAATGATTGGAGAGACAGAAATGGGTCTCTACTCAGCTGCTGTTCGATTGTCGGAGGCATGGTATTTTGTTCCAGTGGTCATAACTAATTCGCTTTTGCCCGCTATATTAAACGCCAAACGGTTGGATGAGGCCGAGTACATCCGAAGGCTTCAGCAGCTATTTAAATTAATGGTTGTACTTTCGGTAGCTGTCGCTCTACCAATTACGCTTCTCTCTGAATGGCTTATAACATTACTTTATGGAGAGGCATATCGCGACGGTTCTGTGGTGTTGTCCATCCATATTTGGGCTGGCCTTTTTACGTCTTTGGGGGTTGCAAGCTCTGGTTGGTTTATAAGTGAAAATCTTTTAAAATTCTCTTTGATCAAAACTTTAATAGGGGTTCTGATGAATGTGATATTAAACTATATTTTAATTCCTAAATTTGGGATAGTTGGTGTGGCAGTTGCAACTATCATTTCGCAGGCATGTGTTTCGTTTTTGTTTAATGCTATGTATTCCAAAAGCTTTAGTGTATTCAGAATGCAAATGATGGCATTTAATATTTTTAGATAGGTACTTAGACCAATTAAATGGAGGCTACTGAAATTAGAAACAAAGGATTTACCGTTCCTGTTCTGCTGATGGTTTTTAACAGGCTCGAGCATGGTAGGAAAGTCTTTGAAAGCATAAGAAAGATCGCGCCAAGAAAGTTGTACATAGCATCAGACGGCCCTCGGGATGGTAAACCTGACGAGGAAGAAAAAGTAAATCAACTGCGACAATACCTGATTGATAATGTAGACTGGGACTGTACGGTGGAGACACTATTCCGAGGAAAAAATCTTGGTTGTAAATATGCCGTTAGTGAGGCGATTAGCTGGTTTTTCGAACATGAAGAAATGGGAATTATTCTTGAGGATGACTGTGTTCCAAGTCAAAGTTTTTACAACTATTGCCAGGAATTACTTACAAAGTACAAAGACGATACTAGAGTCTGGATGATATCGGGATACAATCTGCTCGATGGAAGTCATCCAACTAATAAAAGCTATTTTTTTACACATTTTGGTTTCTGTTGGGGGTGGGCAACCTGGAGAAGGGCGTGGAAGAATTTTGACGTAAATATGACGCTGTGGCCTGTTGCCAAAAGTGAGAATGTAGTAAATACATACCCGTTTTTTTCAAGTCGTAATGCCGAATGGGAGCAAACTTATAACAACTTGATTGATACATGGGATTACCAATGGTATTTTACGATTGCAAGCAACAGTGGCTTGTCAATAGTCCCTCGTCAGAACCTCGTAAAGAACATTGGGTTTGGCAATGACGCAACACACACGTTTTTTGATTCAGACGGCCGAGGAAAAGTTGAGAATAACGAAATAACAGGGCCTCTAACACATCCTAATTTCGTTTTCATAGACAAGCAGTTTGAAGAGAAATTTTTGGAACGGGCTTTACGAAAACCGTCTATCATAACAAGAATAGTGAGTAAAATTCAACGTACTTTTAAAAAATGATAAAAAAAATAAAGAATCTTATAAGTCAGATCTATCAGATCAGAAATGACCAGGTTATTTCCAATATACATCAGTCGGAGCTTCTTATAAGGACTTTACTAATGGGCGAAAAGTATAGGGATTCAAAAAATCTAACCCGGTTTACATATAAATCATTCTCTCAATTCGGTGAGGATGGGTTAATCACAGAGATTTTTACTAGGATTGGAACGACGAATAAATATTTCGTCGAGTTCGGGGTAGGAAACGGGCTTGAAAATAACACCTGTCTTCAACTTGTTAATAATTGGAGTGGATTATGGATCGAAGGTTCTTCAGAGTCAAGCGATTTTATTAAAAGGAAGTTTGCCAAATACCTGGAGAGCGGAAAATTGAAACTTAAAAATAGCTTTATTACGAAGGACAATATTGAAAGTCTTTTTACTGAACAGAATGTACCTGCGGAATTTGATCTATTGTCCATCGATATCGATGGTAATGACTATCATATCTGGAAAGCTATTGAGAAGTTTTCTCCCAGAGTTTTTGTTGTCGAGTATAATGCAAGTTATGGCCCACCAGCCGCTAACCTTGTTGAGTATAAACATGACTTCGTTTGGGATGGCACAAACAGATTCGGTGCTTCCCTCAAGGCATTTGAATTGTTATCGACAGAAAAGGGGTACTCTCTTGTCGGATGTGATCTGGCGGGTATTAATGCGTTCTTTGTCAGAAATGACCTGCTGAAGGACTATTTTCAAAAACCGTTTACATCTGAGTTTCATTACGAGCCTCCCCGATATTTCCTTAATTATTTCGGGGGCCACCCTCCCAGCGTTGGGATAAATTAAATTTAATTGCTTTTATGAAAAAAATATTGATAACAGGAATTGGAGGGCAAGATGGAAGCTTGCTTGCTGAATTTTTAGTAAAAAAGGGACACCAGATTTATGGAATAATTAAAAGGGAGGCGATTGAAAACCCTAACCAGAAATTAAAAAATATTGATAGGATCAAGAATCAGGTTGAGTTGATGCCTGTGTCTGTTACTGATCCGATGGCGATCTATAAAGCCATAAAAAAGATCCAACCTGATGAGATCTATCACCTTGCCGCCAACAGTTTTGTCAGTTATGAATTTGAAGATGAGATCACCATCATGGACTCAAATTTTAACTCTACTTACTATTTGGTTTCCTCTATTTACGAGGTAAACAAAGATTGTAAATTTTTTTTCGCAGGATCAAGTGAGATGTTTGGCGAACCTTTAGAATCGCCCCAGAATGAAGGCAGCAAATTTAACCCCAAGTCGATTTATGGAATATCTAAAATATCCAGTTACTACCTGTTAAAGAACTTTCGGGATAAAAAGGGAATGTTTGCCTGCACTGCAATTATGTACAACCATGAATCGTCTCGTAAGAAATCTGAATTTGTAACAAAGAAAATTATAGAAACGGCGGTTCAGATTAAAAACGGAAAAGCAACAGAACTTGAGCTAGGCAATGTCGATGCAGTAAGGGATTGGGGATATGCTCCGGATTTTATCAGGGCGATTGACTTAATGATGTCTCAGCCAACGTCTGATGATTACATTATTGCCACAGGTAAACTTCATTCCGTGAGAGACTTCGCTGAAACGGCTTTCAAGATTTTAGGTCTGGAACTTGACAGATATTTAAAAGTAAACACAAAATATTTCCGAGCCTCAGAACATTTGCCATTATGCGGTGATGCAAGCAAATTAAGAAATCTGGGATGGGCGCCAACTAAAACATTGCCAGAGATGATTGAAAAGATGATAGAGGAGGAATTAATCATTCAGGCTCAATAAATCTAACGCTATGAATGTTTTTTTCTTCGGTTTCAATCTACGTAGCAACGCTGGTGGAATTGAACGATACACAAGTACAATTCTCAAGGAACTCATAAAAAGAGGCCATACTATTTATGTTTATGTTTTGAGTGAAGGTGACGAAAATCCTGAATTTGTCTACATTAATAAACATGTCAAAAAAATCAGGTTTATCGATAAAGTTCTTTTTGGCTACAGGGTTAATCAATTCTTAAAAAAACAGAATATCAAGATTGATGTTTTTTTCTGTGGCCATCTCTTTCTGATTAAACCCTGTGAATTGATTTCAAGACAGATTGGAGTAAAATATCATCTTTTTGTTTATGGAATTGATTGTTGGGGCAATCGGTTTAAGGAATCAAGTGCTCGAATGAGATCTTTGGACAAAGTAGTTTCAATAAGTTCATTTACAACTGAACAATTAAGAAAGCAAGGATACAATGGGGAGGTAGTATATTTTCCTCCCCTTATTGAGGTTCCTGAGATGGATGCAATAATTGACCACCATGAAAATGACAAAATTATTCTTCTTACGGTAGGGCGGCTTGATGTCGCCGAACAATACAAAGGTCAGGATTCTGTTATTCAGGCATTGCATCTCGTTAAAAAAAGTTTTCAAGATATCGAGTATTGGATTGTAGGACGAGGAAATGATAGCGAAAGACTTAAGACCCTGGCGAATAAACTTGGTCTCGAAGATGACGTAAAATTTTTAGGTTTTGTTGACGATAAAACACTCACCGAGATCAATCAAAAAGCAGATATCTTTATTATGCCGAGCAAGGTTTCCCTTGAACCTTCAAAACTTGAAGGTGAAGGTTTTGGTATTGTATTTATTGAAGCCGCTCTTTATGAGAAGGCGCTTATCGGGTCTAATATTGGAGGATCTACAGATATAATTGATAATAACGTTAATGGTGTCACGTGTGATCCTCAGGATGTAGAAGACATTGCCAGCAGTATTTTGAAACTTACTTCTAATAGGCAATTGAGGCTTGAACTGGGCAAAAAAGCAAGAACTAAAGTTTTGCAAAAGTTTTCCATTCAACAATTCGACGAGTACTTTAAACCACTGATACCTTAATGTGCTCCATTTTTGGTTACATAACAAAAGAGAATATCGATGTTGGGGTGTTTCAGAAGTGCCTGCAACACCGTGGCCCTGATGGTAATGGTATTTATCACGACAAACCGCTCCATCTTGTTCTTGGGCATTCCCGTCTTTCCATCATAGACCTATCGTCCGTTTCAAACCAGCCAATGCTCGATGAGGACGAACAGTATGTCTTAATTTTTAACGGTGAACTTTATAATTACGAAGAGATTCGCAATGATTTTATAAAAGATGGATATCAATTTAAAACGCATTCCGATACTGAGGTATTACTTGTAGCTTTTAAAAGATATGGTAGGGATTGCCTGTCAATGCTACGGGGTATGTTCGCCTTCGCTATTTACGATAAAAACAGATCGACGTTATTTTTAGCAAGAGATCGTTTTGGAATTAAACCTTTGTATTACACGTTTCACAATAATCAGTTTGCCTTTGCTTCCGAAGTTACTCCGATGGTAGAGTCTCGAATTGTTCCTAACGTCGTTTCACGAAAAGCACTTGACGATTTTTTTTACTTCGGATCCGTGCAACAGCCTGATACAATTTATCAGAACATTTTCGCTCTAATGCCTGCATCATATATGGAGGTGGATGTTAAAACTTTAAATTATACAACAGGAAAGTATTATGATTTTGTCGAAGCGGCAACCCGTCATTCCCTCGATTCACTAACTTATAACGACGGTGTCACTCTAATAAGACAAAAGCTTGAGGAAGCAACCCGTTATCATTTGGTAGCGGATGTTGAGGTGGGTGCATTCTTAAGTGGTGGTGTCGATTCTACCGCGGTCGTTGCGCTAATGGCGAAATATTCAAATAAACCTATAAAAACGTTTTCGGTCGGATTTTCAGGAAAGGTGGAAGTTGAGGATGAGACTTCGCTTGCGCGAATGTCAGCAAAAGCGTTAGGATGTGACCATGTTGATGTAATTGTTAATGAAGGAGACATAAAGAATTTGTTTCAGGGTTTTGTCAAGTCTTTAGATCAACCAAGTATTGACGGTTTTAATACCTACATTGTTAGTGAGGCGGCTGCGAGGAGTGTTAAAGTTGTATTATCTGGTCTGGGGGGCGATGAGGTTTTTGCTGGATACGAACACTTTAAACTAATACAGCAAGATGAGAAGAAGAATCCCGGAGTCATTGAAAAAGCGATGCAACACATGCATCGGATCAGACCCAATAGATTTACCGCAAGGCCTGAATTTTATGGACAAGATCCACTTATTTCCATTGCAAAACAGAGAACGTTGTTATCTTACTCCATTCGAAAAGCTTTAAGAAGAACACCGGTTAATCATTCTGTTTTACTCGGAAGTCAAAATTTATCCACACTCCAGAAGATCAGCGAATATGAGGTAAACCATTATTTGCTTAATACACTATTGAGAGATTCAGATGTGATGAGTATGGCTCACTCACTGGAATGCCGACCGATTCTCCTTGACCATGTATTGATGGAGAATGCTTTTGCCCTACCAGATCGCTTCAAGATTATGAATGGTGTAAAAAAGTCAATATTCATAGATTCCGTAAAGGATATAATCCCGGCGCATGTTTATCAGCGAAAAAAAACGGGTTTTGAAATGCCACTTGGGAGTTGGATGAATAGTTCTTTACCGGATCTTGTTCAGGAGTCTTTAAACTCGCAACAGGCCGGAATGCTATTTCATGAAAATTTCATTAAGAAGGGTAAGGATGCTATTCAAAAGGGTCATATTGCCCGATCATTTTGGCAATCTTTCGTTTTATTAAGCTGGCTTAATCATTCAAAAGCTATGTTGCCATGAAAATACTCCATCTTGTCGGAGGAGATTTGAGAGGAGGTGCTGCAAAGGGAGCATTATGGTTGCATGCGGGTCTGCAGGCACTTGGCGTTGAATCAAGGATCCTTACTAATGGTAAGGATACGTTAGGTGATCCTGACATTACGAGTATTGCAACCACTTCATGGCAGTTAATAACAAATGCATTCAGAGCCAGGGCTGACATACTGCCTGTAAAGTTTTATAAAAACCGAAACACCGAATTATTCAGCACCGGCCTCCTTGGTTATAACTTCACCCGGCATCCGCTTTTTAACTGGGCCGATGTTATCCATATGCATTGGGTAAACTCAGGGTTTGTCAACGTCAAGCATTTGTCCGGAATAAAAAAACCGGTCATCTGGACCTTAAGAGATATGTGGCCCATAACCGGCGGCTGTCATATATCCCTAACGTGTCTTGGATATGAAACGGGTTGCGGGCAGTGTCCTCAGTTGGGAAGCACACACAAATACGACCTTTCAAAATATGTCATCCACCGGAAACGAAAATACATACCACCCAACATTGTCCTTGTTGGAATAAGTGAGTGGATTTCTGAATGTGCAATCAAAAGTTTTCTCTTTAAGAATTCCGATGTACTTACGATCAGCAACAATGTAAACTGCAGCGATTTTTTTCCTGTTGACAGGCTTGTGGCAAGAAATGTAATTGGTCTGCCTGCCGGAAGAAAAATTATTCTGGCGGGCGCACAAAGGCCTGATCTTTCCTGGAAAGGGTTTGATAAGTTTCTCGAATCACTTGTACTTTTAAAAGAAGAGAATCCGTTTCTATTGTTTTTTGGAAATATGGATCCGCAATTGCTGAAGCAAACAGGCCTTGAGTACAAAGCGCTGGGAAACCTTACGGATAAAATAGCCCTGAGAATTGCCTATTCAGCGGCTGATGTTTTTGTTTCACCCTCGCTTATGGAATCCTTCGGGAAGACGCTGGCTGAATCTATGGCGTGTGGCACACCGGTGGTATGCTTTGGAGCTACGGGCCCGAAAGACATTGTGGATCATCAAGTAAATGGCTATGCAGCAAAGCCATTTGACCCGCAGGATCTAGCAAACGGAATTCGTTGGGTGCTTCATCACCCGGATGGTCCGTTATTGTCACGAAATGCCATAAAAAAGGTTTTGGGAAGATTCGACACACCCGTGATAGCAAAACAATACCTTAACCTTTATTCAAGAACGCTTGCAAAGGGGACGAAGCAAAAATAAGTTGACTTTTAAAGTTCTACAAAAAAATAGACTTTTGCGGAATGATTTCGGCAGTGAAACCAGGCATGGAAGGTGGCTTACGCCAAAACGGGGTTGTTAAAAAAAGTACCCAGGGAAAACCATTGATATCCATTGTTACTGTTGTTTTTAATGGGGCCAAGAACATACACGCTACTATGTTAAGTGTATTGACTCAGACCTATACGAATGTTGAATATATTATTATAGATGGCGGAAGCCATGACGGAACGATCAATATACTGAGAGAACAGGGAAACAAGTTGGATTATTGGCTGAGTGAACCCGATCATGGTATATACGATGCAATGAATAAAGGTATCACGCTCGCCAGTGGCGAATGGATCAATTTTATGAATTGCGGGGACCGATTGGCTTCTAACAATACGCTTGAACTATTTAATGAGCAAACATTCGATGCTCAAATACTCTATGGAGATGCTATTGTTGAATATCCAGATTTCCAGAAGATATTTAAAATTTACCCTCTGCATGTAATGTGGAAACATTCACCGTTCTGCCATCAAGCCTGCTTTGTTAAAACATCCTTAATGAAGCAATTCAAATATGATTTAACATATCGAATTGGAGCTGATCATGATTTTTTCTTCAGGGCATACAAAGCACAAAAGCAGTTTTTGTGCCTCAATAAGACAATTTGTTATTTCAATGGGAAAGACGGAACAACCAAGAAGCATATTATACGTGCCGTACAAGATAAGATGGATATCGCAATGAAATATGAGTTTACCCCTGGTAAATGGATTTATTATAAATGTTTCCTGATATACATACACTTGCTGCTTATCATCAAGAAACTGGTTGGAAGTAAAATAACCTCCAGGATTACTCGTTCACTAAAGGGCGGAAAAAAGAAGATATCATCATCAACTTTGGTTTAATTCTGAAACATTGGAACAACTTGTACAACATTCAGGATTCATAGCCAAACGGGATAAATTAATCTATATAGGGTTCTGGTTTATTATTCCGTTCTGCAGCATTGCCATTCATCATAGTCTGCCTGTCCCACCCACGTTAGTTCTTTTCATTATCGGCACCATTATATTGTGTGCATTTGGAAGGATGAGACTTGAAGGAATCTTGATTATTCCGATGTTGACTGTCATTTATATTATTTTGACTCAGCCTTTCCTTAACGCACCATTCGCGCGGTACCTTGGAGTAGCACTTGCAATTGGATATTTTGTTGTAGCAGCCTCTTTCGGGCACAGGCTTTCACGGGATCAGTTCTTTATTCTTATTGACAAATTCATTAAATATACGGTTGTACTTCTGGTTGCTGAATGCATCTGGAGGTTTACGCATCCTAACACGGACTATGCTGCCTTTGCGGCCAGTGGAGATGTTCGGTGGATCTACCAATATAAATTCGGCAGCTTTATGTACGCAGATAGCAACGCAACTGCCATTCACATAATCATTCTCCTCTTCTTTATTTTGTATCTTGAAAAAGAACACCAGTTTAAGTTCTATTGGTTAAAATGGATTTTGGTAATGTTATTGGTGTTGACACTTTCACGGGCAGCCTGGGTGGGTGCTATAATTGGCTGGGTTTATATTAGATACCTCATAAAAAAGAGAATCGATTTTTATTTGATCAATTTCGTTTTATTGTCCTTTGCAGCAGTTTTTAGCTATAAGTTTTACTTTGAATCAAAACTCAAGAACGATCTAAGCTTTCAGTCCAAGTTCGATATTGTGGGGAAAATATTGAATTACTTTTCCAATGCGTCTCTTGGGGACCTTGCATTTGGCATCGGATTTTCAAATTCACTGCAGCGACTGGATGTTTATGCTCATAACTTTTTCATGGTGATCTTGATTGAATCAGGATTCATTGGGTTACTCCTTATTTTATTACTTTTTATCCAGTTCGTGATAACCACGCGAAAAAAAGCTCTTTACATTTTGGTGCCATTTGTAATCACTACCCTGTCATCAACGATAACTTTTATCCCGTATTTTTATGTAATAATGGCTTTGATCGTGTTGGCAGAAAAAGATAAGACAAAACTTAGCTTTAAGGATCAATGAAAACTAAGGTATTATTTCTGGTTTCTACGCTGGAAAGAGGGGGCCCGACAAATATAGTATATAACATAATCAAATATTTGAACAGAAATTTGATTGAACCAGTTGTGATAACGCTATCAAAGGAGCCAGATCGATCGAGAAAGAAGGATTTTGAAGAACTCGACATCGAAGTAACTTCATTTCATAAAAACAGGCTATATTGGCTCCTATCTGATCTTAAGGAACTAAGACTTTTAGTTAAGAAGGTCAATCCGAAAATTATTCATAGTCACTCTTTTAGACCTGACGTATCTTCGGCTAATCATTTTGAATCTTATGTAAGGATCAGCACAATTCATGGAGACTTACATGCTAATTATCGGAATACCTACAATAGAGTCATTGGAAATTACCTCGCTGCAAAACAATTAAATCATATTAATCAATTAGATGTTGCCGTAGCTTGCTCGCAATCTGTTTTCGAGCTTTACAAGGACAAAATAAAATCTATTCAGAGCATCA
Source organism: Chryseolinea sp. (assembly GCA_041747735.1). Taxonomy (GTDB): domain Bacteria; phylum Bacteroidota; class Bacteroidia; order Cytophagales; family Cyclobacteriaceae; genus Chryseolinea. The sequence goes on from JBGTEP010000038.1 coordinate 152,115, forward strand.
ACAATGGAATTGATAATGAAATCTTCAAACCTTTGCTAAAGGAGGCTGTTAGAGAAAAAAGAAGAGCCTTAAATCTTCCGGACGATTGTCGTATTTGGATTTCGGCGGGATCTTTGTCCAAACGAAAAGATCCGCATACTGTCATCCTGGGGTTTCTCGGAAGCAATTCGAGTAAAAAATCTCTTTTGATTATTCTAGGATCGGGTGAATTGGAACAACGGTTGAGGATTCTATACGCTTCTCATCATAATGTTGTTTTTAAGGGGTTTATTCCCAATGTCGCTGATTTCATCAGCGCAGCGGATTTTTTCATTTCTGCGTCAACTTCAGAAGGTTTGCCGAACACGGTTATGGAAGCACTTGGCTGTGGTTTGCCAGTTTGTATTTCTGATATACCTTCGCACGTGGAAATTCTTAATTTTAATTCAGCAACAGGAAAGACATTCCCCTGTGGAGATATTGCTGGATTGTCGAATGCCATCGATTCGTTGGACGCACAGGATTACACCGAACTTCGAAAGGCAGCAGCGTCAATAGTCAGCCAACATTTGAACGCAAAGTTGATGTCTTCTAATTACCAACAGCTTTACCTAAAACACACGGAAAATGAACGACAATGACTACCATAATTACCTTTTAAAGAGAAGTTTTCTTTCTAAGATCTATCGGAACAATATTTTATATCCCGTTCTTTGCAAAGAATTTAGAGGCAAAGTCCTCGATATCGGGTGCGGGATTGGAGACTTTCTCATTCATCGCGAAAATACGGTCGGAATTGATATAAACAAGACCAATGTTGATTATTGCCGCAGTAAGAACCTAGAAGCATACGAAATCATCAATAACAGTTATCCATTTCCTGACCAGATATTTGATGGAGCAATCCTGGATAATGTTGTGGAGCATTTAATCGATCCAATGCCAACCTTGCAAGAATCCGCACGGATACTCAAGGGTGGCGGCACATTAATTGTTGGTGTTCCAGGTTCGAAAGGTTATACGATGGATTCGGATCACAAGAAATTTTATGATGAAAAAGCCTTATCGCAATTATTAGGTGCCGGGCACTTTGTCCTCAAGAGATTTATTTACGCTCCGTTCATGATTCGATCAGAATGGCTCGACCGTACCATTTCACAATATTGTTTGTACGGCGTATTTACCAAGGAATCCAAGAGGTGAACCAGACTGTAGTACTAGTAGAATATAGGAGTGAGTTTTGTGAAGGATAGATTGCCTTATACCGAGCAGCCTCTCAATGCTTGACTTATCTGCTTAGGCGAAAAAAAGGGTTAAAGGAATAATGCTAATCTTACAACATAAATCTTTCAGCGACAGAATAACCGACGTTTTTTTTGTTGTTCTTCCTCTATCATTTTTTTTGCCTATTAAGTTTTACAATTTAATTATCGTTTGTTTCATCTTGTTTATTCCTATCCTACGGCTAAAACCTAACCTTAAGAATAGAACAGAGCTTTGGATCCTATCGGCACCGTTTACAATTTTCCTTTATGGCTTTATTTTGGATATTAGTGATGGCTATGTTCTGAGGGCGTGGAGTGAAATTGAACACTATTTGTCGTTTATACTCTTTCCTTGTTTCATGATTTTTTATGGGGTCACGACAGATCGTGCCCGGTTAAGTAAAATCTCCTTTTTTACGTGTTGTGTATTGGCCGCTCTCATTTGCTTTGCTGTGGCGTTTAATAAAAATATGACAGATCACGATAGAATAGTTTCCAATTGGAACTTTCAGGAAACAATGGACTTCTATGAACAAAACCCTATCGGATTGATTAACTGGGGTTTTTTTCTTTATACAGAATTATCCAGTCCGATCGATTTTCACCCGGTTTATTTGGGAATTTTCTATGTCATCGCTATCGTATTCGGTTACTCCATTCTTCATCGGACTCTGCCAATTTGGTCAAAGATCCTCATTGTTTCAGGAACCCTATTATTAGTGGGCCAAGTGTTTCTTCTAAGTGGCAAGATGCCGGTCGTTATTTTGTTTCTTATTATGGCAGGCCACGGAATTTATTTGTTAATTAGAAAAAAAGGTAGGACTAAATATTGGTTTATAACAATGCTCTTTCTTTTGATAATCGCTATGCCGTTATTATTCCCGGCGAGTATTTATAGAATTAATTCTGGCATGAAGTCAATCTTTGCTAAGAACCTACCGGAAAATGACGAATATGGAAATACTCATAGAATGTATCTTTGGAAAACAACCCTAAAATTGATTCAGGAGAAACCACTTAGCGGTTACGGACTTTATGGGTCCCGTCTTGAGCTTGAAAACGAATATACAGGCAAGTACTTTAATTCTCATAACCAATACTTAATGATTTTGTTGGTCAGCGGAGTGGTTGGCCTTTTAATATTTATAACATGCCATTTTTGGTTTTTGCTTTCCGCTATTAGAGCGAGAGATTATATTTTTCTCACCTTTCTTCTAACAGTACTCTTGATACTGATGACAGAAAATTTTATTACCAGACACAAGGGGATTGTATTTTACGCTTTCTTTAATTCCCTTTTCTTGATTAATACATATCAAAATAGCGATCGAAAATGAGGTATGACTTAACTATATCCGTTGTCCTGTTTAGGTCAGAGCCTTCAATCCTAAAAAACGTAATCAAAAGCGCCTATCAAAGCACGCTTAATTTTAAGCTCTATCTAATTGATAATTCACCCACAGATGAACTAAGGTACCTAAAGTCAGATGATCGCACCGAATACATCTTTAACAACAAGAACCTCGGCTTTGGCAAGGCTCATAATATTGCGCTGCGAAAGGCCACGACAGAATCCAAATACCATCTTGTATTAAATCCTGATATTCATTTCAATGAAGGTGTATTGGAAAAAATATTCGCCTATATGGAAGCGAATCCTGACGTTGGTCAGATCATGCCTCAGATATTATATCCAACTGGGGAAAAGCAGTATTTGTGTAAACTGCTGCCAGCACCTATGGATTTATTTTTAAGGAGGTTTTTCCCCTGGTTTCCGGGAGCAGCTAAGAGGAACAGAAGATATGAGCTGATTGACACGGGCTATGATAGGATTATGAACATACCATACCTATCCGGTTGTTTTATGTTTTTGCGATCAAGAGTCTTGCAAGATATTGGCTTTTTTGATGAACGCATTTTTATGTATATCGAAGATGCCGATCTGACGCGTAGAATCCACCAGCGGTACAAAACATTATTTTTTCCGCTAGCCGAGATTTATCATCATTATCAAAAAGGATCGTATAAAAACTTCAAGCTCATGCTCTACAATATACATGGTGCCTTTGTCTATTTCAGTACATGGGGATGGCTGCTTGATCCCGAACGAAAAAAAATAAACAAAAGAGTAATTCAGGATTATTTGCCCCACGTATAGGTTCTCGTTGATGGAAGGGAGATTTTGCTATTTTTGTGACTCAAATTTATCAAAATATCTATGATTCTTTTAACCGGCGGTTCAGGCTTCATTGGCAGCCACATTCATTCGTATCTGCTAAACAAGGATTTGATTAATCTTGATTTGGTGGAGCCGCCGTTTATGTATAAGTCAACTTTTGTAAAAGGGGACATTCGGATCAGAGATAACATAAGAAAAGCGGTTAAGGATAACAATATTAAAACCATTCTTTCTCTGGCGGCTAAACATCATGATTTTGGTGTTGGGCATGATGAATATTTTGATACAAATGAGGAAGGAACTGCTGCACTTTGCGAAGTGGCGACTGAGAATGACATTAAAGAAATCATATTTTATTCATCCGTGGCCGTCTATGGGATTCGAGAAGAAATATCAACGGAAGAGATGAACCCGATGCCCGATTCTCCATACGGAGCATCCAAGCTTGCAGGCGAAAGAGTTCTAGAGAAGTGGGCCGCAGAGGATCCAGGTCGGAAAGTCCTGATCATTCGTCCTACTCTTGTGTTTGGCCCTAACAATATGGCTAACATGAGAAATCTAATTCGCCAAATTGATTCCGGCCTCTATTTTCATCTGGGTAAGGCAGCAAATGTAAAATCAATTGCTTATGTTGAAAATCTCGTAAAGGCTACTCTCTTCTTGAAAAGTATGATGACACCAGGTGTTTCAATCTACAATTATTCAGATGAACCTCAATTAACCACCCGTGAAATTAGTACCGTTATTGCTGAGAGATTGAACAAAAAAATCAGGCTCACCATTCCAAAAACTTTGGGTGTAATGATGGGTGCACCTTTTGACATTGCTATTAAACTGACGGGAAAAAATCTACCTATATCCACATCAAGGATCAAAAAATTGGGTACTTCGACGCATCATTCAGCCCAAAAAATTTTTTCTACAGGTTTTAAACCGGAGTACACAACCATTCAAGGTCTTGCAAAAATGGTCGAGTGGTATAAGACGGAGAAAAATATGCAGCCCTCCAGGGCCTTCTAATTCAGGGTTTCACTATTTTTACCAAATTTGTCTTAACCCATGGCTGTAGAGATCGCCGCTGCAATTACTTCGTTTGTCATCGCATTCCTCATTGTTCCAGTGATTATAAAATATTCGCTCAGGAGAAATCTGGTGGATATACCTGGCCGACGAAAGATTCATAAGAAGGTAACACCCTCAATGGGAGGTATCGCTATTTTCATCGGGTTCTTTATCTCTTCGCTGATCTGGATAGATATGCAGGGGTGGGGTTACATTAAATTTATCCTCGTTGCTCTGTTTGTGATCTTTTTTATCGGTGTTCGCGATGATCTCGTTCCTTTACGGGCTTTGGTAAAACTGGTAGGCCAGATTATGGCTGCCTCTTTGGTAATTTTTCTTTTCGATCTCCGCATAAAGACTTTTTATGGGCTGTTTGGGTTTTTTGAGCTTCCGGAACTCTTAAGTTATGTGGTGACGTACTTTACAATAATCGTTATTACAAACTCTTTTAACCTTATCGACGGACTTGATGGGCTGGCGGGGACCATTGCTATTGTCGCACTGCTGGCCTTCGGAATCTGGTTTTTTCTGGTCGACGACCAGATTTTTTCTATCCTGTCCTTCTCCATGTTGGGGGCCATTTTCGCATTTCTTATCTTCAACTGGGAACCTTCAGAGGTATTTATGGGAGATACCGGCGCGCTCGTCATCGGGATGATGCTCGCCATTTTGGCCATACATTTTATTAACGTTAATTATGATCTGCCGGCAATGACCCCGTTCAAATTTCATGGGTCGGTAGGTACAGCGGCCTGTATCATAATTATTCCGCTTGTGGATACCCTCCGGATTGTTATTCTTAGAATTTCTAAGGGAGTATCCCCTTTCGCTCCAGATAAAAGTCATGTACATCATGCTATTATGAGATTGGGGATGACCCACAGTCAGACTACGATGATTCTCGCCACTGTTCAAATACTTTACATCGGGCTGGCTGTAGTATTCAATGAGTACGGCGATGTATACATACTGTCCGGACTCCTGGTCCTGTCGTTTTTGTTGAGTGTAACACTCGATCGATTAATAATTCGAAGGCTTTCGGATTAGTAGAGCATTCGGTGGCAAAACATTAATTTTGGGGTCTCATTATAAGCTACCATGGAAGAACGCATTCAAAACCTCCTCAATGAAGTAAATGCTTTTGCGGAAAGCGGAAAGCAGGCTGTAGAGGAGTTTCGCATGAAATTTATCAGTAAAAAAGGGGCTGTTAGCGAGTTATTTGAAGAGCTGAAAAAGGTGCCTGTCGATCAAAAAAAGTCTGTTGGCAAAATTCTGAATCAACTGAAGCAGGCGGCAGAAGCCAAGATTGTAGAATTAACGGAAAAGCTAGAGGCCGGATCTGCCTCGGAAACGGAGATTGACTTAACTCTACCTCCTATTCCAAATCAGATAGGAAATCTTCACCCGCTTACACTCACCCGATATAGAATCATAGAGATTTTTGAACGCCTTGGTTTTAATGTGGCGGATGGTCCGGAAATAGAAAATGACTGGCATAATTTCTCAGCGTTAAACTTTCCGGAGAATCACCCTGCACGTGAAATGCAGGATACCTTTTTCGTCGAGAAGAAAAATACTGCCGGCAGTACGGAAGATGTTGTGCTGCGGACGCATACCTCAAACGTACAGATCCGGATGATGCAAAATCAGAAGCCACCGATCCGCGCCATTATGCCCGGTCGGGTGTATCGGAATGAAGCTATCTCCGCCAGAGCACATTGCTTTTTTCATCAGGTAGAAGGTTTGTATGTTGATAAAAACGTCGGGTTTGCCGATTTGAAGCAGACTTTATATCATTTTGCCAAGGAGATGTATGGTAAGGATACGCAAATCAGATTCAGGCCATCGTTCTTCCCGTTCACAGAGCCTAGTGCAGAGATTGATGTAACCTGCCTCATCTGCAAAGGAAAAGGCTGCAATGTTTGTAAGTATTCCGGTTGGGTTGAGATCGCGGGATCTGGAATGGTTCATCCGAACGTCCTCAGGAATTGTAATATAGATCCTGAAGAATACACAGGTTTTGCCTTTGGCATGGGTATCGAGCGTGTCACGATGCTGCGGTATCAGATTAATGACCTTCGATTGTTTAGTGAAAATGACGTGCGCTTCCTGAGGCAGTTTCAATCAGTGATGTAACGATGCGTGTAGCCTCAATAAAAAATATCGGCGTAATCGGCGCAGGTACCATGGGACAGGGTATTGCGCAGGTTTGTGCGTTGGCCGGATATCCGGTAATGCTCTATGACACACAGGCTGAACTTACGAAAGCTGCGCTTGCTGCAATACGCAAGAGTCTGGAACAAGCTGTTGAAAAAAATAAAATATCCGATCAACAAAAAGAAGAGGCTATACGCCGAATTCTGGCGGTGGGCGATTTCAGAATGCTTCAGGTCGATTTAGCGATTGAGGCTGTGGTTGAAAAACTCGATGTAAAGCAGAAGATTCTTGTAGAACTTGAAAAGTTGAATGCACGGGATTGTCTTTTAGCAAGTAACACATCTTCCTTTCCGATAACTCAACTTGCATCGGTACTTCGTCATAAAGAAAGGTTTGCCGGACTACATTTTTTCAATCCAGCTCCCGTCATGAAGCTTGTTGAAATTATACGGGGTGCTGAAACCAGCAATCATACTATTCAGGTGCTGGATTCGTTTGTAGAAAGTGTGTCAAAGACATCGGCAATTGCAAATGATTCACCGGGCTTTATTGTAAATCGTGTCGCGCGCCTGTTTTATAGTGAGTCGTTAAAAATTGTGGAAGAAGGCGTTTCGGATTTCACTACGGTGGATACATTGCTGCGATCATCGGGGTTCAAAATGGGACCATTTCAATTGATGGATTTGATCGGCGTGGAAACAAATTTTGCGGTTACAACTTCGATGTATAACGCATTTTTTCAAGAGCCGAAATTCAGGCCGAGCCGGATCCAGCAACAAAAAGTGGATGCAGGGCATTATGGAAGAAAAAGTGGTAAAGGTTTTTATGATTATCCGTAGACTACCCGTTGGAATTTCAAAACTGCGTTGGGTCAATTTCCTGCTTATCGCTGTGCTTGCCTGCTCTCCTGATCTGAGTGATGATCCTATTCCTTATACACCGTTCCCGGATATAGTTTTGAATCTTAACTTACCTGACAACATTGCCTTGAGAAGTAAAGGCGTTGCAAAAGAAATAAACGGCGGTGTTCGGGGAATAATTGTTTACTGTGAAGACGTCGGAGTTTATCATGCATATGAACGAAACTGTTCTTTCCATCCGAACGATGCATGTGCTACGGTTAATATAGATATCTCGAATCTGTATATGCAGGATCCCTGCTGTGGATCAACATTTGATTTTTCAACCGGTAACCCTATCGGCGGCGTAGCCTGGCGACCGTTGCAAAAATACCGCGCAACTTTTAACGGTTTTGATCTGGTCATTACTGATGAGGTTGTCCGGTAAGCAGAACTGGCGCAAGTCTTCAGGTGGTGCGCGCGCATAGTGCGTGACTTGTGTCTTAAAATGTAATAAGTCTTCAGACTTACATGTATTATTTATTTTAAGCAAACTAACTACGTTACCAATGAGCAGAAAGTATAAAGATGCTGTTGAAGTGGAATAGTACTTTTACAGCAGTGCAATCAACCGGCAGGTTGTGGAAAAAATGACGGATGTCGTATCGAAATGGAACACCAGTCTGAAGACTGGTAACATATAAAGACACAAGTGATCCTTCGGAACACTTGCGCCAGCTACGCTGAATTCCTCGCTGCATTAATAATCCCGAACATACACCGCAGCACCAGCTTTCGATAGTTTTTTTCGAAAGGTTTTTCCGAGGCTTCAATATTTCGCAGTTGTTGTAGTGCGTATTGCTGAATTGTAATTAAGGGCAACACAATCCGTTCGCGCAACTTCACCGAATCGCGGTTAAGGGGATTATTTTCCATCAGCTCTTCGTACCCGGATACTTCAAGAATCATTTCCGAAGACAACTTATATTCAGCATACATCTTCTTCCAGAATTCGCTGAACTCTTTGTCCTTCGCAAGATATGCGGTAGCAGGATAGTATGTTTTGGTGAGCGACATCATGCTGTTGCTCAAAAGTGTCCGGAAGAAAAGTGACTGCTTGAATAGTGCCTTCAGGTCAGGAAGTTTCCCTTGCTTCTTCAGTTCCTTGATGGCCGTACCTACGCCATAAAAACCTGGAATGTTCTGCTTCATTTGTGCCCATGATCCTACGAATGGAATAGCACGCAGATCTTCAAATTTTAAGCTCCCTGAACTGCGTTTCACCGGACGTGAGCCAATGTTAGTGTCGCCAAAAAAGGAGAGCGGCGTTATTTTCTCCAGGTAAGGAACAAACTTTGGGTGTTGCTTCAGGTCCAGATATGCTTTGTGTCCTTCACTGGCAAGGGCGTTCAATAGAGTAGTCTCATCAGCGGTGAGCTGGTTTTTATTTTTAAATACACCATTTTCAAGACCTGCCGACAGCAGCTGCTCCAGATTGTATCCACAGGAAACAGGCTTTCCAAAATTTGAGCTGATGGTTTGACCTTGAATGGTAATTTGTACCTCTTTGTCCTCGATAGTATCACCCAGCGATGCATAGAAGTCATGCGTATTTCCTCCACCACGTGCTGGTGGACCACCGCGACCATCAAAAAATACGGCTGTAAAACCTTGTTCACGACTGATGCGTGTAAGATTTTCCTTCGCCTGGAAAATCGACCAATTGGCTCGTAAATAACCTCCGTCTTTTGTGCCATCAGAAAACCCAAGCATGATGGTCTGCTTGTTACCTCTTCTTTTGAGGTGTTCACGATAGGCAGTGACGCTATACAATTCCGTCATTATTTCCGGTGCGTTCGAAAGGTCTCCAATGGTCTCAAACAGTGGAACGATATCGAGTTCCAGCTGATCATTTTTTCCCAGAATAAGGTTGGCGAGCTGGTACACCCGAATTACATCCAATGCCGATTGACAGTTGCTGATCACATAACGATGACACCCTTCCGGCCCGTTATCTTTTTGTATTTGTCCGATCGCGCTGACACTTCCTATCAGCTCTGTGATGAACGTATCTTCAAACTTCATTGTAGTCGGCTTGAAGTTTAAGGATAACAGAAGTTCTATCTTCTCGTGTTCCGAAAGTTTATCGAAGTTCTTTAGCTTTTTATTTTTAGACGTTAGCTTCTCGATCATAGCTTCCCATGCATAGGCATGTTTACGACTATCCTGCCGCACATCCATACTGGCGAAGTGAAATCCAAATATCCTTACCTTCAGAATAAATGAGTCGAGGAGATTAAGGAATAAACCTTTGTGATCTCTTATTAATACTTCACGTACTTCGAACAAATCGTTCAGGAGCTCATCCGGATGATTATAGATTTCTCCTTCACCAACCCCATAGGCCATAGGATATACTTTCCGTTCCGCAGCAGCTATGGTTTGATCAACGCCTTTAAAAGTAAGCCTGCGTTTAAGAAAACGTAAGTCACGATGGTAACACTTTAACAGGGTTGTCTGCAGGTGGCGTGCAACTTTTAACGTAATATCGTGTGTAACGAACGGGTTACCGTCACGATCGCCGCCCGGCCAGAATCCTATTTTAATAAGGTCATAATTCACCCATTCCTCGAGTTTCATACCAAGCCCTGACATAAGTTTATTAATTATATCGGGGATGACCGGATAGAAAACATTTTCCAAAAACCAGGATAAGCTTACTGCTTCGTCGAAAGGCGTTGGCTTTTCTTTGTTGATGATAGGAGTTTTGCCTAGCTGACGGAGTAAAAGATTAATATGTTCAAGTCTGTTCTCGCGAATGGCTTGTTCGAGATCGTTGAGTATGGCCAGTACGTTGCCTGGATAAAACTGGGTAGGATGTGCCGTGAGTACGAGTCTGATACTGAATTCTTCCAGTTTCTTTTTCAAGTCATCGACTGCATCTTCAGCAGAAGCACGAAGCAGGAGTTCGGATACTGTCCCTTTACCTTTAAGATCGTTTACCTCACCAAATGCTGCATCTTCAATGGAATCAAACAGTACAACCTGGCGCTCGATATATTGTATAAATCCGAACAACAAATCGAACTGCTCTTCACGAGTCGCCTGAGGGGTATAATCCCGGAAGAATTTTTCAATAATTGCCCTGGGATCCTTACCCTTTTGATACTCACTTTGGCAGGATTGCTGAAGAAGGGGCAGTAATGTTCCGGTCCGGTAAATGCCTGTGTATGGAAGATTAAGGAAAAGACTGTTGTACATGTGGTACCTCGTAGAGACAGTCTCGTTAAATTGATTCGCCATTGGTAGTATTTGATCGTTAACAAAGTTATCAAATACTACCTAGGAGCCTGAAATAGCCCGCTGATTTGTAGATTTTATTTTCGAAAACGTTTACGGGATCAAAAATGCAGAAAGCCCTCTGCTGGTTAAGAAGGCTTTCTGCTGTCGTCTACTCGATAACTTCGCCTTTAATGGTCAGGCTTACGATGCCGTCTTCTGTGTTAGCGTTTACCGTGATCGTTTTTGTGAAAATGCCCACCTTTGCGGCGTTATAGGTGGCCTTGACGTAACCCACCGCTCCTGAGGGAAGATCAGCGGGCTTTCTCCCGCATTTACAAATGAAAATTCATGTGTGGCCGGATCGTTGACCTTAACTTTTCCAAAATCATACGTTGTTTGTTCCCATTCAAACATCGCCACAGATAGAAGGTTTTTCGTCGAACTACCCGAAGAAGCCAATTGTTGAGCGAATAGTGTAGATCCAACGACGAGGATCATCAGGGTAAATGCGATTTTTTTCATGCTGTAAGGGTTTAATGTTAATGATTAATAAATGCAATGGAATATGTTTGCTGAGCAATGGGTCGCGACTATCTATATCCTGCATGCACTACAAAACTGGCGATAGAAGTGAAGAACCCTTGTTAATGATTTTCTATATTTTGTTAATGACTTGTTAATGTTTTCGCCGCTGCGGGCAATTGTTGTAAATTTATTTTGTGAAAAGTTCAACCATCCGCTTTGTTGTTATCCTGGCCGCCCTGAGTATCGTCGGGATTACAATTACTCAAATCTACTGGGTGCGCAGAGCTTTCGATCTAAAAGAAGCTGAATTTGAGCGTACCGTTAATACAGCTTTATTCAACGTCGCGCAGCAAATTTTTGAGATCAATAAGACGCCCTCACCGGCAATGAATCCGGTGAAGCAGTTGTCGACAAATTATTTTGTGGTGATGGTAAACGGTGATGTTGATGCCAGCTTGCTTGAGTACCTTCTTCGCAATGAGTTTCAAAAAAGAAATATTCAAGCCGACTTCGAATACGGCGTCTATGATTGTTCACACGAACGAATGGTTTATGGTGACTATGTACCGTTGCAAACCGCAAAAGAAAAAATAACCAGCAAGAAGCTTCCACAATGGGCGGATCATGGTTATTATTTTGGTGTGCAGTTTCCGAACCGTGCTGCGCACATCACTAATCAGATGGGCATATGGTCTTTTTCCTCTGTTGTGTTACTGCTTGTTATCGTTTTTTTCGCCTATACGTTGTTTGTGATTCTAAAGCAAAAGCGGCTATCTGAAATTCAGAAGGACTTTATCAATAATATGACGCATGAATTCAAGACGCCTATCGCGACAATAGCGGTTTCAACAGAAGTCTTGAAAGACCCAAACATTATACATCAGCCTGAGCGTTTACTGAATTATACAGCAATCATTGAAAAAGAAAACACGCGCCTCAAGCAACAGGTAGAACGCGTATTACAAATGGCCAGACTGGACAAAGAGGATATTGGGTTGAAAAAGGAATCCGTTGATGTACATCAACTCATTGAGGATTCCATTCGTCATACTTCTATGTCGTTACAAGAGAAGAGCGGCCGAATCCGGATTGAGTTAAGTGCGATTGATTATGAGTTGAAAGCCGATAAACTTCATCTTACCAACGCATTCAATAATCTGATCGATAATGCTATTAAATACTGTAAAACGATTCCCGAAATCATCGTACGTACAGTCAATGCAAATGATGGTATTGTTGTTGAAATTACTGATAACGGAATTGGTATTGGCCAGGAGAATCAGAAACGTGTATTTCAAAAATTTTACCGTGTGCCCACCGGCAACGTCCATGATGTAAAGGGTTTTGGCCTGGGGTTAAGTTATGTAAAAACGGTAGTGGAATCGCACAAAGGAAAAATCTCACTTCAAAGTGTTTTGGGACAAGGGTGTATATTCCGGATTCATCTGCCATTCAACACTTAATTCAACGATGACAGAGGCAAAGAAAATCCTGCTCGTGGAAGATGACCCCAGCCTTGGTTTTGTCATCAAGGATAATCTGGTAATACGAGGATATGATGTAACGCTCTGTCAGGATGGGGAAGAGGGGGACCGAATGTTTGAATCAGCCCGGTTTAACCTTTGTATTTTCGATGTGATGTTGCCAAAGAAGGATGGGTTTTCTCTTGCCAGAAGTGTGCGTGAAAGAAATAAAAGTATTCCAATATTATTTCTTACCGCGAAGTCGATGATGGAGGACAAGCTCAGCGGTTTCCACGCCGGAGCAGACGATTACATCACAAAACCGTTTAGCCTCGATGAATTACTTTGTCGCATTGAGGTTTTCATGAAGCGAAGTCATATTCAACTCAACAGTGATAAGATTGTTGTTCCGCTTGGTCACTTTGAGTTTGATTTTCCAAACCTTATTTTGAGAAATAGTAAATCGGTAAAATCACTTACCCAGAAAGAAGCTGAAGTACTGAGACTCTTATACCAGAATCGCGACCGGGTTTTAAAGCGCGAAGAAATTCTTAAACAAGTCTGGGGCGATGATGATTATTTTATGGGTCGAAGCATGGACGTGTTCATTTCTAAGCTGCGAAAATATTTGAAAGATGATTCATCCATCCAGATTGTTAACTATCACGGTGTGGGATTTAAGTTGGAGATTGCCGATAACTAAATCTTTCTTCGTTTCAAAGGCCATAAATGGACCAGAACACGATTTCTTCTTCTGTTGAAACCAAAACCCAATACACGAATTTTGACTTTACTGAAAATTTGAGTAATTATCCAATAGCTTGCGGGCTTTAACCAAGGTCTATTAAGCGATGACTCATGTATTCGACCGGTCAGAAATAAACTTAACGCATGAATAAAATTGGATTCAATTTACTCGTTTGGTCAGGGGGATTACCTGAGAGCTTTTTACCGATCACTGAAAAATTGAAAGGTATCGGCTATGATGGTATTGAATGCTTCATGGAGGAACGTGACCAGCAATCTTATAAAAAATTTGGCAGCCACCTTCAGAGTATTGGATTAGAAGCAACGTGTGTGCTGGGGATGGGACCGGATGAAAATCCTGTCAGTGAATCAAAAGCAATAAGAGAAAAAGCTGTAACCCGATTAAAGGAAGCCATTGATTGTGCCGATGCAATTGGTTCAAAAATTATTTGCGGCCCATTTCATTCAGCCTTTGCTACGTTTACCAATCGCCAGCCACCACAAGATCAGGAATACACCTGGAGCGCAGAAGTGTTGCATGCCGCAGGGGAATACGCGTCACAGGCCAACATCACACTGACGATTGAAGCGCTTAATCGTTTTGAGTGTTACTTGTGCAACACGATGGAACAACTAACGAACCTCGTGAACAAGGTTTCCCACCCCAACGTAAAGGCTATGTTTGATACGCATCATGCAAACATTGAAGAAAAGAAGATGGCTGCAGCGATTCAAACTATCGGGCCTGTTCTCAGACATGTACACATCAGCGAGAACGACCGGGGAACACCGGGTGACGGCCACATTCCCTGGGATGAAACGTTTGAGGCACTTGCTTCCATTAAGTTTCAGGGGTGGCTTACCATTGAGGCTTTTACCCGCAATGATCCGAATTTTGCCAATGCCATTAATGTATGGCGTGAGTTTTCAGAACCCTGGGATATGGCAGAAAAGGGTTTGACGTTCATCAAAGAGATGGCCGCCAAACATAAACTTTAAAAAGCTTCCTTCACTCTTTCCTTAAACTCGAAACCGGATTTGCATTCGCGGCGCTGATCGTTTGAACTCCAATTGTTATTAATGCAATTAAAAGTATAGCCACGCCGCCGACAACAAAAATCCATAAATCCATCGCAATCCGGTATGCAAAAGATTGTAGCCACCAATTCATGGAGAGCCACGCTACTGGACTAAAAATTAAAATTGCAATCAGGATTGGCCTTAGTGAACGGGCACTTAGCAGTTTGGTTATGCTAATGACAGATCCACCCAAAACTTTTCGGATTCCGATTTCCTTAACCCGGCTCTCGATCATATAAGTTGACAATCCCAGTAGTCCGAGACAGGCAACAAAAATGGCTATCGAGCTGAAGACTGTTGTAATGGTAAGCGTTTTCTCCAGGTCTACGAATTTTTGTTTGTATTCCTCATCTACAAAATAGTATTCAAAGGGATATTCAGGATTGTACTTAGTGAAAATATTTTGCAGTCCGGCGATGTTTTGGCGAGTATCCCTGGCGGGATTTAAACGTATATGAATTACATCGAACCATCCCCTGCTTCCTTGTAAAACCATGGGCTCTACTTTTTGATGGGGAGAAGTAAGAATAAAATCTTTTATTACACCGATGACGTGCCAATCCCACCCATCATGAATGATTTCACCAACAGGATCTTTAAAACCCATTAGCGCAACAGCGGTTTCATTTAATAAAACAGCAGAGGAATCTGAAGGAAAGCGGGCCAGGTCCATATCTCTGCCCTGAAGAATACTGATGCCCATCGTACCCACAATATCCTCATCAATAAAAAACCGCTCAATGTTAGTTTTGTCCTCCGGGTCTTTTCCTCTCCATTTTATCCCTCCCGTATTACTTAATCTATCAGTTATCGGAGAGCTTGTTTTTGTAACCGATGTTGCGATACCGGACCGAATCATTTCATCTTTATAAGCGATATAATTTTTTTCTATATCTCCTGTAATGAAATGATAAATCAGGTTTTCTTTAGCGTACCCGTTGTCGCGCGCCTGAACAAAGTTAATTTGTTTATGAATGACAATGACTGAAATGATCATCATCACCGCGAAACCAAATTGAAAAATGACCAGCAATGATCGCAGTATATTCCTCCTGCCAGAAATCATTCGTTCTCCTTTTAAAATTTGTACAGGTCGGAAAGATGAAACGTAGAGTGCCGGATAACTTCCGGCTAGGATACCCACGGCAAAGATGCCACCGACCAGGATTAGCCAGAAATATGTATTTGAGAAGTCCAGCGAGAGACGTTGTTCAACCAGGGTATTAAACGAAGGAAGTAAAAGGTATACAATGCCGAGGGAAATAATCCCGGCCGCGGATGCCAGCATAATCGATTCAAACAGAAATTGGATAACAAGACTTGTTCTATAAGCCCCTGTAACTTTTCGAACGGCCACTTCTTTGGATCTCTTTTGTGCGCGCGCGGTGCTTAAATTTATAAAGTTTATACAGGCGATGATGATCAGTACAACACCGAGAATCGTAAGCATGCGGACAATGTCGATCCGGCCACCCGACGAAATACCATTTTCAAACCTGGAGTAAAGGTGCATCCGGGATTGTTCGTAAAGAAAAATTTCTGCATCACTAGTATTGTTCGTATGATTTTTTCTGATGTCTTTGATTTTGAGATTAAGGGAATTTATGTCGATACCATCTTCGATTTTCACAAGGGTAGCTACTGAATTATTTCCCCACGACTCGTCCTTTTCTCCTGCACTTTCGAGAAATTGCCATGGAATAAGGTATTCAAAAGTGAAATCTGTATTGGGAGGAAGATCTTTTAGAATACCTGAGATAGTAAAGGGAAAAGTTTCACCATACAAACCAATGGTCAGTATTTCACCGAAAGCTTCCTTGTCGCCGAAGAGTTTTTTTGCAAAGCTTTCTGTTAGTAAAATCTCATTCGGTTCCATCAATGCACTGGAACGGTTCCCCTTAAGCAGCGGAAAAGAAAACATCGATAGAAAATCCGGGTCGGCAAAGAACACATTGTTTACCAGTATGCGCTTGTCGCCCGCTGTGAAAAGGTACGTATCTGAATAATTCGCATAGCTTGACGCTGCCTCAATACCAGCATATTCAGCTTTTAAGGTTGGGGCCAGTATACGCGGCGTTGTCGGCCAGCAATTGATTTGTCCTTTACTAACCTCGCGGTTCCAGGCTATGTAAACACGTTCTTTGTCAGTGTGAAACTGGTCATAGCTGTATTCCCTTTCAATCCAAAGAAACAGCAGCATCGCTCCGGTGATACCAAAGGCTAACCCCAAAACATTCATAGCGGAGAATGATTTATTTCTGATTAGGAACCGAAATGCGATTTTGGTGTAGTGATCGAGCATGATGAATGGATTTTGTTGGTTGGTAAATGTATTCCTCAGAATAATTCCGGGTCGCAGGAAACGGATAGTGTTCCAGATGAACCTTCGTTTTGATTTTTGTGGGCTATGTTTGACAAGATCACTGTTATGCTTTTGGAGGATATCTCCTTCAATTTCCTCATACAAATCAATCGGGCAAAAGAATTCAAGAAGGCTCAGCCAGAAGTCCATGCCAGGTTGGTGTTTGTCTTTTTTAATATTGCGGTTTTTTAACCTACGACTCATCCTATTTTCTTTCCGTAAAGTTGACCTTCAATCCTACAAGACTTATATCACTTTGCTAGGGCAGGAACCATTTTCCACAACTCCAGCCTGGTTTCTTTCATTGTGCGCAGCAACGCAATACCTGCATTGGTTATAGTATAAATTCTTTTTCTTCTGCCCCCTCGTTCGTTTGTTCCGCCTCCCATTTTTGATTTAATGAATCCTTTATCTTCAAGGCGGTAAAGCGTTACATGTACGGCGCTGAGGTTTACATCGCGTTTCAGACGGGTCTCTATTTCATCGGAGATGGCCGCTCCGTAAGCATCTTCCTGTAAGGCTGCCACCAACGTCAGTATCAATTCCTCAAACTCTCCGAGATAATCTTTGCCCATATGCTTATATTTTGTTAAGTAAATAAATGAAATTATTTTTGGATTGTCAACTATGCCTGCGTTGTTGAAGATGTCATGATAGACTTTAGCACACATTAAGTGCATGGAGATTCAATTGAATTGAAGCTTTTTATAACGCTTGTGCAAGCTGCAAGGCGGCACTAAACACATTTTTCAAGTGGGGAACTTTGGATCGGGGTTATTTTCAAATCGCACCGGTCTTATCCGCCAATTTGTTAGGGTTATTAGCAAGTCGTCTTTAGAAAATCGACTTACAGTATATACTCAACACCAACAGCAATCAATGCACCGACAATTGCTACAGCCATTTTTTTTGCATTGAACCGATGTTCCGGGCTACTCTCAAAAACAATTGTTGTCGAGATATGAAGGAAGTTCCCGCTTACCAACGCATACAGATACATCAATCCGGTAGCTGAAATTAATTCGTGATTGGTAAGATAGGTACTTAATAAAAGTCCCGCCGGCGCAGCAAGTGCAAAACCGAATAAATGGGGTAATGCTTTATTTCGCGAATGAAGCTGAAACGCGAGTACCGTCATAAGGGCAAACGCTGCAGGTGCCCGGTGCAGGGCAATCCCCAATAAGATAGCATTAGCATTATACATAGAGCCCATTGCAATTGGTTTTGCTAACATGGCACCTTCCAAAAATGCATGTATACATAGGGCGAAAAGTAATACCAGAGCAGAGATGGATTTATTTCCGGGAGGTTGATGCACATGTTTTCGGTGATCATGACTGTGGCGATCATGCGTATGAATATGGCCGTGTTCAACTCCAGATGTAAAAAACTCTAACAGCTGTTGGAGAAAAAAACCCGCTAATACGAAGAGTCCGATAAGTTCTACACCAAGATTCTGCCTGTACAACTCTGGTAAAATATGGATGACGGTTATGGCAAACAAATACGATCCTGCAAAGACCAGTAATAGTTTGAAATTCGTGTCTTTGCTTTTCGGGACCAGATAGATCAACAACCCGGAAATGAGTGGCGTAAAAAAGAGAACCGATAATTTAAGGATCATGACGCAGTAACTTAAGGTTCTAGTTTGGTAAAGGATTTTATGCCTGCCGAAATAAACGTCTCCTGCTTACCATCTGGTGTTGAATAGATAAGTATTACTTCTAACTCTGGATGTTTTTTTAAAACCTCGATTGCCTTTTCATGCCCCATCGACATCAGTGCAGTTCCCCAGACATCTGCAGTTATGCAATCTGAAGAAAAAATTGAAGCACTTAACAAGGCACGCTGAGCAGGATATCCAGACACAGGATCTATTGTATGAGAATATTTCTTTCCATCCATCTCATAATAATTAAAATAGTTTCCGGATGTCGTAAAAGACTTATTCTTCAAAGTGACGTAAGCCTTGAAGAACTGATTTTCATAGGTCGAATTCGGATCAAGAATCCCAATCTCCCAGAGTTTATTGGTTTTCAGATTTTTTCCCAGTGCATTACCCTCACCGCCAAGTTCTACCAACATATCAGTAATCCCTTTTGACTTAAAAAATTCAGTCACAACATCGGCTCCGTAACCCTGACCTATTCCTCCAAAATCAAGCGTCACGCGTGGGTCCAGCTTTATTAAGCTGTCTTCAGTAATCCGGATTTTGTCGAACCCCACAAACGCTTTAAGCGAATCGATTTGTGCGCTGTCTGGATTTATGCGCTCTTCTGAACCAAACCCCCAGGCATTTACTAAAGGCAAGACGGTCGGATCAAATGCGCCATTAGACGCAACAAAGACTTCTTTTGCTTTGAGCGTCGGGTTATATAGATAGGGAAGATCGAAGGCAAACCCCTTAGTACTGTGATTAAACCGGGAAACTTCAGAAGTTGTATCATAGTTGTTGATGGATTTATTCACAACCAATAAAAGCGAATCCACTGAATTCTTGAAATCTCTCCCTGCCTTATCAAAATAGGTAATATGATAAGTGGTTCCCATCGTTCTCCCTTCAATCCTAATGGGATCAGGGGAGTTGTTTTTCCGGTATAGCCAAACGCCAAATACGGTTGTGACTAATATGAGACTATAAATAATATTCTTCGTGCGGTTGTCCATAATTCAAAATCGGGCGCAAGTTATGAAAATTGCCTTAATGCAACATTGTTGTATGTAGATTTGGGGTGGATTACAGACAAATTTTTAAGAAGCCTGACACCCTATAATCGACTTCCATATTTTAAATAAAATATGCTGACCTTTGTCAGTAGTAATGTGTTTTCTCATACTTATGGGTTAACAGTTCTGATGAATAACGCTTAACTTTCACCGATGCGGGAAGACTACCTTAAAGCTAATAATGAAGAAGCAGGTGCTGCTGAAAAAGAAATTGAAAAAGCCCTGCGTCCACTTTCCTTTGATGATTTTTCCGGCCAGCAAAAAGTGGTTGATAACATCAAGATTTTTGTGCTTGCAGCTAAACAACGGGGAGAATCCCTTGACCATGTGTTGCTCCATGGTCCTCCGGGTCTGGGTAAAACTACATTATCGCATATCATCGCGAATGAACTGGCTTCCAGCATCAAGATTACATCAGGCCCGGTTTTGGACAAGCCGAGTGACCTTGCGGGCTTGCTTACTAACCTTGAACCCCATGATGTCCTATTCATCGACGAAATCCATCGTTTGAATCCAATTGTAGAAGAGTATTTATATTCAGCTATGGAGGATTTCCGGATTGATATTATGCTGGACTCCGGACCCAATGCAAGATCAGTCCAGATCGGCTTGAATCCGTTTACACTTATTGGTGCGACGACCCGTGCCGGGTTACTCACCTCACCTCTCCGTGCAAGGTTTGGTATCAATGCCCGACTCGAGTATTACGATTCGGCACTACTTACAAAAATTGTCAACCGCTCTGCAGGCATTATTAATACGCCGATCGAAGAAGATGCAGCTTTTGAAATTGCCCGAAGGAGCAGAGGTACACCGCGTATTGCGAACAACCTATTAAGACGCACGCGTGATTTCGCCCAAATTAAAGGCGATGGCGTAATCACCATGGCGATAGCCCAAATGGCGCTAAAAGCCTTGGATGTAGATCAAAATGGATTGGATGATATGGACAACCGTATCCTTCTCACCATAATTGAAAAGTTTAAAGGAGGTCCGGTTGGTTTAACCACCATCGCGACCGCTGTTGGGGAGGAAGCTGAAACCATCGAAGAGGTTTATGAACCATTTCTTATTCAGGAAGGATACATCAAGAGAACGTCACGAGGTAGAGAGGCTGCGGAACGTGCCTACAAGCATTTGAAGATTGTACCACCGGCGTCAAAGTCTGCGGGGTTGTTCGATTAACGATTAAGAAGGTTGTTGGAAATTTGTAACATCAATACAGGGTAATCCTAGGAATTGCCATTAGCGGCTATGGAATTTTCAACATACATGGGCAGTGAAAAGAAAAACGTTGTGCCTTTTTCATCTTCTGTTTCAAACCAGATTCGGCCTCCGTTCTTTTCAACGAACTCTTTACACAAAATCAATCCCAGGCCGGTACCTTTTTCCTGCTGTGTGCCTTGCGTGGTTATTGTGGTGAGGGTAAATAACCTTTCACGATTTCGTTTGGGAATACCAACACCGGTATCGGCAACTGAAATAATAATCTTGTTATCAACCCGATAAGCACTTAAGGTTATACTACCTTTTGGCTTGGTGAATTTTATTGCATTGGTGATTAAGTTTCGAAGGACAGACCGCATCATGTTTAAATCCGCAAAGGCATCCAGGTCGCCATGGAGGTTGTTTTTTAGTATAATTCCTTTTACAGTGCATTCAGGCTCAAGGAGGCGAACTGATTCGAGGGCCAGCTCCGATAAATTTAATCTGTCGGGTTCAAACGTTTCACCTTTCATTTGAAGCTTTGCCCATTGTAACAGGTTGTCAATAAATTCCGTGGTTTGAATCAACCTTAGTTCCAGACCGGCAGATAATTGTTGAAATTCTTCAGAACTCAGCGAACCTGACTTCGCTAGATTTAACGCCAGATGTAATGAGCTAAGTGGTCCCTTAATATCATGTGATACAACGGAAAATAGTTTGTCTTTTACACTGTTGACTTCTTCCAGTTGAACATTTTGTTGTTGAATTTTATTTGTGCGCAGCTGAACTTCTCTTTCCAGCTTTTCTTTTTCTTCTTGCTCCCGTCTGAGTTCCAGTTCTTTTGCCTCTTGATTTTCAATTTCCAGGGATCTCCACCGGTCACCAAGAGCAAATGAAATAAAGAGCATCTGGAAGATACATCCAGCCATCAATCCCAAATAATTTGTACTTAAGTAGCCGGGCATAAGGCCAAGGCTACTAATGGTAAAGACCCCTGCCGCTATTAATGGCGTAAACCAGGCAAGCAGATAATATCGAGCGGGCTTATATTTTTTGTGAAGGCAATAACCAGCGCAAACCAAAGCAATCAGGCAGTGAGTAAAAATCAGGTAGTTGTGATATTGAAACGATATTTGATGGTAGAAAATTAACATTAATAAAACAACACCGAGGTCAACCAAAGTATTTCCGATCAGGATATTGTCCAGTATTTTGCTGAAGCTTCTTACATTAAGAAATGCTCTGGTAAGGAGTGCTGAACAGACAACAAAAGCCGGACCTGTTATCATGGCCAGGACATCATTAAACCCGGGATGTCTGGGATAAACATATAAAAACGTGTAACCATGAAAGAAGGCAACAACATTAACCATCGTAACAAGTGTGAGCACGTAATAGAACGTAATCTTGTTTTGTACAGAAAAGAACAGAAACAATTGATACAACGTCATCAGTAGCATGGCGCCGTAAAAAAGTCCATTGAATAATTGAACATGGTAAGATGTTTTTGAAAATGCATCGCGATGCCAAAAAGTAATCGGCACCTGAACCGATGAAATACTTTCTACCCTTAGATAAATTGTTTTAGATTGCTCAGGCAGAATATCGAACGCAAATATTGGATGACGGTGAAACAAGTCGCGTTGCGCGATCGGAAAATGATCCCCTGATATTTTGTGTACTTCCAGACTATCATGTCCCACTAAATAGAAATCGATCTGATCTAAAGGAGCATAAGCAACTTCGAGCAACCAAACCTGAGTTTCAGCAACGCTCTTAACCTCCAGCTTAAACCAATGTGCCGCACGATCAAATCCAATATTGGGGGCGTATTTTGACTCAGGAGTTGTAAAAACCAGCTTGCTAAC
Organism: Chryseolinea sp.; assembly: GCA_041747735.1. Lineage (GTDB taxonomy): Bacteria > Bacteroidota > Bacteroidia > Cytophagales > Cyclobacteriaceae > Chryseolinea. Next base: position 174,856 of record JBGTEP010000038.1, read on the forward strand.
ATCATCTAACGTCAGAGTCTTTGACTCGTCACGCCAATACGTTAAGCGACCTTCAGCCTCGATTCTTCCCGCGTCAGATAGTGTAATGATCTGCGCAGATGAAGAAAGGAAACCAGAAAGAAAAACCACAAACAGGATTAACCTGTAATGCATAAGGTGGATGTTACAAATTTTGAGAAGATGCAAATTCTTTGGCAAAATACGTCAATATTATGTCAGCTCCTGCACGTTTTATACTGAGCAATGTCTCTTTCATAACACGTTCTCCATCCAGCCATCCTCTTTGTGCTGCCGCTTTTATCATCGAATATTCGCCACTCACGTTATAGGCAGCAACAGGTAAAGAACAGTTATCTCGCAATAACTTGATGATATCCAGGTATGCGAGGGCAGGTTTCACCATCAAAAAATCTGCGCCTTCATTCGAATCGAGTGCTGCTTCAATCAGTGCTTCTCGTCGATTTGCCGGATTCATCTGGTAGGTTTTCTTATCACCAAATTTTGGAGCCGAATCCAGTGCGTCGCGGAATGGGTTGTAAAATCCACTGGCATACTTTGCTGTATAACTCATAATGGAGACCTCGGTAAATCCATTTTCATCCAATATGTTTCGTATGAATCCTACACGGCCATCCATCATATCCGAGGGGCCAAGAATGTCAATTCCGGTTTCGGCTTGTGCCAGTGCCATCCTTCCAAGAATTTCCAGCGTTTCATCGTTCAGGATTTTTCCATCCCGAACCAGGCCATCATGACCATCAGAACTGTATGGGTCCATAGCCACATCGGTCATAATGCAAGCTTCCGGAAATTCCTTTTTGATGTGCCGAAGAGTTTTCAGGTAGAAAAAGTCAGGGTCATAACTTTTTGTTGCCGTTTGATCCTTCCATTGGTCTTCCACCGCGGGAAATACGTCAAATGTTTTAATACCAAGCCGCAAACATTCTTCTATCTCCTTCAGCATTAAATCAGAGGAAAGCCTGAAAATTCCGGGCATTGAGGTGACCTCTGTTTTTTTGTTTTGGCCTTCAATCAGAAACAATGGAAAGATTAAATCGGCCGTGGTAACTTTCGTTTCTTCAACCATGGCGCGTATCGCCTCACTTTTACGGTTTCGTCTGGGTCGTTGCGTTAAAGAAGACTGTGGCATTCATGTTATGGTTAACCATCCGAAAGGTAATGTTTCCGCCAGAGCAAAAAAAACAATGACATTGCGTATTCCCAGACACAAATCCCGTAATGGGTTGATCTTGGTTAATGGTTCAAACGATAAACCGGCGTAAACGTGGTAGAATATATTGGGATCAGCGATTTCGTGTGTGTAATTCGATCCTGGAACCGAAAATTCTGATTAGCATTCTGTGCATTACGCCACGGGATGTATACACGTATTCCGATAAGACGATGGATCTGTTAAATCTTTAGATTGTAAAATCTTGTTATCGTTCCCGTAAAAACACTAACCTTGAATAATACCACCCTCGTACCGGTCTACTATGTCCTGACTTATTACTTTGTATAACTCCGACAACGATTCATCATCGTTCAGGAATTCCATATGTTTATCGAGGGTTTCAAAATCGCCTCGGCGGGCGGGTCCGGTTTGTGCATTTTCGGGACCGATTGTGAGACTTTTGGTAATCATCTCTGCGATGAGTGGTTTCAGCCAATCATAACTCAGGCTGTTTTCTTTCATGATTTCCTGAGACAGCAGTAACATGTGGTTAGTAAAATTGGATGCAAAAACTGCGGCGACATGAAGCGCCCTTCTTTCGTGGGACGTGATATTGAAAATACTTTTGCTGATTCCATTGGCCATTGCCATTAGAACTTTTTTGGTCAAACTGTTTTCACTTTCAATAAAAACAGGAATTTCCTGGAATTCAACTTTGCGTGTTTTACTGAAAGTTTGAAGCGGATAGAATACACCAAGGTTAGGCGTTGCCGCAAAGCGCAATATCTCCAAAGGCTGACTGCCCGATGTGTGAACAAGGATTACATCTTCAGGAAGAACAATTTCACGTACAATTTCCTGGATGGCGTCATCTGATACAGCAATAACAAAAATGGTTGATTCACTGGAGGAGAAATCCAAAGAAGCTTTAACATCAGCTTCATAAAGACGTTCAACAAGCGCTTCGGCATGCGTAGGATTTTTACTGTATACTTCTTTTACAGAGAAACCGGAATTGTCTAACGCCGGGGCCAGGTGCCAGGCAAGATTACCAGAGCCAATAAATGAAACAGAAGGAGTCGACATGAATTCAAATCAATTTAAAATTTACGTGCGGATTATCCGGTCATTGAAGTTTGACACAGGTCCACGTTACTTCAAGCGCCGGCTCGCCATCAACATTTCCGGTACCAACTTGTTTGATATACTTCTCCGCAATTTTTATATTTTTAATACACATGGTGAAGGTCTTACCATACTCAACCCCTTTGAAAAATTTTGCATTTTCGATATTCGCTAATCCGAATAGCCCGTCTGCAAGTCCCATCTTTTTAATTCCCGCACCACCACATTGAGCCATAGCTTCTATTAGGATAACTCCAGGCACATAGTGGGATCCAGGAAAACTACCACTTAAAAACGAGTCATTGTCAGAAAATACTTTAACACCAATGATTTCGGTTTTTGAGGTAGACAAAAGATGGTCCACATATATAAATGGATCTCTATGGGGAATCAGTGTTTCGATTTCTTTCATCTGTTGATATAGTTAAATTTTTTAACGAAACAGATGGAATCGCGTGCCCTTTGATTATCGTTTGGTTGAACGATGTGCATGTCGATTTCATTCAAAAATCGTTAGTTTGTGTAACGCTGGAAGCAACCAAATTTATACCTTCAAAATACCTTTTACAATTCTTTCCTTACCAAATAAATCCTGGATAACCTGAACATCGGTAAACCCATACTTCTCGAACAACGTAGTCACTTCTTTTCCAAAGCGTTCATTTATCTCAACAACTAGCAACCCATTTTGACGCAATTTATGTCTCGACTTTTCAGCGATGCTTCTATAAAATTGCAACGCATCATCATCCGAAACAAATAGTGCAAGGTGTGGCTCGAATGCAACCACATTAGTTCTCATCGTTCCTTTTTCGCTCTGCGCAATGTAGGGGGGATTGCTGATGATTAAATTGAGTTGATTGAACGGAATTTCGTCCTGTAATACATCACTCTGTACGTAACTGACCGTAGCATTCAACAACTGAGCATTTTCCCTTGCCACGTCCAACGCCGCCTGACTTACATCCGTTGCAAATACTTCTGATTCGGGAATCTCCAGTGCCAGCGTTGCAGCGATACACCCGCTACCGGTTCCAACATCGAGAATTCTGAATGCTCCATTGTGATTAATACTATTCCGGTATGATATGACATAACGAACCAACTCCTCCGTTTCCGGTCTGGGAATCAGTACAGCGGGATTAACAGTAAACTTCCGGCCATAAAATTCAGTTTCGCCCAGGATGTATTGAAGTGGTTCCTGTTTATTGATACGGTCTATGATCTGATCTATTTTTTTTTGTTCTGATTGTCCTACCACAATTTCTTTTTGTGTAAGAATATCCGCCCTGCTTACATTCAGGAGAGTCTCCAAAAGGATGTAAACGATACTTTGAATTTCCTGAAGACTTTCATCTATTTTGATTCGAGAGACTAAATCCAGAAACAATACTTTGGAATTCTTCATAGCTTGCCAATATTTGCAAGTATAGTCAATGGTCAAACACGATCACCACATCGATGAAGTTTTTATGGGCCGTGCGCTGGAGCTGGCGGCGCTCGGGATTGGCAGTGTAAGTCCGAATCCGATGGTAGGAAGCGTGATCGTACACGACGGAAAAATAATTGGTGAGGGCTGGCATAAGAAGTATGGGGAGGCGCATGCTGAAGTTAATGCTGTGAATAGTGTGCAAGACAAAAGTCTCCTGAAAGAAAGTACGGTTTACGTTACATTGGAACCTTGCGCACACACAGGAAAAACACCGCCATGTGCAGATATGTTGATTTCACATCACGTTAAAAACGTTGTGGTGGCGAACATGGATACAAACCCTCTGGTTGCCGGAAATGGTGTAAAAAAACTCCGTGCTTCGGGTATTGAAGTCATTACAGGTATACTTGAGAAGCAAGGGAGAGAATTGAACAGGCGTTTTTTTACCTATATGGAAAAACAACGACCCTATATCATTCTCAAATGGGCCGAAACTGCGGATGGCTTTATCGCGCGTGAAAACTATGATTCGAAATGGATAAGCAATGCATTTTCGCGGCAGTTGACGCATAAATGGAGGGCTGAAGAAGATAGTATTCTGGTGGGTTCCAGAACGGCTTCGTACGATAACCCTCAGCTAAACGTCCGTGATTGGTCTGGACGAAATCCGGTTAGAGTAGTCATTGATCGTTTCCTAAAACTAGATGCGAGCCTTCATGTTTTTGACAAGAAGCAGAAGACAATACTGTATAATCTGATAAAGCAAGAGGAACATGATAACCTTTCAGTCATCAGGCTGGATGGAGAAGATTTCCTCTCAAATCTTGTAAAGGATTTGCACAAACAAAAAATCCAATCAGTAATTGTCGAGGGCGGAACGACAACACTGAACTTGTTTATTGCTGCAGGGCTATGGGATGAGGCACGAATATTTCAATCAGCCCGTATTTTTGGAAAAGGGATAAACGCACCAACTTTATACGGGAAGTGCATCCATTGGAAGATGATTGATTCGGATAAGTTGGCTATCTACCGGCCATGATTCAGATCATTAATGTTTTCCAGTTGAACCCATCAGCCTGTAAATAGCGTTAATAACGAAATCATAGAAAGACACTTGGAAATTTAATACGTAAACGGATGGCCGAAGAACTAATTATTGCAGCATCGAATGACAAAAAAGAACGTTATGCAACGTTAATTCCTCAGATCGAATCGCTGGTAGAGGGAGAAAAGGATATTGTTGCTAACCTGTCCAACATCGCTGCAGCGCTAAAGCAGACGATGAATTTCTTTTGGGTGGGATTTTATATCGTAAGAGATGGTCAATTGGTACTGGGTCCGTTTCAGGGATCGATCGCCTGCACACGTATCAACTTTGGGAAAGGAGTCTGTGGTACGTCCTGGAAAGAAAAGCGAACCATTCTTGTATCAAATGTTGAAGAGTTCCCCGGCCATATTGCCTGCAGCTCTGCATCTAAATCTGAAATCGTTTTGCCAGCTTTTAAAAATGAGGAGGTAGCCCTGGTATTGGATGTTGACAGTGATGTATTGAATGATTTTGACGAAACAGATCAGATTGCTCTGGAAAAAGTTATTCGCATAATCGAACGGTTTCTTTAACAAACTCCAGTCTATACAACTTCATTTTATGAATCAGGATGAACTCATTTCGTTTTACGAAAAACGAAAACGTATTTTTTTTGCAACACTCACCGAAAAGAAAGGAAGTATAAATCGCATTTCGAATCTCAGACTTATAACAGCGCTTGCATTTTTGGTAGCGCTGTACTTTACATTTAGCAACGCTGTCCTGATTCTTCTTTTAATTCCGTTGGTTGTGATATTTGCAGCATTAGTTAAACGCCATAGTAAACTGTTTGCCCAGAAAGTTCATCTCGCAAATCTTGTCAAAATCAATGAACAAGAGTCAGCAGCGGTGCGCGGTGATATTTCTGCCTTTGCAGAGGGTTCCGCATACATCGACCCATCACATCCCTATTCTCACGATCTTGATATTTTTGGGGAAGGGTCATTGTTTCAGTCGGTGAGCCGTTGCAATACAATTCATGGAAGTAGTGCAATGGCTGCAAGGCTATTGGCTCCGCTGGGTTCTATAGTGTTAATTGAAGATCACCAACAGGCTACCCGCGAGCTAGCGGTCAAAACTGATTTTCGGCATCATTTCCAGGCGGCAGGAAAGGAAATTGATGAGCAGCCGAATGACCGGGAGCAACTGCTTTCGTGGCTAACCGTGCCTTCCATATTGTATGGCAAATCAGTGTTCAAGATCTTACTTATCGTCCTTCCCGTTCTCACTCTTTCCGGCATCGGTCTTTCTTTCGTATACCCTGTAGTTAAACCCTTTGCAATTTTGCTGGCGCTTTCACAGTGGGCGATCCTTGGATTTTATCTAAAAAAGATAAATGCGTTTCATGAATATATAAGTCAAAAGAAAAATATTCTTGAGAAGTATGCTCACATACTCCACTACCTGCAGGGAGAAAAGTTCTCTTCCTCAGTATTAACAAAACTGTCGGAGCGGGCAGCGGAAGCTGATATTAAGGTTAAGTCGCTTGCATCCCTGGTCAGTACTTTTAATGCTCGATTAAATGCGATGACGAATCTGGTCGTCAACAGTCTGCTTATGTTTGATATGCAGTGTGTTTACCGGCTGGAGAAATGGAAACATGAAAATGCAGCAAATCTGAAAGAATGGCTGGATGTCATTTCCGAAGCCGAAGTGCTGTGTAGCCTGGGTACGTTTTCTTTCAACCATCCTTCTTTCACGTATCCTGAAGTTAATGATACGTTAACCATTGAGGCCAAAGAGCTTGGTCATCCGTTGATCAGCACAAATGAATGTATTTCCAACGATGTCCTTGTGGGTGCAACTCAATCTGTACTTATTATAACCGGAGCAAACATGGCAGGTAAGAGTACTTTTTTACGGACGATGGGGGTTAATTTGGTATTAGCTCTTGCTGGTGCTCCGGTTTGCGCAAAAGAATTTACATGTCCTATCATCAGTATGCGTTCTGGGATGCGAACAGCAGATTCATTAAAAGATCATCAGTCTTATTTTTATGCGGAGTTGAATCGCCTCAAGACGATCATGGATGAATTGAGAAGTGATAAACCTCTATTCATACTACTTGACGAAATTTTGAAAGGCACTAATTCAACGGATAAACAGCTTGGATCTATAGCCCTTGTAAAACAACTTCTTCCTCATCCATGCCTTGCACTCATCGCGACGCACGACCTTGCGCTTGGCGAATTGGAAAAGGAATTTCCCGAGCAAGTCAGCAATTTCTGCTTCGAAGCCAACATTGAAAAGGATCAGCTTTCCTTTGACTATAAACTTAAACCGGGATTAGCTCAAAAGATGAATGCAACATTCTTAATGAAGAAAATGGGGATTATTCCAGCATAGTTTAAGCTAAGCAGTCACTTTGCAGAGTTCAGCTAATACTTCAACTGTATAATCAATTTCTTCTTTCGTATTGAATTTGCTGAATGAAAACCTGACAGCTCCGCGTTTCGATCCGGGATAAAGCGCACCCAGTACATGCGAGCCGGATGTTGCTCCGCTGGAACACGCACTCCCGCCTGAAGCCGAGATACCTTTTAGATCAAGATTAAAAAGGACCATATCATTTTCATTTGATTCAGGGAGGCATACATTGAGTACAGTGTATAAGCTTTTGTCAAGGTTGGCTGAGTCACCATGAAAATCCACCCCAGGGATATACTCTCTTAAGCGTTCAATCATTCGTGATTTCAAGTCTTTAATGTAATGGACGTGTTCTTCCATATCGCGGTAAGCGATCTCAAGTGCTTTTGCCATTCCGATTATTCCATAGACGTTTTCTGTTCCCCCGCGCATGTTGCGTTCCTGAGATCCGCCAAAAACAAAAGGTTGAATTTTTTTATCCTTGCGGATGAACATAAAACCCACTCCTTTCGGACCATGAAACTTATGAGCAGCCGCGGCCATGCCATGTACTTTAATGGCTGTCAAATCATGATGATAGTGCCCGAGTGTCTGTACAGTATCGGAATGAAAATAGGCTTTGTGTTTCTCGCACAGCTCCCCAACGGCATGGATATCTAACACGTTGCCAATTTCATTGTTGGCATGCATTAAGGACACTAAAGCATTTTCGTTTTCTTTTAATAATGTCTCTAAGTGAGTCATATTAATATGTCCTTTCGCGTCGGAATCTACCATTGACAGTCTGAGGTTTCCTTGTTTTGCAAGAGCGTGTAGTGTTTGCTCTACGGCATGATGTTCAATCCGCGACGAAATAACATTTTTGATTCCGTAAGTCTTAAGGCCACTGGTGATAATCGTATTGTCAGCCTCGGTGCCTCCCGATGTAAAAATTATTTCACCTGGTGTACAGTGGAGAAGTTCAGCAATTTTTTTTCTTGCTGATTCAATAGCTGATCTTACTTTTCTTCCGTGTGTGTGGGTAGATGAAGGATTTCCAAAATCTTCCAGTAGGAAAGGTTTCATAGCCTCAAACACTTCCGGATCGAGGGGCGTTGTAGCCGCATTGTCCAGGTAAACGCGCATTGTATACTTCAGGTTAATGAGTGACTCTCAAACAGCGGACTTATCCGAAATAATTTCTTTTATATCCGTAATAATTTTCTTCGCCAGCGTTTCAGCCTTCGCCTCCATGTCTGATTCGGCATAAATGCGAATGATGGGTTCGGTATTTGACTTGCGAAGGTGTACCCATTCTTTGTCAAATTCAATTTTTACACCGTCGATGGTATTGATCGGTTGTTTTTGATATTTCTTCTGTACAGCTTCCAATACTTTGTCGACATTGATTGAAGGTGTTAGTTCAATCTTATTTTTTGAGATGATGTAATTAGGGTACGAGGCACGCAATCTTGACACCGTCATATTTGATTTTGCCAGGTGACTTAGAAATAACGCAATACCGACGAGCGCATCGCGCCCATAGTGCAAGTCCGGATAAATCACGCCTCCATTCCCTTCTCCACCAATGACCGCATTACATTCCTTCATCATCGTCACAACATTTACCTCTCCCACGGCTGCTGCAAAATACTTTCCTCCAGCTTTTTCAGTAACATCGCGAAGCGCACGTGTAGAGGAAAGGTTAGAAACGGTGTTTCCATTTTTTTTCTCACTTGCATTCAGAACATAGTCTGCAATTGCAACAAGGGTATATTCTTCACCGAAAGGTGTACCGTCTTCAGAAATAAATGCCAGGCGATCAACATCCGGATCCACAACGATTCCCAGATCAAATTTTCCTTTTGAAATTTCGCGACAGATGTCTGTAAGGTGTTCAGGGAGCGGTTCGGGGTTGTGTGGAAATTGGCCGGTAGGTTCACAATACATTTCTTTGACAGTAACGCCCAATGCCTTCAACAACATCGGTACCGCAATGCCTCCGGTAGAATTTACCGCATCCACCACAACACTGAAGCCTTTATTTTTTATGTCGTCAACGTCTACCAATGGTAATTTCAGGATGAGATCTATGTGCTTTTGCAGGTAATCGTCGTTCTTTTGGTATTTCCCGAGTTTTGAAACCGGTGCGAAGTCAAATGCTTCTTCTTCCGCCAGTCGCAACACATCTTCACCATCTTTACCCGATATAAATTCACCCTTTTCATTTAGAAGCTTAAGGGCATTCCATTGCACAGGATTATGGCTTGCGGTAATGACAATACCGCCAGAAGCATTTTCAAGCGGAACGGCAATTTCTACTGTCGGGGTGGTTGAAAGACCAAGGTCAATGACGTCAATTCCAAGTCCCTGTAACGTAGACACAATCAGAGAATTTACCATCTCGCCAGATGGACGTGCATCGCGGCCGATAACAATCTTTATATCACCGCCCTTATTCTTTAACCAGGTTCCGAAGGCTGACGTAAATTTAACGATGTCAACCGGAGTGAGATTTTCGCCCGTTTGTCCCCCGATAGTTCCCCGGATTCCGGAAATAGATTTTATTAACGCCACAGTAGAGGTTTTTAAAATAGTGGCCGCAAAATTAGCAAGAATAATGGAACGTACTGAGGAGCTTTAACAAATACCGCTATTTGTCTTTTACTATCGGAAGGGGCTTAAGCCGGGAGTCTGATTCAGGATCGCCACAGGCCTGATCACCATTTTTTAGTTCTTTTCCACAATAACCACAGGTGATTCCTTCTTTGTTGAGCCACGGGCTCTGTGATGCACACGTACCCCTAAATTCGCCATCTTTCAAAAAAAGGAGACGAACGCACATAAAGACGAAAAAGAGCCCAAAAATTCCTATTGTAAGCAAAAAAACTGTCATCTGTAGTGGTGATTTAGAAGTACTAATAACGATGTTTGCCCTCGCAAAATAGGCAGTAACTCTTTAACAGCCTATGAATTGAATAAGTTTATCTACCGCTTAAATAATCGAAAGTAGCCGGAGTGATAGGTTACGACAATAATTTTGAATAGGGTAAATTAAGGCAGATTTTACCGAGACGGTGTAAAAAAACAAGATAAGAAATGAAAAAAATACTATCCGCACCAGATCCTGATCGCGAATCAAAACTTCAGGCATTTGACAGACTGCTAACGATAATGGATGAGCTACGTGAAAATTGCCCGTGGGATAAAAAGCAGACTCTTGAGAGCCTTCGTCATCTGACTATTGAAGAAACATATGAACTTTCAGATTCCATTCTTGATGGAGATTTGATGGAGGTCAAAAAGGAGTTAGGGGACTTAATGTTGCATTTGGTATTTTATGCACGTATTGCTTCAGAACTAAAAGCCTTTGACATCAGTGATGTATTGCATTCCATTTGTGATAAGCTTGTTACCCGCCATCCTCACGTTTATAGTGATGTAGTCGCAACGGATGAGGAGGCTGTGAAAACAAACTGGGAAAAAATCAAACTAAATACGGGGAATAAATCTGTCCTGGAGGGTGTTCCTAAAACATTGCCTGCACTCGTTAAAGCAATGCGGATACAAGACAAAGCCCGGGGAGTAGGTTTTGATTGGGAGAAAAAAGAGCAGGTATGGGAAAAGGTCGAGGAGGAAATGCAGGAATTCAAAAATGAGTTCAATGCTGCTTCTGATGAAGCGATCGATCAGCGGAAGGCGATGGAAGAATTTGGAGACCTCCTTTTTTCGCTGGTAAACTATGCGCGGTTCATTCATATCGATCCGGAGGAAGCGCTGGAGCGAACCAATAAAAAATTTATCAAACGCTTCCAATACCTTGAGACTGAATCGTTGAAAGCGGGAAAAAAAATGGGCGAAATGACGCTCGCAGAAATGGACGTATTCTGGGAAAAAGCAAAACTGACAGATTAAGGCTTGCAGATTCCGGAAGCAGCCGTATACCCGTATCGTTGTACGCGAATTTGAGAATGATATTCACTTTAGATCGAGACTCCACTTCATCAACGGACCGCTCGTCATGCTGGTGATCAACGCCATAATCACTAGCGATACGAACACCTTTTCATTGATCAAGCCGTTTTCAAGGGCAATTAATCCTAAAATTATTTCCATCGCGCCACGGGCATTCATTCCAAAACCTGCCGCCAGAGCTTCTTTCCAGGAGAATCCTCCCAGGCGGCTACCCAGCCCGCTGCCAACAATTTTTCCGGTAAAGGCGATAGCGAGGATAGCAAGGGTAAGCATAAGGTCAAAATTCGCCACGAAATTCACCCGAAGTCCGATAGAGACGAAGAATAGTGGTGCGAAAATATTATTGATGAATTGATGAACGATTTCTTTTGCGCGTTCAGAAAAATGTTCTGAATCCCCAAGGGCAACGCCCATAATAAAGGCTCCAAAGATCGCGTGAATACCGATGTATTCTGTAAAGGCAGCAGCGAGAAAACACAAGGAAAGGGAAACCGACAGTACACCACCCGGCCAGGCAAACTTTCTGTTTACCCACGGAAGCATGCGGTTAAGCATTCCCCGACCAACTGTCAGCATAAATACTGCAAAGCCGATGGTAAGCAGAATGGTGTTAATAAGCGGCATCGATCCACCGTTTTTACCAATCAATCCTAAGATCACAGAAAAAATCAGCCAGCCAATCAGGTCATCGATCATAGCAGAAGCAACCACTAACATTCCCATCTTCGATTTAAAGAGGTTGAGATCCATTAAGATCCGTACGATTACCGGCAGGGCAGTTATCGCCATCGCTGTGCCCATGAATAATGCAAAAGTAAGTTTGCCATGGGTCTCAGCCATTCCGAAGAAATCGGGGAAGAAGTAGGGAAAACCGAACCCGATCGAGAAAGGAATGACTATACCAAATAGACTTGTTGTAAGCGCTTGCTTACCCTGTTGCCATACAATATGGAGATCAACTTCAAGACCAGCAATAAAGAGAAGTAGCACCACGGCTACTTGCACAAAGCCTGACAATACAATTCCAGACGCGGACTCCATTGGATAAAGTGCTTCAAACCATTCAGGCTTGATCATGCCTAAAACGGTAGGCCCCAGCAGTATGCCGGCTAATATTTCACCGATAACTCCAGGTTGATTAAACTTCCGGGCAGCCTCCGCAAACAGCCTTCCCATCATCAGCATGACGCTTAGCTGAAGCAATAAATGCACAACGTCCGCATGGCCAAGTTTACCCATCCGGAGCCTCCTTTCGGGGATTAACAATGAGCAGGTTGCAGGGCAAATCAGCAAAGATGTATTCCTGATCATGCGTGAATACGCGATCAAATAAAGAGAATCTCCGCTGCGGTGCACCTATGATTAAAAGGTCAGCCTGTTTGCGTTGCGCGAATTTTGACAACTCAAATCCTGATTTGCCAGAAACCAGTTTAATATTGACTTTCAACCCATCATGCGGTATGCGATGCAGGATTTTTTCTACATTATCAATTTCATCTTTAACAAGGTTCTGGCGCATGTTCTCATACTGCTCTTCAGAATATTGCTCTGATACAGTCATAGTAAGACCATACATTTTTATTTCACGTACTACGTGAAGCCAGGAAGATTTATCATTCAATCCTATCGAACAACCAGTTTTAATGGCTTCTTCAACGTATGGGCTATCATCGGCATTGACGACAATGTTTTTAAAGGGCTTGGGAGAAATTGCAGGATCAGTCAGAAGTAAAACGGAGCAGTCGGCCTTACGCAGAATTTTGCGCGCTATTGTTCCCAGGTAGAATTGAACCAGATTTTCTTTTTTTAAAGCACCGGCAATTAGCAAATCAATCCTTTCCCTTTTGCATGCTGCCAGAATTCTTTCGCTTGGCTTTCCTGTTTCCCAGAATACTTTCAAAGAGTTTTCCTGAGCCAATCCGGTGGAAGTCAAAAGCTGTTGAAGCCTAACCTCTTCTTCTTCTCCATGATTTCCTACGTGAATCAATAGTAATTCAGCATTCCACATCCTCCTTAGCCGGGCCGCCTCAGCAAGCAAGGCTTCAATCCGGGGAGAGAAGGCAATTGCCAGTCCAATTTTTCTAATTATCGTCGAAGCCATCAATGTGGAAAGTTATTAGTTTTTTATTGTTCCAATGGCAACAGATTTCTAAAATGCTCTTTTGACGCATCAGTATCGGGTATTCAGCCTCCATTATTCTCCATTTGTTCAAAAACCTTGCACGCATATGCTGCCATTGATATTACAAAAATGCCGGTTACAGGAATACTACAATTTTGTAACAGTAAGATAATATAAGATATGGTGTGGAAGAAAAGGATTCGCAATCTCATCATCGGCCAAGATAAGTATATTGAATCTTACGGCGAGTATAAGCAAGCAATGCTTTCCGGGCATTTTGCACTGATAGGCATCTTTTTATGCCTGATGTATATGGGTTGTGATATAGCAATAGACGGCTTTTCGAATGTCCCCGTGTTCCTCACTGCAATTTTCCTGTTGTCAATGTCCATTATCATTCACCGACATGGCGATCATTGTCTGGCAAATTATTTTTTAATGCCGACAATTAACATCACTGTTTACTTACTTGCTTCAAGCGAGTCGCCCAACACAGGATCTTTTGTCTTTTTTATCGTAAACACCATAGCAGCATTTGCGGTATTCAGTTATAAACAGAGAATGATCTCGATCCTTTTCGCTTCCTTTACCTACATTTTGTTTATCCTTGCCTACTTTTTCGACTTTAGTATTTTGCCTGTAAGGGATTATTCAGAAGAAACGCTTCTATTTTTTGTAGTCGTAAATTTTACTACAGCCCTCCCAACTGCAGTGATGGCCGTTTATTTGTTGATCAGCCTGAATCATCACAATGCATTGGAGCTTATTGAAAACAACAGTCTTCTCATTAAGACGAATGCTGAGCTTGATCGGTTTGTTTACAGTACATCGCATGACCTTCGCGCGCCGCTGACTTCCGTTATGGGATTGATCAATATTACCGAACAAAGTGATAATCCGGAAGACTTAAAAAAATATCTCGGTATGATGAAAGACAGGATGCATTCCCTGGATCGTTTCATTCGCGACATTACAGACTACTCCAGAAACAACAGGCTTGAAATAAAAAAAGAGAAAGTAAATATCGCCTGCCTTGCCAGGGAAGTATGGGAGAACCTTAAGTTTTCGCCGGAAGCTGAAAACATTTCTTTTCAGGTTGATGTACCTGAAGATGTTTATGTTGAAACTGACAGGAGCAGACTTCAGGTCGTCATCGGTAATCTGATGTCTAATGCTGTTCGATACCATGATAGCCGGAAAACTGAGCAGTTCATCAGACTTCACTACCAGGCAAGTGGTCAGGTATTTTCAATCAGACTGGAAGACAACGGCCAAGGTATTGAGAAGGAATACCACACAAAAATATTCGAGATGTTTTACAGGGCAAATGAAAAGTCGAAAGGGTCAGGGCTGGGATTATACATTGTCAAAGAAGCTTTAATGAAACTCTCAGGGTCTATCCAACTGGATTCCACTCCGAATGTTGGGACTACGATTACGATTAAGCTACCCCAATAAACATAAGCCGATAAATTCTCAAAAAACTAACGACTGTTAGAACTTAAGTTACTGCCGAAATTCTGTCGACGGTCTGTAGACTAATATTATATTTGCCGACTATGGCAAATCAAGACGATAATCTTTTTAAGAACGTGATCTCCCACGCAAAGGAGTACGGATTCATTTTTCCTTCCAGTGAAATTTATGATGGTCTCAGCGCTGTTTACGACTACGGCCAAAATGGTGCAGAGCTTAAAAATAATATAAAAGAATACTGGTGGAAGTTCATGACGCTTCTACACGACAATATTGTGGGGATTGATGCCGCCATTTTTATGCACCCCACTACTTGGAAGGCTTCCGGCCACGTCGATGCGTTCAGTGACCCCATGCTGGATAATAAGGATTCAAAAAAAAGGTATCGTGCCGATGTCTTGATTGAGGAGGCGATCGTCAAGATGGAGGAAAAAATCAACAAAGAGGTAGAGAAGGCAGCGAAACGATTTGGAGATGACTTCGATCGCGAAAAGTTTGTTGCGACAAATCCCAGAGTAACGGAGTATCAACAAAAAATCAATGAGACCAATGATCGGATGAAGACAGCAATTGCCGATGCTGATATGGTTGCACTGAAACAGCTAATTATTGATTTAGAAATTACAGATCCTGTGTCAGGAACAAAAAACTGGACTGATGTACGGCAGTTTAACCTCATGTTTTCTACCGAAATGGGGTCCGTTGCCGAGGATGCAAACAAGATCTACCTGAGACCTGAAACCGCTCAGGGAATTTTTGTCAACTTTCTAAATGTGCAAAAGACAGGACGAATGAAAATTCCATTTGGTATCGCCCAAATAGGAAAAGCATTCCGGAATGAAATCGTAGCACGACAGTTTATATTCAGAATGCGTGAGTTTGAACAGATGGAGATGCAATTCTTCATCAAGCCAGGCGAAGAAATGAAATGGTACGAGTTCTGGAAGGAGAAGCGAATGAAGTGGCACCAGGCACTCGGGTTGGGTGCAGACAATTATCGCTTTCATGATCATCTTAATCTTGCGCACTACGCGAATGCTGCCTGTGATATTCAGTTTAACTTTCCGATAGGGTTTAAGGAACTTGAGGGTATACATTCACGCACAGATTTTGATTTAAAAAATCATGAGAAGTTCTCTGGTAAAAAACTTCAGTATTTCGATACGGAAGAGAATAAAAATTACATCCCGTTTGTCGTGGAAACTTCTGTAGGACTTGACCGTATGTTCCTGTCAGTTCTGTCAAAATCATATACAGACGAAAAACTTGAAGATGGTAGTGAACGTGTAGTACTGAAGATACCAGCACCGCTCGCACCAAATAAAGTAGCGATACTCCCACTGATGAAAAAAGATGGGCTTCCTGAAAAGGCAATGGAAATTATGAATGTATTGAAGTTTGATCTTCGTTGTTTCTATGAAGAGAAGGATGCCATTGGAAAACGCTACAGGCGGCAGGATGCTATTGGTACCCCGTATTGCATTACCGTAGATCACCAGACATTGACTGATAATACAGTAACCATCCGCGACCGAGATACCATGAAGCAAGATCGCGTTAAGATTGAGGATATCCGGATACAGTTGATCGAATCATGTTCTATCAATAACCTTCTGCGCAAGATTTAGTCGTACTTGGCTATCATTTTTTCGAATTGCTATTTCCCATTGATGACATCGACGGGTTGATAGCATCGATGCAGTCGACCCTAATAGTGGATCAATTTTTTTCGAGGTACTCGTAGAACATCAAACGAGTCACTATTTAATCAAGATATGGCAATTGAAACTGAAAATAAAAAAAAGATCATGAATTGGCATCAACTCCTTTCTTCTCAGCGTAGCGGACGAAAGCCGATTGTGGATCTCGCACCCTCCCGTAGTGCGTTTGAACAAGATTTTGATCGTATAATTTTTTCGCATCCTTTTCGCCGTCTTCAGGATAAAACACAGGTGCACCCGTTACCCGAGCATGACTTTGTTCATACACGATTAACGCATAGTTTGGAAGTATCCAGTGTAGGGCGATCGTTGGGAAAGCGTGTTGGGGAGGTAATATTGGAGCGGCATCCGGAGCTTAAAGACAACTTTTCGCTTTTCGACTTTGGAGCAATCGTCGCTGCTGCCTCTTTGGCACACGACCTTGGCAATCCCCCATTTGGCCATGCCGGCGAGGATGCAATCGCAGACTTCTTCGGGCATCATCCGAAAGGCCAGTTTTTTAAAGACAAAGTAGATGATGAAGCCTGGAGTGACTTGTTACGATTTGAAGGCAACGCCCAGGGTTTTCGCATCCTAAACAAGAATCAATATGGCCTTAAACTGACCTTTGCAACGCTTGGTGCCTTTACAAAATATCCGTGTCCTGCATACTTTCCAACCCGGGATAGTGGTAAGCGAAGTCAGAAAAAGTTTGGGTTCTTCCAAACGGAAAAGGAAGTATTCAAGGAAGTTGCGGATCAACTGGAATTAATCCATTTCGGAGATTTCGTTTCAAGCCGTCATCCCTTGGCATTTTTGGTGGAGGCAGCAGATGATATCTGTTACAGTATCATCGATCTGGAGGATGGATGTAACCTGGGACTTATACCTTACGACGAAGCGAAGTTATTATTTGAAGGCATTATCGGAAAAAGTAGTGCAAAGCTTGGGAAGCTTGCTCAGCTGACGAATAAACAGGAAAGAATCGGATACCTCCGCGCGCTGGCTATTGGCGATCTGATGGATGAATGTTCTACTCTTTTTCTTGACCACGAAGTCGACATTCTTTCAGGTAAATTTGATCAGGCATTGGTAGATCATTGCTCATCAAAACAGGGGCTAAAGGAAATAATAAGGGTATCTGTAGAAAAGATTTACCAAGCGAGACAAGTTGTAGAGATAGAAGCCGCAGGACATGAAATTTTACCAGGGTTGTTAGAAGAGTTTACGACTGCCGGATTCTACCAAATGACGAGACAAAAATCGCGTAAGTATCAGAACCTACAATTCCTGTTACCTGACGATACGCGACTGGCAATTCAAGACCAACCTGAAAATGTATATGCTATGCTTCGGCATATTCTCGATTTTGTTTCTGGTTTGACAGATAAGCACGCGTTGTCCCTTTATAGAAAAATTAAAGGAATCAGCCTTCAGTAAGTTGGCTGAAGGAGCAACCCTCCCAGTACCTTTGATGAGGAATTAAAATAACCTATTTTCACCCGGATTGTTAGAACATTCATGTTCAGGCGAAATATCATCTATATCGTTGTTGTAATTATCGGCTTGCTTCTGCTTGGTGACATTTGGCACACGAATTATAACAACAAAATAATCACGAAAAACAGACAAGTTCGTCAGCAAATTAATCGCGTTGCAACCTACTATGATCAGGTCGGAAAGGTGATCATCCATTCACTTGACATTGGTTTACGTGGGTATGCGATTGTGAAAACGGCACAATTTCTAAGGCCGCTGACCAATGCATTGGAATGGAAGGATAGCATTTTTATGAATGTAGAGGTGCCCTTGAAGAGGTTTGACTTCAACTCAGACGAATTCGAAATACTAAAAGACTCGGTGAATTCCTATACGCGTTACTGCATTCATTTGAAAGCGCTATTGGATGAAGGTAAGAGAGATGAGTTTTTGAGGCTATTTGAGAAAGATAGGGGAGGACTTCTATGGCGTCAGTACACTCGGTGTGAACGGAGTATCGTAAGTCATTTAGATGCAATAGATCAAAAGGCAGTTGCTGATATTGAGGCAGCACTAGACAGGAATCAATTGCTTCAAATCTTTCTTTTTTTAATCTGCATACCCACCCTTCTATACACCGCATACTATACGGGTAAAACATTCAGGCTGTCAGAACTCCTCCGGGCAAGCGAGAAAGAAAGAAATGAGATCTTACTTCAACAAAACATAACGCTTGAGAAGAAGGTATCCGCGAGAACGCACGAAATCCTTACTCAAAATGAAGAGATTACTGCGCAGTCCGAAGAACTGGCAACTCAACGCGACGCATTGCACCATCAGAACTTAGAAATTCAAGAGGCCCATCGATTAATTGAGATAAAAAATCAGGAAATCCAGGAAAAAAATGCTTCCCTCGAGAAAGAAATTACCAACCGAACACAAGATCTCCGGAATGCTAACCAGGAGTTAATTGAGCATAATAATCAATTGGAACAATTTTCTTTCATCGCAGCGCATAATCTGCGTGCACCCCTCGCACGGATTCTGGGGTTAGCGAATATCATTGAAATAAGTGAGAATGAAGAAGACCGGAATATTGCCCTTAAAAAGGTAGTATCGTCTTCTGTTGATCTGGATGCAGTCGTGAAAGACTTATCTACCATACTCGACATTAGAAAGCATACCAGTAATTTTTCGACCATTAGTCTTTCGGCTTGCCTTGATCGAGTCATTAAAATGCTTGAGAAAGAACGCGAGGAAACAAATGCTGAAATATCATTTCACGCTCAATTGATGCCATCTCTTTATGCCGTAGCACCATATGTAGAAAGTGTTTTCTATAATTTGATCGGCAATGCGATCAAGTACCGCCACCCGGAACGAAGTCCGCTAGTAACGATCAAAACCGTGCCCGACCCGGATTATGATGTATTGGTAGTTTCAGACAATGGCCTGGGCATAGACCTCAACAAACACCGTGATAGTGTGTTTAGTTTATATAAACGATTTCACATTCACGTTGAGGGGAAAGGATTAGGATTGTTTCTGGTAAAAGGCCAAATGTTAGCAATGGGCGGTAAAATTGATATTGAAAGTGAACCTGGCAAAGGCACTTCATTTTATCTCTGCTTCAAAAAAAAATAGAGACTTCTTTCATTTTTCTGCGACTGGAATCTGATTATCACCCAAATGCAGATTCTGTTTCCATTCCCAAACCCAAAAATTATTAGATTTGAACCCGGTTTGCCCTAACGCAGGGCACCGTTTACCAGACTGGATTTGTATGTGGAATAAAGTTGCAGAAGCGATCATTCGATACCGATTGCCATTTAGTGTTCTAATTGGGCTAATTACAATTTTTATGGCTTATCATGCCTCTAAGGTTGAGATGAGCTATGAATTCGCCCGCACAGTTCCACCGGATGACCCGGACATGTTGTACCATGAGCAATTCAAAGCCCAATTCGGAGAAGATGCCAACCTAATTGCCGTGGGGCTCAAAGACAGTGCTATTTATAATGTGAATAATTTTAATGCATTTCGCGAATTAGCCCATGAAGTAAAGAAGATAGAAGGTGTTACAGAGGTATTGTCACTACCTGTACTTAAGATTATTTTAAAAGATACGGCAAATGCAAAATTTTATCTGGCCGATATTTTTTATGACAACATTCCAAATCAGGCGCAACTTGATAGCATCCTGCTTCTTGCATTAGATCAAAGGATTTATGCGGATCAACTCATAAACACCAGGAACGGTGCTACTATGATGTTGGTATCGGTAAAGAAAGAAGTGATGAATTCACCAAGACGTGTGGAAATGACTCAAGCATTATTGGATGCAGGAAAAGTCTTTGAAGAAAAAACAAAAATACAATTGCGGTATGCTGGCCTGCCATTTATCCGTACCGTTGTCGCCAACGCGTTGAAAAGGGAAATGAATATTTTCCTGATTGCATCCGCCGTGGTGACTGGTATAATAATGTTTGCGTTCTTTCGCTCTTTCCGTGCCGTAGTTTTTTCGATGATTATCATAGGGATACTTGTAGTTTGGGTGTTGGGTACCTTAGTTCTTTTCGGATTTAAGATCACATTATTAAGCGGTCTAATTCCGCCGGTTATCGTTACGATCGGTGTTACTAACGCTATCTATCTGTTAAATAAATATCATCTGGAGTTTTCTAAAACAAAAAATAAAAAAGAAGCTATAACAGGAGTAGTCCGGAACATGGGTCTTGCGATGTTTCTCACGAACCTTACTGTTGCAATTGGATTTCTGACATTGCTTGCTACCGACATTTCAATCTTGCGTGAATTTGGTATTGTTGCCGGTTTAAATATCCTGGCGCTGTTTTTTGTGAGCCTTGTGATGATTCCAAGTATTCTGTATTGGCTTCCTGCTCCATCAGAGAAGCACATGAGGCATCTTACCTTCCCGCTAATGGGCTCTTTTTTGCGGTTTGTTGATGTGATGGTGCATCGCCAACGGCTGGCGATTTATCTTACATCCATTGCCTTTGCATTAGTCTCGCTATACGGGATATTTAAACTGGAGTCAATATCTTTCATGGTCGATGATGTGCCGGAACAAAGTCAGGTAAAAAAAGACTTGAAATTTTTTGAAGAAAACTTTAGCGGTTTTCTTCCTTTAGAAATCATGGTCGAGTTTAAATCGAAA
Source organism: Chryseolinea sp. (assembly GCA_041747735.1). GTDB lineage: Bacteria > Bacteroidota > Bacteroidia > Cytophagales > Cyclobacteriaceae > Chryseolinea. The sequence goes on from JBGTEP010000038.1 coordinate 195,953, forward strand.
AAGAGAAGGCCTATTCTCGATGTTGCAAACCTGGCAAAGGTAGAAGAGTTTGAGGAATTCCTGGATTCAATTCCTATGATGTCAAAACCGCTTTCTGTGTTGAGTTTTATCAAAGCGTCCAAACAGGCTTTTTATAACGGAAATCCTGAACGTTATTCTATGCCCACAAAAACAGAAGGTGCTTTCATAATGCGCTATATGAAAGGGCAAACTGATAATAGTGGTTTGTTCAAGTCTTTTGTAGACTCAACGTTTACCAAAATGCGCATCTCCAGTCAGATCGCAGATATTGGTTCCACACGATTGGACTCGCTTGTCAATGGCGTTATAGAACCAAGGATGAAGAAAATATTTACATCGACAGAAAAGGACTCTGTAATAACTGCGATCACGGGATCTACAAAAATTTTTATTAAGGGAAACAAATTTCTGGTCGCGAATCTGCAGGAAAGTTTATTGCTAGCCTTTCTTTTGATCACACTTTCGATGGCTATACTTTTTGCTAATGTAAGAATGATCATTATTTCCCTGATACCGAACTTACTCGCACTTATGATAACGGCCGGGTTGATGGGCTTCTTCAGTATTCCTTTGAAGGCAAGTACAGCATTGATCTTTAGTATTACTTTCGGTATTTCTGTTGATAACTCCATCCGTTTTCTGGCTAAGTATCGTCAGGAAATTCTATCGAATAACTTCTTCATACCATTGGCAGTAAGCGATAGTATCCTGGAAACAGGAAAGAGTATCATGTACACCTCTATCGTATTGTTTGCTGGCTTCATCATTTTCGCATTCTCGTCATTTGGTGGAACAATTGCGCTTGGTCTTTTGACTTCGATAACTTTGGTGATTTCAATGTTTACAAATTTGATTTTGTTGCCTGCATTAATCATGACCTTTGACCGAGCGAAAAAGCAAAAAGGTCAGCATTTACTGATCGACGACTTCGATGCCAGCTTTTATGGAGAGGAGGAGGATGAGGAAATCGATTTGAGCAAGATCAAAATTCACAACAGACATCCGTCGGCGGAGTAACTAAGTATCCTTTTAAGAATAATCTCAGACTAATGATCTTTAAAAAATAACCTTAGAGATGCAGCACCTGATTTTCATGCAAAAATCGTATCTCTTAAATCCCAAATATCAAATATCTTTGCGGCTTATATAAAACCGTATTTCGTAAATCGTACCCTGTAACCTTAAAATGGCTGGTAAATACAAAGAATTTAAAGCACTGAATTTTGCGCAGATCGCAGATGAAATCCTTGATTTCTGGAAAAAGGAGAAGGTTTTCGAAAAATCAGTTTCAAACCGGGAAGGCTCTTCTGCTTTTACTTTTTATGAGGGTCCCCCGTCCGCAAACGGTACACCTGGAATCCATCACGTTATGGGCCGGACAGTTAAAGATATCTTCTGTCGCTACAAGACTCTACAGGGCTATCAGGTGAAACGGAAAGGCGGCTGGGATACACACGGATTGCCGGTTGAGCTACAGGTTGAAAAAGAACTCGGAATTACCAAAGACGATATTGGCAAAAAAATTTCTATTGAAGAATATAATAAGAAGTGCCGTGAAACTGTAATGAAATACAAGGATCAGTGGGATGATCTGACTTTGAAAATGGGATATTGGGTTGACCTCGATAATCCATACATCACCTATCAAAAGGAATATATTGAATCGCTTTGGTGGATCCTGAAGCAGTTTTATGATAAAGGCTTGTTGTATAAAGGGTATACGATTCAACCTTATTCACCCTCTGATGGAACCGGTCTTAGTTCCCACGAACTAAATCAGCCGGGATGCTACAAAGATGTAAAGGATACTTCTGTGGTGGCTCAGTTCAAAGTGACTCGTAATCCTTCAGCCGAATTTCTTTTTGAAGGAGTAACGGGCGACTTGTTCATTCTAGCCTGGACTACCACACCCTGGACGTTGCCGTCGAATACGGCATTGGTAGTGGGAGAGAAGATAAAATATGTCCTGATCAGTACTTTTAATCCTTATACCTTTAAACCAGTTCACGTTGTTCTGGCGAAAGAACTCGTTGGAAAATATTTTCCGGAGAAGAATAAAGATTTGAAGTTGGCGGACTACAAACCGGGAGATAAGACCATTCCGTATTTACAAATCAGGGAATTTACCGGAAAAGATCTTGTGGGTATCCGCTACGAGCAACTCATGCCCTACCTGCAGCCGCTGTACGATGGAGATAAAGCCTTCAAAATTGTGTCGGCTGATTTCGTGACAACTGAAGATGGTACCGGTATTGTTCATTCTTCGCCAACTTTCGGAGCCGATGACTTCAGGGTTTCCAAACAAAATGGTATACCGCCGCTGACTGTGAAAGATGAAGCTGGTAACGAATCACCGACGGTAGATAAAAAGGGTAAATTTATTGACTTCATCGGATCCAAACTTCAGGAGGGTGTCGCGAAATATAAAATCAAAACACATAAGACGCTTGGTGCCGATGATTTTTATGTGAAGAACTATACCGACGAAGACGAAAGTCATCCGGATTATAAAAACACAGACGTAATCATTTCAATCATCCTGAAGGAAGAAAACAAAGCCTTTAAGGTCGAGAAATATGAACACACCTATCCCCATTCCTGGCGTACCGATAAGCCGGTATTGTATTATCCTTTAGATGCATGGTTTATTAAAACTACGGCATTAAAACACAGAATGGTTGAGCTTAACAAAACTATCAACTGGAAACCAGAATCTACGGGCACCGGGCGTTTCGGTAACTGGCTGGAAAATCTGGTTGACTGGAATTTATCACGTTCAAGATATTGGGGAACACCGTTGCCTATTTGGCGAACAAAAGATGGTAAAGAAGAAATCTGTATCGGATCCATCAAAACGCTGAATGAGGAAGTCCAGAAATCGGTGAAGGCTGGCTTGATGAAAGCTGAACTTCCGGAAGACTTTGACTTACATCGTCCGTATGTTGATGATGTTGTTTTGGTCAGCGCATCCGGAGAACCGATGTACCGTGAGCCCGATCTGATTGATGTTTGGTTTGATTCGGGTGCCATGCCCTATGCTCAATGGCACTATCCCTTTGAAAACAAAGAAATATTTGATGAAAGCTATCCGGCAGATTTTATTGCTGAAGGCGTTGATCAAACACGGGGTTGGTTTTTTACCTTGCACGCTACCGCCGTTATGCTTTGTGATAGTGTTGCTTTCAAGAATGTGATTTCGAACGGACTTGTACTCGACAAGAATGGAAATAAAATGTCCAAACGAAAGGGTAATGTAGTAAACCCGTTTGAAGCACTGGCAAAGTATGGTCCTGATCTTGTGCGTTGGTACATGATCGAAAATGCAAATCCATGGGATAATCTCAAGTTCGACTTTGACGGTATTGTTGAAGTTCAACGCAGGTTTTTTGGAACACTGCAAAATACGTATTCATTTTTTGCATTGTATGCAAACCTCGATGGGTTTGTAAAAGACGAATTGAATCCAATTCCGGATAGTGATTTAAATCACCTGGACCGGTGGATTCTTTCCAAGCTTCAATCATTAATCATTGAAGTTACTTCAGCATATGAAGAATATGAACCAACGCGGGCAGCACGCGCTATTCAGGATTTCGTAAATGATCAGCTTTCAAACTGGTATGTACGTTTAAACCGGAAGCGCTTTTGGAAAGGTGAATTGTCACCCGATAAGAAGGCAGCATATGACACACTGTACGAGTGTCTTATGGTAACCACTCAGCTTATGTCACCAATTGCTCCTTTTTACTCTGAGTGGTTATATAGAAACCTTACAGAAAATATCCGGGAAAATGCCATTGCCAATAAAACACCACTACGCCACATATCGACTCACCTGACCGACTTGGCAAAACCAAAGGAGAACAAGATTGACGCTGCGTTGGAACAATCTATGGACTACGCACAACGGATTTGTTCACTCGTTCACTCGATCCGGAAGAACAGTAAGATCAAAGTACGCACACCGCTTCAAAAAATTCTATTGCCCGTGTTGGATGAGAGTTTCGCGACTAGTATCAAGTCGGTGGAAGAGATAATTCTGGCTGAAGTGAATGTGAAGACCATACAATATATCGATGATGCATCTGGTGTGTTGGTGAAAAAAGTTAAGCCCAATTTCCCTAAACTTGGTAAACAGTATGGACCGAAAATGAAAGAAGTTGCTGCTGTGATTAATGGCCTTTCCAAAGAGGGAATCAGTGTGCTGGAAAGGGAAGGAAAACTGTCAAAAAATGGTTTTGATCTGGTTCTGGAGGATGTTATTATTTCATCTGAAGATATCCCGGGCTGGTCAGTGGCAACTGAAGGAGCTTTGACCGTGGCCCTCGACATAACGATAACAGAGGATTTGAGGAAAGAAGGTATCGCACGAGATTTTGTGAACCGGATTCAAAACCTGCGGAAGGAAATGGGGATGGCGGTTTTGGATAAAATTCAAATTGAAGTTCTGGAACATACCGATGTTGTGAATGCGGCATTGAAAGAATTCGGTGCCTACATTCAGACCGAAACGCAGGCGGTTAAACTTGAGCTTAAACCGTCGCTTCCGGAAGGTGTTAGTGTAGAAATGGATGACTTTGCGTTAATTGTAAAGATTATTGTACAAAGGTAATGCTCAAAAAATGTTGAAGGATAACGACTAACAGACGGACACCCCGCTCATGAAAACATACAAATACTTTCTCCTTGCGTTGATAATAATACTAGTCGATCAGACCTCAAAACTCCTGGTACATCACAATATGTTTCTCCACCAGGAGATTACTGTTATTGGCAGTGAGCAATATGGATTTAAGCTGCATTACCTCCTGAACCCTGGAATGGCCTTTGGAATTCGGTGGAATAACGAATTTGGCAAATTGGCGCTGACAGCCTTTAGAATTGTGGCGATGGTGGGCATAGGATACTACCTGGTTAAGATGGCGCAAAAAGGTTCCAGCTCCGGATTTCTATGGTGTATGGCACTTATACTTGGAGGTGCAGTTGGAAATGTTATCGACAGCACCTTCTATGGTGTACTCCTTAATAATCATCCGACCAATTCACCCACGCCCTGGTTTCACGGGCAGGTCATAGATATGCTCTTCTTTCCATTGTTCGATTATACATGGCCGGATTGGGTACCGTTTTTTGGAGGTGACTATTTCCTTTTCTTCAGCCCTGTATTTAATATCGCCGATTCATCCATTTTTATTGGTGTGGTAATCATATTGATTTTTCAGAGAAGGTTCTTTGTTGAAAATTTTCACGATGAGGAATCTACAGAAGCGTCGGATGTACAAGTTACCAATGTAGGGGACGCAACTGAGCCGACAGTGATTGACAATCCGGAAAACCCTAAGCCGTTATAACCATTTAAAAGCAGAGGTACCTAATATTTTTCAACAAATTGATTCCACTTCTACCCAATTCATTATTCTTCTTATTTTTAGCCTGATAACTCCCAACCTAACCTAAGAAATTAAAGAATGAGTCTATTTATCAAGAAGCCTTTGGCCCAACTGATGGCGCAAGGCGGCGATTCCGACAAAGGGCTAAAACGTACACTCGGCGCGGGTAACCTTATTGCCCTTGGTATAGGTGCAATAATTGGCGCAGGACTTTTTGTACGAACAGCGGCTGCGGCCGGCGAAGCAGCAGGACCGGCTGTAGTGATATCATTTGTTATAGCTGCCATTGGTTGTGCCTTTGCAGGATTGTGCTACGCTGAATTTGCATCCATGATCCCTGTTGCAGGAAGTGCCTATACGTATGCATATGCTACTATGGGCGAATTTCTGGCGTGGATCATCGGCTGGGCACTGGTACTGGAATATGCACTAGCAGCGGCCACGGTTTCTATTGCCTGGAGTGAATACCTGAACAACCTTTTAATAAGTTACGACATTGGCGCCATACCCTATCAGTGGTGCCATTCGCCAATGGAGTCTTTAAATGGCGTCCGGGGTATTGTTAATCTCCCAGCTTTATTCATTCTACTTTTACTTTCACTTGTCTTAATTAAGGGTACCAAAGAATCAGCCTTGGTGAATGCGATTATTGTATTCGTTAAAGTTGCTATCGTACTTCTGTTTATCGTTATAGGGTGGCAATTCATCAAACCCGAAAACTATGAGCCATTCTTTATTCCTGCGCAAACCGTAGGACATGAAACGTTTAACAAGCATGGTTGGGGGGGAGTTTTGGGTGGAGCAGCGGTTGTTTTTTTTGCTTTTATTGGTTTTGATGCGGTATCCACAGCGGCTCAGGAAGCAAAAAATCCAAAAAGAGATATGCCTATCGGGATTCTTGGTTCGTTGGTCGTTTGTACAATTTTATACGTCCTTTTTGCCCATGTATTAACAGGTATTGCTAATTGGCAGGAATTTAAAACCGCAGGAAAGGAAGCTTCCGTTGCCTATGCTATACAGACGTACATGCACGGATATGGATGGTTGGGTAAATTAATTACGCTGGCAATTTTGGCAGGATTTTCATCTGTAATTCTGGTTATGTTGATGGGGCAGTCAAGAGTATTTTACACCATGTCAAAGGATGGGTTGATTCCTAAAGTGTTCTCTGAATTACATCCTGAATACAGAACGCCTTATAAATCAAATATGATACTTTTCGTATTTGTGGGAGTATTCGCCGGTTTTATTCCCGGCAGTATGGCTGGAGACCTGACCAGCATCGGCACTTTGTTCGCGTTTGTAATGGTATGTGCAGGTATTTGGGTTATGCGTGTAAAAAACCCTGAAGCAATCAGACCATTCAAAACCCCACTTGTACCACTCGTGCCGATCCTGGGTATACTGATTTGCCTGGGTATGATCTTTTCACTTCCACAAGACACACTGATTGCAGCTGGCGCCTGGATGGTTATCGGATTGTTCATCTATTTCCTCTACAGTAAGAAGCATAGTTTATTAAGGAAGAGCTAAAAAATCTTATGGAGGAAGCTCATAGGTTGGGCTTCCATTAAACTTCGTTACCGGAGCGTTTACCTAAACTAACGTAACTGCAGATCGATAAGGAAGAAGTCTGAAATACCAGATAGAAAAGATAGGTTATCAACCCGTTTTTCAATGGCATTGAGGCGTAATAGTAGATCCTTCCTTTTTACGAATGACCTTTCGAGATAGGATGGAGGTAGTGCAAAACCTATTGGTATTGTCTTTATCACTTTCAGTTTTTTGCCTACCCAGTTTTTTACTTGTGATGGATTGTAATACCAGGTATTAAGGTTGGTTCCCTGTATATTAAGTATAACTTCTTTGCTGGTCATTCTCCTGAATGCAAGCCTGAACTTGAATTGTAGAAATTGATAACCGGTTTCCCACAAACAGAGTTTGGGCATTACTACACCGATGAATCTTCCACCCGGAGCTAAGATGGTAGGAATTTTACTAAGCAGTTTTTTAAAGGCTTCAGGGTTAATTCCATTTAAACCGCCAAAGTTTGAAAAGATCAAATCAAATTTCTTGTCAAATACCGTGTCATCAAGGCTGTCTAAGTCGATAAACTGTGAACTTATTTTGTTTTGCATTGAAAATTGATTCGCTTTTGGAGTTGTAATCTTCAACATTTCTTCAGATACATCAGTGGCAACCATGTTAAAGCCTTTTTCACTGAAGAACATAGCGTCGTCAACAGCACCACAGTTGAGTTCCAGGATTTCCAGTCCGTTTAACTGCGGGGTAATTCTTTCAATGTAACGCCAGACTTGTTTCCGCTGCAGCTGACCAATAGCACTTCGCGTAAAGAGCGAATCGTGGGTGGCAATATGGTCAAAGGGCGCAGCCATTCAGTATTACATGGGTCAATTTATTAGGATTTTGAGTAATGATTACTTTTTAAACATATTCGTTGCAGCTTTGGTGCCAAATTTCAACATGATAATTTCTACAGATCATTTTGTCTTTGATAGTAATCAACGTCGGGCGTGGCAAGTGCGATGCGATGACGCTGAGTTCAACCTTGTCCCAGTGAATTGTTCGAGCCTCCCGAACTAAAATACCGAAGGAGGAATATAGTTAATCGCGAAGAGAACACATACAATACATTACTTAGACACCATTATCGCAAAAAAGTTTCACCGAAAAGCCGATAACTTTTCATTCGATAACTTGCCATGATAGGCTTTGAGATTAATATACATTTCTTGTGAGTAGTCTGACTAATTCATTGCATGGGCTATTGGAAGCCCAAAAATCGCTTCTAAACGACCGAAAATTATACCATGTGTTTCTAACACACTTGACCACAAGGTTTGAATTTCCAGAAAAAGAGTAGAATTTTAGCGACAACGTTTGTTCCCTAAATTTTCGACCAATTATGGTAAACAGTATTCAGACATTTGAAGAATATAAAAAGCACTACGAACATAGTACCGAACAGCCCGAGGACTTTTGGGGAAAAATTGCCAGTGATTTTGTGTGGAAAAAGAAGTGGGACAAAGTACTTGAATGGGATTTCCATAAGCCTGAGGTGAAGTGGTTTACCGGAGGTAAACTAAATATTACGGAGAACTGCATTGACCGCCATTTACCCGCTCGCGCCAATCAAACCGCAATCATCTGGGAGCCTAATGATCCAAATGACGATGCGAAACACATTTCATATCAGGAACTTTATGAAAAGGTGTGTAAAGTCGGAAATATGCTCAAGGCAAATGGAATAAAAAAGGGAGATCGGGTTTGCATTTATATGCCAATGGTACCAGAGCTTGCTTATGCTGTGTTGGGCTGTGCTAGAATCGGAGCCGTACACTCCGTTGTATTTGCGGGATTTTCAGCTGGCTCTCTGGTTGATCGGATCAATGATTCGGGATGCAAAATGGTAATTACTGCCGACGGATCTTTCCGGGGTGGAAAAAAGATTGAGTTGAAGAAAATTGTAGACGAAGCAATCACAAAATGCGCTACCGTAGAAAAGTGTATCGTTCTGGAAAGTATTAGTTCAGAAATCACAGTCACTCCTGGACGGGACTTGCTATGGAATACAGAAATGAATAACGTGGTAGCTGAATGCCCTGCAGAGGAAATGGATTCAGAAGATTTGCTTTTCATTTTGTACACCTCAGGTTCTACAGGTAAACCAAAGGGTATGGTTCATACGTGTGGTGGCTACATGGTTTACACAAACTATACTTTCAAAACAGCCTTCCAATATCAGGAGGGTTATGTGTATTGGTGTACTGCTGATGTGGGCTGGGTAACAGGACATTCTTATATTTTGTATGGACCATTATCAGCCGGTGCTACGACGGTAATGTTTGAAGGTATTCCATCGTGGCCGGACATGGGGCGCTTCTGGCAGGCCATTGAACGACATCGGGTCAATATTTTTTATACTGCGCCAACTGCAATTCGCTCCCTTGAAAAAGCACCGTTGAGTTTCATTGAACGCAGTGATCTTTCTTCCTTAAAAATCCTGGGCACAGTAGGAGAACCTATCAATGAAGAGGCATGGCACTGGTATGATAAAAATATCGGTAAAGGAAAATGCCCAATCATTGATACATGGTGGCAGACTGAAACAGGTGGCTTTATGATTTCGCCAATTGCGAATGTTACGAAGTTGAAACCTGCTCACGCAACACTACCATTGCCGGGCGTTCAACCTGCTGTAATGGATGAGAATGGCAAAGAAATATTTGACAATGGCGTGGAAGGAAGATTGACGATCAAATTTCCATGGCCGGCGATGGCGCGTACAATCTACGGCGATCACAAGCGATTCAAAGACACCTATTTTTCTACTTTCCCTGGAAAGTATTTTACGGGCGACGGTTGTAAACGCGATAAGGATGGTTACTATCGGATAACGGGAAGAGTAGACGACATTATTATTGTGTCAGGACATAACATGGGAACGGCGGAGGTCGAAAGCGCCATCGATGAACATTCAGCGGTTTGTGAAACGGCAGTTGTGGGTTACCCGCACGACATAAAAGGACAGGGAATTTATGCTTTTGTGATTTGTTACGATAAACCAAGGGAAGAAGAAAAACTTCGTGCTGAGATTCGCGACACAGTTTCGAGGATTATCGGCCCCATAGCTAAACCAGATAAAATTCAATTTGTGAGTGGACTTCCCAAAACCAGATCCGGAAAGATTATGCGTAGAATTCTTCGGAAGGTTGCAGAGGGAGATACTACAAACCTCGGGGATACAACGACACTTTTAGATCCCGCAGTTGTTGATGAAATAATGGCAGGTTCACTTTAACTTCAGCCGGTAAATTTTACTTCGTTTTCAAGCGGTTTGTTTTCTTTAAATGATTTCAAATTGGACAACGTAGTAACTGCTATCTGATCCATTGCCTCCTGTGTGAAAAACCCCTGATGAGACGTAATTAGCACGTTGGGAAAGCTAGCCAGGCGGGTGATCGTATCATCTTCAATGATATGGCCAGTCAAATCGCGGAAGAACAGCGTTTCCTCTTGCTCATATACATCAATACCAAGTGTTCCAATCTGAGCTGACTTAAGTCCTTTAATTACACTCTTTGTATCTATCAATCCACCGCGACTAGTATTAATTAACATCACACCCTTTTTCATCAGTTTAATGCTTTCATCTCGTATTATATAGCGGGTCTTGTCATTCAATGGACAATGAAGTGAAACAACATCGGATACTGACAAAAGCTCCTCCAGGGGTAAATAGTCTACTCCGTCTTCTTTCAGGGTTGGATCCTCTTTAACATCGTAGGCGACTACGCGGCAACCAAACCCCAACATAATCTTACAGAACACCTTCCCGATATTTCCAGTACCCACGACACCAATCGTTTTACCAAAAAGATCGAACCCCATGAGCCCGGCAAGGGAAAAATTTTGATCACGTACCCTATTATAAGCTTTATGTGTTTTACGATTTAATGTCATGATCATGGCCAATGCGTGTTCCGCGACTGCATGAGGAGAGTAGGCCGGCACCCGAACAACCGAAATATTTTTTTCTTTGGCAGCGATAAGGTCAACATTGTTAAATCCCGCACAACGCAGAGCTATGATCTTTACACCTTTATCAGAAATACCTTCAACAACAGATTTGGTTACCTTATCATTGACAAATACACAGATAGCATCTGAGTTTTGAATCAGGTTGACACTTTTGTCATTCAACGTTACATCGAAGAATTCAAGGGAGAACCTAAAATCTTTATTATGTTCTTCAAAAAAAGTTTTGTCATAGGACTGAGTACTGAAAAATGTAACTTTCATGATAGATTGGGGTTTTTAGCAACTTAATGTCGAAGTGACCTGGCCCCTAATTTAATCAATTCAAATACACTTGTAAGCGACGACTACACTGATGTTTCATTGTGCTGCCTCACTACTTCATAAATAGCAATTCCGGCGGCAACGGAAACGTTGAGGGAGCTTATTTTACCTTTTATCGGGATACTGCCAAGTTCATCCGCTTCACGTAGAAATGGTTCACTGATTCCATCTTCTTCGGACCCTAAAACAATCGCGACAGGACCTTTCAAATTTAAAGAGTAGATACTTTTTTCTGTTTTTTCAGTGCAGGCAACAATGCGAATACCATTATCATGTAACAATTGCATTATTTTTTTCATATCCTTTTCCCGGCAAATGGGAAGATGATTTAACGCACCGGCTGAGGTTTTCATAGCATCGCCGGTAATCGGGGCGTTGCCCTTTTCGGCGATTATGATTGCGTCAACTCCGGCACATTCAGCTGTTCGAACAATGGCGCCAAAGTTTCTAACATCGGTTATCCTGTCAAGAATCAAAAAAAATGGTTCTCTGCCCTCCTGATATGCCTTGTAAATCAGATTATCGACAGAAGCAAAACTTACAGAAGAAAGAAGGCAAAGAACACCCTGGTGATTTTTTGTTGATAAACGTTTTAGTTTTTCGGGAGGAACGAAAACTACAGGGACATTATTATTTCTGGCGACTGCAATGAGTTCTTTAACCAGATCGTTTGTCAACCCCGATTGGATCATAACTTTGTCAATGTCCTTTCCTGCCAGAATTGCTTCAATTACGGCTCTGGTTCCGTATATCATTTCTGTTTTTTCCATCTTGAGTGATTGATCACGATTACTTTTCGAGTAGGTCAATCGCGGCCGCCAGCCGTCGGTCTTTATCGGTAACAATATCGCCCGCGTCATGCGTCGACAATTCAAAACTTACGGTATTATAGGTGTTCGTCCACGTTGGATGATGGTTCACCTTTTCTGCAGTAATAGCTACTTTGGTCATGAACCCAAAGGCTTCTGTAAAGTCTTTGAATTTAAAGGTCTTTGTCAGTCGGTTGTTCGATATAATCCATTCCATAATGCAGTCTTTTGAATACGATTTACAACTTTTCCAGACAACTTGCCGACCTTTGAACTGCAGATTTGATTCTCCGGCATACACAATCCGGTGCTTTATAACGCAACGATTCCTTTTATCGTCGAAGCTTTAAGATAAATATCTACTACGGCATCACTTGATTCCATCATTACCTGTATGGTAACGCTGGTGTAGTTTCCATTTTTGGATAATTTTTCGGTAGCCTCGTTAAGTGGAAATAATTTTTTTACATTCTCTTCCTCGCCGGTAGGCACGATAAACTTAAAAATATACAGGGATGGCCAGGCATAGTGCTGGTCTAGTTTTTCACGAAATGATTTGATCCAGTTCTCGTCCATAATTAAACTGCAACGCCCCCCGATAATCCGGGAGGCGTCTTACAGTGTAAACGAAAATGACTAAAAGAACTTGTAACGTTTATCTACAATGTCTGAACTTTCTTTGATTGCTTCTCCGATACCTATACTGTTGCGATTGATAGTGGTTTGTTCCAATTGTGATTCATAACTACTGTAATCACCAATAGATGGAGCAATGGTTTTGTTTTGAAGTTCCATGATTACTACTCCATTTTCACCTGCAACAGGAATAGAACGTTTGCCATTCTCAAGCGAAAAAGCCAATCCCACCGCTTGTGGATCGAAGCCAACCGTTGGCAACGAGTTACTACCAAGCTTTAGATCACTGCTAGTATAGACACTTGCATCAGAGCCAAATGCATTGGCTATTTCTTCCAAAGTTCCGGTTGAACCCTTCAATTTTTCTATAATCATTTTGCCTTTTGCCTCGTTGCGAACAGCGGGTGTGATTTCAGCTTTAACTGACTCAAAAGGCTTGTATCCTTTTTCGATTACACCAGTCATAACGGCTACAACGTTCTGGTCATTCAGATCAAATACCTGAGATATTTTTCCTACAGAAGCATCTCTGAATAACCATTGAATGACGGGACGAGCTTCCCCCAGGGTGCTGATTCGTCTGTCTGATGGCAAAAGATTCTTCGCTTCCTGAACAACGAGACCTTGTTCTTTTGCCCTTGATTCAAAATCAGAAATACCTGACAGGTCAGCTGCAAAGGTTTCTGCCTTCCGGAATGCCTCATTGATAGTAGCATCGCTAGGCGTGATTTCCTTTTCCACAATAGCGAGTTGGTACGCTGTATTGCTCTTAACATCTGAAACTTCAATAATGTGATATCCAAATTCAGTCTCTACAACTTCATTCAATACGCCGGTCTTCGTCGCCTTAAATACAGCGCTTTCGAAGGGCTGAACCATTTGACCTGAGCTGAACCATCCTAAATCTCCACCTCGTGATGCCGTACCATCGGTCCCGAATTCTCTCGCTTTTGCGCCAAAATCAGCACCATTTTTTATTTCTTTTAGAATACCCTCTGCTTTGTCTTTCGCTGCTTTTTTTGAGCTTTCACTATTATCATCCCATTTGATGAGGATATGTTTTGCTCGAGCGGTTGAAACTGTATCGGTAAAAATTCTGGATATCTTTACAACCTTGAAAACTCCTTCATCGAGAATAGGACCGAAGACTTTGCCTTGCGCGATGCTGTCTGAGGGAATAAATCCTGGTAAAGTTGAGACTGTATATTTTGAATAAGGGTTCTCACCATCAGAATGGATTGACGCATAAGTTGAGTCTTGCTGAGCAGTTTTGAACTCGTCAACAGCGCGTGCGAGATCTTCCCGGACAACTACAGAGTCTTCTGCCGAGGCAACCACTGGGATGCTGATATACTTTACGTCACGGCTTTCTTCCGTCTTAAATTTTTCAACGTTTTTGTTATAGTAAGCCTTCACGGCATCATCACTGGCGTTGACAGCTGAGTCACTGATAGCGTAAAAAGGTACGTACAGGTATTTCACTTCTGCTACATCTGTCTGAAGGTGGTACTCTCGTTCAGCTTCTGCAGTAGTTACATAGGCACTTTTTATCAACAGATTTTCATATTTGATGCGTTCCCGACTTGGCTTGAGATCCCGTTGAAAGAGCTCCCAACGAACACGAGCTTCCGAACCAACAGGCATGGTTTTTATCTGGCCGAGATATGATACAACCTGGTTAGGGTCGAACTGGCCAGTTTCCTGATTCGTAAATGCCAGCTTTACATTTTCATCAACATTTTTACCCTGGATCATATCCCAAACCTCGTCGTCTGTCACTTCTATTCCAACCTTCGCATATTGTGACTGTATAGCGTGGCGGGCGATCAAAAGATCCCACGCTTGTTGGCGAAGACCTTGAATTTCCCGTTCTCCAGCCTCGCGACCGAATTGGAGGAAGTAGTTTGCCTCACGTTCACGAATAACGGATTGGAATTCCTCGAATGAGATTTCTCTCCCTGCAATTTCTCCAACGCTATTCTGGCCCCAGTTCAAAATGGACGAATTTCCGCTAAAAAGATCACCCAGAATAAATGCTGCGATCGCAACGAACACAAAAACCACCACCCACGTGCCCATTTTGTTTCGCAATGTTCCTATCAATGCCATAATCTAATTTTTAAAGAGCCGCAAATTTAACCCGTAATCTGTATTAGAAAAATAGGGGTTGAAAAAAGAAATCCGGCCCGGAGTAAAAAAACGTATAATGGCTTTTATTTGCTGAAATTCAAATAATTAGCTTCGCTTATACAAGCATTTTACCACCATTTTCGACCTTCACCATAACGGTATCAATACGGTTGTCGCGGGTGGCCTGGATGATAAAGGTAAAAGGCGGCAAAAGAATGGTTTGGGCCTGTTTGGGAAAGTCTTCCGTGCACGATAGTATTAATCCTCCCAATGTCTCGTATTCCCCGGTTGGAAGGTCCCATTTAAAGGTTTCATTGATATAATCGATTTCCAACCGAGCGCTGAGCAGGTAGGTATGATCATCTATCTTTTGTTCGATCAATAGTAAATCAGCCTCATCATGTTCATCTTCAATATCACCGAATATTTCTTCAATAACATCCTCCATACTCACAATACCTGAGGTACCCCCAAACTCGTCGACAACTACCGCGAGGCTTTTGCGCTCGTTTATGAAACGAATCATCAGTTCGTTCGCAAGGGTAGTTTCTGCAACAATTATGATCGGGGTAAGGATACTCCCGATATGCAATGGTTTTTTGAAGAGCGACGATGAATGGCAGTAACCAATAATTTCATCGATGCTTTGTTTGTAGATAATTACCTTCGAATGTCCACTTTCAATAAAAGCCTTTCGCAATTCGTCAAGACTTTCGTTTATTTCAATCGCTGTAATTTCCGTTCGTGGTATCATACAGTCTCGGATTTTTACAGTTTTAAACTCCAGGGCATTGTGGAAGATTTTCTTGTCCAATGCAATGTCGTCCGTTTCAGGACTCGCTTTGTTTAAACTTTTTAAATACTGATTCAGGTCTGTAGAAGCAAAGAATGGTTTTTCTTCATCATACATTTTTCGAAAAACTTTCTGGATTATGAACTTAGAAACTGAGATAACAGGCAATGTAATAGGAGATAACAACAGAAAGAATACGCTATATGGGATGATCAGTACTGACAGGAGGTGGTTCGGATTCAGTATTGACAAACTTCTCGGTAAAAAAATGCCTATAAATAAGACTATTGTCGTAGAGATAATAGTTTGCAGGAGGATAATGACGAAGCCATTGTTTATGCTGGTCGGCAATAGCTCTGTCAGAATGGGTAAACACCAAATTGCTGTAAACGTAACTACACATACCAGCGATACCGTAGCGCCGACCCGTATCGTACCGATAAACAACGAAGGATGCTTCGCGTAAAAGGAAATAACTTTCCCCGAAAACCGACCAAGTCTGCCCTCTAATTCAAGCTGTAATTTATTGGCTGAACGGTAGGTTGATTCAACCACCGAAAAGAAGAACATTAAAATCAACGAAATAAGGATGCCGGTAATAAGCGAGTAGTCCATGATCATTTCTTCTTTCTCAAGATATATACAAAATATAAAATGAGAGAGAGCATAATGGCCCAATACGCTTTACCAACGCCGAGCGTCATGGTTTGGTGAATTCCAATAATCAGGAAAGCAACGGCAAAAGAAAGGACAAGGGCATCAATCAATTTCATCTCACCGCAAAAATAACGATTATTTAGCGTTGGTCGCGAGAATATGAGCAGGGCAATTTCGTACTGTTTGATTACTCCTCCACCGCAAAATCCCCTTCTGGATTTTTAATGGCGTAGTTGGAAAGGTCTTGATTGGCTTCGAGTCCCTCACCATATATTACGTCGTCTTGTCTCCGAATGGTAACAAATTTTTCTGTAAAGATTTTTTTCTGCTTGGGAACCCAAAAAAGTTCTTCAGTATTGAGTTGCTCATTTTTTGCAAGATTCTTTACTTCTACTTTTTCACGACCCCGCCACTGATCATCCTTCTTAAAGTAAAATGCGTGATTTGCACTTAAGACCGATTCAAGTTTTCCGAACTCGTCGTAAAATTCTATATAAATACCTTTCGGGAATTCCCGGTCTCCATTTTCGAAGTCGAAAACGAGATCAGCCAGCATTTTAATTTTTACTTTTTCATCTTCAGTATAGTACAACTCAACATTCTCTGCCTCACTTAGTGGCCCGTGGTATTCAACTGGTTCTTTATTATCAGAGCCGGTGCAGCTATAAAACAGGGCTGCAGCGCATAGGAATAAATATTGTTTCATAGAAATGATAAAGCCCATAGCATGCTATGGGCTTTGGTTAAATTTCTTTATTGAACTAGTCGCGAGTTCTGATGGTAGTACTTTCGCCAATCCAGCAACCTACAGGTTTGCTATCACCCGGCTTATAGTCGATCAAAAATATTTCTTCTTTTGAAGGAAAGTTTTCTTTTGCCTGGGCAACTTTTTTAGCATTTCCAGCGCGTTGGTAATAGTCTGCTGCGATCAAAAACACCAGGCGGTCATCGGCCATATGAACCTTTTTTGCGCAGGACTCAAAACTGCTAATGTATAGGTCACCAATTTTTTCATAAGCATCTTTGTTGCCCGGATTTGCTTCCAATGCCTGACGATAAAATGAGCGTGCTCCCGACTTATCCGTCCGTCCCGCAAGTTGTCCCAGGTAGATCAAGACATCCGCTTTGTCCTCCGGAGTTGGTGCTAACGGGAGGGCTTCCTTTAACATTGTTTCTGCCTTTGCAAAGTTTTCGATGGAGTAATATTTCAAGCCTAAATTTTTTGCAAGCCCAAAGTCTTTTTCGGTGCTGTTCTTAAGGATGGCTTCTCCAGCTTCTAGCCATAGCGGATCATCTGTACACTTACCCTGTAACATAAAGCTGAATATCTTTTTTGCTAGAGTCACATCATTGGGAGTTTGTCTGAACTTAGGTTCCAGATTTGTCTTTACAAATTCACAGTCGACCTTAACGATTTCGATAAGAATCGCATCTACATCGTCTTTGATTTTGGTGTACTTGTCAATGGGTTGACCTTTACTTTGTGCAGCCTTTATCTTTGCGTCAAGAATACTCATTATACGATCGTAACGCTCCAGGATTTGCGCATCGGTAAGATTCTTAAATTTAGCTACGTTTAACCTGATGGTCTGCATATAGGGATATATCGTACCATCAAGCACGTTGTTTCCATTCAACTCAAATACTTTATCTAATAACTTCAGCCCTTCTTCTGGCTCTGCGGAAATTTTATGTTTGAGGAAAGACAAGCCTTTTCTGTTAAGCACAGGTGCTTCCTGACCACAATTCTTGATTCGCATGTCATAAATGATCATTAAAGAATCAACATATACTTTTTTACGGGCAGGATCTTTTTCCTGATCAGCTAGTTTGTCGTAAACCTCAGCACCATAGATGTAAAGGCTGGAGTGGAAATTCGGAACATTGGCCAGCAACCAATTCAACGGAACGCGTGCTTCTTTCACTCTTCCTGCTTTTAAAGCATCTTCATATAATACTTTGCTTTCTTCTGTCTTGGCTCGCATGGTAGCATCTTCAGGCCATACCACTGTGGAACATTGCGCATATGAATATGTCGCGTTAAACATCACCGCCAGGGCAATTGAACAAGACAGAATAATAGATTTCATGTTTTTTTCGTTTCTAATCAAACTTTCTTTTAATGAACCACTGATCGTTAAAAGTTATTCCGAAGTATACTTTAAAATAGTTTTCTTCTAAAATGTTTTCTGCCTTATTTCCTCTTTTTCCTACTTTTAAGGCGAAATCCATACTTGAACGGCCAGCTGGAAGGGAGAATCCAAAATTAATGCCAAGATCCTGCACCTTGGTATTATTAGCCAGGAAAGGATACTGTTCCCAACTGCCTCCTAATCTAAAAGTTATTCTTTTTAAGTAGTTCTCGACTGCAGAAGGATCCATTGTATACTCGCCTCCGATAGCCGTACGCCACGATTTTCCAAGCCCTTCATCATCCGAGCTCACACTTTTAAACGACGCCCAATCCTGATATGAAAACTCTGTTCCTATTGACCAATTAATTCCTTTGCCGTAAGAAATCCCAAACGAAAATGATTCTGGAAGCGTAATCTTACCATTGTTATTTTCAATGTTATAGCGTTCAATAGTGTCGCCGGCAAGGGTCGTTCTGAATATTTTATTTCGAACGACAGCGTTTAGTGTAGATCTAAAATTATAAAGTGCGCCAACGCTCAAACGCTTATTATTATTTCTCCCCAGAGAATCCTTACTGAATGAAAAACCCAACCCAAATGTAAAGCCGGTAATATTCGTCTTGTCTTCGATGTTTACAATATACGGTTCGGACTGACCTGAAGATGGAGGTAAGAAATTTGAATAAACGTTAGAGATTGGACCAAAAATATAAGTTGATTTCAAACCAACACTCATGTCCCGGGTTAAGCGAACACCGTTTGACCAATACAGCTGCGTTAGTCCTCCAGCTCCTGTTTCTGAAGTGATAAGAGTGTCAACGATTGCACCCCCTTGATCCCGGACAAAGTCAGGATATTGAAAACTAAAATTTACATCCGTGAATGGCATGAGGCCTACGGAGGTAGTCCACTTGCTGACTTTAATAGGAAAAGCCATAGCAATATAGTTCAGGTTACCACCTACATTTCGTTCATTTGTCGTTTCCCCACTAATTGTCCTGGATTCACCCACCATACCCACCTGAAAAACAGAGAAGGAATTAAAAACGAGTAAAGCTGGATTTTGATTGTTCAAATACCAAAACTGCGGCTGACTTATTCCAAGCCCGCTTCCCTGATTGTGAATAAGGGCGTTCCCATAAGGCGAACCGATTCCATAAGTTGTAAAAGGAGATCTCGCTGCCTGACCCCACACGTTTGCTGCGGAAATTACAACAGCAATAACCAAAAACCACTTTTTATTGACCGACATTATGTATCAAGATGCTGTTTAATCCGCTGAGTACTAGTTCAGGGACCGCAAATATGGACCCTTTCAATCTGTTTTCAAAAAATCGGGCATCACCCCCGCACAAAATCACGCGTAATCCCTCAAATTTTTCCTGGTATTGACCGATAATTCCATTTAACTCCGCGATCAATCCATTGATAACACCGCTTTGAATGCATGAAATTGTGCTGTCACCAATTAGAACTGGATTTTCCACCGGAGTAGCCAACGGTAATTTCGATGTGAAATTATGTACAGCCTGGAAACGCATCATTAAACCAGGGGATATCCCACCTCCGAGGAAGTTACCAGTCCGGTCTAAAAAATCGTAAGTAACACATGTGCCTGCATCAATAACCAGGCAGTGTTCACCAGGGAAAAGTTGATTCGCTCCACAAACTCCTGCGATTCGATCCAGTCCCAACGTTTGCGGAGTTGCATAACGGTTTGTTATTGGCAAAGGTAATTCTGAATCCAAAATATATTTTCTATTTACACTTTTCGCCCATGTTGCAACCTCGGTAGCATCCGTGGCAACCGAACTTATGATGAAGTTAGCGGCAGAATAGTTTTCCAGGAATTTTTTCAAATCCGAAGGCGATGAAAACACAAACTGCTTGATTAATTTATGGTGGTCAAAAATACCTACCTTGGCAGATGTGTTCCCATAATCGATTACTAAATTCATATTCGCAGGGATAATGGACCGTCAAAATTTGTTTTCTGGTGCTACCCTTTCCATTAGGATACCTTTCATTGAATAAAAGACTTGCAAAATATGGATTCGACAGACAACTATAAAGTTCTTGGTTTAATGTCCGGCACTTCGCTTGATGGATTGGATATTGCCTATTGCCATTTCAAGAAAAGTGAAAAGGGCTGGTCGTTTATACTTAAAGATGCGACCACATTACCGTATCCATCCTCCTGGATTGAGCAATTATCGACAGCCCATAATCTCAGTGGCGAAGATCTGGTTGCTCTGGATGTTTCCTATGGACGCTTTCTGGGAAAAGTTTGTGACAATTTCAAAAAGAAGCACAAGCTTAAAGTAGATTTTATTGCGTCCCACGGCCATACCATTTTTCACCAACCTAAAAAAGGTTTTACCTATCAACTGGGAAATGGGAGTGCTTTGTACGCTGCTTGTGGAATACCCGTGGTCTATGATTTCAGAAGTCTGGATGTGCTGCTCGGCGGGGAGGGCGCGCCACTGGTTCCTGTAGGCGATACTTTTTTATTTGGTGAATATGATGTTTGCCTGAATCTGGGAGGAATAGCAAACCTTTCAATGGATATAAAAGGAAGGCGACTTGCTTTCGATATTTGTTTCAGCAACATGGGACTAAACTATCTTATGTCAAAAATTGGGAAAGCGTTTGATGATGGAGGAGCAATGTCGTCCGATGGAAATATTGATTACCCCATGTTGAAGCAATTGAATAAAGTATATGCTTCTTTGCGCAAGAAGAGACCTTCGCTGGGGCGCGAGATGTTCGAGCAGCGAATCAAGCCTGTACTGGATACGTCTGGTATTAAACTCAAAGACAAGCTCAAAACATTTACAACGTCATGTGTGAACGAAATCGCCAACGCTATACTTTCTATAAAAAAAGACGCCAGAATATTGTGTACAGGAGGAGGAGCGTTCAATGCCTTTTACATGTCTGAATTATTAAACGCATGCGGCGATCAAGCTACCTTGATTATTCCGGAAGAGGAAACGATTAAGTTTAAGGAAGCCTTGGTGTTTGCCTTTCTGGGTGTGCTGAAAGTAAGGGGCGACGTGAACTGTTTAAAAAGTGTGACAGGCGCGTCGAAGGATTCGTCCGGGGGAACATTGATTGGATTTTGAATAAGCATTCGTTTGCCGCAATCATTCTATCGGATTGAATCCATTAAAAGATAGGTAGCTGCGCCCGCAAAATATCCCATCATAGCAACAACACTTATTTTTTTCACATACCAGATAAAATCAACTTTTTCCATGCCCATTACGGCAACTCCCGCCGCTGATCCGATAATAAGAATGCTTCCTCCAGTACCAGCACAATAGGCAAGGTATTCCCAGATCATATGATCCTGGGGATAAACGGCAAGACTGTACATACCCATACTGGCGGCAACTAATGGCACATTATCAACCAGTGCGGAAAGTAATCCAATCATTGTAATAATAATACGGTTGTCGCCCAACGTATGGGCCAGATACTCTGCAAAGTTATGTAACGTCAACATGGACTCCAGTGCACCGACGGCTAGCAAGATTCCAAGAAAAAATAAGACGCTGGGCACGTCAACACGCGATAGGGCACCGGCTGCTGTATAATGTTTTTTCACTGCCTCATCTAACTCAGGATGAATCACCTCAGACACTACCCATAAAATGCCCAACCCGCCAAGCATACCCAGGTATGGTGGCAAATGGGTAAATGTTTTGAAGACTGGAACGGATACCAGCACACCCACGCCAAGTGCTAAAATGAGCTTCCCACCACCAACTAAATCTCCGGATGTCATTGTTTGGAATTCATCGGTTTTCCCGAGTTCGCCTTTTAATGTAAAGCTTAGATAAAGAAGCGGAGCAAGCATACAGACTACGCTAGGCAAAAACATGACCTTGACAATATTAACCGTTGAAATCTGACCTCCAATCCACAACATCGTTGTCGTTACATCTCCGATAGGAGTCCACGCACCACCAGCATTCGCGGCAATTACAATCATTCCTGCGAAAAATAAACGCATATCTTTATTTGGTATGAGTTTTCGGATAAGCGAAATCATTACGATAGAGGTGGTTAGGTTGTCTAAAACAGAAGAAAGGAAAAACGTTACCCAGCAAATAATCCACAAGAGCGTTTTGGCATCTTTTGTCTTAATACGATCGGTGATGAACCGGAATCCGTGGTGGGCATCGACTAACTCAACAATTGTCATTGCGCCTAACAGAAAAAATAGAATTTCTGCAATACTTGCCAAATGATGAGAAAGTTCGGACGTGACAAACTTAAGATAGAGTTCGTTCTGTCCCATACTCGAGAAATTTGGTCCCAATTCGACTTCAAGAATTTCCAAAAAGTGATGGAACTGTACGCTGTTTAATAAATCTTGCGTTGGTGATGCGACAGCAAAGAGTGTCCAGCATAATACTCCTGTAAGGATGGCGGAGGCAGTTTTATTTATTTTAAGCGGGTGCTCAAGCGCGATGCATAGATAACCTAGGATGAACACTACAATTATTACAGTCCCCATAGGCATGTTAAATACCCGGGAAAAGTATGAATAATTTTATTCAGAAATTATACTACCAAATTGAAAAACTTTCAGTTTACGGATGTACTGCAAAAAAAGGATACGTTAGGAGGTATACGATCGCGCCCGCGAAATAACCCAACATCGCCAGAAGGGAAATCTTTTTTAGATACCAGATGAAATCGATCTTTTCCATTCCCATTACGGCGACACCGGCAGCAGAACCAATAATCAGAATACTTCCACCTGTACCCGCGCAGTAGGCCAGGTATTCCCAGATCATATGATCTGCATGATACATTTCCATGCTGTACATACCCATGCTTGCTGCCACAAGAGGCACGTTGTCTACAAGGGAAGAAAGTATACCGATTAATGTTATTATAATTCGATTGTCGCCTAATGTAGTATCCAGGAAAGCAGCAAAACGGGATAGAATCTCCATCGACTGTAATGCGCCAACGGCAAGTAGGATTCCAAGAAAGAAAAGCACACTAGGTACATCGATACGCGTCAAGGCACCGGCAGCCGTATAAGGTTTTTTCTCGGCTTCATCCATATCCGGGTTGATTAATTCAGAAGCAACCCAGAGAACACCTAAGGCTAACAACATTCCGAGATAAGGTGGTAAATGTGTAACCGTTTTAAATACTGGTACAGATATTAAACCAGCTATGCCAAGGAAAAGCATAAGCTTTGCGCCTTTTACTTCTTTATTTGAGTGCGCACCATGGCCGTGGCCTCCTTCGTTGATTTGGTCGTGCTTTTCCAGAACACCCAATTCTCCTTTCAATGTAAATTGAAGATAGATTAAAGGGATCAGCATGCACACCATGCTTGGTAAGAGCAACGTTTTAATGATGTTTACGGCTGTTATCTGCCCGCCAATCCAAAGCATTGTGGTTGTCACATCTCCGATAGGAGACCAGGCACCACCTGCATTTGCAGAAATTACAATCATTCCGGCAAAGAACAATCTCATGTTTTTGTTGGGCACCAGTTTTCGTAAAAGTGACACCATCACTATGGAGGTCGTAAGATTATCAAGCAGCGCAGATAGTACGAAAGTGACACAACAGATTACCCACATTAATTTTTTTGGATCTCGTGTTGTAATCCGATCAGTAACAATCCGAAAACCCTGGTAAGCATCGATCAATTCAACAATGGTCATTGCACCCATTAAAAAAAAGAGGATAGCTGATATTTCACTTAGATGTTCTGCTAGTTGTTCGCTAATGTGATGAATAGATTCTTGTTCAACGATAGCATATATAGTCCAGCATATTACCCCCGTCAAGATAGCAGACGCTGACTTATTAATTTTTACGGGATGCTCAAGTGCTATCAGAAGATAGCCGATTACAAAAATGGTAATTACGATTATTTCCATGGTTCAGGCATTGAGCTGAAAGATGAAAATTTTTTGCTATCCGCGAAAGGCAAAACAAAATTTTTTTAGTGAAGCCAAAAGTTTTGGACCTTATCGGATGAGCGGTAGTGACGTGTATTAATTTATTTTATAATGCAGCAATCTCCTAGTAAATGTTGAACGAGGTTGCATTGCCGAAGTCGAACTAATTTAAATAAGGCAGACCATCGCAACCCGCTCGTCGCTATGAAAATGCAATCGAGTCGGACCTTTTCCAAGAGCGGTCCTTTAACAGGTCTCTTTATGCCAGGCCAAACAACCCTTCATTCAGGTCGTTCAGGGCTTTTTCTTTATACTTTTTCTCGATCAACACTGAAACATTGTTTGTGCTGCCGCCACACGAAACCATTCGTACAGGAACATCGGCCAGCGCATCAAATATTTTTTTCAGTACGCTTTTCTGCTCCGTGATTTTTTGTCCAACTATACAGATTATAGTTTGGTCTTTATCAACTACAATGGTTCCGAATTTTTTCAGTTCAGCTTCGATAGAAGCAAGTTGCGCATTGTTATCAATCGTTAACGACACCGCTACTTCCGACGTAGTGATCATGTCAATGGAAGTTTTGTGGTTTTCAAACACTTCAAACACCCGACGTAAAAACCCGTAGGCCATAAGCATTCGAGATGATCGTATATTAATTGCGGTGATACCATCCTTCGCAGCAATAGCTTTGAACAATCCTTCCGTTCCTCTACTGGTAATAATCGTACCAGCTGCTTTTTCATCCATAGTGTTCTTCAACCGTACAGGCACATTGTATTTTTGGGCAGGAACAATGGTTGATGGATGCAAAATTTTGGCGCCGAAGTAAGCCAGCTCAGATGCTTCATCGAATGTAAGCTCAGAAATGGGCACAGTCTTCTTCACGATTCTCGGGTCGTTATTGTGCATACCATCGATGTCCGTCCATATCTGAATCTCCTCAGCACGAATCGCGGCGCCGATCAATGAAGCCGTGTAATCACTTCCACCGCGTTTCAGGTTATCAATTTCGTTTCTGTTATTTCTGCAGATATAACCCTGCGTGATGATGATGTCAATATTGCTAAGTGAGTTCACCAATGGTTTAAGACGCTCGGAAATTTTTTCAAGCTCTGGTTCATCATTTTCATCGATGGACATGAAATACAGAGCGGGAAGTAATCGCGCGCTGATCTTGCGCTCAAGCAAATGCTGATAAAATAGTTCTGTTGAAATAAGTTCTCCCTGTGCCAAAAGTTCGCGGTAGCTCTTGGTGTCGAATTGCCCGGCAGCAAGGAGTCGTATGAAAATAAAGAACCGACTCACCAGCTCCTGCCCGACGGCCATAAATGACTCGCTTGTATAGAGCGCTTTGGTGAAAGTTTGATAGTGTTGCTCCAGTGCTGTGATTTCTTCTTCAGCTTTTGCATGTTGTCCGGCAATAAGATGGTCACCAATTGTTACCAGCGTATTAGTTGTTCCCGATAGCGCAGAAAGCACAACTATCTTTTTACCCGGAGTGCCTAATACAAGTTCGGCAATTTTTTTCATGCGCTCTGGTTTACCTACTGAGGTTCCTCCGAATTTTAATACGATCATGTTTTGATGTTTTTTTAAAGGCGGGCAAATATAAGTATCGGGAAAAAGAAATAATATTTATTGACGCCCTTTTGTGAGGCAGCTTAAATTCTGACTTGCTACGAACTAAAGTATGTTAGGGTAAAAGCGAAAGGAGTGCAGTAGTGACGGTCAGCAACTGCGCTCCTTAATAAAACACATTAGCAGTGGAGATTACTGCTCCGGGTTTAAAACAACCTGTACATAGTTTTTCATGTCCAGATATTTCAATGCAGCATCTTTAACGTCTTGAGTAGTTAGTGCAGCCACCCGCTTTTCATAGCTCAGCAGATCATCACTATTTGAGCCTAATTCTACTGCCAGCAAAAGTTGTCTGGCCCAGAAGGCATTGTCTTTGATATTTACCTCATACTGCTGCCTCCACGTTTCTTTCACTTTGTTAAGGTCATCCGTTGTCGGACCACTTGTCTTCACCTTATCAATTTCTGCCAACGCTGCAGAGATAAGTTTTTCAACATTTTCCGGACCGCATGGAAGAGAAACTCCGATTGAGAAATGACTATAAGGATACTTGTTCAGGTTACCGTACATTCCTCCACCGTAGATTCCGCTTAGTTCTTCACGTAGCGACTCAATAATCTTGATGTTGAGTACTTCCGTTAGTGCTTGAAGTTTGAGTTGTTCTGCGCTTGAATAAGGTGACTCACTGTTCCAGAACATTCGAATAAAACTCTTTGGCTCCGTACCTTTTTTTATTTCACGCTTTAGTGAGCCTTTAACAGGACGTAAACCAACGTCTTTGAATGTACTTTTCTGCGGCGATGATGGCAGGCTTCCGAGATAGGTCGCAAGCAGCGGCTTAATGGTAGCAAGATCAAACTTTCCTACGATCACGAATGTAAATCCGTTTGCATTGCCAAACCGTTCATTATAGATTGCTAGTACGCGCTCCTGATCAATTCGTTCGAAACTTTCAGGCTTCGGAAGTTTAGGAGCCCAGGGATGATTTTTATATAAAATAGAAATTATAGAATCCTGAAAAGTAAACTGGGGATCGGCTGCCATATTTTGATAAAGTGCCTGTTGCTTGGAAACAAATGATTTGAATAAATCATCATCTTTTCTGGGCGCTGTAAAATAGAGGTATGTAAGTTGAAGCATAGTTTCTACATCTACTGCACTACACTGTCCATTGAGCGCTTCTGAAACACCACCGATCCTGGGAGATACGCTTGCTGTTTTACCCGCTAACACCTTACGAAGATCAACAGGAGAGAATTCGCCAACACCCATTTGGGAAACCACGGTCGCGGCAAACTCAGCGTTAAACCTGTCCTTGGGATCGGAAAGATATTGTCCGCCAAATCGAGATGCATTCATAACAACCTGATCATTTTTGAAATCTGTAGGTTTAAGAATAACCTTCACGCCATTGCTTAAAGTGAGCTCAGTAAGACCTAATACTTTGTTTTCTTTTTCTTCTGTAACTGCTCCAGGCTTAGGTGCCTTTTCCATAATAGAAGAAGCTACAACCTTCTCTTCATATGCTGCAAGGTCGGACTTCGCAGCGTTTTCAGTCATTGATAATAATGCTTCTTTTGTCGGGATTTGGAAGTCAGCTTTTTCAGGACCGGTAAGGATAACGATCTTATTCTCTGTCGTCGCTGGAATAGTCTTAGATGCAAACTGATTTACTTCGTCAAGCGTAATGCCTTCCAGGTATTTTTTGTAATAGTTGAATTCATTTTCAACTCCGGGGATTGGCTCCTTTTCTAAAAAATTCCGGATGTATTCGTCTACCAGCCTGGTAGATTCGGTTTTATCGCGCTCATTGTAGCTTCGTTCAATGTTTTTCATCAACATTTTTTTCACCCGTTCAAGTTCTGCTGAAGTAAATCCAAATTTACGTGCACGTTCATTTTCCTGGATCAAAGCATTGATGGCTGGCTCTACACCTCCTTTGCCGAGGTAAGCGTACGATTGGTAAGCTTCAAAACCGCGGGCCCAGCCACCTATGTTGCTCCCACCAAAGACAAATGGTGGCTCTGCCTTCTGAGTCAATTCCTGCATACGCTGCCCGAGCATGGATGAGAAAAGTACCCTAACTAAATAATCGCGGTAGTCGCCGACAGAAATAGTTTCCTTCGCTTTTTTGTATGAGTAATATATTTCGAGAACATGGTGTGTCGCCTCCTTGTCGGTTACAACTATTCCCTCTGATCCCTTTCTTGCCGGCACGTCTGATGCCATTCGTGGCCGCGGCGAGTTTGGATTTTTTAATTTTCCAAAGTGTGATTTAATGAGGCGTTCAGCTTCTACTGGTTCAATATCACCCACAACCATAACAGCCATCAAGTCGGGTCTATACCAATCACGGTAAAACCTTTTAATTACATCGTACTTAAAATCTTTCAGAATTTCATCTTTTCCAATAGGGAGTCTGGCCGCATACTTTGACCCTTCAAACATCTTTGGATAAACAACGCGAAACATTCTGTCTTGAGCACCTTTACCGAGACGTGATTCTTCCAATACTACACCGCGCTCTTTATCAATCTCGGCGTTTTCAAAAGTTATAGTGCTTGCCCAATCTTCCAAAATCTGAAATCCTTTTTCAATGTTTTCTTTTTTTTCAGTGGGGATCGGAAGAATGTAAACGGTTTCATCAAAACTTGTGTATGCATTTAGATCGGCGCCGAACTCAACTCCAATTGATTGTAGAAAAGATACCAGTTCGTTCTTCTTGAAGTTCTTTGTTCCATTAAACGCCATGTGTTCTGTAAAGTGGGCAAGTCCGAGTTGATCGTCATCCTCCAAAATTGAACCGGCATTTACAACAAGCCGTAGTTCTACTTTTTTTTCAGGCTTAACATTTTTCTGAATGTAGTATGTGAGTCCATTGGAAAGCTTTCCAATTTTTACACGGGGATCGACCGGCAGGTTGTCACTTAACTTTTCTTGCGCCGAAATTGAACTGCAGGTAGTAAGTAAAAGCAGGGAAGCAATAAATCTCCACATCTTCAGGTTTTGAGTACGAATTCTTTTTGTCATACAACGAAGGTTAATTTATTTAAAGGTTAAGAACAAATTTTAAAGTGATCTTTACTTCCATTTCTTTTTTACAAGGTCAAGCATTTCGTGGTGCACACTGCTGTTGGCGGCGCAAAGTTCTCCACCGAAAAGGTAATCATTTCCGCCTTTGAAGTCAGTCACTATTCCGCCAGCTTGTTGAACAATAAGAACACCGGCGGCAACATCCCACGCGTTGAGGTTGTACTCGAAGTATCCTTCGATACGGCCGCATGCTACATAAGCCAGATCGATAGCAGCGCTTCCCAATCTCCGTATGCCATGTGTATTCTCCAGAAATTCTTTAATTATGTCGAGATATATATCTCGCTTATCGAAGTGATAGTATGGAAACCCTGTAGCAAGCAAACTTTCTTTTAGTGTTGGAACGGCAGATACATGAATAATCCTGTCGTTGCAGTACGCGTTACCATCTTCAATGGCATGAAAGCACTCTTTACGGACTACATGATACACGACACCTAACACAGTTTTCTCGCCTCGCGTTAGTCCAATACTGATAGCGTAAATCGGAAGACCATGAAGATAGTTTGTTGTGCCATCCAGCGGATCGATGATCCAGTTGTATTCATTGCTTTTCGATTGTTCTACTGTTCCTTCTTCTGTAATAAAACCGGCTTGTGGCAAGATTCCATGAAGTACTTTTACCAGTCGTCGTTCAGCCTCTTTGTCGACGTATGAGACAAGGTTATTAAATCCATCTTTTTGTTCGATGCGTGAAAGATCAAAATTGGTACCTTCTGTGTGAATGAAGTCACCAACCTCCTGGCAAAGCTCGATCACAGTCTTCTCAATATCGTTAAGATTCATCTAAAAAACGTTTATAGTTAGCATTAGTATTTTAAAGGGAGAAATATGATTTTTATCGCCCTGTCACTTGCCATTGTTTAAACTTCGATTAACGGGCCCTTTTTTCCTCTTTATATTTACCAAAGTGAAGATAATGATCAGTACGGAAACCCATGCACTACTGCGTGATATTATTTCGCTATGATTTGTGTTGTCTTTTCCGTGCTCCAATTCATGTCCGGAATGAAGTAGGATAACTTCATCTTTAGTCATCCCATTATCTGGGAGGTTGTAGGAATAGATCATTGGTATAAGCACAATAAGAACGCCAGCTATAAGCGGGATGATACTCAGTTTTGGAGTTTTTAAAATGCTCTGGTAAAAAAGCAAATTGGCAACCATTATCCACAAAGTTGCTCCAAGGTATCCGGTATAGATATTCCAGCGGGTCCATTCAATTTTATATTGGAATACATCTGCTAAAAAGACCGGATTTTGTTGAACCATCAAAAGCAAAAGGAAATATTCACCGCCAATAAACAGAATAATGAAGGAGAATTTATTCAATCTGTTACCACTAAGCAGCTGAAGGCCGGCGAAACCACTTAACGCGGTCATCAGAAAAAACAGATAAACAAAAATGGAAGAGGTTGTTCTGTTACTCCCCAGCAGACCTACGACTATCGCACCTATGAGCGATATTAAAAGGAATAATAGAATGGTCTTTGTCGTCCAGGGGTAATCAAGGACAGCATATAAAGGTGCAGCGGCTAAAAAAATTGCCACAGGGAATGAAGGTACCAGAAATGAAAGTACCACCAGCAGACATGCAACCGTAAAAAGAACAACAGGATTTTTCTTATTCAGTTGAATGCTATTCATCAAACTATTCAGGTTTTCCGGCAACTACGATTACAATTTCGCCTTTTACATCTTTCGAGCTAAAGTGGGCAAGTACTTCATCTACTGACCCGGTTACCGTTTCTTCAAACATTTTGCTGAGCTCCCGAGAAACGGATGCGATGCGATCAGCACCAAAATATTCTTTCAATTGTTCCAGAGTTTTAACCAATCTGTAAGGCGATTCATAAAAAATGATGGTACGATCTTCTTCAGCCAGTTTTTTTAGCAGGGTTTGCCTCCCTTTTTTGTGTGGAAGAAACCCTTCAAATACAAATCGGTCGCACGGTAAACCTGATTTAACAAGTGCAGGGACAAAGGCTGTTGCGCCGGGCAAACAATCTACCTGAAGACCAGCTTGAAGACAGGCTCGAATGATCAGAAACCCTGGATCGGATATGCCAGGCGTTCCGGCGTCAGAAACAAGAGCCATAACTTCACCTTTTTCCATACGCTGGATTAGATTTCCAACGACTTTGTGTTCGTTAAAATTATGAAAGCTTTGAAGTGGTTTGCTAATCTCATAGTGTTTTAACAGAAAACCTGAAGTTCTTGTATCTTCTGCAAGGATTACATCAACTGATTTTAGTGTCTCTAATGCTCTTAACGTGATGTCACCCAGATTTCCAATTGGCGTTGGGACAATAAAAAGAGACGTCTTACTTTCCATGATTCAGGAGATGCAGTTTAGAAACGAGCATTCCTCCAGAGGTCAATATTTTCATACCATAACTCCTGAAATTTTTCGTCCCGCACTAAGACGTAGTTGTCAGGATCAAAGATGGTACTTGATCTGACAAAAGTGAAGGAGGCTTTTTTACTCTTTGAATAGGTCCATACTTCTCTGTCTCCAAACCTGTAAAGTTCGTCTGGCAAGCCGAAAAGGATGAATATCATACCTCTGTCCGTCTTCCAGCCCTCTTTATAGGAGGTAAAAAAGTAGTTAGCATATTCTACATTGCGAAAATAATTTCTGATGAAGGTTCTGGCGCGTTCAGTATTTCCGGTAATGGATAATATCACCCGGTCAAAAGCTTTTTTATCGCCTTTGGCAGCCTTAACGCGATCGAATTCTTGTTTTGTGCATACATAAACTAGCGGATCAGCAAGACTTTCAACTTTTGCCAGCCGCGGATAATCGTCCACTACCCTGAATGCAATGCCTTGTGTTGCGCTAGTGTCTTGTTGAACGAGATAAAGACCGGTCTTTGCGAACCTTATCTCAATATTTGAAGGAACGGTAAAAGTAGAGTCCACGACCATGCTACGCGCAACTTTGCCAAGTCCCTCGGAAAACGCCGGGGCGGCAGCGGGAAAATCATCATTATAAAAAGAAATTATCTTTTGTTCTCCCCCGCCGGACAACGTAACAGGGGTGTTATTCTTGATATAATTTTGGTCAATTACTTTTCCGGAAGTTGTTAAATAGGCGTCCACCGGGTAATTCGGATCTAGTATTTTATAGAAGATCCATACTCGCCGTACAGCGTTATTCAAAATGCGGGTGGTCAGGATTTGAATACCATCCGTTGAAACTGGCAGAACCAATTTACCTTCAATTTTATTCCGGTCGATCTCTCTTGTAATAGACGAAGCGTCTAAGGTTGCACCTTCATTCTCTCCCAGCGAAGTTCGGATATCCCATTGAATCAGGAATTGATCAGCCCGCTGGGACGTATCCCTTAGCGTAAAATTGTACAACACTGTCCAGCCGTCTGACGAGCGTATTGTATTTACACGGAAAGAAAAGGGTTCTGAGGGGTCATACAGAAAATTGTAATTTATATCCCGCAGGGCTTGTGCACCAGCCGTGAAGTTAAAGAACAATAATAGTAACAGGGCATATCGCATATTAACGTCAAGTTAAAGAAGGTTTTGTAAAAGTACGAGTGACAAGTGATGAAGTATAATTTTTTTTTACAGATGATTGAAGATACGTGTGCATGACGACCGAGTAATGCTAAATATAGAATCAGATCCGACAATCAAAACGCTCAAATCATTATTTTTGCTCCAATATGGCTAAAGTTTATACGACGGAGATCACCAGCGACCAAATTGTCTCCGATAACCCTATACATCAACGACTTTTTAAAGCATATGTTGTAGCAAAATCCTACGTCCATGGTGACTTGCTTGAAGTAGGATGTGGAGAAGGGCGGGGTGTAGGTACGTTAATTAATCAGTCAAGAAGCTTTACCGCGGTCGATAAGATTGATAATTTGATTGACTCGCTTCAGCGAGAATTTCCTACGGGCAAATTTATCTGTATGAATATTCCGCCGTTAAATGGACTGGAGGATAACGCCTACGATAGCATCGTAAGCTTTCAGGTAATTGAGCACATAGAGGATGATGGTTTGTTTCTTAAAGAAATTCATCGCGTGTTGAAACCAGGAGGTGTTGCACTCCTGACAACGCCCAATCGAAAAATGTCGCTTTCCCGGAACCCGTGGCATATACGTGAATACTTGCCTGAAGAACTAAAATCATTGGCTGAGAAAATTTTTGCGAAGGTAGAAATGAAGGGTATCACTGGAAATGAAAAAGTAATGGCATATTACGAAAAGAATAAAAAGTCTGTGAATCGCATTACTCGATTTGACATTTTCAATCTTCAATACAACTTACCAGCATCAGTCCTTCGCATTCCTTATGAAATATTAAATCGGTGGAACAGAAATAAACTTCAATCCAGCGATCAGAATCTTGTGTTTGACATCAAGCATGAAGATTACCTAGTGGTTGACAACGCTGCCGACGCACTTGACCTTCTGCTGGTCGTCAGAAAGTAGAATTCGAAGCATCGGTTTCCGTTAGCATACAAAGAAAAGATCCAAAAACCATTTGAGGACTAATCTAAAAAAAGTTCATCTGGTTTTTGGATCTTCCAAAAAGTGAATTGATCAACTTACAATAAAAAGACCTGCGATAGCGAGAACTTGCTCGGGTGTCAGGGGCTCATCAAATGATTCAGTAGCAACTTCAGCCGAGTATCCTAATGAAGTAATGTTTGCTCCTCCCTGAATCAGATTATCTTCTCCCGCGTAAATGGCTTCCGGTAGTCCGCTGCTTTCATTCCCGGTTATCCATCCCTTTTCATTTCTCAATCGCCTCACCATAGCGGCGTGTCTGGCTTCAACAGAATGGATCTGTAAAGCGGCCGTCAATACAGTATCATTTCCCAAAAGCTCACCTGCTCTGCCTTTATAAGCGCGCACACCGGTATCTTCAAATGCTTGTGATAAGGCCAGGAAAGTCTGGTAGTTCGAAAAGACATCAGCAAAAGTACCACCGGCGGTAAAATCAAAAGTAGGTTTATCAACCGGGGTAGCTGATAACTGACCCAGTACAACTTTCAGAAATTTTACATGAGCATCTTCGTGCTTACTGATCTGTTGAAAGATGGCTAGACGGTTAGCAGGAATCAACCCGTTTGCCGCTAATCCGGCTTTATAAAATTCGTCCTCCAGGTATTCCAGGGTAAGAGCGTAATTGAGCACATCACTGACAACGGAAGAACTTTGTCCATAAGCTCTATTAAATAACCCTCCCAGAAGAATTGGTACGGCTGCGGTTGCAACCTTTGCTCCTGTGGAAGAGAAGTGTTTAAACATCGATCTTCGCGAGTTGAGTCGTTCATAGACTTCCGGATCGACCTTTTGGATATCTTGAATTATTTTTAGTATGTTCATTTGAGAGTAGATTAAGAGTTAAGAAGGGAGATTATCAAATTTTATAGTTGTTTTTACGAAGGGAGCTGCCGCGGTCAATACAGCGGTTGGTGTATTTGCTACATCAAGACCGGTATCGGTAGTCACCACGTCATCACCTGCATAATCTGCGGAAAACGGATTCAGCAGGTCGCGAATAGCCGATGCGTGACGGGCTTCTACAGAAACGATTTTTCCGGCAATCAATAGAAGGTTGGCATCAGTTAGAAGCCTACCGGCTCCGTTGTAAGCAGAAACCCCAAGGTCTTCAAATACTTTCGCTGTACCGAGAACACTGGCCCTGCTTGAGAAGTCGATCCCACTGAAATCAAACTCAACTTCGCTGATAGCATTGTTTCCAAGAGCAGCCTTAAAAAAATCGCGGTGGGCGAGTTCATGGTTTCGAATGTCTGTTAAAAGCTCCAGCTCTGCCGAAGGCATGCTCGCATAGGGAGAAGCTACTACCTGAACATAAAAGGCCGCTTCCAATTGCTCCAAGAGATATGCGTAATTTAATACCCCTGTATCGCCACTACCCAAATCGACGCTATTCATGTCCATGGTAGGGCCGTCGTCGTCACACCCGGCCAATACAACTGCCGTTGCTGATGCTGCTCCTAAATATTTTAGAAACGCACCTCTTCTGATGGGAGACATAATTCTTTTTTTAAAATCAATCTCCGGATCATTTTTCTCCTGCACTTTAATTTTGTTCATGTTCTAATTGTTTACGTGAAACTTTGGTTAATTAATCACTGTATCTACGAGGTTGAAGGCGGCGTTGGATTTCGGGTGATTTTAGAGCAAACAATTTCACTTTCGGTCCCTTGGGAGGATATCTGACCACCCCTTTTTCTTTACCCGGATTTTTCAATACTTTCGTCATTCAAACTGAGTTCTCATTCCAACCACGTATAAACATATTTCTGAAGAAACTTTAGTTGCAGCTTTGCAAAGCAAGGATCGTGATGCCTTGGAGTATCTTTATGATCATTATGCAGGTGCCTTGCTTGGGGTTATTAGTAGAGTAATCAAAAAAGAGGAGATTGCTGAAGAAGTACTTCAGGACGTTTTTCTAAAAGTTTGGGATAAAATGGAATCTTATGATTCTTCTAAGGGAAAACTGTTTACCTGGATGCTAAACATTGCCCGGAACCAGGCTATCGACAAAACCCGCTCAAAAGAATTTAGTAAGGAAAAGAAAACTGGCG
Source organism: Chryseolinea sp. (assembly GCA_041747735.1). GTDB lineage: Bacteria > Bacteroidota > Bacteroidia > Cytophagales > Cyclobacteriaceae > Chryseolinea. The sequence continues at coordinate 231,610 of JBGTEP010000038.1, forward strand.
ATATCGATAACTTCGTAAATAGAATCGACAACGAAGATTACGTTGAACAAAAGGTCGAGGCGATTGGCGTATCAGAGTTGCTAAAAGCGCTGCCGGACGAACAACGCTTTATAATCGATCAGCATTATTTAAAAGGATACACGCAATCAGAGATTGCAGAAGAATTTAACCTTCCGCTCGGGACAGTAAAAACCAGGATGAGATTGGCAATGAAAGAATTAAGAAATTTGTTACACATAGCGTGAACATTGAAGAATACATATCGTCCGGAATTCTTGAAGCTTACGCTCTTGGCGAACTTTCTGATCAGGAGCGTTCTGAGGTTGAAAAAAACCTTACAGTGTTTCCTCTTTTAAGAGAGGAACTTACACGAATAGAAGAAGCACAGGAACGTTTGTTTATGGCTGCCGCAGTTGTTCCACGTTCCGCAACCAAGAAAAATCTATTCGAAAAAATTGATGTGCAGCAAGCCCCGGCTAGGGTAATACAAATGCCGCAAGAGAATAGTAGAATTGGTTTCTGGAAGTTTGCTGCTGCTGCTTCTGTAACTATAGCGTTGATCTCATCTTATCTCGCATACGACTACTGGAATAGATGGAGAAAGACAGAAAGTAATCTTTCTGACCTTATGGCCCAAAATCAACGCGTTGCCCAGGATTACAATACGGTTAACCAACGTCTTGATCAGATTGAAAATGATCTGGGTATTATGAATAACCCGGATTTCCAGCGTGTCGTAATGAAAGGAACACCGAATGCACCTTCAGCACAAGCTTCCGTTTACTGGAACGCATCTACAAAAGAAGTTTATCTGTCCATTCAAGACATGAAGGAACTTACCGATCAAAATCAGTTTCAACTTTGGGCAATTATCGATGGCAAGCCGGTAGACGCAGGTGTTTTTGACAATAACTTCGCAGGATTGCTTAAAATGAAGGATATTGCCACAGGCGCAGTAACGTTCGCAGTTACAATCGAGCCCCGTGGTGGGAACGAAAGTCCTTCTCTTGAGACTATGCAAGTAGCCGGAAATGTTATAAAAGGATAATTTCCCCATAGTTTTATTGTTTGATGGAATAATCCTTACATCATGAGTACGCCACTCGTATTCAAGTGAGCCATCCAATTCGAAGAATCCCGTCAGGATTTAATAACTTTGTTTTCGATCATCACGAATTATCTATGAGGGTACATTTCTTACTTATTTTACTGATATCTTTTATTGTTCCGGCTTTTGGGCAAAAAACGGATTCTCTCATGCTAGTCCAATGGGAGAATGGCCTGAAGAATTTGAAAGCTGGGAAGTACGAAGAATCTTCCCTCCAATTTACACAGCTTATTAATTCGGGATTCTCCAATAAAGAAGTGTATGTAAAGCGCGGCGTCGCGCAGTATAACTTGAAGGATTACCAAAAAGCTAAGGCAGATCTGGATGAAGCTGTAAAAGCGAGGATCAATACGGCGGAACTCTTTGAGTTCCGCGGAAACACAAAATACAATCTCGATGATTACCAGGGAGCATCAACGGATTTAGAAAAGGCATTGAGTATGGGTGCCAATAGTTTTGAATTGTTTGCCCACTTAGGAAACGCAAAATTCAGAATGGAGAATTATAAAGAAGCCATTCCTCACTATGATAAAGCAATAGCATCGGGAAAGGCTGATGCATTGTTGTATAATAACCGAGGCAAGGCAAAATTGATTCTTCAGGATTTTAAAGGAGCAATCCCGGATTTTGATAAAGCATTAGAGTTAAAACCAGGCAATGATAAAACGATAGAAAACCGTGCCGAGGCTCGATACAGGGTTCAGGATTGGAAGGGGTGTATTGCTGATTATGAAAAGTTAATGGCCGGGGGGCGTGCAGATGTTGAGTTCTATCAAAACATCGGTATTGCGAAATACAATTTGAAAGATTACAAGGGTGCCGCGATTGCTCTTGACAACGTAGTCCAAAACCGGGTTAAAGACAAAGATGTTTTTAAGATGCTGGGGTTGAGCTATGCGCTCACCGGAAATTGTACGGAGGCTTCAAAAAGCTTGTCGGCCGCAGTCTCTATGGGTATAAATGATAAAGACGTTTTTTATCATCTGGGGGAATGTCAGTATAGGAACAAGGAGTTTAGCAGTGCAATTGAATCCTTAAACAAATCCATCGCTTCGGGAATAAGTACAAAGGAAGTTTTTCTGTACAAAGGTCAGTCGGAGTTTGCCCAGAAGGATTATGATAATGCATTAGCAGATTTGGAAAAGGCAATATCACTGGGGGTCAATGACGGAGATGTTCATAAGAACCTGGGAGATATGAAATTCATAAAGAATGACTTTTCCGGTGCGATAAAAAATTATGACAACGCCGTAAAAGCAGGCATAAACGATGCTGTGTTGTTTAATAATCGGGGTAGGGCGAAAATGAATTCAAATGATTTTCCGGGTTCCATTTCTGATTTTGACAAGGCGATCCAACTTAATGGATCATATGCCAAAGCTTTTTTAAACCGGGGAACTGCCAGGTTCATGACGAAAGACTATGCTGGTGTTGTTGAAGATCTGGAAAAAGCCAAAGTATCAGAAGCCGAGACGCCTGAGATGTTGAAGATGCTGGGTGTGTCAAATTATCATCTTGGTAAAAAAGAACTTGCCCGGACTTATCTCGACAAGGCGTTAAGTGCAGGTGTTAAAGATAGTAGGGTGTCGCTGTACGCAGGATATATGCGATTTGATGCCGCTGACTTCAAAGGCACTCTGGAGGCGTTAACGGCTGCCGAAATGGGAGGGGAGAAAGAAGATGATATCTACCTCAAGCGTGGTAAATCATACTTTCAGCAAAAAGAATATACTGCTGCATTAACCGATCTTGAAAAAAGTGTATCAAAAGGTAAAGCCGACCTTGCTGCGTATGAAGCAATCGGGTTGTCATACCTGGCAACACAAAAAGAAAATGAGGCCCTAGCATCTCTTGACAAAGCCGTGTCTTTAAACAGCAAGAATAAAGAGATTTATTATCAGTTGGGTAATATTCGTTTTAAGCAGAGTAATTTTAAGGGGTCGATTGCTGCTTATGATCAGGCGATAACTCTCGGTGCCAATGATGAAGTAATTTTTAATAACAGAGGTAAAGCCAAGCTAAATGCGGGGATGCCAAAGGAAGCTATTACTGATTTCGATCGTGCTTTAGGTTTGAAGGGCGATTATACACAAGCACTCAAAAACCGGGCACTCGCACGATATCAGCTGAAGGAGTTTCCAGGCGCCATTGCCGATCTGGCTATCGTTGTTTCACGTGGTGAAGCCGGCGCAGAAGAATTTGCTACACTTGGGATATCAAAATATAATACGAAAGATTATCAAGGAGCCGTCATGGATCTCACTAAAGCAATTGAATCCTCAAGTAAGAATAATTTAATTTATGCAACGCGTGCTCTTGCGCTATTTGAGTTAAAGGAGTTTGAAAAGTCTGTTCCCGATTTTGACAAGGCAATAGCCTCCGGAGCTGATGATACTGACTTGTATTTTAAAAGAGGTACCGCGAAGTATCATCTGAAAGATTACAAAAATGCTTTTAACGATCTTGATAAGGCTATCAAAACCGGGACTAACGACGCATCTGCATTCGATATGCGCGGATATTGCAAGTATGAAAGCAAAAATTTTGAGGAAGCGATCAAAGATTATGGTGAAGCTATTTCACGAGATCCAAAATTAGGATCCGCATTTTTTCATCGCGGTGATGCAAAGTTTAGCAGTAACAACCTTCCCGATGCCATTCAGGATTATACTCAGGCTATAGCACTTGGTTTGACTGATCCTGTTCTATTCAACAACAGAGGTAAGGCCTATTTTAAGCAGGAGAATTACACGTCAGCGATTACTGATTTTGGTAATGCAATCAATAAAAGACCTGACTATACAAAGGCTTATGAAAATCGTGGACAGGCTTACTTTAACTTAAAGAAATATGATGAAGCGATTAAGGATTTCAGAGAAGTCGAGAAGCTAACACCGAAACCAGATCCTGAGCTTTACCGCTGGCTCGGAAATGCCTACTTCAATCTGGAGAAATTTACGCCTGCACGTGATTACTACGACAAACTTATTGCTGCCGGTGTCAAAGACAAAGAAGTGTTTTTTAAACGTGGAGTAATGCAACTTCGCGAAGAAGAGTTCCAGGGAGCTCTCCGAGACTTTGATGATGCTCAGAAAGCGGGTGAGAATTCGGTGGCCTTGTTCATAAACAAAGGTCGCGTATACATCGCGCTCGAGGATACCAAGTCTGCGGTAACCGAATTAAACAAGGCTATCGATCTGGACCCCAAAAATGTAGATGCCCATTTTAACAGAGCGCTCGTAAAGGAAGGTATTGAAGATTATGAAGGTGCTATGCTTGACTATAATAAGGTTCTCCAGTTTAATCCGGACGATGCGTTGGCGTATTATAATCGTGCAACTTGCAAGTCGCAATTGGATGATTACGGAGCGGGAGTATCCGATATGGACGAGGCACTTCGAATTGAACCAAAAAACGCTTCTTTTTATAAACAGCGTGGTAATTTTTATTATCAACTAAAAGAAAAAAACAAAGCTTGCTTTGACTGGCGACGGGCCGTTGAATTTGGAGATGCAAAAGCGAAATTTCAAATCGATCAATACTGCAAGTAATCTCATTCTGACTTTCCAGTTATCCCATTTTGAAACCACATATTATAGTGTTGGATTAAATCCTTTGGTTTTACGCTAGAAATCTATCCCTCATACATTGGTTAAATTTTTGCCTTTCGTCCGGCAAAAGAAATTATGAAAGGCATAGTCTTGAGTGCTCTAATAGTGATGACCTTTTTCGTCCCGACTATGGCCCACGAGATAAAAGGAAAGGTAATTGAAGTTATCGATGGTAATACAGTTCAGGTTGCGGGCGATGATCGCGAGACCTATCGTTTATTATTGGATGGCATCGATTCCCCGGAGCTAGATCAATCCTATGGTATGGAAGCCAAGACGTTTCTTGAAAGGATGATTTTAGGAAAAAGTGTTATCGTGAAACTCGTAGGAAAGGATAGAAGAGGCAATTCATTAGCGGAGGTCATGATAAAGGGAAAAAAGGATCCGCGAATTGAATTATTGAAGGCAGGGCTTGCCTGGACTTCAGAGAAAAACCCGCTAGCCGACCTTGAATCTCACCGAATAAACGCTCAACTTAAGGGCAACGGGCTTTGGAAACACGAAAATCCAATGCCCCCCTGGATATATCGGAGAAAACAAACCATGTTACAAGCTAAAAGCAGCTAAAAAAGAAATAGATTGGTTAGGTTAGTTTTGAACTGCCTTCGGTAAATCGAAGGCAGTTTCATTTCGTCGTGTTAGAGTTTTGATCGACCTTACATTTACACCATTGAACAGGAGATTAATAATTTTTATCCAACCACAGAGTTAATACCTTTGACAGTGTACGTATGAGAATAATAATATCCATTATCTTTTTGTTTTTTACGACCTCATCGTTCGCGCAATTGTCGCGAAAGGAGAAAAGGGCTGCGAAGCAGAATAAACCAATTGATCAACCTACCACTCTTAGTCCAGGATCTAGCCAGGGGAAGTATGCGTCTAAACAATCCAAAAACAAATCCAAATCTGAAGGCCCTACTTATAACAGTGAAAAGGAGTTTGCGCAGCGAATGGAGGACCGCGTAAAAACCAACCGCAAAAACGAAAAGCTCATGTTGAAGCCTCAATATTCCAATCCGGCGTATTTTGGTCATAAACGACCACCCAAAAAGCGTCCAGCAGATAAAATGAAGTTCTGCAAAGAGTGTGGAATCAGACACTAAACATTCCTTCTGAAATCCAAAAAAAATCATCGGTTTGTTGTTGTAACTTCAAGCGATGAATCTTGCTTGCTATATTGAACATACAAATCTTAGCCCAACCGTATCTATCAGCGATATTGATAAGCTCGTAGAGGATGCAACGCACTATGGCTTTCTTGCAGTATGCGTTCCACCGTTTTGGGTGAAGCGTGCAAAGAGAGAAATCAGTGATGAGAAAATACTTCTTGTTACGGTCGCCGGTTTTCCGTTTGGTTATAATATGACGGAAACTAAACTTGACGAAATACAGAGAGCCATCGATAATGGGGCAAACGAAATCGATGTGGTCTGGAATATTTCCTCGTTTAAAACAGGACTTCCCTGGACAAAGATTGAAATCGCAAAATGTAGTACTCTGGCTCACAATTACCAAGCTCGGTTAAAAGTAATCATTGAGACTGCGTATCTTTCGAAGTCGGAACTCGAAGAGGCGTGCCGAATTTGTGCGGATGCGGGTGCCGATTTTGTTAAGACATCTACTGGCTTTGCCCCTGTTGGAGCTGAACCAGGAAATATTTTACGAATGAAAAAAGCATTACCCGGCCAGGTTGGAATAAAAGCCTCTGGTGGAATTAAGACTGCCGAACAATCGATAGCGTTGATAGAAGCAGGAGCAAGCAGGATAGGAACATCATCGGGTATCACCATTATCGCAACCAAACCCTAACCATTATACGAATGAATCATCTTTTAGAAAATGTTTTCCATTCGGAAGACGCCATCCCTGAACAATTCAAAATAGCTGATCCTATTGACCAACGCGAATATCTGATTGATGGTGAATTAAAAATCTGGAATGGAAGTCTTAATCCTGTTCTCAGCCCGGTTGTTATTAAAGAAGGTGATACACTAAAACAAAAAAATATTGGAAGTACACCTCTACTTACTTCTAAGGAATCTCTTGCTGCACTTGATGCTGCTGTCAAAGCATATGACCATGGTCATGGAGTGTGGCCTACAATGAGTGTAACCGAGCGTATCGATCATGTTGAAAATTTCCTCGGCAAAATGCGTTCAAAGCGGAATGAGGTTGTTCAGTTGTTGATGTGGGAAATCGGAAAAACACAAAAAGATTCTGAAAAAGAATTTGATCGTACGTGTGACTATATCGTCGATACCATCAAAGCGTATAAAGATCTTGATCGGAACTCTGCGAAGCTTATAGAAGACCAGGGTTTTATGGCTCAAATCAGGAGAGTGCCCATTGGCGTATCGCTTTGTATGGGTCCTTACAATTATCCACTGAATGAAACGTTTACAACACTTATTCCTGCGTTGATAATGGGGAATACTGTCGTATTCAAACCAGCGAAATATGGTGTGTTATTGATACGCCCTTTGATTGAAGCTTTCCGCGACAGTTTTCCTGCTGGTGTAATAAATATCATTTATGGACGTGGCCGTGAAACGGTGGGTGCGCTGATGGAGAGTGGTAAGATTGATGTTTTCGCTTTTATTGGAACAAACAAAGGTGCTAATGAACTGAAAAAGCTTCATCCAAAATCTCATCGACTAAAAGCTATACTTGGGTTGGATGCAAAAAATCCGGCAGTTGTATTGCCTGATGCAGATCTTGATAATGCCGTAAGCGAATGTGTTACCGGCTCATTGTCTTTCAATGGTCAACGATGTACAGCACTAAAAATATTGTTCGTTCACAAAGACATACTGGATGTGTTCCTTAAAAAGTTTAACGATCAGGTAAAGAAACTGAAGCCGGGAATGCCCTGGGAGCCTGGTGTTGGTTTAACACCTTTACCTGAGCCTGGTAAAGTAGAGTTTCTCAAAGATTTGGTGGAGGATGCAAAACAACATGGAGCCCAGGTAGTGAATGAAAATGGCGGTGAGAGTTTCCATACCTTCTTCTATCCTGCGGTGTTGTATCCGGTAAATAATAAAATGAGAATTTATACTGAGGAGCAATTTGGTCCTGTCGTTCCCATTGTTGCTTTTGCTGATGATGAGGAAGCAATTCAATATGTACTAAATTCCAACTTCGGACAACAAGTAAGTATCTTCGGGAATGACTCAGCGCGTGTGGCAAAATTAATGGATGCATTTGTGAATCAGGTCGGTCGGATTAATCTGAACACGCAGAGTCAACGTGGTCCGGATACGTTTCCTTTTAACGGAAGAAAGGATTCCGCCGAGGGGACTCTATCGGTAGCCGATGCGTTGAGGGTATTTTCCATCCGAACCATTGTTGCTACAAAAAGTACCGAGGGAAACAAGCAGATCATTAGTAATATTATAAGAAACAGAGAGTCGGCGTTTTTAAGTACAGACTACATCTTTTAATTCTGGAATTTATTAGGAGAAGGCCAGGACTCTGCCAATAGACCCCGGCCTTTTCCAAATTTCAAAGATGATGAGACACGTATCTATTTTGATTTCGGGTTATGTTCAGGGAGTATTCTTCAGGGCTTCTGCAAAAGCGAAAGCGGATGAGCTCGGCATTGTCGGGTTTGTTCGCAACCAAACTGATGGAAGTGTGTACATTGAAGCTGAGGGAGAAGATTTAGACCTTCAGAATTTTGAACGATGGTGTAAGCAGGGACCCCCCCGGTCTCAGGTCGACCAAATAGAAATTAAGGAAGGTGAGCTTAAGCGGTTTTCTGATTTTGTGGTTCAACGGTAGCAGGGTTTGATCGCTGACGTTTTCGTTGTTCATCCCAATACATTGACTTATCTTTCAGTATGGACGTAACAGTAAAATTTCTCGGTGGTGCTGACAGTGTGACGGGTTCCAGATACCTTATAAGAGTAGATGATTTTACTCTTCTGTTTGATTGCGGCCTGTTTCAGGGACTAAAAAAACTTCGGCTGAGAAACTGGGACGAATTTCCTATCGATGCATCAAAAATCGATGCGGTTGTACTTAGTCATGCTCATATCGATCATACCGGATACCTGCCCAAACTTGTGAAGGAAGGTTTTACGGGGCCAGTTTATTGCACTCCACCTACGGCTGATTTGATGGAGATTATGTTATTGGATTCGGCAAAGTTGCAACAGGAAGAAGCAGAGTACGCCGGAAAGAAAGGGTATTCAAAACATACAAACCCATTGGCTCTCTACTCAGAAGACGATGTACGGAACGTCTTTCCGCTGTTCAAGAAGTTTGATTACAATAACCGATTCAAAATTCACGATTCAGTTGAAATCATTTATCGGGATGCAGGGCATTTGTTGGGATCAGCGATTACCGAAATGTTCATAAAAAGCGATTATCAAACAAAAAAAATAGTATTCTCCGGAGATATAGGTCGCTATGACCAATTAATGTTACCGCCACCAACAGCAATTGATCACGCGGATATTCTTTTTATAGAATCTACCTATGGAACAAAAGATAATCCATTTGATGATCCGGAAGAGGATCTCACCCGAATTGTTAATGAAACTTTTGAACGCGGCGGGGTATTAGTTATTCCAGCTTTTGCTGTTGGAAGGACCCAAAGTTTACTTTTCTATTTTCGTAAGCTCATGAAGGAAGACAAGATTCCGGATGTTCCTGTTTATATCGATAGTCCTATGGCTATTTCAACTACCTATTTATTTTACAAACATCCGACCTACCATAAAATTGAAACAAATCGCGAGGAGCTTGCGCGTGATATGGAAACAAATATGTTGGTGCTTGTTAAGTCACCGGAACACTCCAAATCGCTAAACGATATTAAAAGCCGTGCTATCATAATATCTTCCAGTGGTATGATGACAGGCGGAAGAATCCTTCATCATATGGTTCGCCGTTTGCCAAACAAGCAGGACACCTTTCTTGTTGCAGGCTTTCAGGCAGAAGGTACCAGAGGCCGTAGCTTGCTGGATAAAGCTCCCTCCATCCGGATTTTCGGAGAAGATGTAAAGGTTAATTGCACTGTTGAATATATCTCATCGATGTCCGGTCATGCTGACAGAGGTGAACTTTTTAAGTGGATGAGTAACTTTAAAGAAAAGCCGAAGCTTACTTTCTGTGTACATGGGGAGGGCGAAGAACAGCAAACATACGCTCAGGCTATCCGCGACGCCTTGCAATGGAAAGTGATTGTTCCAAACTACCTTGAATCAGTTTCCTTGTTTGAAGGACTTTAAGCCTGAATCTTCTTGATGATTCCTTTCTGAGGATCAATTTTAACTTCGAAAAATTTCGTAATGAATGCACTAAGCCGCAAACCTGCCATTTGAGGGGTATAGTCTTCGGGGTAAAAAACGGTAAGTTCTAAAACGGCTCGAGTAAAGTTTTCATGCTTGCAAAATTCCTTGATCCACGCCTTGAATGTATTCGACCATTCATCCTGGTACTTTCGGAAGTCATCGCCACCATCAAAAAGAAATTCAAGTTGGTTATCGCCGTAAAATTTGAAGCGGAACACTCCAGCCATGTTAAGATAGAACTCACGCAAATGACTAAACTCCGTTTCCTGATGTTCGCGGATCTTTTTTGATGTGTCGTCTTCGATACCAAGAGGGTTACACCGGAGCAGATACTCAACTTTTACAAAGTCAACGAGATACTGTAGAAGTGGATTTTCAAGGGAAAGCTGTGCTTCTTCCAGAATATAATTCTTATCACGGGGGAAGAACTTTCGAAGCACGGGTTACAATGGTTTGTCAAAGGTAAAAATAATTGTGGATATGAGAAAGAATGATAGATAAGTTATGGTTCCCCCCATTATCCAGTTCGCTAGCGTAATAGAAAGCTTTTTTTAAATGATTACCCTTCCTTAATCCGATGAAAAGGCTAGTGCAACGGAACATTTACATGGCGTTCGGCATGATACGATGACCGTACCAGTGGACCTGATTCTACGTAACGAAGTCCGCGCTTTAGCCCCTCTTCTTTATATAACTCAAAAGTTTCCGGATGAATAAATTCAGCAACCTCCAGATGCATTTTGGTAGGCTGTAGGTATTGACCAAGGGTAAGGATCAGCAGTCCGTTTTCAACGAGATCATCCATGGCTTTAAATACTTCTTCTTTTGTTTCTCCAACGCCCAGCATAATACCCGATTTTGTCCGCATGCCTGCTTCTCTTATTCTTTTTATTTGTTCAAGACTTCGGTCATAACGTGCCTGGGGGCGTACCATCCGGTAGAGTCGCCCGACCGTTTCCATGTTATGCGATACAACTTCCTGACCACCTTCGATCATCCTGTACAGCGCATCCCAGTTTCCTTTCGTATCGGGTATCAGTGTTTCGATTGTCGTTTCAGCGCTTGCCATTTTTGTTTCAACTACGGTTTGGTACCAAACCTCAGCTCCTCGGTCTTTCAATTCATCCCGGTTTACGGAGGTGATGACGGCATGCTTTACACCCATTAATTTTATGGCTTCAGCAACGCGTTTGGGTTCATCCAAATCATATTCAGTTGGACGTCCGGTGGCGACGGCACAAAAGGTGCAGCTCCGCGTGCAAACATTTCCCAGAATCATAAATGTAGCTGTACCAGCACCCCAGCATTCGCCCATATTCGGACAATTGCCACTCTCACAAATGGTGTGGAGTTTATATTCATCAACAAGTTTTCGAACACGCGCATAGTCCGGCCCTACTGGTAACTTCACCCGCAACCAGTTGGGTTTTCGTTTTCGTGTTTCTTCTGCTGATATTAAAGGGAGCTCGATCATGTTTTTTTTTCGGAATCATTTACTGCTATCTCCATCGATTCTACTCTCGTGCACAGGACAAAAGCAGTATGCTGATATAACAGCCTTTACTTACCAATTAGTTCTTGGTATTGAGCAGCAGTCAAGAGTTCGTCGATACTACCTTTTACTTCTACTTTGATCATCCAGCCATCACCATAAGGATCCTCATTTACCTTTTCTGGGTTGGCATCCAGCAGCGGGTTTATCTCTAAAACTTTCCCGCTAACAGGCATAAAAAGGTCGGATACCGTTTTTACAGCTTCTACAGTTCCAAAAATTTCGTGCTCACCAATTTCTTGACCAACCGTGCTGATATCGACGTATACGATATCTCCCAACTCACCCTGGGCAAAGTCTGTAATGCCAATGGTGGCGGTTTCTCCGTTAATTTTAACCCATTCGTGGTCTTTTGTGTACTTCAATTCTTCAGGAATATTCATGTAATGTGCGCGTTAAAGTGGGACAAAAATAGGGAAAAATCGGATGAGTTGTAGTTGCGTTGGAAAGGTTAGAAGATTGAAAAATGGGTAGAGGATCGGAAATTCGCAAACAGTAAATCCCAGGTTTACTGCGCCAGACTAAACCTGATTTGCGTACCGAACCGCGTAGTCGACCTTCGGTATGCGTTGGAAACCAATGGTTCATTGGTTGTATGTTCGTAATACAGTTGTATGTTCAACTTTTGATTTACAACGTAGCTTACGTTTGGCCTGAGCTGGAAGTTAATATTTCCGTTTGTGATAATATTCAACTCTTCAATTTTTCGTTGAATGGTTTTTGTATCGCTAAGGGTAACGTTCATTCGAAAGGTCAAATCGTTTTTTAATACAATAAGACGTCCTTCAGATTTAAACGGCAACTTCATATTATTTTTTGTGAATCCCAGTTCAAAAGAAAGATCTTTGCTCGTAAGCTCTGTAATTTGTGCATTCGATACGTTTAGAGAAAGATCACGCTTGGTCTTGTATTGGAAGTTGGCAGTTACCCGGCTCTTTGTCCGAACATTAACACCAATTAACGGGGCAAACTGTTCTGAAATCAATACCTGGCTAATGACATAAACTGGTAGCAAATTATCACCAACTGTTGCCCCAAAATACTTTCTGTTGTAGTCTTCAATGGGTCTGTCAATTTCCAAAGCTTCTTTATTTGAAAACTCAAGCGAGTTAGAGTAGTTCATAACGGAATAACTAGATTGATATCCGTGGGATAGTGTAATCGATTGAAAGGCTTTTTTAAACGCGTTGATTTTGTTTAATCCAGTATAGTCCATGCGCCAATTTGGCATTGGCAATTTTGGAAATGGTGACAGGCTTAACGCAGTTGCATCGGCTCCTGAATATGCCGCTATGAAAGCGGGGATAAGGACATCTTGCGACGTAGGATCGTACTCCGTATTATTGGTTGCAATTGCAAAACGATTTTGAACAACCCCAAGATTTTCTTCAAACTTTTTGAATACCTCGGATTCTACTTTTCCATTCGAACTGTTAAACGCGGTCCTTAAAGTGAGGAATGAAATTCTGTACGCGCCGCCACGACTCGGACTTAGGGAAGCAAAGCCGGTAATCGGATCTGCATTTGGCTGATCAGGTTCATACCGGAATATTTCCTGGTAGGTACTGGAAGTCTCTTTCTTTAGATCGATTTGAAGTTTTAAATCCGGTGACGGTTCAACATTTGCCCTTAGGTTGATAGACTCGTTTTTTGATTGACTGAAGGGCATTGTAAGGCTTGAGTTCGTATTGTTCAACCAACCCTTTTGAGCCGCCGTGGTACGAACTGCAGGATTCTGGCTACCTAACACAAATCCCCATCCCGGAGAATCCCAATCCTTATCCATTCCAAATAATTTAGGAGTAGGATTAAAACCAGGAAGTACTGTTCCCTCCGTCAGGCTGTAAGTTCCGTTAATTGAACGCACAGACATCAACAATCGAAACAAACCTTTAACCAGGGGTGGCGTTGTCTTTTTTTCTTTTACGGTATCAGCTTTTGCGGTGGGTCTGACCGGAACGGTGGGATTTCTTGAAGTACGCGTGCTGACTGGTTTTGGCGGAGCATTAAGTTCTTTCAAAAACTTGACTTTGTTATAGAGCTTTACAAGATCTGCCCGCCCGGTGAAGTTCTGGTCACGACTGTTTTGGATAGTGTTTTTAAAATCAAGACTGTCTGGAAGGTCACCTGGAATGTTTAATGCATCTGGCCTGTTGAGAGGTCCGGCTCTCCAATTGTAACTTACCTGGTAACGATAGTCTGCACCAAGCCAGTCTGTCACCGGAAATTTATCCAGCGGTAGGGTGTAGTTTAAGGTCATCCGTTGATCAAAATTTTTCATCCGTCCGAATTTTTTCAGATTTCTTACGATCTCGGTATTAACAGAATCTCCTTCTCCTTCAGGCTCGTCTATAATTGCATTAGCGATAGCATTGTATTCGAATGAAAGGCTTTTTGTAAAATTCCACCGCATATTGTATTGGCGATTGAAAGTAAAATATTTCAGATAGTTGGGTGCCGATTCAAATCCATCATTTCGATAAACATTTTTTCCGAAAGCCCGTTCCAGGTCGAGTCTAACGCCCAGGCTACTGGGCATAAAACTAAAATTGAAGTCTTTGATAGCCTTAAGCCATGGGGAATTCAGACTGGTTGAATTTTTAAAAGGTTCAATGCCTGTCGCCTTTGGTGCAAACGTATAGGCTACGGATCCTCTATATTGCCGTTGCAATGATTCCTGAATAGTAAAATTAGACCGCTTTGCTTCACTGTAGGAATAGCTAAACGCGAGATTTTCAACGTCCCAAATATGGTTGGGCGCGTCGGGCTTTGTTTTTACTTTTCTAACGTTGATAAAATTGAGACTTTTCCGCGTCTCCTGGTCCCGGATAAGACGTTCATAATTACTCCTTTCTTCATCTGTATTAAAAGATCTCAGCGCAGCATCAAGTCGTAAGTCAGGGTTCGCCGGATCATAATTTGGTTTAATCGTCGTATTTTGATACCCTAAGAACATGGGAATCTTAATGCCTGTATTTCCAGGTAAAAGTTTGTCGACATTGATATTGGCAGAAATGTCATAGGCAGTTGTTTCATCACGCGTGCGTTCAAATATCTTGGAGCTTACACCTCCAAACCCGAAGGTTGTATGTCGGAAGGCCGCATTAACGGTAGCGAAGTCAGCCAGTTTTGCACTCAACGTAGAACTTAGAGCCCAGCCCGGCGTTCGGTCAAAATCTGTAACACGCAATTCATTGGCCCAGATACAAACTGAATGAGCCCTTCGATCATCAGACGTAGGATTTCGTATCCCAATCATCATTACCTGAACACTGCTCAGATCGGGGCGTCCGAATATTCTGATCAGGTGCCTGTCAATTGGCTTCGGACCTTCTCGGGGATATAGTTCAGTCAACGGAAATCCTTCCCGGTCGCGGGCTGCTTTGAGTGCATACAGTTCGTTTAGCGCAAGATCTATTTCGTTTTCTTCCGGCCAGATTTCCCGAACATCGTTCGTGTTAGCAGGTTTGGTAATTTTTAGCGGAATTTCTATTTCATAATAATTTTGATCAAAGTCTGTACCCAGGCGAAGGAATGCATGCAGGTCTCCGTCGTTGGATTCACTATTAGCGTGAAAAAACATTTTGATTCGGCCGTAATTGAAAAGGTCTACCGCAGCATTTTTATAGATCGCGCGTGCATCGCCGTCCTCAAGCTGATCAACACAAACCTGCACAGACTGTTCATTCAACTGTCTTGGAACGGCTGAGGTATTATCACGATCGCGTACAACACCCGGAGGAATTACATAGGGAGACTTGTTTGCATCTCCTGCAGCATTTTCTTCCAGGTTCACCACATTCACCGTAAAGTTTTCAGCGCCGGGTTCAGGATCAGGAATCAGACCACCGTCCCTGAGGTTGTCGGTATATCTTCTCCAGCGACTACCTACCATCCGGAAATTCGCGAAACGCAACACAACAGGATCCTGAAATCCGGTAAGCACCATGCGGGCATACCTGATTGATTTAAACCCATCAATATTTCCAAATTTATTTTCAAACTGACGTACTGGAATTCTGAAAAGATACCAGGTAACTTCTTCGGGCGAGTTAGTGCCCTTGGTTGAAATCCTGTCGACTACATATTCTCTTCCAATCGCCAATTCGCCAGGTCTGAGATCAATATCGTATTCATAATATTCTTCCAGTTCGCTTAGCGTATTATCGGCGTTGAGATCTTCATTGTCAGGAATATTGCTACCTGAGGGGGTAACGGCATCGCTACCGGTAATTATGGGCGAATTATTTTCCTGACCATTTATATCTTTGTATCGTTCCAAAATTTTTGCGTCTCTGGAGTCAAAGTCTGTTCCTAAGAAATAACGAAAGTCATCTGCCGAGGGGTCGTTTTGAACGGATGCACGTGCTCCGGGGCTGAGGTTATTTATAAAATCCTGAAAAAAAGTTAGCTCTTTTGAATTTGGTAATCCATCGAGGCCAACATCCTGATTAGCTCGCGAAGCGGCGGAATTGTCAAAAGCATTGGTAAGGTATTGTTGTGTTGTAGTGTAACCCCAACTAGTACTGGTCGCACCCGGGCCGTCGAGGTCTCCATCCGGAGGCAATCCATTTTCAAATCCGTGCCGTGTATCCCGAATTACATCTTCTGAAATGCTTCCCAGTTGAAAGACCAGTTTTCCACCGGTTGTATTCGACCTTTGGGGATTAATTCCATCATTTATGTAACCATAGCTCGTGTTGATAAACGGATCGAGTAACCAGAATTCAACATATTCAATGTTGGCTTTATCAAAATCAACTTCAGTCCGAATCGCATTGGTAACTCCCGCCCAGTTACTTTGCGGATCGGAGAGAAAGCCATTTGCGTCTAACGCAGGGTTGTAATTGTAAGGACCCCGTTCTCTTGGGTAGTAGGCGATGTCAAAAATCTGCTCATAAAAAATTCCCTGAGTGAGTTGTCGTCTGGGAAAAATTTCCTGGGGATCTACCGGTCTTACGTAGTGGTTTTTTAGATCTTCATCATTAATATTATCGGGCTTAAATCTTCCTACATTCCGGTATAACTGATTGTCAACCTGATACCAGGAAAGTTTAGCACGTTTATATCCGGCACGAACATCATTGATGGCCCCGTTGCTTGGGTCGAAACGAAAATCCTCCGTTTTAGGTGTCGCTGCCAGCCTCCAGCCTGCCGGGCTCATAAGTGAGTAAGGTGTTGCAGTATTTTCAAAATCGTCGATGTAAGCAGTCCCTTCTCCTCCCACAACATTAGAGGTACCCGGCAGCAACTGCGCAAACTCCCCTGTAAAATTAATTGACGATTGTTCTTTTGTCTGCAGAAAGGGAATCGCATCAATCATTTTCGTCAGAAACCGGCTCTTTTTGTTTACGTTAAAATCCAACCCATACTGGAAGTTTCTGGCTGGCTCTGTCCCGATTTGGTTACGGCTTATTAATGGACGTTCGTTATAATAAAGACCAGTAGCGCCCAGGTTAACATCTTCGCTGAGGTGGTAGTCGAATCTCGTGCCAACAAGACTCCTGGTCTGAAACGCAAAAGGATCTGACTGTTCATATTTGATTTCAATGTTCTTTCCTGAACTCAAAATCTGATCGTTCATGATCGTTACTTTTCCGAATGTATAATCGACCACAAAATCAGTTCCTTCATTAAGAGGCATACCGCCTGCATATACTTTGACTGAACCTGGCGAGACGCCAAAACCCGGAATCAGAATTTCTTTTGATGATCCGGCGTTATAGAGACCCTTTATGTAGAACTTATTTTTAGTCGCAAATAATTCAGCATCTGCTTTGGTGGTGTTATATAGTGTATCGTATGCATACTTTTGAATCAGAAAATCTTCATTTGTTTCCCCTCTGAATGCTTCACGCAGGGCTTCGCTGAACGGATTGAGGTAAGGGAATATGATCAACCCCGTCGTTGTATTGATGGTTACGCCTTCAACAAAATCGAAGTTCCCATCCCGCTGCGGATCGTTCACAGGATTAAGTCTGTCAAGTCCAAGAATTTCAATTAACTGCCTTGTCCGCACCCGCGCGCCTTCCTGTAATTGAGGATTGTCAATACCGGTTCGGTCATCTCGGTAAATAATCCGAAGCTCAAAACCTTCACGCGAAAGTTGATTCACGTTTAGATTGTATATATTCTTCATCATCAAATCCCACGTAGGAATGATCCGTTTTTGAGCATCGCGAACAGCAACTTTACGTGGACGAAGCAGTTTCAGGAATACGATTTCATTGTCGCTTAAACTTGCATAATCCTCTGATAATTCACCAACCTTATATGATCGCCCATTGTATGTGTATTCATAGGCAACGGCTATCGCTTCGTCATTTTGGAGTTTGCGGGTAAGCGTCACATACCCTAACTGTTGATGGAATGTATATTCCGTAGGGGACAGTTTACGCGCACCGGTTATTTTTTCAAAGTCTGTTCCATTTACTAAAGACCCGGCACCATAAAGGTTTTCAAGGGAAGTATTGATACCATCGGCATCACGGTTCAGGTTTGTAACAGCCGCGAAAAGACCGTTTGCAGCGTTTGCATTTGGAAATCCACTTTGCCTCGGTTGAACATTGGGATTATACACCCGGTTTCCTTCCGCAAGGTCCATCAGACCTACAACATTTCGAAGGGTTTGAGTATCGTTGTTACGGTTAAGGATGTAAACTTCTACTCGTGTGATGTTAACGCCCGAGATAATTTGTGGAGGATTAGCAATCCACCGCCTGTAATTGTTGCGGAAAAAATGACCTAAAAAGAAGTGACGGTTTTCATCATAATTGGAAGCAATGATCTCAAAGGGTCTTCCTTGACCGCCGCTATTACCACCTCCCAGATTAATGGAAGCTGTTTTACCACGTTGTGTGGTGGCTATGGTTGTAACGTCAAGTTTTCCAAATTGCATTTTTGCCTTAATCCCGAAGAGATTCTGAGCACCTTGAATGAGGGTATTGTTCAGCGGCAGACTTACGTTTCCAATTTCTAACTTTTGCAGAATATCTTCTTTGAATCCGGTGTATTCAACTTTCATGTTGTTTTGAAAGTCGAAAGAGTTATTGTTATCAAAATTGGCTGTGACCGCAAGCTTCTCTCCGATCTTCCCAATAACACTCATGTTGATCATTTGATCAAATTCAAAACCTCCGTTTCGCTGCTGCCTTATCGGTATAGCCGGATTATTGATCTTCTGGAATGCCCCACCGAAATCCAGGGTCACAAAACCTCGCGGTACCAATTCAACATAACTGCCTCCAAAAATACGGTCAAGCACGGGGCTGATGTAAATTTTGGGTATGAGGCTCCGACCACTGATAGCACTTTCTCCATCCTGCGCTCTGGCACGATCCTGCCAGTAACTTTTGAGAATCTGGCGCTCCTGATACCGTTTGAATTCCTCAAACGTCATGCTTGATGTCGGCCGATAATTCAGATCGCCAATTTTCTCATAAATAGTATAGTTGAGGGCTGTATCGATCTCAACATCCAATTTCATTTGGTTTGGATCCTTTAGATACAAAGGTGATTCAGTTCCGGTATTCGAGAATGGATCTCCATAGCGGTCTGTTACGCGGTAGGTTGGTCTACGGCTTGGTTGATAGGGAATATTGGTAGTGTCCGCAGGATTTGGGCGTGGCTGACCCTGACCATACACCTCATCGGGCAGGGATAGAAAACTCAGCCATATAACAAGAATTCGGCTAAGCGTATGAGCAACCTGATTCTTCGATGTAAAGAAACTCAAACGGTACTATGCGTTTTTAAGGGCCTGCTTAACTAAATCTTCTAATGTAATGGTATTTCCTGATCTTTTCAGGACGCTATCCACACTTTTCTCTGCTGCAAGTTTTGGTAACCCCAGCGTAAGCAAAGCAGATAACGCTTCCTTTCGAAGGGTATTGTGGGACCCCAGGGAAATTGAGGGTTGAGTCTCATCCCAGCTTTCCTTCTTAAGTTTATCTTTCAAATCGATGATAACCCGAAGCGCTGTTTTTCCTCCAATGCCCTTGATAGATTGAAGGGAAACGGCATCTTCGCGTACAATAGCTGACTTCAATTCGTTGCAATTCATATATGAAAGCATAATTATCGCGGTGTTCGGGCCTACGCCATTAACGGTTATCAACTGTTGAAAAAGTTTTTTCTCCGTTTCACTGCTGAATCCAAATAAAAGATGCGCATCCTCCCGGATAGTCAGGTGCGTGTGGAGCATAATATTCTCCTGCTCTTTAATTTCAGAAAAAGTCTGTAGCGAAATCTGTAACTGATACCCGACACCATTCACATCAATAATAACCTGGGTGGGTTCCCGGTGTACAAGTTTCCCCTTAAGGAATGCAATCATGACTTGCTAGCGAATTTAATCAAGACAGTGACAAAAAAAGCTGCAATAAACTAAAGATGATTATCCTGAGCATACCATTGAGCATCAACGACGGCGATAGCCGCCATGTTAACAATTTCCCGGATAGAACTACCTAGTTGCAGAATGTGGACCGGCTTTTTCATACCCAGAAGTATCGGACCTATCGATTCTGCCCCTCCGATCTCCATTAACAGCTTGTACGCAATGTTACCTGATGCCAGGTTCGGGAAGATCAGCGTGTTTGCGCCTTCCTTCGATAATGTGCTGAATGGAAATGTCTCCTGCTGTATTTGTGTGTTCAACGCTACATTGGCCTGAATATCTCCCTCCACCACTAACTCTGGATTTTTTTGTTTTGCGAGACGGACAGCTTCCCGTGTTTTATCCGGGATTTCACCCTTGGACGAACCAAAATTAGAGTATGAAAGCACAGCCAGGCGAGGGTCAATATCGAAGAACTTCACGCCGCGGGCTGTAAGTTCTATAATTCCTGCCAGTTCTTGCGCCGATGGATCGACGTTTACGGTTGTATCTGCGAAAAAGAACGTACCACGCTTATTAATAATTATGTACATGCCAGCAACCCGGTTTACCCCCTCTGCTGTACCGATGATTTGAAGCGATGGAAGAATTGTCTTGGGATAGTCTTTTGTCAGACCACTGACAAGGGCATCTGCATCCCCATGCTCTACCATCATGGCAGCATAATAGTTTCTTTCCCTCATCAGTCGCACGCAGTCCTGAAATGTCAATCCCTTACGCTGTCGTTTTTTATAGAATACTTCAGCATATCGATTTATAGTCTCTTCGTCTTCGCGCGGATAGATGATGGGGCAATCCTGTAGATCAAGTTTATGTTCTTCGATCAACGCAAGGATCTCCTTTTTGTTTCCCAGCAGGATTGGGTGTGCAATACCTTCATCTTTTAGGATCTGTGCTGCTTTAAGGATTTTGTGATGATTAGCCTCCGTAAATACCACACGCTTCGGCTCCTTCTTTGCACGATCAATGATGCGAGACATAAGTTTCTGGTCTATACCAATTCGCTTTTGTAAATCAGTGTGATAGGTTTCCCAGTCTGTGATTGGATTTTTGGCAATACCTGAATCCATCGCTGCTTTGGCAACCGCCGGGGATATCGTTGTTATCAATCGCGTGTCCAAAGGTTTTGGTATCAAATACTCCCTTCCAAACCTGATCTTGTCAATTGCATAGGCCTTCACCACCATATCGGGTACCGGCTCCTTTGCCAGTGCGGCAAGTGCATGAACCGCAGCAAGTTTCATCGCTTCGTTAATTTCTGTCGCGCGAACATCCAGCGCTCCTCGAAAGATGTAGGGAAAACCAAGAACGTTGTTAACTTGATTCGGATGGTCAGATCGGCCGGTAGCCATTATGATGTCCTTACGCGTCTTCATTGCCAGGTCGTAACTTATTTCAGGATCCGGATTTGCCAACGCAAACACAATCGGATCTTTTGCCATGGCATTAAGGTCATCAGGAGTAATGGCATCAGCAACGGAAAGTCCGGCAAATACATCGGCCCCTTTCATTGCTTCTTGAAGCGAAGATATCGTTTGTTCAGTTACGAATTGTTTTTTAATGTCATCCAGGTTTGTGCGGGAAGTGTTCAAAACCCCTTTACTGTCGCACATGATGATATTCTCCTTTTTAGCACCTAATGCAATGTAAAGTTTAGTGCAACTAACGGCGGCAGCACCAGCGCCGTTTACCACAATCTTAATGTCTTCAATTTTCTTTCCTACAATTTCCAGTGCATTCAACAATGCCGCACTTGAAATAATCGCGGTGCCATGCTGATCGTCGTGCATGATCGGAATATGCATCATTTCCCGTAATTCGGTTTCAATCTTGAAGCATTCGGGAGCCTTGATATCTTCAAGATTTACACCACCAAAAGTAGGCTCGAGTGCCTTTACTATTTTTATAAATGCATCCGGATCTTCTTCATCAATTTCAATGTCAAAAACATCAATGCCAGCAAATTTTTTGAATAACACACCCTTACCTTCCATCACAGGTTTAGAGGCCTCGGGGCCAATATTTCCGAGTCCCAATACAGCTGTTCCGTTCGAAATTACCGCTACGAGGTTTCCTTTTGACGTGTATTTGTAAACATCTTCTTTATTGGCGGCAATCTCTTTACAGGGTTCGGCAACGCCAGGCGAATAAGCAAGGGCCAGATCCAACTGAGAACTCAGGACTTTTGTGGGTACAACTTCAATCTTTCCAGGCTGCCCTTGCATATGATAATTTAGGGCATCTTCTTTTCTGATTTTAATGGACATGAATGAGATATATTTAAGCGCTAAAGATAATAAGGTAAGTGTTAAAGTAGTTGGATGCACACAGATAAAAAGCTTGGATATCTGTTTTCTACAACATTGGCGTGAAAGGGTTGCTGACAGGGCGCTAACAGAGTTGCATCAGGCAAAGGCAAAAGAAGTTACGTTGAGACCAAAAAGCAACAGCTTTGAGCCAACTATCACGACGGTGTGTGACCGGAAAATTTTAACATAGCTTCACCTGATTGTTCAACTATCCTATGTGATCTTGGTTAAGAGGATATCTACTTTTCGGAGTTGTATTGGTGGTAGGGAGTTCTCTTACTGGCGAACATCTATTGATCTACAACTGATGTCATAGAAAGCATTCATTTGTTAGATCTTGCTATACGTTTGGTGCACTAAAGGCAAATCCAGGGATGAACGAGCGCTACACAATAGTTACTTTCTGCAGATTTTACTTTTTCTGATTGTAGTGCCTAATTTATGGGTTTAAGGCTTAGCGTCTTGATCTTGTTTTACAGGTAAGAGATCGTCGCTTGTTCTAAAAGTGTTTAAAATTGCATCCAGCTCGCGCATAATTTCCCGTTTATCTTTGCCGGCAGCATAGGCAAATCCTTCGATGTAGTAGATTAAGCCCTTATTTTGATCAACAAGGGCATATCCCAGATAAGGACCGCCCATTGAGTAGTTATTGGTACGCCAAAGTGCTCTTATTTGCATTGCAAAACGGTCGTTGAAATTTACCTGCTTTGCCAGTACGTCATAGTTTTCTGTTTCGGTAATCAGATAGCTGGATGGGTTATCAGGATCTTCGAAAAGATATTTTTTTGAGATCCTATCCCTCCATTCTACAATGCTGTCAGGTAATAATTGATACTCACTCTCATAAGGCTTCCATGTGATAAATACGTCTTTATCTTTATCAGCCTCAATTTGTCGCAACCAGATGAAATCATGTTGTTTGTCGGCAAAGACATAGCCGGCAGGTACACGCAATGCTATGTTATGCTCTTTGCGAAGGAAAGCTGTTACACCCTGAGTTGATTTAGCCCGTAACAGCGTTGCATCGAGTCTTTTTTTCTCTACTGCATTGAAATGCTCAACAATTTGATCGCCGTTTTTACGCAAATGATGTAAGAGATTTTCCTGGGTATCACCAAAAAGATACATTACCTCCTGACCTTTGGAATATTCATTTTGTCTTACAAAGCGATAAAAACTTGTATCGCTCTTAATTCTGGCGAGGGTTTCTGGCGTAAAGTCCCTGCGGAGGTTTTTAGAACCTGATGTTTCCTGATCTAATGTAAAAACATAAACAAGATTTCTGATCTGAGTAAGTAGCCGGAGCCTTGACGGATGTACCCAAACCAGGTTAAACATGGGTTCATCCTGAGGTAATCCAGGGACGATTGAACGAAATATTTTTCGTAGTTCTGATCCCAGTTCACCCTTCCACTGAACGGAATCCATGACCAGTATTACATCTCCGGGTTTGCCGGTAGCCTTTGGCAGATATTCAGGATTGGTTTCTCGCTTGCCAATACAGGCAATCATGGAAACAACAAGAAAAATAAATATAAGTACCCGATTCATGTAGTCAACTTTAGTAGTCCTATAATGCTTCACTAGCATAACAGTCACAAAAGCCTATAAGTTATTCTCTACTGAATTTGCAGACTGTGCATGCCGGAGGAGCGTAAACTTACATTCCAATAATCAACTTTTGTCCAGGTTGAAGCTTGCTGGTGTTGAGATTGTTGAGACTTTTGATTTTTTCAATCGTCAGCCCTTCGAATTTTTTCGAAATATCCCACAACGTATCACCTGGTTGAACTGTGTAAGTCTTTGAATCCGGTAGTGGGGAAGTTATAGTTGTTTTTGGTTTAACAGACGCAATAACGGTTGACGTGTTGCTATTTGGTTTCGGCCAGATATTTAATAATTGCCCGACTCGAATCGTATTGCTGCTTAAATTATTCCATTTTTTTAAGTCACTAACGCCTACACCGTGACGTATAGCAATAGCGCCAAGCACATCACCGCTCTTAACTCTGTAGACAACCCGGTCTCCGCCATAGGTTGACCCTGGAGAATTTTTTGCAAGCACTTCAATTTCCTTTCTACCTACTTTCGATGCTGAGTCTAGCACTGCAACTCTATTAGCTTCCAACATTATCATCGCTTGTTGCGGAACGTAAAACGTATAGACTTTCTTAGTTTCCGGTATCGTATTTCGCTGTATCGACGGATTAAGTCGTTGCAAATCCTCTACACACGTGCCGGTGAGATTGGCAAAGGTTTCAAAATGAAGGAATTTTGTAATCTGCAGCGTATCGTACGTTGGCAACATCTCTTCTCCTTCATCAAAAAAGTTGTGCTCATCCAGGTAATTCATAGCATATGTGATAGCCACAAATTGCGGCACATACGAGCGTGTTTCACGCGGGAGGTTTGGATAGATTTCCCAAAAAGAATGTTTGTAGCCCGATTTCCGTATAGCCCGTTTTACATTTCCGGGACCAGTATTGTAAGCAGCAAGGGCAAGTTCCCAGTCGTTAAACATCCTGTAGAGGTCACGCAGATATCTGCAGGCAGCATCGGTGGATTTTTCCGGGTCCATTCTATCATCAATATACCAGTCATTGTTCAGGCCATAGTATTTACCGGTAGCTGACATAAATTGCCACAATCCAACGGCGCGGGCTCTTGAAACAGCTCGGGGATTCAAACCAGACTCAATAATAGCAAGGTATTTCAGTTCATCGGGCAGGTTGTACTTTGCAAGGTATTTTTCAAAAAGTGGGAAGTATAAATTCTTTCTACGCATCATCATGCGCGTATACTCCCGGTCTTTTACAGTGAAATAGTTAATGAATGCGTGGATCCGTTCGTTGTAGACGAGGGGCATCTTTTGTTCTATGCAAGCCAGGCGGTCGCGGATTAGTGAAGGATCGTCGTCGCCGGGAATGTATTCGAGCGCCGTTGGTAATGCATAGTACGCAAAATCTGCAGTATCACTTTTGTACAATAGATCTTCCTCTGCCACGGCAACTTCCAGAGAATCGACAACCACCGGATCGGGTTGCGTTTGTGCAAGGGAAGGAGTGAAGGACAGCAAGGATATCACCGTGACGAATATCCAGTGAAATAAATAATGTGTATCCCCCTTTTCAACCTCCGACGGAACGGAAACATCGCGCAAAATAGAAAGTCGTTTTCTCATGGTCTCAGTTCAAAAGTGTATCTGAAAAATGCAACAACTTGGATTCTTCAAAATCGTCTGCAATAATTTGCAAACCAATAGGTAAACCCTGATTGTCTTTTCCACAGGGAATAGCGATTGCGGGTACTCCCGCCACATTAGCTTGAACGGAAAAAAGATCGGCCAAGTACATTTCCAAAGGGTTATCTGTATGCTCTCCAAGTTTAAATGCAGTCGTTGGAGTAATCGGCATTACAATAAAATCGTATTGTTTAAGAATCTCTTTGGTTTTTTCTCTGATAATTCGTCTTACTTTCTGCGCTTTCGTGTAATAAGCGTCGTAGTAGCTTGCGCTTAACACAAATGTTCCGAGTAAAATTCTGCGTTGAACTTCTTTTCCGAAGCCTTCAGAACGGCTCTTCTTGTATAACGAGTTCAAGTCTGTTACACTATCACTGCGGTGGCCGTACCGAACACCATCATATCGGGATAAATTGGAACTCGCTTCAGCTGTTGCCAGAATGTAATAAGTAGGAAGTACATATTCCATTAGGGGGAAATCAATAACCTCCACGCTATGCCCTGCAGCTTTTATTTCTTTGATTTTTGAAAGAATGCTTTCTTTTATTTCAGGTTGCAAACCTTCAGATTGTTCAATCTCCCGTACATAAGCGACTTTATAGGCTTTTCCGTTTGACTTTCTTAGCTCTTGGGAATAGGCCGGTACGGGCTTTTTAGATACCGTGCTGTCCTTATCATCCGGGCCAGCAATTACCTCTAGAACCAGTGCAACGTCTTCTACCGATTTGCCAAAAATTCCAATACAATCGAACGAAGAACCATAAGCTATTAATCCGAAGCGTGAGATCCGTGAGTAGGTAGGTTTCAAACCAACGAGTCCACAAAATGCGGCAGGTTGCCGAACCGAACCTCCGGTATCTGAACCGAGGGAAATGCGACACATGTCAGCCTGTACTGCTACGGCAGATCCTCCCGAAGAACCACCCGGAACTCGCGAATTGTCAGCATCATTCAAAACAGGACCAAACGCTGAACTTTCGTTTGATGAGCCCATGGCAAACTCATCACAATTCTGACGACCTATGATGATAGCATCTTCATCCAGGAGTCGTTGAACGGCCGTTCCATTAAACTGGGAAATAAAACCTTCAAGTACGTTACTACTTGCCTGAAGTGGGTGGTCTTTAAATGCGAGAACGTCTTTAAGACCCACAATAAGCCCCGCAAGTTTGCCAGCCTTACCTTCTTGGATTTTTTTATCGACTTCAACAGCTCGGGCGAGCGCTTCATCCTCATACACATTTAGAAATGCATTCAGATGCGATTTCTTCTTTATGTTACCGAGGTGGTGTAGGACGAGATCCCGACAGGAGAGCGTACCATGCTGCAGATCGTTTTGTATCTCGCGAAATGTAGCGTACGTTTTCAAAACTTAGTTTCCGTCTTCAATTTTAGCCGCATTGCTAGCGTCTTCAACTTCCTTCTTCACGTCCTTAACAGAGTCTTTAAACTCCCGAACGCCTTTTCCTAAACCTTTCATGAATTCAGGAATTTTCTTTGCTCCAAAGAACACGAGAACGAAAAGACCTATGAGTAGAATTTCCTGGAAACCAACCCCACTTAAAAACATTAATGTAGCTTTCATGGCAATAAATTTATAACCGTAAGGACAAAAGTAGCGTAAAAAAGAATAGGATCAAATGAAAGCCCGGGTGATGTTATAAGTTGGTTACTGGCGGCTGCAAACTGCATTCTTCGGCCCAGAAACGGGATAACGCCTGAAATCAGCCGCCTGATGGTTGAGATTTTTACATGCTTTTTAACCACCCTTGTGGATCGAGCGCTGTAGTATTTTTAAAGATTTGAAATCGCAGTTCTGACACACCGTCGGCATTCGAAAATATCTTCCCGATTTCCTGGTTTGTAATCACTTTTTGACCGCTTCTTACGAATACTTCCTTGAGACCGGCATACACAGTGAGATAGTCACCATGTTTGATTATTACAGTACTGCCTAATCCTTGAATGAAGGCAACGCGCCTAACTTCGCCAGCGAAGATTGATTTCACATTTTCGTCCTCTTTGGTTTGAATGTTTACGCCGTTGTTCTGCTGAATAATACCTTTCAATACCGGATGGTTTTGTCGTCCGAATTTTTGTGAGACAAAACCCGATGAGACGGGCCACATGAACTTATTTTTATTTTCTTCAAATGAATTTGATAGTGTTACGGCTTCTCCTTTGTTCGCACGCGATGCCCGCGCCATCTCTTCTTTGATAAGGTCTTCTATAAGCTTATCCAATCTGGCCACCGCCTGTTTTGTGTTTTCCAGATCCTTCCTTAGCTTCTTCTCTTCTTTCTCCAACGACTTCACTACTGAACTTTGTTTCTGTTTTAGATTTGTAAGGCTTATCGTTGCCGATACTTGCTCATTCAACAGTGTATTTTTTTCCTCTCTTCTTACACTAATTTCTTTGACATGTCCGGATAATTCTTCCTGAACTTTTACAATCTGTTCAGCTTGCATAACACGGGTTTCAGAATATTGCTTCATGTATCGCAGTCTCATGATAAGTTGATCAAAAGACTGGGATGAAAAAAGAAAGGTAAGTCGGGTGGTGCTATTGTTGGCCTTCTGTGCTGCAAACAGCATAGAAGCATACTCCTTTTTCAGTCTGCCGATGTCGTCCTCCAGTGTTTTAATAATGTCATTGTTTTCGCTAATCTCTGAATCCAGGAATGATACTTCGCCTTTAATAGAGCTGACCAGCTTTTCTTGTTCTCTTATTCGTTCGTTAAGCGCGTTAAGTTCTCCAATGGTATTCTTCTTTTTGGAGGAAGTTTCATCAATGATTTTTTCTACAGCCTTGATTTTTTCAAGGTTCTGCTGTTTTTCTTTTTGAAGTTGACTTTTTGATTTCTGGGAAAGGACAGAAAGTGACGAAAAAAGGATTAATAGGATACACAGAGAATACTTACCTGCGAACATACCGCTTTGGAATATTAAACGGAAACTTAAGTTCCTTATCACTGACTTCGGCTTTATTGTACTCAAATATTATGGTTGTATTGAGCAACCCGCTTATAGCTTTATAAAAAAGACTAATTGTTCCATTATAGGGGAACAACTTGCCACCCATCGGCTGAAAATTGGAGTAATTGATCACAAGGGAATTGCTGCTATTGCTCTCTTTTAACTCTGCCTTTTCCAGTTTCATGCTGGCCGCATTGATATAGTTATCAACGGCGATTGAGTTAACTTGTTGTTTAAGGATAAAAAACGAAGATTCGGGTACTATGACATCGCTATCTTTCCGATCCATAATAAGATTTCCGAGCATTGCCGCCTGAATAACATCAAAGTTAATGTCAAAATTATACCGCTTTGATAATTCTTCATAGTCGAATACGAAGTACTCTTTATCGACATTACTAACGATGGTGATGGAATCTTTGTTGATGAGTGCCTTTCCGCCTTGCACACCAATAACAGAAAAAGTCATCCAGATTACGCTGTCTTTTCGAACCCTGATGCTGGCTTTGACTTCACGCTCTTTGTTTGCCTCCCGCAAGACCATACGCGCCTTGCCTTGCATATAGTCAAAATCTATTTCTTCCACATTTAGTGTAGGTGTTGAAGGACTTAATGTCAGAGATGGTGTTGTGGTTTTTTTGCTGCAAGACATTGCCAGCATGGACAAGAAGACGAGTACTAACCAGAGGCGATTATTCATAAATTTTTCGATTCGCAATCTTTTTATTGAGGGTTTCACTGTTTGCATTCAATCCACGTGCCTTCTCCCATTGTTGTACAGCACCCGTTATATCACCCAATTGAAACAAAATGTCACCATAATGTTCTAAGTGAGTCGCATTCGCGTTACCAGTTGAAATAGCACGCTCAATGACTTTTCTTGCTTCTTTATATTTTTGACGGGAATATAGAACCCACGCATGTGTATCCAGGTAAGCTGGATTATCCGGGTTATTCTTTATTAACAACGACGACATTCTTTCGGCTTTTTCAAGACTGCTCTTTCTCAAAGCAAGGTAATAGCTGTAGTTGTTCAACACAGCATCATTATTCGGATTAAGAACTAATGCCTCATCGTATGCTCTGTCTGATTTATCATATTCCTTCGTTGCTTGATAAGCATCCCCCAACATACTGTTGATTTCAGCCGATAGTTTGGGATTAGAGGAGGATAACTTTTTTGCCTGTTCGAGAGATGCAATAGCTTCTGGATAATGATGTTTTACCAGATTAGCGTATCCATTAAAATAATGGATCATGCTTTGGTTTGGAAACATTTCTAACGCCTGTTCCGAATGCTTGATAACATTGTCAAATTGTTCAAGCTGGGTTTCAAGGTAAAGCAGGTTTTCCCATACCTCAAAATTTACATCACCCGATTCAACCGCTATCAGATACTCACGCTGTGCTTCACGGGATTTGCCGGTGGAAAGATATAAGTCTCCACCAATAATATGGACGTTAGGGTCTTCAGAATTTACTCTTCTCAGTTTCTCAAAAAGTATCAACGCAAAACGTTCCTTGTCAGGGTCGGAAGTGTTCTTTACTTTATTTTGATTGAGTTCTGCATTATAAGAACCAAGGATAATTAATTTACTGCCAAGTTCGACAGAATTATCATCGAACAAATTTAGCAATAACGGCCGTGCTTTCTGTTCCTGATCATTATCGCGATAAAGTCCGGCCAGCAACATTTTTGCACTGCTGGCGGCTTCATTTGACGCAGTGAACTTTTCTAGATGCCGGATAGCATCGCCTCGTAAACCTTTTTGGGAAAGCACTTCTGCGAATCCCATCACATATCGCTCTTCATCGGGAAAGGCTGCAATAAGCTTTTCTCCTTCCAGCACTCCTTCTTTCGTTTTTCCTAACTCCAGATAAAGCCGAAGTTTCTGGATGGATGAGATTTCATCAACCCCCAGGAGATTCTCTGCGCGGTTATACGTCTTGATTGCATCCTCAAACTTGTTTGCATATTGATATACAGCTGCCAGCTCGTACAGATATTCATCCGTCCCTTTAACTTCCTTGATCATGGTTTCGTAAACTGTCGCTGCTTTGTCAAAAGCCGTCATGCTGTTATAAATATTAGCAGCAAGCAAATAGAAGTACTTATTCTTCTTTTCGAGCTTTAATGCATTCTCAATACTGATCGAAGCTCTTAATAAATCTTCTTGTTTATTGCTTTGGGCAAGTACTTCGGCAACCTTATAATGGACTGTGGCATTTTCCGGTGTTATTTCCAGTGTACGCTGGTAATAAAGAAGTGCCTTTGCATAGTCTTCCAGAATGAAGAACTTTTCACCTTCGGTAAAATAGAATTCAGCCTCCCTTAGCTTTATTCCAGAGGCCTGTCTTTCGTCCGTATTCTTTCTTTTCCTTTGCGCATAAGCAGGTAGTGCCAGCATGAAGGCTAGTATTACCATCAAGCTCATTGGGCGAAAGAATAGTGGCACGTTCACCTTCATGTAATTGTATTGTAATCTCCCAGACTCAAGTCCAGTGCAGTTCCTTCAAAAATAACGAAATTCCCCAACATGCTGTTTTCGAGCATGGCACTTCGAACGTTTGAATTCTGTTGGATAATCGAATTCTTGATTCGGCTGTCTAAAATCCTGGTGTTATCGCCGATTGAGACATAAGGCCCCACAACGGAATTCTCAAGGACAACGCCATTTCCGATAAAACATGGCGGAATAATCACCGAATTGAGCACCTTAGCCTTTTCTGACACCAGTTTCTGATCCTTGATAAACTCAAGGTAACGTTGATTGGTTTGAACGGTGACATTCTTGTTTCCGCAATCGAGCCATTCGGTTACCTGGCCCGGAACCAATTTAGCACCGTTTTTCGACAGGTTTTGTAATGCTGAAGTGAATTGAAACTCTCCTTTGTCCTTAATATCGTTGTCAATGAGGTATTGCATTTCTCGCGCTAACGCTGCACCGTCTTTAAAAAAATATATTCCTATGATCGCAAGGTCAGACACGAATTCAGTGGGTTTCTCAACCAGATCAATAATTTCAGAATTTATGTTAAGGCTGACCACACCAAATTGAGAAGGATCCTCCACCTTTTGAACCCAAATGATACCATCCTGATTTGTATCAAGCTTAAACTCTGCCTTAAAAAGTGTGTCGGCAAAGGCGACAATCACTTTGCCTGTGAACAATTCTTTTGCAAACAATAGTGCGTGAGAAATACCAAACGCTTTCTCCTGGTAGTAAATTTTACCTGTTGCGCCGACCTCCCGCGCAATGGATTTTAGATTTTCTTCAACTTCTTTACCAAATGACGGGTGTATAATAAATCCAATGGATTCAATCGTTTCAGGGCACACTTTCGCGATATCTTCAACCAATCGATGAACGATGGGTTTGCCAGCGATTGGTAAAAGTGGCTTCGGGACAGTAAGGGTGTGGGGCCTCAGACGTTTACCCAGCCCCGCCATCGGAATGATAATATTCATGTAGTGAGAGTTTTATGAAGGAGTAAAACTAAGAAAAATCAGCCGGATGCCTGTTTGAATGTTTTCTTTTCCAACAAATAAATTACGATGAGATAGCACATTAATACCAAAGTGTGAAAGCTTGTAGATAACCATTGGTTTTCAATAGAAACAAGGTCGACGGCGTAAACAATTGCTACCGTAGTAACGATGTAGGCCATGCTTTTCATCACATTATATGGAATGGGGTAGAATTGCCTGCCCAGCAGATAACACGCAACGGTCATAGAAAAGAAACATATTAGCGTTGCCCAACTACTTCCCATATAGCCCGCAATAGGTATCAGAATGTAATTCGCAACAATAGTTATAACAGCACCCCCGACCGTTATAATGGTTCCATAATACGTTTTGTCCGTAAGTTTAAACCAGACTGAAAGATTATAGTACACACCCAGAAACAGATAAGCAAGGAGCAGAATTGGAACTATCGCTAGGCCTTCCCAATACGCTTCATTTCCCAGAAAATATTTAAGGATATCGAGGTTGATACAAACGCCGAGCAATAGTATACAGCATACTATAACAAAGTAATGGTTGATATTTGCAAACAGCGTAGGAGACTCTTTATCGGCAGCGTTAGAGAAGAAGAAAGGTTCTGCCGCATAACGGAATGCCTGTACGGCAAGACTCATAAGTACTGCAAACTTGTAGCAGGCACCAAAAATCCCCAGCGCATATTCAGGAGTCTGACCGGGATAAAAGTTTTCAGGAAGCCACCAATCCAGTGTTTGACGCGAAAACATTTCATTTGTCATTCCGGCGAGCCCTGTCAGCATGATGGGATAGGCATATGAGATTAATACCGGTGAAATTGCTTTATCAAATGCCGGCCGCCACGACAATAGCGGTTTAATAAAGAAAATTAGAAAAAAACCATTAGCAATGATATTTGCCAAAACAACGTAGTCGATACCTACTGCCGGGTTAAACGAAAATTTCAGAAAATAAATATTAAGCCCGATAAGTATCCCAATGTTTACAAGTTTTGCAATTGCGAATTGAATAGCTTTTTTCTGCAGCCTTAAACGGGCAAACGGGATGGCAACAATTGCGTCAATCAGCATAATACCGACAAACCAAAACACCAGGTTTGTATTGCCGGGAATTTTAACTTCGTCTGCGATTGGATTAGCAAGGAGAATGAAAAGTAAAGACAGCGAAACACTGATGGCAATTACTGCGGTTTGTGTAAGGTTATAAATCCGTCTCTCATCAGCACCGGGTTTTGTAGCAAACCTGAAGTATGCGGTTTCCATCCCAAACATAAAAATGATGTTGATTACCGCGACGTAAGACAGAAGTTTTGTGAGTACTCCATAATCTTCGGGAGGAAAGACATCGGTATGCAGCCTTACTAAAAGAAAATTGAGGAATCTTGGAAGGATACTTCCTAGTCCATACAATACCGTTTCTCCGGCGAGTCTTTTGATTTTACTCATGGAGATTACAATACACTATGAATTCTAATTGGTTGTCTGATTGCCATTCTTGGTTCCTAGAGAAACAGAACAATTGCCGAGCGGTTAGTTTCCGGTAAAAGTCGGCTTTCTTTTTTGGATAAATGCATTGGTACCTTCCTTAAAATCTTCTGTTGAAGTGCAGGCAGCAAAGTTTTCGGCTTCTGCTTTGTAGCCGGCAATCTCCTGACCAAAGCCCGCGTTCACACTTTTAATAATATTTGAAATCGCTACGGGTGCGTTAGCAATGATTTTACGCATTATGGAATTTGCCAGCGTCATAAGTTCATCACGATTAGCGACAACATGATTTACGAGGCCAAGTGATTTTGCTTCCTGTGCGGAGATTGTGTCGCCCGTAAGCATAAGTTCAATCGCTTTTCCACGTCCGATCAGCTGAGTGAGTCGTTGGGTACCACCGTATCCCGGAATTATTCCCAGCGTCACTTCAGGTTGCCCAAACCGGGCATTTGTGGTCGCAATTCTCATGTGGCAGGCCATTGCTAACTCACAACCTCCCCCCAAGGCAAACCCATTGACGGCGGCAATAATAGGCTTCGGACAATCCTCGATAAACTTGAACAAGTCCTGACCGTTTTGGGCAAAAGACATTGCCTGATCGGGAGTTATCGAAGTAAATTCTTTGATGTCAGCTCCGGCAACAAATGCCTTGTCGCCTTCACCTGTAAGTATAATTCCCTTCGTATCATTGTTCTGATAGAGTTCCTGAATAATATCCCTCAAACCATCCATAAGTTCAAAATTTAAAGCATTCAGGGCCTTTGGCCTGGACAGGGTAACGGTGAGAATATGGTCACTGTATTGTGTTTGGAAATTTCGCATGGGGTTGGAGTTAGAAAGAATGCAACTTATTGAGGTTTTTGGAAGGGGACAAATTTGGGTACTGGAATTAGAGTTAAAATCCCAAAGTGGTAATATCATAGAACCAAATCGGGAAAAAATATGCTTACTATTCAACACTGCGGCGGTTCTCCAATAATCGTAAAGCTGGGCACTGCAACTGTTTGTCCAGAGTCTACAGCAGGATTTCTACCACTAATTACCCATATGAACAAATTCCGGAGTGTGCCCTACAAATAGATTTACCGCACGACATTATCCTGGCAAATTTCTTGCATCGATGTGTAGAGTTATAAGAGGCTGACAGTCTGGTTATAAGCAGTGCCTGGCTACCAAAAATCCATGAAAAACTTATTTTCTTCTGTCCTTGCTCATATTACCTTAATTTCAAACTTTTTAGCGACCTTTGAACTTTACCTTTTTCAACTATTTGAAAACCGAGTCTAAAATTTTATTAGTAACATTATTAGTAACAACTTTTAGTTACAGTTTTTCCCAAACATGTACCGTAACAGGCACAAGTCCTCTTAATTGGGCGAACCCTGGCCCTAATTGTTCAGAGGGAGGAAATGCAGGCGGAAAGACAACTTTAATTATCCCAGTGGGCTTTACATTAGATTTTGATTCTAATGGGGACACGTGGGCTGGAACTACTATTCAAATCTATGGGACTTTGATAATTTCAAAGGATGTGAGGATTAATAGCAACATCATAGTTGAAAATGGGGGATTATTAAGATTACAGAGTAAGCTAGAACTTGGACCCTCGGTGGCAGGATGCGGATTTACTCTAACAATCAGAACTGGTGGAGTAGTTGACGTAGGAGGCACGGGATCAGATAGGCTTTCGATATGCGGCGTTGAGTTAATGAAGGGCAATGGCGCTTGTAACAGTTGTGGAGGAACCAATTCCGGCAAATGTGTCTATGATGGAAAACCATATTGTGAGCCAGCAACAGGATTCGTGGGGCCGTTGGGTTATGCCGAAGGGGGCTACGATAGCACATTGCCAATTAAGTTACTTTATTTCGTCGCGGAACTAAGTAATCATCGTTCGGTTAACTTAGAATGGGTGACTTCAACTGAAGAAAATTTTGATAGGTTTATTTTGGAGCGATCAATTTCGGCAGTTGATTTCGAGCCCATATATGAAGTACAAGGGTTTGGAAGAGATATTTTTTCGGTCGAAAACAAATACCGATACGAAGATGAAAAACCAATTTTAGGAAACAATTACTATAGACTAAAAGCAATTGACCTAGATGGATCCGTTGAATACTTTGGCGTTCGAGTAGTAAAATTGACAGGACCTAAACACCTCTTTATTTACCCCAATCCTTCATCAGGAAACTCAATTTCCTTCGGCATTAACTTCAATCCATCCGAAAATGATCAGGTTTTGATTGTCAATAGTTTTGGAGTTGAGCTTGCTCGTTTATCTGTCAAGCAAACAGAAAACAATATTAAATTTGCAAATGAACTGTCCTCCGGCGTGTATATCCTCAAGTACATATCAACAAATTTTCAGCTAACTTCCAGGCTATTGGTCCGTTGAATCTATCTTGAGGTTAGTCAGAATCTCCTTCGTCATCTCCTCCAATCCAAAAAGAGGTTCCCAGCCCCAGTCTATTCTGGCAACAGAATCATTTATTGATTTTGGCCAGGAATCTGCAATGGCCTGACGAAAATCCGGATTGTATGTGATTTCAAATTCAGGAATATGTTTTTTAATTTCTGTCGCAATCTCCGAAGGGGAGAAACTCATACCCGTAACATTATAACTTGATCTTACTTTTATTTTTTCTGCCGGAGCTTCCATCAAATCAAGTGTCGCCTTTACAGCATCATCCATATACATCATTGGTAAATAAGTATCAGGCTTCAGGAAACATTCAAATTTTTTTTCCGTCAGTGCTTTAAAAAAGATATCAACGGCATAATCCGTAGTACCACCACCGGGTTTGGATTTATATCCAATCAATCCGGGATAGCGCAGACTGCGAACATCAAGCCCTTTATTTCTGAAATACCATTCACACCACCGCTCACCTGCTTGTTTACTAATGCCATAAATTGTGGTCGGATCCATTACGGTATCCTGTGGAGTTTTTATTTTTGGTGTTGTAGGCCCAAAAGCTGCAATTGAACTGGGCCAGTAAACGCGATCAACTTTGTATTCAACAGCAGCATCCAATACATTGATCAATCCGTCCATATTAAGTTGCCATGCGAGCTTGGGATTTTTTTCGCCCGTGGCAGAGAGTACCGCAGCAAGGTGGTAGATCTGTGTGATTTTAGCTTTTTTTATCAGTGCTGATAATTGATCTGGCTTTAATACATCCAACATCTCAAAATTACCATCACCCAAAACTCCTTCCGGTCCCTTTATATCGGTGGCAGTTACATTCTCCTTACCGTGTAGTCTCCACAGTCCTTGCGTTAACTCCGAGCCCAATTGTCCGCCCGCTCCGATCACCAGAATCTTTTGTTGTGTCATTATCGCAAGGTTTAAGTCCGGTGATGCATTAGCTGGGTGTTATTTTTATCGTTCATACCAGAGGCGTCTATTTAATGTCAATCTGTACCGCCATGTATCTAGCGGTGCGAGAAACAATTCGGGGCGAAATTACCAAAATTTACCATTTACCTATTATGCGTTAGGGCGAGCAATTTAACTAACTTTGCCACCGTGAATTTTGAAGCTTACCTTATTTCAAAGAAGATAGATTCAGCTGCTTTTCAGCAAGCGGAGCCCGACATTTGGAAAAACTGGAACTTTGAATTTGATCAGGTTCATCCTAATAGTTTTACTGCACAAAAACTTTATCTTATAAATCCGATACGACGGAGATTTCCGCTCAAGCTAGACGCGGTTAAACCGGTAACGCAAGAACTAGTTTCTGAGGCGCCAAAATCTTCTGTTGCTGAAAACGTATCAGTAAACCCTGTTTCCGTCAATCCAAAACCTGTCGTTCCCAGACCTGTATTTAAACCAAAACCCAAAACGAATTGATGCATGTATAAAAAATTACAACCAGTCCTTGAAAATGAGATCAAAAGCATTCGTGAAGCGGGCTTATATAAAAAGGAGCGGATCATCACGACGCCACAGGGTGCCGTTATCAATACAAGTGAAGGAAAAGAGGTTATAAATTTTTGTGCTAATAATTATCTGGGTCTTTCGTCACACCCCAGGGTAGTAGAGGCTGCAAAGCGTTCTATTGATACGCACGGTTTTGGCATGTCTTCCGTTCGTTTTATTTGTGGTACGCAGGATATCCACAAAGAACTGGAGAACAAGATCAGTGAATTTCTGAAAACAGAAGATACAATTCTTTATGCTGCAGCTTTCGATGCAAACGGTGGTGTGTTTGAGCCACTCTTCGGTGCTGAAGATGCCATCATTTCCGATGCCCTGAATCATGCTTCCATTATTGATGGCGTTCGCTTGTGCAAGGCTATGCGATATCGTTATAAACACAATGATATGGATGATTTGCAACAGCAGTTGGAAGATGCGAAAAAGGACGGAGCAAAACAGATTATCATCGTTACGGATGGTGCCTTCTCTATGGATGGAACTATTGCACAGCTTGACAAGATCTGCGCGCTGGCAGACCAATACGAGGCTCTTGTGATGACCGATGAATGCCACTCTACAGGCTTCGTTGGTAAAACGGGGCGTGGGGTTCCAGAATATTGCGGTGTGATGGATCGTGTTGATATCATCACCGGTACATTAGGCAAAGCTTTGGGTGGAGCCTCCGGCGGGTTTACATCTGGAAAAAAGGAAATTATTGAAATACTACGGCAGCGTTCACGACCTTATCTGTTTTCAAATACGTTGGCTCCATCTATTACAGGAGCTTCGATTGAAGTTTTTAATATGTTATCTGAAACAACTGAGCTTCGTGATAATCTGGAACGCAATACAAAATTCTTTCGCACAGAAATGACGAAAGCAGGCTTTGATATAAAGCCGGGTGAACATCCTATTGTACCTATCATGTTGTATGAAGCAACGCTTGCGCAGAAATTTGCTGATCGTCTGCTTGAAAAAGGAATTTATGTTATCGGCTTTTTCTTTCCGGTTGTTGCTAAAGGTCAGGCAAGAATACGGGTACAAATTTCCGCCGCCCATAGCCAACAACATCTTGATAGTGCTGTACAAGCTTTTATTGAAACAGGAAAAGAGCTGGGCGTTTTAAACTAGCGGGTAGGAATAAAAGATGGTGGCTGGAATAATCATTTCAATCCCAGCTGTTTTTTGCGCTTCTGCACAATCTCACCCATTTTCGAAATATCTTTTGAAAGCAGACCAAATGCGGGGTCAATATTCTGCGACGGGAAAAAATAAATGTATCCTTTCTTTCCTTTAAGTTTTAGTTTATAAAGGTTAAGGAACGGAACAATTTTTAATGACTTTACTTCAGGCCAGCTAAATCTGACATTTCGGTCGCCCTCAATGACAATAATTTTGTTTTTGCCTACCGCTACTCGTCGTACTTTATCCGTAACAATTAAAAAGAAAATAAAACATAATAATCCAATGGTAATGAAGACCAATGCTATAAAGAAACTTTTTGCGTTGAAAGGATGACGAAAGAATATTGTGCTTGCAACGAGCCATTGGAGCAGACTGAAGCCAAGAAAGAAGTACTTGGCAAAGTAATATTTAACGGGGTTAGCTTCTACCATTTCGATACAGCATAACAAAAAGTTTAACTAAGGTACGATAAAATTCGATCGAGTGTTGCGTTTATACTAAACTTTCGCAAGACCGGTTTATTGTATCACTTTTCGATTGTTACGGGAAAATCCTGGCCGCGTGAGAAAGTATACGGATATTGAGGGTTGCCTTTCAGCTTTCGCGTCATCTCCGGCACTTGATCGTCGATGTATGACTTCAATTCATAAATGGTAACCTTTCCATCTTTAGGTGCTCCGTCAGCTTCGCCCTGCAATGCTTTGATCAGTACATACGTGAAGAGCCCGTGACCAAGTTCTGCGAACTCCGTTGCAAATTGTTCACTGCCTGCAGAAGCCATAACATGTATGCCGGCACTCCGCGACAATTGAGCAATGGCTTTTTCTTCATTCGCTCCACGCGTGGCTAACAACTCCACAGATCCTCCTGACTGGCATGCATCCATAATAATAAGTTGTTTGAGCGCTTTGATGTGTTTAAATTTTTCCTGGAGCACTCCTGCTTCAATGGCTTCTTTGCTAAGTGAGTTGGCATCATATAGCCGCAGGTTTTCTGTGGGTATGAAATAAAAACGGTTATCCACCATGCTTCCATGTCCGGCATAATAAAAAATGAATACATCTTCCTGACTAATTTTTTGTGAAAACTCATCCAACTTTGCGAGTATTTTTTGTTTGGTAGCATCCTCATCATATAAACAACTCAGTTCAATATTTTTGAAGAGTTGAGAATTGTTGTCAGTCATTAATTTTCCAAAAGACTCTGCGTCGGGCCGTGCATAATTCAAGTTCAGCTTTGTGTTTTTATATTGATTAATGCCGACAGCAAGAATGAAACATGTACTGTTTTTTGTAACATGGTCTGAAAATAGTTCAGCGGTTTGAGGATCTGATTCAATGTTATCCTTATTGCTGGCGGTTGCCGAAAAAGTATTTGAACCTCCGATAAGGTCGATGGTATGCTGATAGGTAGTAGCTTGGCCTCTTGAGCTTGGAAACTGCAAGGCTTCACGATTCAAGGCAATACTTTTACCGTTGTGGAAGAGTTTTAAATTGCCTGCACCGTTTCCGTTATCAATCAATCGCACGTAAACATCTGCCTTTCCTGCAGATGCGGGGATCACCGCTATTTTAACCGATGGGGGAGGGGAATTCTTTAGTTTACCCTGAATGCCTTTTGATTCATTTCCTCCGCTACGATTTTGGAAAATTTTTGGGAGAAGATCGGGTCGGTAGAACTCATTGAAAAACTGATCCACAGAATAAGTCTTCAACCCATTTACAAAGTGAATATATTTCCGGGCGTCACCTGTCCCGTTGAAATATCCCTCCGGAATTTTTACCATCCAGTCATTTTCTCCAAGATGGATATGTTCAAAGAATTCTTTTCCGGTGCCCAAATCCCAGAATTTTGTCACGCCATCAACGCTATGGCTGATCAGCATTTTGTTATCCGGGCTGAATAGCAATGAAGAAACTTCAGCGTTATGACCTTCGAAAGTTTTTACAACCATTGATGTATTAGCATCCCACACGCGAATTACGCGATCAGCACCGGCTGAGTAAATCAATTTTTCGTCGGGACTGAAGATTGCAGAATGTACAGCGCCATGATGGCCTGTAAACTTTTTGGACATTAAGCCCGTCCCCACATCCCACAACCGAACGGATCCATCCCAACTTGCACTGAGCAACATTTTCTGATCCGAACTTAAACGGATCGAAGAGATGATATCAGTATGACCAATAAAGTTCCTTACTTCCTTGCGTGTATCAAGTTCCCAAAGTTGCAATGAATTATCCAGCCTGGCGGTGAATACATATAAATCATTGGGATGAAAGATAAGACTGTAGGCAGAACCACCCTGGAATTCGATGTAAGTGAGTAACTTCTTCGTTGACAAATCGTGAATTTTGAACGAACCATCCCAACTGGATGAAGCAACTTTAGTTTCATCACTGTTGAAGTGAATATCAAAGATGGGTTCACGATACGTTTGAATAACAAACAACGAATCACCGGTTTCGAGATTCCAAAGCATAATCTTTCCATCTCCGCCTCCCGTCAACAGGCGTTTGCCATCACGCGACAAATCGTAACACAGTACAGCCTTTTTGTGGCCAACATATTCCATTGCTGTTTTTCCGGTGGCAATATCCCACCGCTTGACTTTTGTGCCAAACTTCCCTTTAATCAGTGTCTTACCATCGTTGGAAATGAGTAAAGAATTTTTGAAACGAACATACTTCGCGATCGCTGATTGCCAGTAAAAATTCGGATCATAATCCAATCCACCTTGGTCGCGTTGATTGAGAAATCCAGTCAGCGGATTTTCCTTTTTACCGTTTTCAATATTCCAGCGGATAGCCGTATTGTTATCAGAAGCAACAATGATCTTTTTTCCATCCTGGGTAAAAGCGATTTCATGAAACTCACCTTTTTCCAGTGCTGTTAAACTGAATAATGAATCCCCCTTTAATGTTTCCCAAACTGTAATCCCCTTTTCGGTAGAACGTGCAATTTTTTTTCCGTCGCCACTGATTGCCAGGCCAGTTAAATCATTGGTCTTCTTTTCAAATGTATGTTTTCTTTCAAACGTAGCGAGATCATACTTCCTTAAAGGACCACTATTAGAAGCGAGGTATAAAAACTTGTTGTCAGGACTAAAGACCAGCCGCGTACCGCAGCCACCGCATTGACCCTCTTCGTATTCGAAAGTTTTGACTTTCGCCCAGTCGCTGGTATTGTACAGGTTCACTGTATGATTGTCTTCACCAAAACCAATCCATTTTCCATCCGGACTAATCGCAACGTCAACGCCACTACCGAGCCCTTTGTCGGCAGCTGTTGAAATTTTCATTATTATTTTCCTCGATTTGAAATCATACACCGTGGCTGAATCGCCATAGCCCGTATTGCCATATCCAGCTACAACAAAAAATTTCATCTTTGGGTCAATACTCAGATCGGTTATGATATCGGCGGTGATAATGCGATGCAGTTCTTTGCCGGTAACTACATCCCAAATCCTGATAGTCTTGTCGTTGCTACCTGTAATCAGAAATTTTCCATCGCTTGTAAATTCAATACTGGTTACAGTAGCTTCGTGTCCTAAAAAACTTCTTACTTCCCGACCAGTACTCATTTCCCAAAGCCTCGCAGATTTATCCTTGCTGGCGGTCGCGACATAGTTGCTATCTGAACTTATAGCCACAGTGACTACAGCTAGTTCATGGCCCTTTTGGATAATGGTTTCAAGCGATTGGGAAAACGAAAGGAA
Source organism: Chryseolinea sp. (assembly GCA_041747735.1). GTDB lineage: Bacteria > Bacteroidota > Bacteroidia > Cytophagales > Cyclobacteriaceae > Chryseolinea. The sequence goes on from JBGTEP010000038.1 coordinate 273,924, forward strand.
TGGAAAAAGAACAATGACAAGTATAATCCTCATGTAAAACTATTTATCAAAGGTATAACCAGCACTAACCTTTTGCAGCAGTGGCTTCTGTCGCTTCGGCTCCTTCTTCCACCATATCTTCCCATTGGACAGGTTCGTTATCGTGAAGGTATTCCAGAATCTTTTGTTCAACCTGTTTGAGCTTTAATCCCCGGAGATATTTGCCGTTACGGGCAAGTAGTAATCTTCCGGTTTCTTCGGATATAGCCATTACAAGGGTATCCGTGTTTTCAGACATACCTACTGCAGCGCGGTGCCGAAGCCCGTAGTTGGCAGGAATATGGTCGTTCTCACTGACAGGCAAGACACAACGTGCCGCCTTGATTCGACCCTTATGGATGATAGCAGCGCCATCGTGAAGCGGACTGTATTTATTAAAGATTGATAAAAGAAGCCGTTTATTAACTTCTGCATCCAGCGCATCTCCTGTCTGGGCGTAAAACTTTAATTCTGTATCACGCGAAAATACAATTAACGCTCCTGTTTTTGTGGCCTTGAAGGACTTTGCGGCTTCCATTACCTCACTCACATCAAAGTCATCCTGATACTCATGTTTCCAGTTGGCAATTGATTTGAAAATGTTTTCTCTGAATTCTGTACCCCTTCCAATGACCAGCAGAAATTTTCTTATTTCGGGTTGGAAAAGTATAATCATCGCCAATACGCCTACGCCCATAAATTGACCCAGAATCGTACTCAGTAATTCCATCTGTGCGGCGCGTACAATCAAATAAACTAAGTATAGTGCCAGTATACCCAGAAAGATGTTTACAGCAATACTTCCTCGAATCAGCTTGTAGACCTGATAGAGCAGAACACTCACCAGCGCTATGTCGACGAAATCAACCCAACTAACCTCCAGAAACCCTATTTTAAATAGAAAGATCATGCTCAGCAAAGGTACAGGACATGGTACGATTTAAGAAGGCTGGAAGAATATTAATAAACTAAATTCTTGTTATCGCTTTCAACTGACAATACAAGTCTATAGTCTCCACTGCTTGTTTCACATCATGAACCCTAAGTATGCTGGCCCCGTTCAAAAGCGCGATGGTATTAAGTGATGTGGTGCCATTCAGCGCCTCCTCTGGGGAAATATTCAAGGTCTTCCAAATCATAGATTTACGGGATAGACCCACCATCAGTGGTTTCTCCAGAATCTCAAAATAGTTGAGGTGGTTAAGAATTTCAAAGTTTTGCGCGATGGTTTTTGCAAATCCAAAACCCGGGTCAATGACTACATCTTTAATTCCATACTGGTGAAGCAGCAAGTCGTTTTTCTTATGAAAGTAATCAACAATGTCTTTCAACAGATTTTCGTAGGTAGACATTGTGCTCATGTTAGCCGGATTGCCACGCATATGCATCGCGATATAGGGGACATTAAGGCTTGATACAACTTCAAACATCTGAGGATCCAGTTCTCCTGCTGAAATGTCGTTAACTATACAAGCACCCTCTCCAATAGCGGCTTTCGCAACATCACTTCTGAAGGTGTCTACGGAAATCAACGCTTGTGGAAATTTTCTGATAATGAGAGCGATGACTTTAATAACCCTGTCCAATTCTTCTTTTACTGTTATATCAGCTGCTCCGGGTCGGGACGAGTAGCCTCCCACATCAATAAAGGTTGCTCCATCTTCCACCATCTTCTCCGCCTGGCTTATAATCAAGTCATCCGAGGTGTACCGGCCGCCATCATAAAAGCTATCCGGCGTAACATTTAGCACGCCCATTACTTTCGGAATACTAAGATCCAGCAACCGGCCGTGAATGTTCAGGGTTTTTTTTGGCGAAAATAGTTTACTTTCAATGGCAGATTTCATGGCAGGATGTGATGAAATTATCATTCAAATTAAGAAGTTTGCCAGCTAAAGTGTGTTCCCTTGATTGAAAAAACATCTGAAGAGTATAAAGAAATAATTGCTACCTGTAAGTCATTGTTTGAAAAAAAGACGCGCGACTACGGTACAGCCTGGCGGATATTGCGTTTGCCTTCAATTACAGACCAGATTTTTATAAAAGCCCAACGCATCCGCAGCATCCAGGAAAAGGGTGTTCAAAAGGTAGAAGATCCAATCAAAGATGAATTTATCGCCATTATTAACTATTGTGTTATCGCCTTATTGCAGATGAAGCTTGAAGCCTCATCCGTGATGGAGTATTCCTTTGAGGAGCTCGAACCCCTATATACTACTGTTGTTGATGAAACATTTGACCTGCTTCAACATAAGAATCATGACTACGGAGAGGCATGGCGCGACATGCGTGTGACATCGATTACTGATATTATTCTGATGAAGTTGCTTCGTGTAAAGCAGATTGAAGATAATGGAGGTAAAACAATCGTAAGTGAAGGGGTTAAGGCTAACTACCAGGATATGATTAACTATGCAATATTTGCCATGATATTATCTAAAGCGAAAAAAGTATGATACGAAAAGTCATCGATCAGTTCTCAAGGGTTTTTGTTGGAGGGCTGTTTATTTTTTCAGGCCTGATCAAACTAAACGATCCTGTCGGTACAGAGATTAAACTTGAAGAATACTTTGAAGTATTTGCAGAAGACTTTGGTCAGTTTTTTCTCTTTTTTAAACCCTTTGCACTTGAGATAGGCCTGGTATTGATAATCCTGGAGGTAGTACTTGGTGTAGCGGTTTTGATTTATTACCGTATGACGCTTACTACTTCGGTAATGCTTTGCCTGATGATATTTTTTACTTTCCTCACTTTCTACTCGGCGTATTTTGATAAAGTAACGGATTGCGGATGTTTTGGAGATGCTATTAAGCTAACACCTTGGGAATCTTTTTTTAAGGATGTTGTTCTCATGGTTTTTGTGCTACATTTATTTTGGTACCGAAGACGATTTCAACCTGTCCTCTATTCAAAAGAGGGGCATATTGCTGTTGGAGCTGTTACAGTCATCAGTATTGTGCTTGGGGTATATGCAATTCGTCACTTGCCTTTTATCGATTTCAGAGCATATAGAATTGGCAACAACATTCCCCAACAAATGCAGCCTCAGGAGCAGCCAATTTTTGAATACACTTTTCAACAAAAGGATGGAAAGCTCATCAAATCAGAAAAGTATTTGACTGATACTCTCCTCTATAAATATGTGAGTGTCGAACAACTGAATGCGGACAAGACCAAAGCTAAGATTACTGACTATGCTGTGTACAGTGTTGAGGGAGATGATGTAACACAAAGTACTTTTCAGAGCGCGAAGTTGCTGTTCATCATCTACGACGCGACGAAGGCATCAACAAAGAATCTCGATAAAATCCGGACCCTTGTAACTGATCTTGACGGTAAGGTCGAAATGATGGTACTCACAGCTTCGGGCCCGGAGCAGTTTGAAACATTTCGCCATGCGAATCAATTGGGTGTACCTTACTTCTTTGCAGACGCCACAGTGTTAAAAACAATTGTCCGTGCAAACCCGGGCATCACGCTTTGGGTAGACGGCACTGTAAAAGGAATGTGGCATGACAATGATGCACCGGACTCGAACGAGGTACTTAATCTGATTAACTAGCCTGATGAGGATTTTTCTTATCGGTATGCCGGGATCTGGAAAGAGTACGCTCGGAAGAAGACTTGCAAAAGAATTGCAGTTGTTGTTTGTCGACCTGGATAAGGAAATTGAAAAGAGAGAAGGAAAATCCGTTCAGCAAATTTTTGCAGAACACGGTGAGGACTATTTTCGACAGGTTGAATCGCAAATGTTAATTGAGTGGGCAGGGTCCTCGGGAAGCTTTGTCATGGCAACCGGCGGAGGAACTCCGTGTTTTTACAATGGAATTGATACAATCAATCAATCCGGGTTGAGTGTTTTTTTGGATGTTTCGGTAAAAGAGTTATTATCCCGGGTGGAAGAGAAAAATGATCGACCTTTATTACAATCAGCAGATGCGCAGGAAATGGAGATAAAATTAAAAGCCATACACGAGCGGCGCTTTTCATGCTATCGACGAGCGATGCTAACGGTAACAGATCCGAATATAGATAAGCTTGTGACAGCGATACGTGTCAAAATGTAAAGCCAAGAGTCAGGATTCCTGACATGATTTTGTTTTCGATTTCAACTACGGCGTTCGGAATGCCGTCTACCACTGCGTTATAGGGCTGATACAAAACATCACTTTTACTTTGTACTAATGCTAAGTCAACAAAAAACTTCTGCAACCTCATACCTATACCGCCTGTGATTGTCCTGATGCTGTTATCTAAGTCTAAATCCTTCTGATAAGTGCTCGACTGCATACTATAGCCGCCCCTGACCCTTAAAATATTATATCGAAATTCACCGCCAATACGGTAGTTAACCACCGATTTCAGTGTTGCCCTTATGTCTTCATTTTCCTGACTGAAGGAGACGCCTGAGATTTGAGATGAGTACCTGGTCTTCGATGGATTTATAAATTCTACATCCCCACCCACAAAACCATATTTTGAAAGAAAAGCAACGCCGGTACTAAGTTTCATGGGTGTGGTAAGGGAATATTCTGACATTACGATGTCGGTTGCTGCATCCCTGTTGTTCAAAATTTCCGAACCATCGCCGTAGTAGTCAAAATTATTCCAACTTGTTCTCATAGAAGCACTGTAGACTTCATTCAATTCGTAATACGTGGGAGATGTAAATGACACACCAAGCTGAACAAAATCAACGGGTCTCACTATTGCACCCAGTGTAGCATTGATACCGTTTCCATCAACCTCAAGCGACTCATCAAGACGGAGATCGTTGAATATATCATTCATTAGGACATCATTATTGAAAACTTCTGAATAGATTTTTGTTGACCTGTATCGCAGCGTCGAGATGCCAATTCCCCCCCCGACAAACAGAATGTCTTTGAAGTTCGCTCCATAGGATAAACTCCATTGGTTAGTCGCCCCCCGGGTTTCAATTTCCTCCCGTTGATCAGGAATAGTTAATACGTCGCTAAAGTACTCTGTATCGGAGCCCGGAGGATCAAGTATACTACTGGGGCCAATCAGGTAATTAAAATAAGCAAGACCAGTAGGCGTATTAAACTGGAAACCATCAAACTGAGCTGTTGTGGAGCCGGCCGCGTCGGCAATGAAGTAATCTATGATCGATGTCCCATCGCTGCCCTGGTACTGTGTGTTGCGGTTAAAATCGTTAGTGCGACTTAAACTAATACCAAACGACCCGCCTACAAATCCATTTTTGTCAAGGGGCATGTTAAAAACAAGGCTCAAGCCAGGGATATTGAAAGACGACCGGGTAGCGTCTTCCGTAGTTCCAACATATTGAGCCCGGGTATCATAAAAAGATAATCCCGGGCTTAACGTAAATTCAGATCGATTGTACATCCCAAGTCCTGCTGGATTTGAGAGGCCGGAACTATAGTCACCGCCGAGGGCAATTTGCGTTCCACCCATTCCTTGTATTCTAGCGCTTCCACCAGGAACAGTTCGGCTAAATAATAAAGCAGACTCCACGTAACTCTGAGCAAAGCCATTGGAAGAGATGAGACATACGATTCCAATGAGGGTAAAAAATTTCCTCCGCTTTATCATGCTTGATAAGAAAGTTTAATTAGTCTCTACCCCTTGTCCTTCCAGAAGAACCCGAGCTTGCAGGAGCACTACTCCTTGTTCCGCTTGATGGGGGACTGTAAGATCTTGTTGGTTGATTATAAGATCCTGAATTACGACTATTACTATTGTAAGAATTGTTCGAATCTGAAGACCGGTTTGTATTGCCCCAGTCATTCGAACTATTCCTTGAAGGAGAAGTTCTTTGCCCTTGCTGGGAATTGGTTCTCCAGGAGCGATTATAATAATCTGCCTGGCGCTGGTTTCGGTTTTCAGTTGCCACTCTTCCTCCTGCATCAGAAGGTCTTCCGCCGGTTGTTGGTGCAACATAAGTTGACCTTGTGCGGGTATTATTTACTGCTCCACGTTGAGGTGTGGTAACCGCACTTGTACGAGTTGCTCTCTTACCATATTCAATTCCCCGTCCGGCGCCTTCTCCACCATTATTAACAATCACAACTGTCCGAGGGTAGAAGTTGTTGTTCCATCTATTCCAACCCCAGGCTCCGCCATATCCGAAAGACGACCAAGAGTTCATGTAAGGGTTACCCCATCCATTCATCATATACGGGTTGCCCCATCCGGCATTCATACCCCATCCCATTCCATTTCCCCATCCATAGTTCCATGAACTTCCCCAATGGTAGCTAAATGAACTTCCCCAACCTGATCTGTAGTAAGGGTTATTCCAGGGATTTCCCCAGCCGTCAAATGCACTACCGTAATAAGGACTATTCCAGTTATTGATTGAGGGACCGAAGTAATTGGTATTGTACCATGGATTAGTATACCATGAATTGAAGTTATTGTTCCAGCTGTTAATGCTGTTTACAGTATTGTAGCGATAATCACTGACAAAATAGTCTTGATTATCAACTTGCGCCATTTGGGAATTAGATCTTGCAGCGAATTCGGGATTTACATTACGTGCCGAATAGCTATCCGTTGGATTCAGATAATATTCTTGCTCAGCGGGTTTATTATTCTTAGCTCTTTTTTCCACGCTAGCGGAGTAGGCAGCCTTCTCAGTTGCCTGTTGCGCTCTGAGTTTAGCACGGTCCTTGGAATTGAAATACATATCATCATTCTCCACACCCTGAGCAAAGGTTGCAGATGCAAAAAGAAGTGCAACCAAATTAAACATCACAACTTTGTTTTTCATATCCTTTAGATTTTGTCCTACTATCTACTATTCTTCTTAATAAACGTTAAAACGATTAAAAAGTGTTCTTTAAAGCTACAAAAAATTTACTCAAGTATTTCCTCGTTAAAATTATATTTGCGGCTTCAATGTATTTTGAACAATAATTATACCAGACATGGGTAAACAACTACCAACCAGAAGTGAAGATTATTCCCTGTGGTACAATGAGTTAGTTAAAAGGGCAGATCTTGCAGAACATTCTGATGTGCGCGGGTGTATGGTGATCAAACCTTACGGGTACAGCATATGGGAGAAGATGCAACAGGCGCTTGATAAGATGTTTAAGGATACAGGTCATGTTAACGCCTATTTCCCCTTGTTTGTACCTAAAAGCATGTTTGAGGCAGAGGAAAAAAATGCAGAAGGTTTTGCCAAAGAATGCGCTATTGTGACACACTATCGCCTCAAAACCGATCCTGAAAATCCGGGAAAACTCATTGTTGATCCTGCTGCAAAACTGGAAGAAGAACTGGTGGTTCGGCCAACCAGCGAAGCGATTATTTGGAGTACCTACAAAAAGTGGATTCAATCCTACCGAGACCTACCTCTGTTAATCAACCAATGGGCAAACGTAGTGCGATGGGAAATGCGAACCAGATTGTTTCTGAGAACGGCTGAATTTCTGTGGCAGGAAGGTCATACAGCGCACGCTACAGCAGATGAGGCTGTTAAGGAAACGGTACAGATGCTGAATGTCTATGCTGATTTTGCCGAGCGTTTTATGGCTATGCCGGTCATTAAAGGTAGAAAGTCTGATGGTGAACGTTTCCCGGGAGCTTTGGATACCTATTGCATAGAAGCAATGATGCAGGATGGCAAGGCCCTTCAGGCAGGGACTTCACATTTCTTAGGACAGAATTTTGCCAAAGCGTTTGATGTAAAGTTTGCCAGTAAAGAAGGCAAACTCGATTACGTCTGGGGAACGTCGTGGGGCGTAAGTACCCGTTTGATGGGCGCGCTAATCATGGCACATTCTGATGATGAAGGCCTCGTGCTTCCTCCTAAACTAGCGCCTATTCATGTAGTTATAGTTCCTATCTTCAAAAATGAAGACGAGCTCTCAAAAATCACCATAGAGGTCGAGAAAATTTTACTGAGTCTGCGTCAGGCAGGATATTCAGTAAACTTTGATAACCGGGATACACAGAAACCAGGGTTTAAATTTGCGGAATGGGAATTAAAAGGTGTTCCGGTCAGGTTGGCGATTGGTCCTCGCGATCTTGAAAATGGCACGGTCGAAATTGCCCGCAGAGATACGAAATCAAAACAGGTGATAAACATTAGCGATGTAACTTCATTTATTCCTACCCTGCTAGATGAAATTCAGGAAAACATCTATACCCGTGCACTGAAATTCAGAGATGAAATGATCACCAGAGTCGAGACGTTCGACGAATTTAAGCGTGTTCTGGATGAAAAAACAGGGTTTGTTTTAGCACATTGGGATGGAACAGCTGAAACAGAAACAGCAATCAAGGAAGAGACCAAAGCTACTATTCGATGTGTACCCTTGGATTCAGAAGAAGAAATGGGCATATGCATTTATTCGGGCAGGCCGTCGACCAAAAGGGTATTGTTCGCACGAGCCTATTAATCAATAATTAAGCTTTTAAAACCTAAAGAGAAGTGCAGTAAATAGTTGTACTTTTGAATTTGCCCTGATTTATGGTAATGTGGATTATAATTTCATCACTCCTTTTGATTGGACTCGCGTTAATCATACTGGAATTGATTTTCGTGCCGGGAACAACGGTTGTAGGGTTGCTGGGAGTGGTTTTCTCCATTGTGGGTGTAGTCGTCAGCTACAGTCATTTTGGAAATGAAACAGGATTTTATGTTCTGCTCGTTTCTTTAGCGATTTCCCTGGTGGCCTTTTTCTATAGTTTCCGATCTGGCGCATGGACCAAGTTTTCATTGAAATCATCCATCGACAGTAAAGTAAATGAAGGAATGATGGCATCGGTTCATGTAGGTGATATCGGGATGACGGTTTCAACATTAAGGCCGATGGGTAAAGCGGAATTCGGCAGTCAGACTTTTGAAGTTAAAACATCTGGTAACTATATTGAACGCGGTGAGAAAGTGAAGATCACACATATTGAATCCCATCAGATTGTCGTAGAACCTATAAACAAATAATAAAATGCCCATGGAAGCTGTGTCTTTGCTCGTGTTGGTCTTTGGCGGGATCATCCTCTTTTTTCTATTTCTTTATTTTGTACCGGTTAACCTTTGGATAACCGCCATCTTCTCTGGCGTCAAGGTTGGATTGTTGGAACTGGTATTTATGCGTATCAGAAAAGTTCCGCCCCGTATTGTAGTAGACTCTCTAATTACGGCTACCAAAGCTGGTTTGAAAATATCATCAAATGAATTAGAAACTCATTATCTGGCAGGCGGTAATGTACCCAATGTTATTAGAGCATTGATTTCGGCAGATAAAGCCAATATTAGTTTAAGTTTTAAACAAGCCACAGCCATTGATCTGGCAGGTCGGGACGTTTTTCAAGCGGTTCAGATTTCAGTAAATCCGAAAGTAATCACTACGCCAAAGGTTGCGGCGGTAGCTTCTGATGGTATCCAATTAATTGCTGTTGCCAGAGTAACCGTGAGAGCGAGTATTGCACAACTCGTTGGTGGAGCAGGCGAAGACACTATTCTGGCCAGAGTTGGTGAAGGTATCGTTTCATCTATTGGTTCAGCGAAATCGCATAAGGAAGTGTTGGAAAGCCCTGATAAAATATCAAAGCTTGTTTTATCGCGTGGTTTGGACGCTGGAACTGCATTCGAGATTCTTTCGATAGATATTGCTGATGTAGACGTGGGAGCAAACATTGGAGCAAAACTTCAGATCGATCAGGCATCGGCTGACTTAAAGGTTGCTGAAGCTCGTGCTGAAGAACGCAGGGCTATGGCCGTCGCTCTCGATCAGGAAATGAAGGCTAAAGCACAAGAAGCCCGGGCGAAAGTTATTGAAGCGGAAGCTGAAATTCCAAAAGCAATTGCCGCAGCATTTGTAAATGGTAATCTCGGCATAATGGATTATTATAAAATGCAAAATGTACAGTCCGATACAGAAATGCGTCAGGCGATTTCAGGGTCAGGCAAAGGAACAACCGGCGCAGAGAAGAAGGAAAAATAAAAGTCTAATAGCTGCGAAGAAAAATGCCAGGCTCTTGAGGGTCTGGCATTTTTTTTCGAGGAAATGTCGATGGAATTCCGTTAACGCGATACCTGACGCAAAGATTGTTACCAGTACAAGTCAGCTAGAGCGGTCGATGCCCGGTTGTGGTTACGCGAATTGAAATTCTTCCCAACTGTGTTTATAGTGATGTAAGCCCTCTCACTCCTTACTCAGTCCCTTTCTTTCCACCAGGCATACGTCCCTTTAGCCAGGTAATCTGGCCGCGGTGATTAGCTTCATGCTCACACACGTGAAACCACTTCCAGTAGCAGTTCAGATTTCGCTCTTTAGACCATTCCGGGTCGACCTTCAGTAACCAGGCATCATCTTTCTTCTTCAATTGTTCGAGCGTTTTTTGTCGTACCGACTCGATGCGGTCTAAATAATGTTTTACGTCGCGGCCTTTGATCTCTTTTCGACCGACGTCACCCAAACCCATTGAGGCACCCCACTCCTTCTTTTCAGCTTCGCTGAAATCCTGTTGCCCTTCAAAGGTATTACCCTGGTAAAATACTTCGGTGGCACCGAGGTGAAGAATGAGTGCACCAATGGTATTTGAATCAGGGTCATGCAGATAGTCCAGTTGTTCGTTGGTAAGGTTCTTCACCGCATTAATTACGGTATGGCGGTTGTAGTTGAGCATAGTGACCAACACTCCTATGTGGGGTGAATATCCTTCGACGGGATAAATCATGAATGCACTTGGGTCGGCAGCAGGATGTGCAAGGGCGTCCAGCGATACTCCTAAACCGGCTGTTGCAGCAGCGGTTGCAATACTCTGTTGAACAAAGCTCCTTCTATTGATCAGATTTTTCATTTGAAATGATGTTATATGCTTTGACGATTTTAACGTAATAGTCCTTTGCTGTAAATCCAGTTCATTTTGTTGTTCTTTCTCCAGCCACGGAATACTTGGCCGCGCCCTGCGCTTACCTCAAGTGTATTTTGGTTCACTTTATTTCAGATTAAAGGCAAGAGAGACTTTTACGATTAGGAGATACCTCTTGATAATAAAAATCGTGCTTGTATGGCAAGTTCAAGTTCCTTAACAAATTAGCATGCGATCGTTAGCTTCTGATATCATGCATCTCTCGTTAACTTCAAAAATTTAAGGATAAAAAAAGTATTTTGCAAACAACATTCAAGGTCGCAGCCAAATAGAGATCTACCCATGAGTCAATCTTATAACTGGCGGCAGTTAAAAAAATCAAGTACGAATTGTGTATCACCGAAGCCGTTGACCAAAAAACCAATGATTATGTTCGTCGTATCTAAATTTGTAGATTAGGTTTCAAAAAGTCTGTTTACGCCGGCGCTTATTCATTTAAACGATCAGCAAAACATACAATTGGACCACCAACAAAAAAATGAATTAACTACAACGATCTTAAATTATGTGCTACCATAAATCCCTTGTTGTAAAATTTACTGATTTGATGGATCACTACTCCGCATCATTCACATCAGTGACGTCGGAACTTGAATTGATTAAGGAGCGCTTTTCACTGTTAATGTCCAGAAATCAAAAGGAACAGCCTTACAGCAAAGAAGAAATAAAGGAATTGAAGGATCTCCGGAAGATCATGAATTTCTACACCGATACCGAATATAAGATGTATCATGAAAATGCGTTTGACTACTTACCTTCTCCAATCATCACAGCTGGCGACCCGGAAGAGTTTAAGCTATTCAAGTGGGGACTTATTCCCTTCTTCATGCCAGACCATGCAAAAGCGTTTGGACTCCGGCCAAGTACGCTTAATTGTATCTCTGAAGAAATGTATGAAAAGCGTTCGTTTCAAGACGCAGCTAAAAATGGGCAAAGGTGCCTCATCCCGGTAACAGGTTTTTATGAATGGCGTTGGATAGATGAAAAAGGAAAGTTAAAGGTACCGTACTACGTATCCTTCAAACAACAACGCATCATTTCAGTGGCAGGATTGTATAGCCGTTGGAAGGACCGCGTAACCAATGAGTACTACTACAGCTATTCTGTATTGACTACGAAGGCGAACGGCTTGATGGAGTATGTGCATAATAACAAAAAGCGTATGCCGGTCTTCATTCAAAAGGAATATGAAAAAGATTGGTTGAATAAAAACCTTTCTAAAGATGATGTCCTTTCGTTATGTCAGCCATTTCCAGGAGAAGCGATGAAGGCAAATTCCATTTCAAAACTCATTACCACAAAAGAAGCGGATACCAATGTTGATGAAGTCATGAAGCTTCACAACTATCAGCCTGTTGGTACCGAAGAAATTGTTTCCGAAATTTAAGGTACGATAACGTCCGTCTTCGAAGTTGTGAAACATCTAAAACAAAATGGACTACAAAAGCATTGCTGAAAGAATAATCGGCTTAAAAAGTGCAGATTTTGAATTGAGAGAAAGACTTATTCAGAGTGGCCGACTTTCAGAAGGTTACAATGAGGAAATGCAAAAACTGCATAATAGGAATGCTGAAATTTTAAATGAGTTGTTAGACGAAATCGGCTACCCGACAATTGACAAAGTTGGAAAGGAAGCCAGTGAAGCAGCCTGGTTGGTAATACAACATTCAATCGGAAGTCCCCACTTCATGAAGAAGTGTGTAAAACTTTTAGAAAATGCAGTTCGTGAAAACGGGGCAGACCCGAAAAATCTGGCTTACCTGAAAGACAGAATTGATGTGCTGGAAGGGGGACAACAGTTATATGGAACTCAGTTTGACTGGGATGAAGATGGAGAATTAAGTCCAAATCGCTACGACGATCTGGCAAAGGTAAATAGCAGACGAAAATCGATCGGACTAAACACGCTTGAAGAACAGATCATCATCATAAGGCATCGGGCGAAACGCGAAAACCAAACACCACCGACAGATTTTGAAAAGAGGATTCGGGAAATTAACGAGTGGAGGAAAGCAGTAGGATGGATTAAGTAGAAACCGGAAATGCAACTTCGTTGGAACAACGCAAACTAACTCACCGATTATTAGAGGGTCTTATCATTTCCAGGTATTCAGGCTTAGTGAAAATGAATATTAATGTAATGGCCACAAAGATCGTTACATAGAGTAAGTAAGAAACGATGTAAACAAAAATGGACTTGAAAAAAACTTTCCAGCGGGGCTGATAAGAATAGAAATCAACGCTAGCCCAGAGGTAAAGCGGGATAGCCATAATACCAAGAAGAAGAAGCATCACATTTGGGCCGCTATACTTAAAAAAAATAACTGAAATAATTGAAAACCAGAAGGCATGGCCCGTTACAAAGAGAGGCATCACAGAATGCTCAATAAAATTGTATCCGCTCTTTCTGTAGAAGAGCGTAGCGGTAAACGCCTGAAGGGGAATTATCAAAAACGAAAAAATCTTCAGATTATCAGAAACTAAATTTAAGATCTGATTATTTAACTTCTCCTGACCCGTACCGGGAGGAGGTTGCTGTACCATCGAACCACTCAATTTAAGAAACTCTTTTAAGTCCACCCCCAAAAGCGAGGCGATTAGAAGATAGACTGTTATCATCAAAAAGAAATAACCTACCGGTCCATAGTACTTTACCCGATTTCCCCGAATATAATCGCGCGCTGCTGAACCTGGTCGGACAGTCAGGTCTTTAATTGTGCGTGGAAACATGCCGTCAAAACCGTAAATACGAGATTGAAAGTCGTACCACATGTTGCGAAGTCCCAATTTTTTTGGAGGATTAGGTTGTCCGCAGTCTGGGCAAAACCTGGAGGTAACTTCAGCATTGCAATTGACGCAAGCCAGCGAAGATGATACAATTGTAAATGGAAGGTCTGCTTCAGGAGTAGCTGAAGGTAATTCGATCTCGGCAGGCTCCAAAGATTCCATCAGGATAGGCGTTAAACCTAAAAATATCGAAATCCTGAGGTGTTGGAAAGAATTTGGTGAAAGAATTAATGTCCAACCAATTCCCATTTTGGTGCCGTTATTTTCCTTGGCTTCCTCGTGGCGTCTCAGTGGCGTCTCAGTGGCGTATTCGCTTCTACTTTCTGGCTTTGTGCAGGCTACTTTCTGGCTAAGCGCTACCTACTTTGTGGCTACTTTGTGGCTAAGAGCTGGCCACTTCTGGCTTTGTGCTGGCTATTTCTGGCTTTATGTTCCAAGGGCAACTGCAGACTGGATAATTTTAAAATCGGCTAAAATCGTACGAAAGTTGACACAATCGATCAAAAGGTAACAGAATCGGTTAAAGTTGACTATCGGATCTCTCATAATTTCGCATGTTTACCGCAAGTATTCGCATTGCCGACAAACTGCACCGCAGGCGATAGGAAGAACTAATTATAATGATTGAAAAATTCAACGAACGCTTAAGAATAGATATCCAAAATTTAAAACTATGACCGAAAACATTCGAACAACAATAACACCCTTCCTGACAGTCAAAAATGAAAAGACTGCGGTGGACTTTTATATTTCCGCTTTTGGAGCAGATGAAATAGAAAGATATGGTTTGCCGGAAAAAAGCCTAACCTCGAAAATAAGCATTGAAGGAGCAGAATTTTGGGTAGGTGATGAAGAACCTCAGTTCGGAACTGTTAGTCCTGAACTGCAATCAAATTGTTCTGTGAGAATTGTGTTACAAACGAAAAATGCTGATCAATTATTTGAAAATGCGGTGAAGTTTGGAGCGATGGAAATCTGCCCCATGACCACTGAAGACGTGTGGAGAATTGGAAAATTAAAAGATCCGTTCGGGCACACTTGGGAGATCGGTTACATCCTTAAAGACTAAAATAATTCTATGCGCAAACGATAGAAATTAAGCACCCTCGGAACCGGATTGTTAAGTAAACCAATAGATAAAAATTACCAAAGCCAACAAGATGATTTACTTCACCCAATTAATTTATATCAAAGACGGGCAGGAAAACGTTTTTGATCAATTTGAAGATGTTGCTATTCCAATCATTTCAAAATATAAAGGTCAGCTTTTATTACGGTTAAGACCAACGGAAAACAACTTTATAGAAACTCACATTGAAAAACCTTACGAAATTCATTTCGGCAAGTTTGAAAGTGAACAAGGTTTTCAGGATTTCATGAAGGACGAGGGACGCAAAAAATTTCTACATCTAAAAGAACAATCAATAAAATCTGTCTTGCTGGTAAAAGGTGCAAAGCTTTGACAACACTTTAGAGCAGTTTTACTAATTAATTCGTCTCACTGTTCGCAACAGTGTAGAATGGAAATGGAATGAGTTATTTTGAAATTGCCATTTGTCTATAACCTGACATTCACCCAGTCAGCCTTCTTCAATGCAATAAAAAAATCATTAAAGCCATCATAAGAAATGTAGTCGTACATCAACGGGATCGTACTTATTCCCTGAAGTGTAATAACACCATACTTTCCATCACGGGCAACGATCACATAGTTATTGTTAAGATCTTCCAGACGGTGGTATTTGGGGTTGATGAGGATTTTTCCTTCTGCACTCGCTAAACCATAAAGTTTATCTTGCGCGATAAGTAAACTACCATGCGGAAATACGCTCACAGATTCATAACGCATGGGTAAAACTTGTTTGCCATTTTTGTCAATCAGTCCCTGAAGACCTTTTTGCTTCACGAGAGAGAAACCATCTTTAAACGAGGATACCTCTTCATATACCGGTTGGATTGCAATTTTGTCCTGATTATTAATGAATCCCCACTTTCCCAGAATCTTGATCGCAGCAAGTCCTTCACTAAAGGATTGTATCCCATCATATCGGTTAGCAATACGAAGTCTTCCCTGGGAATCAACGAAACCATATTGGCCGTTCTTTTTTATTGCTCTAAGGCCTTCTGAAGGTGGGAATATTTTTTCAATGGAACCCTCTGGTTGAACTTGTCGATCTACTATGACACCATTCAAATCAATTTCCCATATGGTTCCGGATGGTAAATACTCAATAATATGTTCATTGCTTACCTGAACTTTATTCTCGGTAAAATAAATTGCGTTTCCGTCGTACGATTTAAGGTAGGTTTTAGCAGGGGTTATTTCAATAAACCGATCATCGGTAATCAGTTTGAGTTTATTGGCTTTAGGAGTAATAATCCATTCCTCTTTCAAATTAACAATACCGTATTGTCCCCGGAATTTAACGACTATGTTTTCATTCAAATGTTGAAGAATTGAATCGTATGTGCAGGTAATAATTTCTTTGCCGGAAGTATTTATTGCACCCCAAAAGTTTCGTATTGAAACCGGGAATATTTTGCCGATATATGGATGAATACGATCATAAGGTTTGTTGTTTAGAATAAGACCGGATGAATCCAATACATGCCAGTGGTCTTTGCCCGCTTGTTTTTGATTTCCGATGTAAAATGCATTATCGGGATATAACACATCAAAAGTAGGTTTAACCAGAACGGAGCCGCTTCGCGTAATAACTCCGAACTTCGTCCCCACGGAAAAGATTGCTTTACCGTTTTGAAATTTGCCAAGCGAGGAAAAGGTTGAAGCGAAAACCGGATTAAAGTCATAATCCTCAACCCTTATCGTACCCGTTGTGCGAATACTCAGTAAATTTTTTCCAATGGGTGAAATGGAATCGGCTCGTTTCTGTTTTATCAATTTGTTTTGTCCATCTAAAAACAACCATTCGTCTATCTGTCTGGTGTACAGTAAACCGTCATCATCGATTCGAATTTCACGGTACGTGGGTTGAAGTTTAATTTGTCCATCGCGGTCTATCAAACCCTGCAATGACCCCTGATGAAAGACCGCATAATTCTTTTTAAAGGGTGCGATACTGTCGATATTGAAATTTGTAACCTGCTTTCCGTTCTCCGTAAAGAGTGCAATTTTGTTTTCAAAGTTTGAAACAGCATAGCGCAGACTTCCAATTGAAGCAATGCTTTTGTACCGCTGGGGGATAAGGGTCTTGTTTTCCAGATCAATAAGACCATACTTATATTCATTACCGATTTTAGTAAATACAATGGCTCTGAAAAAGCTGATACTTACACCATCGTACTGAAAAGGGATGATTTCCTTTCCGGAAAAGTTAAGGCATCCTGCAACTATGCGCAGAGAAACATTTGACTTTCGGCGGGCAATTAACAGCGATCCGTCGACGGGAAACATCGCTTCATAAACTGGTTTTGTTAGGAGCTGATTATTCAGATTAATCATACCCCATAGTCCCTCGGACTTATAGCCTGTAACGGATTGAAGAATTGAAAATTTTCCATCGCTCCAGCCCAAAGCTTCATATTGAGCAGGGATCAGAACCTTACCCTGTTCATTCTTGAGTCCAACTCTGCCGTTTTCCTCAAAGACATTATAACTACTGGCGGCCGAAAAAAAAGTAATCAGCAGAAGCCAAAAAATGCAACTTGCGTGCTTCATCGGAATGCAAAGTTAGAAAGGTCCATGTAATCAGCCGATTTTTTGTGAAATTTGTGACAAATGGGGCCAAACCATCGAATTTCAAAACAACTTTTAAACAAACTACTACGACCTCCACATCATGTATATCGAACAATTATATACGAATTGTCTGGCAGAAGCAGCTTATTACATCGAATCAGACGGCGAGGCAGCTATTATTGATCCGCTTCGCGAAACTGAACCTTATATCGAATTAGCACTAAAGCGTGGTGCAAAGATTAAATATGTCTTTGAAACCCATTTCCATGCTGATTTTGTATCGGGGCATATCGACCTCTCCCGGAAAACCAACGCTCCGATTATTTACGGTCCGGATGCGAATACGGATTATGCTGTACATAACGCCAAAGATGGCGAAGAATTTATTCTTGGAAATGTCAGAATCCGGGTATTACATACACCAGGGCACACACCGGAATCTTCCTGCTATTTGTTGTTGGATGAGGAAGGAAAAGAGTATGCCATATTTACCGGCGACACCTTATTTGTAGGTGACGTCGGCCGTCCGGACTTACTTGATGGTATGATGAGCCAGGAGACGCTTGCCGGAATGATGTATGATTCGTTGACGAGAAAGATCAAGACCCTACCCGACGATGTCATCGTGTACCCGGCGCATGGGCCGGGCTCGGCCTGTGGTAAGAATATCGGGAAAGAAACTACATCCACAATCGGAGAACAGAAACGATTCAACTATGCACTCAGGGATATGAGTCGCAAAGAATTCATTGAGAAATTAACGGAAGGAATACTTCCGCCGCCTCAATACTTTTTTGAAGATGCCCGAATCAATAAAGAAGGGTATGACCCTATCGAAGATGTTTTAAAAAGGAATACGGTCGCGCTTGTACCGGATCAGTTCAGGACACTCGTAGCGGAAGGTGTTACCATTCTCGACACCCGTTCGGCTGATGATTTTGAAAGGGAACATATCCCGGGTGCTGTCAACATTGGCCTTAACGGACAGTTTGCAGTGTGGGTTGGTACTTTGGTAGATATTAACAAGCGACTGGTTCTCGTTACTGAAACAGGAAAAGAGGAAGAGACAGTACTTAGACTTGCACGTGTTGGCTATGAAAACGTGGCAGGATACCTCAAAGGAGGTGTAAGTTCCTACGGCAAACCACTGGCAGAGGTGAAATCTGTTTCGGCTTCAGAAGTTCAGAAGGAAATGGATAATGGTGCCGAGGTGTTGGACGTGCGCAAACCCGGTGAATGGAACATCAGTCATCTGAAAAACGCAATATTCCTACCACTGGCTGACTTTCCTGACGTATTTGATGATCTCGATCGAAACAAGCCTTATATCGTGCATTGTGGAGGAGGTTACCGGTCAATGACGGCTATATCGATTATGAAAAATCATGGATTCAAAAGTCTTATCAACGTTTATGGTGGATTTGGAGCCATGCAAGATGCAGGAATGAAAATCGTCACTGAAGAAGTTGTTGGGTAACCTTACCGCTTATCACTTAACCGTTACCTGCAACCCCACATAATAGTATCAAACGATTGAAATGAGGATGGATTAAAACTATTTGGTCAAATCAGATGTAATGCAATGCATCTGTTTTCAAAATGAAGTATTATTAAAGAATAAATCGCTTCATTTTTCACTATGTCCATAAAAGTTGCAATCAGGCATCAGACTTCGTATACGTATGATCGCCCCGTCACGCTTTCTCCGCATACCTTCAGATTAAAACCTGCTGCGCATTGCCGGACTCCGATATTGTCATACTCGCTGAAGATAAAACCGGAAAATAATTTTTTTAACTGGCAACAAGATCCCTTCGGAAATTTCCTGGCACGTGTGGTTTTCCCGGAACAAACGACCTTACTTCAGTTCGATGTAGAGGTAATAGCGGAGATTATCGTTATCAATCCGTTCGATTTCTTTATTGAAGATTTTGCTGAGACGTTTCCTTTCACGTATACCACACAGCTTAAAAAAGAATTACTACCCTATTTTGAAGTAGCGGAATCGGGGCCGCTCTTGGCGGCCTGGCTGATAGAAATTGATCCATCGGATAAAGGGATGCGTACGATTGACATTCTGGTTTACCTCAATCAGGCGGTTCAAAGTCGTGTCAACTATACTATTCGATTGGAGCCGGGTGTTCAAACTTGTGAGCAGACGTTGAATATACACAGCGGTTCATGCCGTGACTCTGCATGGCTACTTGTACAGTTGTTTCGAAATCTTGGATTAGCAGCCCGGTTTGTATCGGGTTATCTCATTCAATTGAAACCAGATACACAGGCCCTTGATGGACCATCGGGCACCGATCACGACTTCACCGATCTTCATGCATGGGCTGAAGTTTATATTCCGGGAGCCGGATGGATCGGGCTGGATCCAACGTCTGGGCTGTTTGCCGGAGAAGGACATATTCCATTGTGCTGTACACCGGATCCGGTTAGCGCTGCGCCCGTTACCGGAATGACCAGCTTTTGCGAAGTAACATTTAACTATAAAAATGAAGTACACCGCCTGCACGAAGATCCCCGGGTAACAAAGCCATATAGTGAAGAACAATGGGCTTCTGTACTTGCACTGGGAAACAAGGTGGATGAAGACTTGCAGTCAGGAGATGTCAGACTCACGATGGGAGGTGAACCAACCTTTGTTTCGGTTGATGATATGGAGGCAAAGGAATGGAATACTACCGCCGATGGCCCCCAGAAACGATCTCTTGGTGCAAAGCTGATCAAACGATTAAAAGATTCCTTTGGACAAGGTGGTCTCATTCATAAAGGGCAGGGTAAATGGTATCCCGGGGAACCTTTACCACGGTGGCAATACTCGTCGATTTGGAGAAACGATAAATATCCCGTCTGGCGGAAGGATGACTTACTAGACCTTGCCGATTCAAAGGGTACGTATACCATAACAGATGCTCATAAGTTAGCACTCTTGTTAACCAAGTTCCTCAATATTCCGTCCGACCACATTCAACCGGCTTTAGAAGATGCTTTTTTCTTTTTGTGGGAAGAAGGTAAGGTACCCGCGAATGTCGACCCTTACTCAGCAAACCTTGATGATCCACTGGAAAGGAAAAAACTGGCTGAGTTGTTGGTCAACGGACTCGGGACTCCTGCCGGATATGTTATTCCTATCGAGTGGAATTTTTGGAATAACCGATGGCTCTCCGGCAAATGGGAATTCCGGAATAATCACCTTGTGTTAATCCCTGGCAATTCACCAATGGGCCTTCGTCTTCCGTTAAAGTCTGTATTATATACACATCCGAAGAAGTTGCAGAAAAAAGTAGAACGAAGCACTTTTGAAGAACTTCCTCAACTCGCTCATTTTCATGAAACCGTACAAAAGCGATATCAGAATCCACTCGCGCCAACGGAATTGCCAAAAGAATTTTACGATAATTACCTGGAAGAAGCCGAACCAGAAAACAAGGAGCAGAAAGGTCTGAAGGAAAAAAAGGAAATCCCCGAAGAAACAGCAACCACGTTTGAAGCATATACAGTACCGACTGCGTTGTGTATTGAAGTCCGGGAGGGTAAGATTTATCTTTTCATGCCTCCCATTCATTATGTTGAGCATTACCTTGACATGCTGGCGTGTATAGAAGCTGCCACAGAAAAATTGGGATTAAAGGTAGTGATCGAAGGTTATGAACCGCCGCGTGATAACCGACTCACGAAGCTTGGGCTTTCGCCTGACCCCGGTGTTCTTGAAGTTAATATACATCCCGCAAAAAGTTGGAGAGAGCTTGTCAGCAATTACGATATTCTCTTTGAGCAAGCACGACTTAGTCGTTTGAGCAGTGAGAAGTTCATGCTGGATGGAAAGCATACCGGTACGGGTGGTGGTAATCATATCACCATTGGCGGAGTAACACCCTCCGATAGTCCTGTGTTGAGAAGACCGGATTTGCTAAGGAGCCTCGTTACATATTGGCAACATCATCCTGGATTGTCCTATCTTTTTTCTTCGCAGTTTGTAGGGCCAACCAGTCAGGCTCCCCGCGTAGACGAAGGAAGACCTGAAATGTTATACGAACTTGAAATTGCATTCAGTCAGATACCTGAAAAGGGAGAAGTACCTTTTTGGCTGGTAGATCGGATTTTCAGAAATCTGTTAATTGATATCACAGGCAATACACATCGCGCAGAGTTTTGCATTGATAAATTATACTCACCCGATAGCTCAACGGGACGCCTTGGTATCCTTGAATTCAGAGCTTTTGATATGCCTCCGAATAAACAGATGTGTATCGTTCAACTATTATTGCTGCGTGCACTTGTAGCGAGGTTCTGGAATAAACCTTATAAAGGTAAACTGGTACGATGGGGTACGGGTTTGTACGATAAGTTTATGTTGCCACATTATGTACAACAAGATTTGGGTGAAGTAGTCCGCGACCTCCAGGATGAGGGATATCCATTTCACTTGGAGTGGCTGGAACCTTTCTTTGAATTTCGGTTTCCATTATATGGAAAAATTAGGGTTGAAGATATGGAACTCCAGTTACGCATGGGAATAGAACCCTGGCATGTGCTGGGAGAAGAAGTTGTAAGAGGAGCTACAGCCAGATTTGTAGATTCTTCCGTTGAACGGGTTGAGGTTAAGGTAGCCCATTTCAATGCAGACCGCTTTATGGTTACCTGCAACGGTAAGCCTATCCCGCTTCGCGAAACCCCCACAAAGGGTGAATATGTGGCTGGAGTTCGGTACCGGGCCTGGAGTCCTCCATCAGCATTGCATCCTACTTTGGGTAAAGATGTTCCTCTTGTATTTGATATTGTTGATACCTGGAATAATCGCTCCGTCGGAGGGTGTACGTATCATGTAGCACATCCCGGAGGAAGAAATTATGATACCTTCCCGGTAAATGCCTACGAGGCGGAAGGGAGACGAATAAGCCGTTTCTGGAGTGAGGGACACAGTCAGGGGCCGATCACTCCTTCAATTACTTATACAGGTATTGAACGATATTTGGAAAAGAACCAGATTACAAAGAAATTTGATCCACCCTCTGTTAAAAGCACCCCTGAATATCCAAATACACTAGACTTACGCCAATTCTGACTTACTTCAACGAATGGAAAGCATGAATACAAACACGCCTCTGGATACTTTGACAAGAGGTTATTTTGGAAACCGCTCCTTGGTGGATGAATGCTTTGGATTTGATGGAGAGGCGAAAGAACATTGGAAAAAACTACTTGTTAATATTGAGCACCTCAGCACAGAGGAATTAAAAGGAAGGCAACAGGAATTGCTGAAGCTTTTAAAAGAGAACGGTGTTACCTATAATGTCTACGGCGATACAAACGGACTAAACCGTCCCTGGTTGTTAGATACGTTGCCGTTATTAATTTCTGCGGCCGAATGGAGAATCACCGAGAGAGGTATGAAGCAGCGTGCTTTCGTACTGAATAAAATACTGGAGGACTTATATGGCGAACGTCGGTTGTTGAAGGAAGGTATAATTCCTGCTGAATTGATCTATGCCCATTCGGGATTTCTTCGTCCCTGTGATAAAATCAAACAGCCGGGTGCACACCAACTCATTCTCTATGCTGCCGATCTTTCAAGAGGCCCGGACGGAAAAGTTTGGGTATTGAGAGA
This sequence comes from Chryseolinea sp., assembly GCA_041747735.1. Taxonomy (GTDB): domain Bacteria; phylum Bacteroidota; class Bacteroidia; order Cytophagales; family Cyclobacteriaceae; genus Chryseolinea. Next base: position 296,918 of record JBGTEP010000038.1, read on the forward strand.
CCGCACACAAGCACCTTCCGGTATGGGTTATGCACTCGAAAACAGAAGTGCACTTAGCCGCGTGCTGCCGGAATTATTCAAAGAACACAAAACAGCAAAGCTTGGAGGTTTCTTTAACAACATGATGCAGGCTTTTCTGGAGATTGCACCACAAGGAAAAGAGCAACCCAGAATTGTTTTGCTAACTCCCGGCCCGCGAAATGAAACGTATTTCGAGCATGCGTTTCTGGCATCTTATATGGGCTTCACTTTGGCGCAGGGAGAAGATCTGATTGCTCGTGATGGCTTCGTCTGGATTAAAACCGTTGAAGGTCTTGAAAAAGTAGATATTATTCTGCGCAGGGTGGATGATAGCTATTGTGATCCACTTGAACTTCGCGAGGATTCTCATCTGGGAATCCCGGGGTTACTTGAAGTGGTAAGAAAAGGAAACGTATCGATTGCCAACCCACTAGGTAGTAGTGTATTGGAGAATACTGGGTTGATGGCCTTCATGCATAACATCTTCAAATTTTTTCTGAATGAAGATCCTATTTTCAAAATGGTAGCAACCTGGTGGTGTGGCCAGAAAAAGGAAATGGATCATGTTATCCAGAACATTGATCAACTGGTGATAAAAAAAATTGACCGCACAGCCGGATCAGGTACTGTAATTGGATCTCAGTTGTCAAAAGCCGAGAGGACAGAATTGATTGCGCGGATAAGAGCAAATCCTTTTTTATATGTAGGACAGGAGGAGGTTGGATTTTCAACAGCGCCTGTATTTACAAAGGAAAAGTTAGAGCCTCGTTATACCGTTTTGAGAACTTTCCTGGTAGCGTCAAAGGAAGGATATGAAATTATGCCGGGCGGGCTGACGCGATGCTCTCCGGAAAAAGGCAGTTTCTTAGTATCAAACCAGGATGGTGGTATTGCAAAAGATACATGGGTTGAAGCAAGTTTAAAGAATACAGGTACACTTCTGTTACATCACTCTGACTTAAAACGAAAAGCTGTGCTGCCGAGCCGCGCGGCTGAAAATCTTTTTTGGGTTGGCCGGTATTCTCAGCGGGTGCTGCGGACATCCCGTTTCATTCGGATTGTTTTGCGCAACCTGAGTCAAAGTGGTTACTTGAATAATAGTGGTCAGGAAACGGAAGCGCAACGAGCTTTGTTAAATACCATTACACATCTTACGGGTACTTATCCTGGATTTTTAGAAGATGATGAAGTATTTCATGTAGACGATCGGTTGAAAGAAATACACAAGCTCATCTGTAATCCCGAGCAGGACGGAAGTATTTTGTTCACAGTCAATAATCTGATTAAAGCGATGTACTCAGTTCGCGACCGATGGGCTGTAGATAACTGGCGTATTATTGATGATATCGAAGACACAAAAAGAAAGCTTGCAGTATTGGAGCCTGATGGTATCCGGCATGTCTTTACACTGCTTGATCAATTGAATGGAAGTCTGCTTTCTTTTTTGGAAATGAATAGACAGAGTATGTATCGGGGGGAAGGATGGTTGATGTACCGGATCGGACAGCTTATTGAAGAGTTATCGCTTGAGTTAATTCAATACCGGGCACTGCTTACATTCAAATTTGAAGAGAGTGTAGAGTTTCAGATTTTGGAAGCCCTGCTGGTGAGTAATCAAAATCTATCAAACTATAGATCTGTTTACCGTACTTACTTTGATATCGCTCCCGCTCTCGATCTACTATTTCTAAACAAGCAAAATCCGATATCCATTTTATCGCAGTTGGAGCAGTTATTGAAATTTATAGAACAGCTTCCGCAAAAAGAGAAAGGTGCTCACGACAGCGAAATTTCAAATCTGGTATTTGAATGCTACAGTATGGTGAGGTTGATTAACGTCAACGACTTAATGAAAGTTGACCCTGAACTGGATTTCCGAATGGAGCTTGACAAGGTCTGTGAACAACTCAGCACCAAAATCGCAAAACTCTCTGTTACATTAACGGCTAATTACTTTAGTCATTCAACATATCAATATCAGGCAATAAAGGATAATTTCAAGTTAGAGTTGTAACATGCGATACAGAGTAAAACACGTTACCGAATATACGTATCAGGATCCTGTAGGTCTTTGTTATAACCGGGTATGCATGACGCCAGTTCATGGTACCCAGCAAACCTGTGTATCATCTGAAATAAAAGTTGTACCCACACCGGATGAATTTACGTATCGAACAGACTTTTTCGGAAATACACTTGCATTCTTTTCATCCTATAAAGATCATGATCATTTAATTATTACGTTGGAAAGTGAAATCCATCTGAGTGGACGGCCTGAAGCTGATCATGCATTTAGTTCGCCTGTGTTGTGGAGAGATGTTCAACAATCGCTGGGGTTACCGGAGAAAGAAATTTATGAGATTGTTCAATATGTATTACCTTCTCCGTTTATTCCAAAAAGCGAAGAAATAAGAAAATTTTCTGCCGATTGTTTTTTGGAAGATGCCACACTCTGGTCTGCCTGCAATGCACTGATGCAAAAAATTTACAACACGATTGAGTTCAAACCCGGGTTTACAACGATCAACACGCCGGTAGAGCATGTCGTGAAAGCAAAGAAGGGAGTTTGCCAGGACTTTGCTCACCTGATGATAAGTTGTCTTCGAAATATGGGCCTCGCTGCACGATATGTGAGCGGTTACATTGAAACCATACCTCCGCCGGGTAAAGAGAAACTCGTGGGAACAGATGCATCGCATGCATGGGTTTCGGTTTACTTTCCTTCCATTGGCTGGGTGGAATTCGATCCTACAAACTGCTTGCTTCCAACCTACAAACATATCACCGTCGCATACGGTCGCGATTATCATGATGTAGCACCCATCAAAGGGATTGTTTTCAGTTCCGGAAAACAAAAACTAACGGTAAAGGTAGACGTCACAAGACTGGATTGAGCAGCGAATAAAGATCACTCTAACTTCCTGTGGAAATAAAGTTCATAATCGGGTAGTAATTCAGGATGAGCGATCCTGACCAGGTCTTTAAGAATCAGATCAGGTCTCAGATAACCCAGTTCTAAAAATTCACTTCCTCCCTTTGCGCCTTTACGTGCATCATAGGTATATACTTGCTTTTGTTTGAAAGGTTTGAAACGAGTGTAACGCTCATCCCCAGACGTAATATCATGAAGCGATGAATAATTTCCCACCCCGATCCACAATTCTGCATCGTGAGCTTTTTCATAAACCGACTCGAAGCTAAGTTCCAGAAAACCATTGGAAGAATTTTCTGCCCATAGATAATTACAACCGGCATCTTTCAGAATTCGTGAGGCATAGTTTTCACCACCGGGAAGAAACCATGCATCGCCATAAACAATTCCGCTGAGAACCGTTGGACGAGTTTTTTCCGAATCGACCAGGGCTTTGGTTTCTAAATAATTTTTTTCAATGCTACGAAATACAGAGTCGGCTTCTTCTTCTTTGTCAAAAAACACGGCCATAAATTTTATCCATTCTGCCCGACCCAGGGGGTGCTTCTCCAAATATTCTGCATTGATGACTACCGGGATTCCTAACTCCTCCATCTTCTTAAACTGCCCATAATCATTGCTCATCGTATAACCCATCACCATCTCAGGAGTGAGCATGGCAAGTCGTTCCAGATTTATTCCCTTATCAATTCCCAGTTCCTGTACATAACCACCATCAATTCTCTTGCGTATTTTTTCTGAGCTGATATAGTCGGTCGACGGGAAACCAACAAGTTTTTCACTCTCTCCCAGATAGTCAAGCAAGGGGATATGCGATGTGGAGGTACAAACTATTGAATTGATGGGAATGGTTATGATGCTTACATCTTCATCATACTCTGGCATAGCTTTTCCTCTGGGAATAAGCAAATACTTGTGCCCTGAACTTGCTCCCTGAAAGGGATATTTAACTTCCACCAATTTATTGTTACCGATATATTGAACAGAAAATCCTTCGGCATAATGTAAAGTGGTTTTTGATTCACTTTCTTCAAGCGTAACGGGTTGAGACTTATTCTTACCACATCCTGCGAGAATTGCCCAGGAGAGTATGATGATAACGATATTTTTCAATGTGAGTAGATTAGTAGTTAGACATAAGTCTTAAGTATTGTCAGTGTGGACATTGTATGGTGTGTGTGGTGATTCCATTGTTTACTCTTACTTCTGGTGTTACGCATTGGCTGACAATAGGTGATGGACATTTCATGCAGCAATATTACTGATTTTCACTATCGGACAACAAACAGCTTCATTGGTCAGGATGATTGTTTTTTGGAATTTAACAATTGTACAGTATGTTTGTGCCTGATTCGCGGTTCTTCTGCTGTTACAACATCAGAAGATTAAAAGGGAATACCGGTGAAATATGTTATTTATTCCGGAGCTGTCCCCGCAACTGTAATTCACGATTTGTCGCTGACAATCTAATGCCACTGTTCTCACTGATTACGATCAGAATGAATGGGAAGGCGTCAGCGAGGTGAAAAGCCAGGAGACCTGCCGTAAATTCTTATAACTATTTTTTGACTTTCGGGTGAAAGGTCGGAACTGTTCGGAGGCACAATGCTGTCCTTGCAAATCTGGTTTTACATCTGTCGCAACCCATTACTATGTTTTTGCGATTAGGTATGTCTTTGCTATTGACTTTATCCTGCTTTGTTGTGAAAGCACAGGGTGATACAATCTTGTTAAAATCCGTAACTGTCTATGGATTGCCAGAGGAGAAATATCTTTCCGGTTCAAGGATAATAAGGCTTGATTCCACACTGAACGAAGAGTACAGTTCCCGCCACCTGGGAGAGGTTCTGTCTTTTCAATTTCCCATTTACTTCAGAAACTACGGGAATGGAATGTTGTCAGGTATCAGTATGCGAGGTACCTCACCACAACATGTAGCCGTACGGTGGAACGGAATTAATATCAACAGTTTCTCTGTCGGACAGGCAGATTTTTCCATTCTGCCTGCCGTTGCCTTCGATGATATCAAAGTACATGCTGGCGCCGGAAGTGCCCAGTTTGGGAGTGGTGCCTTTGGTGGATCTATTTTACTATCTTCTTTTAATGACAAATCCCGCAGCGCATCATTGAGCCAGGAGGTTGGCAGTTTCGGACGGTACTTCTCTTCTTTGAAAGGATCTTTTCAGACCGGAAATCTTTCGTACTCAACATCTTTTTACAACCTGCAAAACGATAATGACTTTCCAGTTGCCGGGCTAAGTGACCGACAGCAGAATGCTTCTTTTTTTCAGCGTGGCTTTGTTCAGGATGTGCAGTATGACTTTTCAGCTTCTAAAAAAATCAGTCTTCATTATTGGTATCACGATGCTGATCGCGAATTACAACCGACGATTGGAACCTCGAACAGTTCAGACGAGCAGGCAGATCGCAATCACAGGCTAAGTATCTCCTATGAACAGAACAATGACTACGGACTTTTAACAGTCGGAGGTGGTATTGTTAATGATAGAATAATTTATAACGGTACGAATAGTGAAGTTCTAAGATTTATCGCGTCCGCAAGTCACCAATATACTTTTGGAAAACAATGGCATGCACTTGTAAGTACAGAGTGGAATCACATTATTGGTAAAATCAACGCTTATGGTCCGAATGAACCTGTTGAAGATCGAGTTGATGTGTCGGCATCAGTAAGACGTAGTGCAAAAAAATTAACAGGTTCGTTTAGTGTCAGACAACCTTTCATTACCGGTATTAAGTCCCCGATATTGCCTTACTTAGGAGTTGATATCATGCTTTTTGAGAATCGTGTTCAACGTCTTGTAGTAAACGCGAATGGTTCAAAAAATTTCCGCGCACCAACACTCAATGACCGCTATTGGGGCGATGTTGGTAACAAAGACTTATTACCTGAAACTAGTTATGCAACGGAACTCGGCTTCGGCTGGATGTACAAGAAATTCAAGATCAACACAACAGCCTTTTACCAGCGTATTACAGAATGGATTCAATGGGTTCCGGAAGCCAATGGTGTATACCGACCCCACAATGTAAAAGAGGTTGAAGTAAAGGGGATAGACGTAAGTGCAGAGGCATCGCTTTCATCAGGTAAATTTTCAGTAAGCGGTAAAGTAGCTTACCAATTTGTCCAATCCATAACATTGCAAGCCCATGATTCAGATATATCTGCCGTTGGTAATCAGCTTATTTATACACCCGAACATACAGGCTCTTCAACCCTGGGACTGACGTATGGTACATGGCGGGCTAGTTTCTGTTTACAATATGCCGGTGAACGTTTTACTGAGGCTTCTAACTCGCCGATCTATGCGCTGGCGCCTTATAGTTTGCTGGATTTATCCCTAGGAAAATCATGGAAGCATAAAGGGCATTCTTTTGACTTTTCATTCATGGCCAGAAATGTTTTGGATAAAAACTACCAGATGTACTCCGGGCGCGCCATGCCCGGGCGAAATTTCAACTTTAAGATTACTTATCAATTAACCCATACACCAAAATGAAGTGTTGTACTAAAAAATCCATGTTAGTTATGTATCAGAGAAGTTCAGGAATCCCCAATTTGTCCATGAAAGTTTTCGCTTTGCTAATCCTTTCCTTATGCTTATTCAGTTGTGATGACGATGATTCAAAGCCCAAAGGCAAATATGAAAGTGGTGTTATTGTTGTCAGTGAAGGGGGTTTTGGTGACGCCAATGGAACGGTTACACACTATAATCCAGTATCCGGAGAAGTGGAACAGAATATTTTCAGAAACGCTGCCGGGAGTTTTGCGGGAGATGTGGCGCAGTCCATAACATTTCATGGTGATAAGGGATACCTGGTTCTCAATGGTGGCAATACCGTGGAAGTGGTCGATGGTAATTCGTTTGAGCGCCTTAGTACGATTAGCAATGCAGCTCTTGACAAACCCAGATATGTTGAAATCATAAATGACAAAGCCTACATCAGTGTTTGGGGACCTTATGAAGAAGGAGGATATTCGCTGATTGATTCTTATGTTTTAGTGGTAGATTTAAGTAACAACACCGTTGTAGAGAAAATTGAAACGGATGAAGGAACCGATAAACTTTTATACACAGGAAATTATTTATTTGCATCGAACAATAATTTTGGAGGATCAAGTACGGTTGCTGTGATCAATCCTTCCAACAATACACTTGTAGATCAGCTTCAACTTGCTTCCGGTCCTGCAGGTCTGGTATCAGATGCTAACGGCAAAGTATGGGTAATCTGCACCGGCGTTTATGGTGCTACGAGCGGTCAGCTGTTTCGCATTAATCCGTCAAACCTTAACATTGAAGAAACTATTGAAATTGATCTTAAAGTTAACGGCGATCTTGCAGTCACACCGGATAAGGGCAGTTTAATTTATAATTCCGGGAAGGATATCTACAAGATTTCAATTACAGCCACCGCCGCACCCACTGAACCCATTTTTGAAGCGAGCGAGGTCGTAACCAACTACGCATTAAACGTCGATCCCGGTACCGGCGACATCTGGATAGCAGACGCACTAAATTATGCTACGGAAGGAAAGGTTTATATCTACAACGCATCGGGCGCTTTGCAATCATCTTTTACCACCGGGATAAGTCCGACACAGATTCATTTTAAATGAAAAAGAAAGATAGCGATATCGAAAAGACTGACGATGAACCATACTACTACATGGAGAATGGTTTAATAGTCTTTACGGAAGCCTATCATCTTAAAAGAGGTTATTGTTGTAAAAACAGATGCCGACATTGTCCTTATGGAAATAAAAAAGAAGGTGACGATAAGCTGGAGCGGAGGTAAAGACTGCGCTTTGGCCTTATATAGGATTTTATGCTCACAGGAATATGATGTAATGAGCCTGCACACTGTAATCGACAAAGATTCCGGAAGGGTTGGATTACACGGGGTACGGGAAGATCTTATTGAGCTGCAGGCAGAAAGTATTGGGTTGCCTCTTGTAAAGCTTTATCTGGAAGGTTCACAAAACCACGACCCATACGAAAAAATTATGACGTCGTTTTATCAACGATGCTTTGATGAAGGGGTTGACGGAGTAATGTTTGGTGATATTTTTCTGGAAGACCTTCGTGAGTACAGAGAACGTTTACTGCTAACCACAAAACTTTCTTCCATTTACCCACTATGGAAAGAGGTGACCTCGGCGATCTTTAAAGAATGCATAGACGTTGGTTTCAAAACAATGATCTGTTCGGCAAACGCTAATTTCTTCAGAGCAGAGGCGTTGGGTAAGCCATTGGATTTATCATTCCCCGAAACACTACCTCCACGGGTAGACATTTGCGGAGAGAACGGAGAGTTTCATACGTTCGTATATGATGGACCAATTTTTAGAAAGAAGATATTGGTTTCCTGCGGGTCCATTGTATCCAGAACGTACAGTTATCAGAACAAAAATGCCGTTGGAGAAGTTGAAAATTCAGAAACTACTTTTCTGTTTCAGGATTTAATGCCTTTGATGGATTGATGATACGCACTTAATAATTCCCTCGCCGCGGTTTCGGCGGATACAGTCTGGTTAGCGACCGAACCTTCAAGTTCCTTTTGGAATTTTTGCAGCGATTGGAATTTATGAATATCAGCATTCAAAAGCTGCATAAAGAATTCACGGAACCAAATAATGTTTTGGAGGGCTCTGTTTCTCTGAAAGAAGCCACTTGATTTTGTTTCGTGTTGATACTTCAATATCATTTTCCATACATCAACCATACCTGCACCGGTTGTTGCTGAGGAGGTCAAGACAACCGGTTGCCATTCGGACTCGGTTTTTGAAAGGAGATGAAATGCATGCTGATAAGTAGCTTGAGCTGCGGTGGCATGTTTGATATTTTCACCATCTGCCTTAGTGATGATCAAAGCATCGGCCATTTCCGTTATACCCTTTTTGATTCCTTGCAGGTCATCGCCTGCACCGGCAAGCATCAGAAGTAAAAAGAAATCAACCATACCTTTGACGGAAACCTCAGACTGGCCAACACCTACAGTTTCAATAATGACTACTTCATATCCTGCTGCTTCACAAAGCAGCATGGCTTCCCGGGTTTTGAATGCCACACCACCCAGCGCATTATAAGATGCTGATGGCCGGATGTATGCCATTGAATTTTTAGAAAGCTCTTCCATTCTTGTTTTGTCACCCAGTATGCTGCCTTTCGTTGCCAGACTGCTGGGATCGATGGTGAGCACCGCCAGCTTCTTTCCATGACCGATGATGATTTTTCCGAATGATTCAATGAAAGTACTTTTCCCTACACCGGGTGCGCCGGTAATCCCGATCCTCAATGCATTACCGGTATGTGGGAGAATTTTTTCTAAAAGGCCGGTAGCCAACACCTTATCAGAATTCAGGTTACTTTCAATGAGAGTAATAGCCTGTCCCAGTACACTCCGGTCACCGGACAAAATGCCCTCTTTGAAGGTCTTTACGTCGAGTCTTGGTTTATGGAGATGCTTCAAAGGTTGGATAGGAATAACAATCTAAATTTCTAAATTTACTCGATACATGCCTTATTATCATGAGAAATTTTTGGCTTGACTGTTTCTTCGCGACTGTCTTTGTATTCCTGGCAATGTGGGGTCTATTTCGCCTGACACAGCTTAAGGTTTTTGATGCTTTTGATTCAATTGGACAAGCCCTTGCCGATGTTGAGTTGACCGACTACGTGTTTTCGCGACTTCGGGATGACCCGAATGTAGATGAGAATATTGTAATCGTAAACATAGGCAAACTCTCTCGGCGCGAAATCGCTGAACAAATCCAAATTATTAAGAAGTACAATCCAAAAGTAATAGGCGTCGATGGATTCTTCGACTGTGTTACAGGCTTGAGAGACACTGTTAATTGCCCTCAATTAAAAGACACCCTCGGAAATTTGATGTTGAGTAATGCCATTCAAGAGGCTGGAAATGTTGTTCTTGTCAGTAAAGTACTTCAGATCGATACGCTTTCAGAAGGATTTGATTCCCTGAGACGGTCAGATCCAATGTTTAGAGATTACGCTTATCATGAAGGGTATGCAAGTCTGGAAACGGATGCGGAATATCAAGATGATGTAAAAATTTGCCGCAATTTCAATCCTCGTCTGGAGGTAAACGGCGAAGAGCAGTATGCCTTTGGCGTGATGATAGCTATGCTATATGACTCTGTAAAGACCCAGAAGTTTTTGGCTCGTAATAACTATTCCGAAATTTTGAACTACAGGGGTAACGTCGTTGATTTTTTTCATCAAACCAACTACCCACAAATGTTTTTTACATTAGATGTTGTTGATTTAATGACGGAAAACTTTGTACCCGAAATGTTTAAAGACAAAATTGTTATCCTCGGATTTTTAGGAGAGTACCTCGGTGATACGTCCTGGGATGATAAGTTTTATACACCACTCAATAAAAAACTCGCCGGCAAGGCAAATCCGGATATGTTCGGTGCTGTGGTACATGCTAATATTGTTTCCATGATCATCAACGAAGACTACGTAAACGAAATGGAAGAATGGCAAGAGCTGGTGATGGCATTCATTATCTGCTTTATTAACGTGGCATTATTTTCGCTAATTAATTCCAACTTACCTCTCTGGTACGATGGAATTACTAAGCTTTTGCAGTTGATTCAGCTCGTTGCCTATTCAGCACTTATGGTGATGATATTTCATTGGTATAGCTTTAAGCTGAATGTCACGCTTACGCTGGCGGCCGTTGCGCTGGTAGGAGACATATTTGAAGTATATATGAGCTTTATCAAAAATCTTTATTACAAGATTAAATCCCGGCTTTCGATTACCCAGAAGGATGATGGAGTATTAATCCCCCAAACACCTGAAAAATCTTAAATTTGACATCCCCCTCAATTTGACATCATGAAAACACCACAAATCACATTTTTCTTTATACTGTTTACCACCATAGCCTCGGCGCAAGACTATGTATTTAAGGTATTGGCCAACAAAGGAGCTAACGAACTTAAGAGTGGAGCGGATTGGATACCACTAAAGACTGGCGCTAGTCTTAAAACTGGTGATGAGTTAAGAATTAGCGAGAATGCATACATTGGACTGGTTCACGTGAAAGGAAAACCGAAAGAAATAAAAAAGGCGGGTGTCTATAATGTAACTGAACTTGCAGCCAGTATGGGAGCAGGGACAAGCGTAGTAACGAAATACACTGATTTCATTTTAAGCAGCAATTCAGCGGAAGCGAAGAAAAATAAATTGAGTGCGACTGGGGCTGTAGATCGGGGGGATTCATTTGCTATAAAACTTGCGTTACCAGAGAATCAAAACTCAGGCATTTACAATAACCTGGCCGTGGTAAGCTGGGATGGATCTGAAGTATCCGGCCCGTATACGGTAACCTTGCGGAACATGTTTGATGATGAACTTACAAAATTCGACACACCAGAAACGACTTTTCGCATCGATCTTGCCGATCCAAAATTCGCAAAAGAAAATGCTATTTTGATTGAAGTAAGGTCCAAAGCTGACCCAAAAATTGTGTCAAAACAACACCTTATAAAAAGACTTTCTCCAGCTGAACAAGCGGGTGTAAAAAGTTCATTGGGTGAAATCAGTGCAGATGTCTCAGAACGAACTCCGCTTAATATGCTCATTCTTGCCGGATTTTATGAAGAAAAAAACCTGCTCATTGACGCAATTTCAGCCTACGAAGAAGCTATTAAGATGGCTCCCGACGTACCGTCGTTTACAGAAGCGTATCAGGAGTTCCTGATTCGCCACGGAATGAAATAAATTCAATGTTATCGACCGAAAGTGAAAGCCGTGAAAGCGGCTTTCACTATTTACCGGGATATGCAATTGTGCCGGATTGTATTAATTTTGGTTGTTGTTAAATTCTAACACGCGCAAAATACAAGTGTACTTGCACCATTCATCATGGCCCAATTCTTGAACTAACAGAAAAAATAGTTAAAAATGAAATCAAAAAAAGTGATATGGTTAGTTGTCGTCCTGGCCACGATAACACAAGCTCATGCTCAGGAATATGCTTTTAAAGTTCTTGTGAACAAAGGCAAAAATGAATTGAAAACAGGAAATAGCTGGCAGCAAGTTAAAGTCGGATCAAGTTTGAAATCAACGGATGAGTTGAAGGTCGCTGAAAATTCATATCTGGGGTTAGTTCATTCCAGTGGAAAGCCCCTTGAAGTCAAGCAATCGGGGAGCTATAAGGTTACCGAACTTGCGGCACGAATAAAAGGTGGTACCAGCGTTTTGAACAAGTATACTGATTTCATTCTCAGCGCCAATACAGGTCCCAAAAACAACCTTGCCGCTACTGGTGCAGTTGACCGGGGTGTTGATAACATAAAGGTCTACTTACCTAAACCGGGTGGGGTAGTGTACGGCGAAAAAGCGACTATCAGTTGGGCTGAAGACAAAGCCCTTCAGCCCTATTTTGTAACGTTCAAGAGTATGTTCGGCGATGAATTGAATAGTATTGAAGCTTCTGGGAATTCCATTGTTGTTAATATGAATGATAGGTCGTTCGAAAATGAAGACAATATAATCGTCACTGTTTCATCTAAGTCGAACAAGACTAAATTCTCCGACGAGTATACGCTTAAGAGATTATCAAAAGCTGACAGAGAAAGGATAAAAATTCTTTTAGATGAAATATCAAGTCAGACTTCCGAACCAACCGCATTGAACAAGTTTTTTATTGCGGGGTTTTATGAGCAGAATGGTTTGCTCATCGATGCTGTTTCACATTATCAGGAAGCTATTAAACTCGCACCGGATGTACAATCGTATAAAGACTCATATGAAGAATTTTTGTTGCGCCATGGTCTAAAATCACTGCCGCCAAAAAAGTAAGAAACCATTTCACGTAAATTCACAAGAAGCCGTCCGTAATATCGACGGCTTCTCTTGTGTGTCAGGGTTTGGTCAAAAGGTTTATTATCCTAATTTTGTGCTTCTCAAATGCAAAAAATAACTTTCCCATGAGTGTATTGGTAAATAAAGATTCCCGCGTCATCGTTCAAGGATTTACAGGTTCTGAAGGATCATTCCACGCAGGACAGATGATTGAATACGGAACCAACGTAGTAGGGGGGGTAACCCCGGGTAAAGGAGGAACAGAACATTTGGGAAGACCTGTTTTTAATACGGTGAAAGAGGCGGTCGAGAAAACAGGTGCTGATGTCTCTATCATTTTCGTCCCGCCTGCGTTTGCGGCTGATGCAATAATGGAGTCTGTTGATGGCGGTATTAAAGTAATCATTACGATCACCGAAGGAATTCCGGTGAAAGACATGATGACTGCTAAGAAATATTTGCAGCATAAGGGTGTAACACTGGTTGGGCCGAATTGTCCGGGTGTAATCACACCAGGCGAAGCGAAGGTTGGTATCATGCCTGGGTTTGTTTTCAAGAAGGGAAGAATTGGTATCGTATCTAAGTCTGGTACCTTAACGTATGAGGCTGCTGACCAGATCGTAAAAGCTGGTCTTGGAATATCTACTGCTATTGGAATCGGTGGCGATCCCATAATCGGTACACCTACTAAAGATGCTGTTGAGTTATTGATGAACGATCCCGAGACAGATGCAATCGTGATGATTGGTGAGATAGGAGGAAATTATGAACCGGTAGCAGCACGTTGGATCAAAGAAAACGGGAACAAAAAACCTGTTGTAGGATTTATTGCCGGGCAGACTGCTCCTCCTGGAAGGAGAATGGGACATGCAGGCGCCATTGTAGGTGGAGCTGAGGATACTGCTGCTGCAAAGATGAAAATAATGAAAGAATGCGGAATTCATGTAGTAGAATCACCCGCTGATATTGGTGATACGATGGTAAAAGTATTGGGGAAGAAATAGTGCTTGCTATACGCTGATCTAGAAACTAGCTCTAAATTCTTTCTCAAGATAATCATTAAGGTTTTTCAGGCCTTTCAAGATGTTTAGTTTTTCAGGTACTTCGTCTGCATTATCGTTGTGATAGACTACTTCGACAAAGAGATTGCGCAGCATGTAGATGTAAATCTTTCGACCATTCTTTGCGCGTGTACCGAGCGGAACGCCATTCTTTTTTAGATAAGCCACTTGCTTTTCAGTAGAAAGTCGTTTGAAGAAGAATTGGAGGATCATAACATTGTTGTTTGATGAATCCTTTTACCAATTCCGCGCCAGCGACTAAAACCTTTAAATTTCTATGCCAGGGGTATTTCCTATTGCATGAGTGTCCTGTTCTGGGAATAGATGGCTGAATTTTCTCATTTTCCGCAGACAACGGGTACCTTGTCATCGGGAACTTCACCAAACCACACAAGTCCGTATTCTTTATAAATACCAATTCCAATAGCCTCCCATTTTACCTTTTCCCAGGTTCCACTATTGACTAATAAGGGATTATGTCCATCACTAATCTTCCAACCATCGATGCCCTCCTGAGCATTTGCTCCCAGCGAACTGTAATATGCGATTTCAAAGCCATTTCCTGAATAACCCGCAATTTCCTGAGGCTTCGTCCACATGCAACTAGCCTTTTTATGATCATTGGTATAACAGCAGGACGTCCATTTTCCCTTTTGTGACCAACTATGTGGATTGCATTTGTTTTTTACATCGAACTTATAATTTTCAGAGAGATCACGGGCATGTGTTTGAGCGACAAGTGTGAGCGCAGCAGAAAGCGGAATCGCTGGCAGATTCAATGATTTTCTGTATTGCATGATAAGGTCGTACAACTTCTTTTCTTCTGCAGAAACACAATTTGATGCGTCTGGCTGTGGAGGACGGTCGAATCCAAGAAGAAGTAGGATGCCGAATATGATCGAAACGGTTTTCATGGCTTTTAATTTATTCAATAAACGACTTATGGAGTAAAAATATCTTCATTTATGCCCTTATTTTCATAATTTTCCGCGCTCAAAAACAGAGCAATACAACATTCAACATTAAAAGATAGAAAAATGAGCGATCAGAAAATTAGCATCAGTAACGGTAAGCTGAACGTGCCCGATAACCCTACAATCCCATTTATCGAAGGGGATGGCACGGGCGTTGACATTTGGCCAGCATCTCAACTTGTTTTCGACAAGGCTGTTGAAAAGGCTTATGGTGGAAAACGCAAGATAAACTGGAAGGAGGTTCTTGCCGGCGAGAAAGCCTTTAATAAAACCGGAAACTGGATGCCTGAAGAAACGCTCAATATTTTCAAAGAATATCTGGTGGGAATAAAAGGTCCGCTCACAACTCCTGTTGGGGGAGGAATCCGTTCCCTAAACGTTGCCCTACGTCAGGAACTCGATCTTTATGCATGCGTACGCCCTGTCCGTTGGTTCAAAGGCGTTCCGTCTCCGGTAAAAGAACCTCATAGAACAGACATGGTTATTTTCCGCGAGAATACCGAGGATATCTATGCAGGTATTGAATTTCAGGAGGGAAGCGATGAGAATAAAAAATTTCTTCAGTTGCTGAAAGACAACTTTCCCAAGAGCTTCAAAAAAATCAGATTTCCTGATACAGTGGGTATTGGTATAAAGCCTGTTTCAAAAGAAGGAACTGAACGCCTTGTAAGGTCAGCCTTAGAGTATGCGCTTGAGCATAAAAAGCCAAGTTTAACATTGGTGCATAAAGGTAACATCATGAAGTTTACCGAGGGTGGTTTCCGTGACTGGGGGTATGCGCTTGCAAAAAATGAATTTGGCGCTGTAGATCTTGATGGCGGGCCATGGCAGGTAATTGAAAAGGATGGTCACAAACTGATCATTAAAGACTCTATTGCAGATGCATTTCTTCAACAGATCCTCTTGCGTCCGGATGAGTATTCGGTGGTGGCTACCTTAAATCTAAACGGGGACTACATCTCTGATGCATTGGCGGCTATTGTCGGTGGTATTGGTATTGCACCGGGTGGTAATGTAAATTACAAGACAGGTCACGCGATCTTTGAAGCGACGCATGGTACAGCACCTAAATATGCCGGTCAGGATAAGGTTAATCCTGGGTCTGTAATTCTGTCCGGAGTAATGATGTTTGAATATATGGGATGGCTGGAAGCTGCTGATCTTATTTATAAAGGGCTCGACGCAGCAATCTCCAAAAAGAAAGTAACCTACGACTTCCACCGTCAGATGGAAGGTGCGACTCTTTTGAAATGCTCTGAGTTTGCACAAGAAATAATTGACAATATGTAATTGTTGTAATTAGATACTCAGTGCAATTTTTCAAAAAAGCCCTGGCTATTAAGTCAGGGCTTTTTCATGGATCGAATACTAGATTATTAGTTTCTTTGACGGCCAAAAGTTGTCGATGTCCAGGATGGGTTCGAACATTCAAGTTTAAAAAGCCAGCATCTTTATCGCCGTAAGAGCAGCCTCTTCTCCCTTGTTACCATATTTTCCTCCGGCGCGGTCAATTGCTTGCTGTTTGTTGAGTGTAGTAAGAACTCCAAAAATCACGGGCTTTCTGGTTTTTAATCCAGCCTCAGTAATGCCATAGGCAACAGCCTGACAGATATAGTCAAAGTGAGGTGTTTCACCTTGAATAACGCATCCCAGACAAATAACAGCGTCTATATCTTTCTTCTCACCCATCCACAGAGCGCCCAATGATAACTCGAATGTACCTGGCACATTCTTACGGGTGATGTTTTCTTTTTTTACGCCGTTCTCAATTAAACTTGCCATGGCACCCTGATACAGAGCATCAGTAATTTCTTCATTCCACTCGGACACAACAATGGCAAATTTTTTTTTCGCCAGGTTTATTTTCGTCTTTACTTTTCCTGAGGTAAGGGGTCCGGCCATGGTACTTTAATTTTATAACCTAGTCCAATAAAAAAGGGATAGAAAATCTATCCCTCCAGTTCAAATGTATTGTACTTAAGAATTGCTTTCCAATCTGGCTTTAAACTTCCGGGCATTTTGAAATTCACCGGAATCCCAATATTGGGTAATTATTTTTTCGTATGCTTCTTTGGCCTTATCATTTTGATTAAGCTTCTCGTAAGCAAGAGCTTCTTTTATCAAATAAGAAGGCGAAAAATACTTATTAGGCTTATAGTTTGCTGCCTTGCTGTAAAACTTCGCGGCATCTTCATAATTCTGTTCTTCCATGTATGCGTCACCTATCAGGCTATACGCACGTGCCTGTACCAGCAAATCGTTCGAACTGAAGTCCTCCAGATAGAGTCTGGCTAATTCCCACTTTCCTTGTTTCAGGTAACAAACCCCTGCGTAGTAATTCGAAAGATTACCGGCATCAGTAATCCCATAGTCTTCAATAATATTCAGAAATCCGAGGTTGTTACCGTCTCCGTTTAATGCTCTGTCAAGACTGTCTGCTTCGAAATAAAATACAGCCTGGAACATCTCTTTCTGCGCAAGCACATTTTGCGATTGCTTGTAATATTGGAAACCAAAATATCCACCAATTATTAAAAGAATTGCCGCTGTGACGCCGATGACAATTTTTGGGTTGCTTTCAAGCCAGGTTTCAGCTCCGGCCAATTTCTCTTTCAGAGCATCCGGATTCTCGAGCAGTTCGTGATTGTGTTCTTCCTTTTTAGCCATTGTTTCAATGTTATTTCCGCAGTTTAACACCGCAGTTACTTTGTGTTCATACCCCACTTATTCAGACGGGGCGCAAAGCTACAAATTAGATGTTTCTAAACAAAAGGGGTTAATCCATCACGAATGGGTAGTCGGACTGTACATATACGTCAGTCAGTGCCTCAGACGGATCGGGGAAATTAGACTCTTCAGCAAATTTTACGCTCTCTTCCACCTGCGCGAGAATTTTAGTGTCGATTTCATCAAGTTCCTTTTCAGTCGCAAACTTCCTGTCCAATACAGACTTCCGTACTACTTCTACCGGGTCGCGCTGCTTGTATTGCTCAACTTCATCTTTCGACCTGTATTTCTGAGGGTCGGACATAGAATGTCCTTTGTATCGGTACGTTCTGAACTCCAATAGGGTAGGACCTTCGCCTGCTCGGGCACGTTCTGCTGCCCGGGCAACTGATTTATGAACGTCCTCTACTTTCATTGCATCAACAGGTTCAGAAGGCATATCATAAGCCTCCGCTAACGTGTATAAGTCTGTAACATTAGATGAGCGCTTAACCGAAGTACCCATCGCATAACCATTATTTTCGATGACAAAAATTACCGGAAGTTTCCAGAGCATCGCAAGGTTAAGTGTTTCATGAAAGGCCCCTTGTCTGACGGCTCCATCCCCCATATAACAAATACACAGGTTGTCAGTCTTATTATATTTTTCAGCGAAGGCCATTCCAGCACCCAGCGGAATCTGGGCTCCAACAATACCATGCCCTCCGGCGAATCCGACCGCTTTATCAAAAATGTGCATGGACCCACCCTTACCTTTAGTGGTGCCGGTTTCTTTTCCATACAGTTCCGCCATGATCGCCTTCGGATCGGTACCCAAAGCTAGCGGATGCCCATGATCGCGATACGCGGTGATCCACTTATCACCCTTCTTTAACGCAGTAACAGCGCCGGAAGCGCATGCTTCCTGACCAATATAGAGGTGGCAGAAACCTTTGATTTTCTGCATTCCATAAAGCTGTCCGGCTTTCTCCTCAAACTTGCGCATCAATTGCATGCTCTCATACCAATACAGGTAAGTCTCTTTAGAGAAATCCATATTGTCGTCCTGCTTGCCCTTAGAGGCTTCTTTCTTCGCTTTGGTTGTCGTAGGCATATCCCTATTTTTGATCCGAGTTGCGAAATTAATCCCCAAACGAACATTCGCCAAACTTTCCTTATAATTCCTCATGCGACTTGAAAAGCTACAACTTCTGAATTATAAGAACTACGAGGAGGTTAACCTCAATTTCTCTTCAAGAATCAATGTTTTGGTGGGTAAGAATGGTAGTGGCAAAACGAATCTTCTCGATGCAATTTTTTATTTATCCTTTACAAAAAGCGCATTTTCTCCGGCAGATCACCACTGCATACTCCACGACCAGACTTATTTCATGATTAAAGGTGGATTTCGAATCGGGTCTTCGCTGAATGAAATTTCCAGTTCGGTACAGATCGGAGCAAAGAAAGTTTTTAGGGAAGGGTTGCAAGAGTATCAACGGCTAAGCGAGCACATCGGTAAGTATCCCATAATTCTAATCGCTCCGGATGACGTGGATCTTGTGAAAGAAGGAAGTGAAGCCCGCCGGAAATTCTTTGACAGCATCATTTCACAGCTGGATAGCCAGTACCTGGATGACCTGATGCGGTATAACCACATTCTTAAGCAGCGGAATAGTCTCCTTAAAATGTCATTTGAAAAGGGGACCGTGGATTGGATAGCGGTGGAATCCTATGATCAGGTTTTAGTCAAATATGGGAATTCAATCTTTCGACGGAGGATGAACTTTACTCAGGAATTTCTTCCGGTTTTCAGAAAGTTCTATGAGTACATGGTTGAAAAAAATGAAGAAACTAATCTGCAATATGTATCCGAATCGAGAGAAACAGATTATCTGGAAGGACTTACCAACACTAGAAAAAAGGATTTTGCCCTTCAGCGCACGAGCTTTGGTATTCACCGCGACGACTATCAGTTCACTTTGCAAGGAGGGGACCTGAAGCGTTTGGGGTCCCAGGGACAGCAGAAATCTTTTGTAATCGCCTTAAAGCTCGCTCAGTTCGAAATTCTCGAAAAGCATAAAGGTTTTAAACCCATCCTGCTTTTGGATGATATATTTGATAAATTGGATGACTTTAGGATTGCCAGGTTACTGGAACTCATTGAAAAAGATCTTGGCCAGATATTCATAACGGATGCCCGTCCGGAAAGGACAAAGGAAATGTTGCGCCATATGAATTCGGAATCTATCGTCTTTGTGATTGAAAATGGAAAAGTGAAGTAATTTATGGGAAGTTATAAGAAAGATGATATTCAATCCGTTGGTCAGGCTATTCGAAATATGCTTAACTCTTATCGGCTTACTAATAAGTATGATGAAGCGAACCTGATTGGGTCGTGGGAACGGTTGGTCGGTAAACCAATCGCAAAGCGAACAAAAAAAATCTATATAAAAGACCGGGTACTCTTCGTCGAATTCGACTCACCCACCATGCGCCACGATTTTTCTCTTCACAAGGTTCAGGTCCTCGAAATGTTTAAAAAGGAATTCGGGGAGGGTATAATCACGGAAATAATAGCCATGTAGGCTGTTCTCCCGAACAGATTTATAAAAATGCTGCCCGCCTTTACATTTATATAATCTTATTATCTACGAAAATCTGAGTTTAAGTTTTGAAAAAGTGGAAAAGCGTATAATTTTGCACTCTCTTTTTTAAAAACGCCTTCCAACTTGATTGAAAGGGGTACTCGTTCTTTAAGATTGGGAAGCCGGGGGAATACCAAAGCGGCCAACTGGGACAGACTGTAAATCTGTTGTCTTATGACTTCATAGGTTCGAATCCTATTTCCCCCACATCGCCCGCCGTCGCTAAAGCTTTGGCAGGCAGATAAGAAGTAGGATGCGAGCGGCAAGGGTGTCGCTGGTTTTTTTGAGTAACGTGGTACTATGCAACGGTGCCGCTGGTTCTTTGAGTAGTGATAATACAATCCGCCTTCGCTAACGCTACGGCGGATGAAATGCGGGAGTAGCTCAGTTGGTAGAGCGATAGCCTTCCAAGCTATAGGTCGCGGGTTCGAGCCTCGTCTCCCGCTCTTTTTGAGCCGTTTTCCGTTAATCGTCAGCGGT
This sequence comes from Chryseolinea sp., assembly GCA_041747735.1. Lineage (GTDB taxonomy): Bacteria > Bacteroidota > Bacteroidia > Cytophagales > Cyclobacteriaceae > Chryseolinea. The sequence goes on from JBGTEP010000038.1 coordinate 317,603, forward strand.
TGGTTTGTTTTGGAAACGAAACGATTGACGGATAACGATCAACGGCGGTAGGCTGTTGTAGCTCAGTGGTAGAGCACTTCCTTGGTAAGGAAGAGGTCGTGAGTTCAATCCTCATCAACAGCTCATTGAAATGATGACGGGTGATACTCGTATCACGGCTCAAAGTAATAAATGACATAGTCTAAGACGTAGCGAATCTTGGCAGTCATAGAGTAAAATTAAGCAGACCCTTATTCGAAAGGCTTAAAATGTTTAGGGTGTAGTTCTTCTTAAGTAAGAAGATTTTAATTAGGAACATTTAATTATTAAACACTATACTTTAAACTTTTAACTGGGATTTTCAAATATGGCTAAAGAAACATTTGATCGTTCAAAACCACACGTAAACGTTGGTACTATTGGTCACGTCGATCATGGTAAAACGACTTTAACTGCAGCAATTACAAAGGTTCTTGCATCTAAAGGTCTTGCTTCAATGCGCGACTTCTCTTCAATTGACAATGCTCCTGAAGAAAAAGAAAGAGGTATTACGATCAATACCTCACACGTGGAGTATGCTACAGCTAACCGTCACTACGCTCACGTTGACTGTCCAGGTCACGCTGACTATGTAAAAAACATGGTAACTGGTGCTGCCCAGATGGACGGTGCTATCCTGGTTGTTGCTGCAACTGATGGGCCTATGCCACAGACTCGCGAGCACATCCTTCTTGCACGTCAGGTAGGTGTACCTGCTCTTGTTGTATTCATGAACAAAGTGGATCTTGTTGATGATGAAGAGTTATTGGATCTTGTGGAAATGGAAGTTCGCGAGCTTATGTCTGCTTACAGTTTCCCTGGCGATACAATGCCTGTTATCAGAGGATCTGCATTAGGTGCGCTTAATGGCGAACCAAAGTGGGTTGAAAAGGTTGAAGAATTGATGACGGCTGTGGATGAACATATTCCTTTGCCTATTCGTCTTATCGATAAAGATTTCCTTATGCCTGTGGAAGATGTATTCTCCATTACAGGTCGTGGTACTGTTGCTACGGGAAGAATTGAGCGTGGTGTGATAAACACTGGTGACGGTGTAGAAATCCTTGGTATGGGTGCAGAAAACCTCAAGTCAACTATTACGGGTGTTGAAATGTTCCGTAAAATCCTTGACCGAGGTGAAGCCGGTGATAACGTTGGTTTGTTGCTCCGTGGTATTGAAAAAGAACAGATCCGTAGAGGAATGGTTATTTGCAAGCCAGGTTCAGTAAAGCCACACGCTAAATTCAAAGCTGAGGTTTACGTACTTTCCAAAGAAGAAGGTGGACGTCACACTCCATTCTTCAACAAGTACCGCCCACAGTTTTACTTCCGTACAACTGACGTAACGGGTGAGTGTAAACTTCCTGACGGAGTTGAAATGGTTATGCCTGGTGATAACATCTCAATTGAAGTTGAGTTGATCAACAAGATTGCAATGGAGAAAGGTTTACGTTTCGCGATTCGCGAAGGAGGCCGGACCGTTGGATCAGGTCAGGTTACTGAAATTGTAGACTAAAAAGCTGATATTTAAAGAAGAGAGCGTTTCTGAAAATTTTCAGGAACGCTTTTGTTTTCTGGTCTATTGTTTTACCTTTGCAGTCCTTTTTGGGCTGAGGTACATGGGTGCGGCTCAGAAGTTTGAGTAGTTACCGCTAAAGCAAGGTCAAAAGGCCAGATTTTAGGTTCAAAAACGGGTGTAGCTCAATTGGTAGAGTAGCGGTCTCCAAAACCGTTGGCTGGGAGTTCGAGTCTCTCCACCCGTGCAAAAGAGAAGAAAAAAACTACTTCAAGGTTAAACCAAAAGGTAGCCATTATAATAATACGAGTAGGCTGGCCTCGATCATCGCGGCTTGCCTGAGCAAAAATAAGTCAATGGAGAAGTTACAAACCTATATCGCGGAATCCTGGGACGAGATCAAGAACAAGGTTACTTGGTCAAAGTACAGCGAGTTGCAAAGTAGTGCCATCCTGGTGTTGGTTGCCTCTACGATTTTTGCACTGGTTATTGGGGCTATCGACTGGGTCTTCAAGACCAGCATTACATGGTTTTACAAAGAATTTTAATGCAGAAGGTAATGGGCGAGCTGAAATGGTATGTTCTCAGGGTCGTCAGTGGCCAGGAAAAAAAGGTTAAATCCTACCTGGAAACTGAGATTGAGCGCTCCAAGCTGACGGATTTTATCCCTCAGGTTTTAATTCCTTCTGAAAAGGTATATGAAATGAGAAACGGAAAAAAACGTGTGAGAGAAAGAAATTTCTTTCCCGGATACGTTCTCATCTCTGCAGATCTCTCGAACGGAGAAGCACATCACGCAGTGAATAGTATTCCAGGTGTGATTGGGTTTCTCGGTAACAACGGCACCGGTGCTTCCAAGGATCCCGTTCCTCTTCGTCAATCAGAGGTGAATAGGATTCTCGGTAAAGTTGATGAGATTGACGAATTCGAGGAAAAACTCGACACACCATTTATTAAAGGTGAATCTGTGAAAGTAATGGATGGTCCATTCAGCGGATTTACCGGTACAGTTGAGGAAATTTTTGAAGACAAAAAGAAACTCAACGTAATGGTGAAAATTTTCGGCCGGAACACACCAGTCGAATTAAGTTATATGCAGGTTGAAAAGCTAGACTAAGATAACATGGCAAAACAAATTATAGGTTATCTGAAATTACAGGTGAAAGGCGGACAGGCAAATCCTGCACCTCCGATAGGGCCTGCGTTGGGTAGCAAGGGTCTTAACATTATGGACTTTTGTAAACAGTTCAACGCTCGTACCCAGGACAAGCAAGGGCAAATATTGCCGGTTTTGATCAGTATTTACAACGACAAGTCTTTTGACTTTGTAATCAAAACACCTCCAGCCGCTATTTTAATTTTAGATGCTGCTAAAAAGCAAAAAGGATCCGCGGAGCCCAACCGCTTAAAGGTTGGTGCAATTACCTGGGAACAGGTAAAAACAATTGCAGAAACAAAAATGCCTGACCTCAATGCATTCAAAGTTGAATCAGCAATGAAGATGGTAGCAGGAACTGCAAGGAGTTTAGGAATTACTGTATCTGGAACACCCCCTTGGGATAAATAATTAAAGCGATGGCGAAAATTTCTAAAAACAGAAAAGCAGTCCTTGCGAAATACAGTCCTGAGAAGGAGTATTCTCTCGAAGATGCTTCAAACCTTGTGAAGGAAATCACCTTTACGAAGTTCGATTCTTCCGTTGATGTTGACATTCGTTTAGGTGTTGATCCTAAGAAGTCAGATCAAATGGTAAGAGGTGTAGTGGCATTGCCACATGGTATTGGTAAGGATGTACGTGTATTGGTTCTCTGTACCCCTGATAAGGTGCAGGAAGCTAAAGATGCAGGTGCAGAACACGTTGGTCTGGATGAATTTCTCCAGAAAATTGAAGGTGGCTGGACAGATATTGATGTAATCATCTGTACGCCAACTGTAATGGCAAAGGTCGGTAAGCTGGGTAAAATACTCGGTCCACGCGGACTTATGCCTAATCCAAAGTCAGGAACTGTTACGCTCGAAGTCGGTAAAGCGGTGAAAGAAGTAAAAGCCGGTAAAATCGACTTCAAAATTGATAAACAAGGTATCATTCACGTTAGTGTTGGAAAAGCTTCCTTCTCGGCCGATAAAATCCGGGACAACGTAATGGAGATGATAAATGTTGTCGCTAAACTGAAACCGTCCTCAGCGAAGGGTACGTACTTCCAACGTATCACTTTGTCAACAACCATGAGTCCGGGTATCACAATTGACACAAATTCAGTAGCTGGCGCTAAGTAATTAAAGACATGACCAGAGAAGAAAAAGTACAAATTATAGACGAGCTCACAATTAAGTTTGCTGACAATACGCACTTCTATATTACCGACGCATCAGGCTTTACTGTTGATCAGGTAAATGCCTTTAGAAGAATGTGTTACAAGAACGGCATCGAATACAGAGTTTATAAGAACACCCTTATTCGCAAAGCCCTCGAGAAAAACACTGCGGTTGACTACACTCCTTTGTTTGAGACGTTGCATGGTTTTTCCGGAGTTATTTTCTCCAAAGAAATCGGCAATACTCCGGCACGGGTTATCAAAGAGTTTCGCAAGAAACTTGATGGCAAACCAGTTTTGAAAGCTGCCTCTATCGACTCAGCCCTGTTTATCGGGGACGAGAATCTAAACATGCTAAGTGAGCTTAAATCTAAGAATGAGCTTATCGGTGATGTAATTTCCTTGCTGCAATCACCAGCCAAAAATGTTATCTCTGCCCTGCTCAGCGGGAAGAATACAGTGGCTGGATTGGTTAAAGCACTGGAAGAACGTGGAATTAACTAAAATTATTGAACAGAATTAATTAAACTTTTACTAAAATGGCCGACATCAAAGCACTCGGAGATCAACTTGTTGAACTCACTGTTAAAGAAGTTACGGAATTAGCTTCTTACCTTAAAGAAACTTATGGCATTGAACCTGCGGCTGCTGCTGTAATAGCAGGTCCTGCTGCTGGCGGTGGTGGTGCTCCCGCTGCTGAAGAGAAAACTAATTTCGATGTAGTATTGAAAGCTGCCGGCCCGAACAAGCTTCAAATTGTGAAGTTGGTGAAAGAACTTACCGGCCTTGGCTTGAAAGAAGCTAAGGATCTCGTAGACGGAGCTCCAAAAACTATAAAAGAAGGATTACCTAAAGACGAAGCAGAAAATCTTAAAAAGCAACTTATTGAGGCAGGTGCCGAGGTTGAGTTGAAGTAATTTTCTTGAAGACGAAGGGTACCGTCTAACAACTTTCGGTTAGACCCCGTGTACGGATCACACGATCGGGACGGGGTCTATTCCTATTTATACCGGAACAACTTGCATTTTTCTATTGTTCTCGTCACAGGATCTCAGAACTTAAACGTTAATTACCTTGACAAAGAAGACATTAAACGGTAGAATCGATTTCTCTTCAAGCGAGAGAGTCCTTGACTATCCCGACTTTCTGGATCTTCAACTCCAGTCGTTCAAAGATTTTTTACAGATTGAAACCCCAGCTGAAAAAAGACAAAATGAAGGTCTTTATAAAGTTTTTGCTGAAAACTTCCCCATAAGCGATTCACGCGAAAACTTCGTGCTGGAGTTCGTCGATTATACAATCGATCCTCCAAAATACAACGTTGATGAGTGTATCGACAGAGGTTTGACATTTTCCGTTCCGCTAAAGGCCAAGCTTCGTCTGACTTGTAACGATGAAGACAACGAAGATTTCGAAACGATCGAACAGGAAGTTTTCCTCGGAAATATTCCTTATATGACCGAAAAAGGCTCTTTCGTTATTAATGGTGCTGAACGTGTTATTGTATCGCAACTGCACCGTTCGCCCGGAGTGTTTTTCGCGATGAGCAAACACACGAACGGAACAAAACTTTATTCTGCGCGGATTATCCCTTTCAAAGGATCGTGGATCGAATTTGCTACCGATGTAAATGCTGTAATGTATGCGTACATCGATCGGAAGAAAAAATTCCCGGTTACAACATTGCTTCGTGCAATCGGTTATGGCTCGGATAAGGATATCCTTGATCTTTTTGGATTATCAGAAGAAGTAGAAGCTTCAAAAAATACGTTGAAAAAGGTTGTCGACAGAAAACTGGCTGCCCGTGTTCTTAAAACATGGACGGAGGATTTTGTGGATGAAGATACCGGTGAGGTAGTATCTATCGACCGGAATGAAGTTTTACTGGAACGTGACCATACGTTGTCGGCAGAAGACGTCGATATAATCATTGAATCTGGTGTGAAGTCTATTATTCTTCACCGCGATGATATAAACATTGCCGACTACCATATTATATTCAACACACTGGCAAAGGACACTTCCAACTCAGAAAAAGAAGCGGTCGAATACATCTATCGTCAGTTGAGAAATACAGAAGCACCGGATGAACAAACTGCCCGTGATATTATTCAGAGCCTGTTCTTCAGTGAGAAGCGTTATGACCTGGGTGAAGTTGGTCGTTACAGAATAAACAAAAAGCTTGGTCTTGACCTTAGCTTCGATCATCGCGTTTTAACGAAGGATGATATTATCCTGATCGTGAAGTACCTTATCGGTCTTATCAATTCGAAGGCTGTAGTGGATGATATCGACCACTTGAGCAATCGTCGCGTAAGAACAGTAGGGGAGCAGTTATATTCTCAGTTTGGTGTAGGATTGGCACGTATGGCCAGAACCATCAAGGAAAGAATGAACGTTCGCGATAACGAAGAGTTTAAGCCTGTTGACCTGATCAATGCGCGTACGTTGTCTTCGGTTATCAACTCGTTCTTTGGTACTAACCAGTTATCCCAGTTCATGGATCAAACCAATCCACTGGCTGAGATTACCCATAAACGCAGGATGTCTGCCCTTGGCCCAGGTGGTCTGTCACGTGAACGCGCCGGCTTTGAAGTTCGTGACGTTCATTACACTCACTATGGTCGCCTTTGTACCATCGAAACTCCGGAAGGTCCGAATATCGGTTTGATTTCGTCTCTCTGCGTTCACGCAAAAGTGAACAAGATGGGCTTCATCGAAACGCCATACCGGAAGGTTGAAAATGGAAAAGTACAAATCAAAGAACCTGTAATATTTCTTACCGCTGAGGAAGAGGATACGCATTACATCGCGCAAGCGAAAGTTGCTCTCAAACCGAACGGAGAATTTATAGATGAAAAAATAAAGGCACGTTTTGAAGGTGACTTCCCTGTTATCGAACCGAAAGATTTGAGATACATGGACATCGCCCCTAACCAGATCGTTTCGGTTGCAGCCTCCATGATTCCATTCCTGGAGCATGATGATGCAAACCGTGCGTTGATGGGATCGAACATGCAGCGTCAGGCAGTACCGTTGATCAGACCAGAAGCACCTATCGTAGGTACTGGTCTTGAAAGCCGTGTTGCACTTGATTCCCGTGCTTTAGTATTAGCAGAAGGAAATGGTGTGGTTGAATTTGTTGATGCAAAGAGAATCACCATCAAATACGAAGTTTCTGAAGAACAGCAACTGGCAAGTTTTGACAATGAGTTCAGAACGTACAGTTTGATTAAATTCAGAAGAACAAACCAGGACACCTGTATTAACCTTACTCCTTTAGTAATGAAAGGACAAAAAGTTACAAAGGGTCAGCCATTGTGCCAGGGTTATGCTACCCAGAACGGGGAGCTTGCGCTAGGTCGCAATTTACTGGTGGCGTATATGCCTTGGCAAGGTTACAACTTCGAAGATGCGATTGTCATATCGGAACGCGTCGTGCGTGAAGATGTTTACACTTCAATTCACATCGAAGAATTCGAACTTGAAGTTCGTGATACCAAACGTGGAGAAGAAGAACTTACTTCTGAAATTCCAAACGTAAGCGAAGAGGCTGTTAAGCATCTCGACGAAAATGGTATCATCAGAATCGGTGCTGAAGTAAGAGAAGGTGATATCCTTATTGGTAAGATTACACCTAAGGGCGAAACTGATCCTACTCCTGAAGAAAAGCTGTTGCGTGCAATCTTTGGTGACAAAGCCGGTGACGTGAAGGATGCTTCTCTTAAGGCACCTCCATCGTTAAAAGGTGTTGTTATTGAGACAAAACTTTTCTCAAGACCGAAACGTGATAAGGATGTTCGTACGAAGTCCAAGAAAGAACTCGATGCACTTAAGAATAAGTACAGCAAGCAACTGAGCGATCTTCGTGAAGAAATGATCAACAAGCTTACGCAACTGTTGAACGGTAAAACCAGTAACGGTGTGAAGCATAAATTTGGTGACGAACTTATCACCAAAGGTGTTAAAATTTCTCAGAAAGTAATCGATAACAACTTATTCCCGGATAAGAATATTTACCGCGATGAAAGTAATTATAACGTTCCTGAAGAGGTAAACCTTATTGCCGACATCAGCCTTGAAAACTGGACAAGTGATGAGCATACAAATGATTTAGTAGCTCAAACCGTTAAGAACTACTTGCTGAAACGCAACTCTTACGCAGGTGAATTTAAGCGTGAACGCTTTACACTTGAAGTTGGTGATGAACTTCCTACAGGAATCGTTCAGCTTGCAAAAGTATACGTAGCTAAAAAACGTAAACTTAAAGTGGGCGATAAGATGGCAGGCCGCCACGGTAACAAGGGTGTTGTAGCGCGAATCGTTCGTGAAGAGGATATGCCATTCCTGGAAGACGGAACACCTGTTGATATTTGTTTGAATCCACTGGGCGTACCATCGCGTATGAACCTTGGTCAGATTTATGAGACTGTGTTAGCATGGGCTGGACATAAACTGGGTAAGAAATATGCTACACCAATATTCGATGGAGCGACACTTGATCAGGTTCAACATGAACTGAATGAAGCTGGGTTACCGGAGTTTGGAAGAACCTACTTGTACGATGGTCTTACCGGAGATAAGTTTGATCAACCCGTAACGGTGGGTATGGCCTATATGCTTAAACTGGGTCACCTTGTAGATGATAAGATGCACGCCCGTTCAATCGGTCCGTACTCACTTATCACACAGCAGCCTCTTGGTGGTAAAGCACAATTTGGAGGTCAGCGTTTTGGAGAAATGGAGGTCTGGGCGATTGAAGCCTTTGGTGCATCGCACATCCTTCAGGAAATCCTGACGATTAAGTCTGACGATGTAATTGGTCGTGCAAAAGCCTATGAAGCTATTGTGAAAGGTGAAAACATGCGCAAGCCTAATATTCCTGAGTCATTTAACGTGTTAGTACACGAACTCAGAGGCCTCGCACTTGAGATCACCATGGATTGATTGAGTAAGTCCTGAGTAATGAGTAGTGAGTAAGTAGTTATACCCGTTAGCCGATGAATAACTTTAAGGATTTGAAAATATGGCATAAGTCTGTTGAATTGGCCGTTAAGGTTTATCAGGAGACGAAGCAATTTCCAAAAGAAGAAGTTTATGGACTTACATCTCAAATCAGGAAAAGTGTTGTTTCTGTCGCGTCCAACATCGCAGAAGGTGCAGGACGGAACTCCACAAGAGATTTTTACAATTTCTTGGGAATTTCAAATGGGTCAATCTGCGAATTGTAAACGCAACTAATAATAGCGCAACGAGTGAATTATTTGAATGAAACGGTTTTATCATCTCTTCAGCAACAAATTGTTGAGATCCAGAAGATGAACTGGTCACTTAAAAAATCACTGGTTGGCACTAAGGACTAAGTACCAAGGACTAATCACTAATACAATGTCATTTAGAAAAAATAAAAAAATCAACAGCGACTTTTCGAAGATCACCATTAGCCTTGCTTCTCCGGAGTCAATCCTGGAAAGTTCGCATGGTGAAGTAACTCAGCCGGAAACTATAAATTACAGAACCTACAAACCTGAAATGGGGGGGTTGTTCTGCGAAAGGATTTTCGGACCTGTAAAGGATTGGGAATGTCATTGTGGTAAGTATAAGAGAATTCGTTATAAGGGAATTATCTGTGATCGCTGCGGTGTAGAAGTTACTGAGAAGAAGGTCAGACGCGAACGCATGGGGCACATTGAACTGGTAGTTCCGGTTGCGCACATCTGGTACTTCCGTTCGCTGCCTAATAAAATTGGATACCTCCTTGGTCTGGCTACTAAAAAGCTGGATCAGATTATCTACTACGAGCGCTATGTTGTTATTCAACCTGGCATGAAAGAAGAAGATGGCATTAAACGCCTCGACTTCCTTACAGAGGAGGAATATCTTGACATCATCGACAAACTGCCTCGGGAAAATCAATTGTTGGATGACAACGATCCAAAGAAGTTCATCGCCAAAATGGGTGCCGATGCTTTGGAAATGCTTTTAGGAAGAACACAGTTAGATACACTTTCCTATGACCTGAGACATCAGGCTGCAACGGATACATCACAGCAGCGTAAAGCAGAAGCTTTAAAACGTCTGAAAGTTGTTGAAGCTTTCCGTGATGCAAGAACCCGTATCGAAAATAAACCGGAGTGGATGGTGATTAAAATGGTTCCGGTTATTCCTCCGGAATTGCGTCCATTGGTGCCGTTGGATGGTGGTCGTTTTGCTACATCTGATTTAAATGATTTGTACAGACGTGTTATCATCCGTAACAACCGTCTGAAAAGACTTATTGATATTAAAGCTCCCGAAGTAATCCTTCGTAACGAAAAGCGTATGCTTCAGGAAGCTGTTGATTCATTATTCGATAACTCAAGAAAAGTAAACGCGGTTCGTTCAGATGGAAACCGTGCATTGAAGTCCCTAAGCGATATGCTGAAAGGAAAGCAAGGTCGTTTCCGTCAAAACTTGTTGGGTAAGCGTGTTGACTACTCAGGACGTTCTGTAATTGTAGTTGGTCCTGAATTGAAGTTGCACGAATGCGGACTTCCGAAAGATATGGCGGCGGAACTTTTCAAACCGTTTATCATTCGCAAGCTGATCGAAAGAGGAATTGTAAAGACTGTGAAGTCTGCAAAGAAAATTGTAGACAGAAAAGATCCTGTAATCTGGGACATCCTTGAAAATGTGTTGAAAGGACATCCAGTCCTCCTCAACCGTGCACCGACACTTCACAGGTTAGGTATTCAGGCTTTCCAGCCAAAATTGATTGAAGGTAAAGCGATCCAGTTACATCCATTGGTATGTACTGCGTTCAACGCCGATTTTGACGGTGACCAGATGGCGGTTCACGTACCGCTTGGACAAGAAGCAATTCTGGAGGCATCTATGTTGATGCTCTCTTCACATAATATTCTGAACCCTGCCAACGGTGCGCCTATTACAGTACCTTCTCAGGATATGGTGTTAGGGTTATACTACCTTACAAAAGGAAGAAAGAGCACGCCTGAATTCCCGATAACCGGTGAAGGAAAGCGGTATTATTCTGCCGATGAGGTTATTGTTGCTTTTAATGAAGGCAAACTTTCGAAGCATGCCATTGTAAAAGTGCGTGCTAAGATTAAGGACAAGAAAACCGGTGAACTGGAAACGAAAATGATCGAGACTGTAGCAGGTCGCGTAATTTTCAATCAGTATGTTCCGGAAGAAGTTGGATTTGTAGATGAACTCTTAACCAAGAAAAAACTTCAGACGATTATCGCTGATGTATTCAAGGCTGCGGGTCAATCAAAAGCCGCTAAGTTCCTTGATGATATTAAAGAACTCGGATTCCAGATGGCCTACAAAGGTGGACTATCAATGGGATTGAACGATGTAAAAGTACCTGATGAGAAAGTTCAACTTGTGGCAAATGCACAAGAAGAAGTAGACAGCGTTTGGAACAACTACATGATGGGTCTTATCACGGATAACGAACGATACAATCAGGTTATTGATATCTGGACACGTACAAACACCTTGCTTACTAACACGCTGATGAAGCAATTGGAAGAGGATCAGCAAGGGTTTAACTCAATCTATATGATGATGCACTCAGGAGCCCGTGGTTCCCGTGAGCAAATCCGTCAGTTGGGTGGTATGCGCGGTCTGATGGCTAAACCTCAGAAGAATCTTGCCGGTTCTGTTGGGTCTATTATTGAAAACCCGATCCTTTCAAACTTCAAAGAAGGTTTGGATGTATTGGAGTACTTCATTTCTACCCACGGTGCACGGAAAGGTCTTGCCGATACAGCCCTTAAAACAGCTGATGCGGGATACCTTACTCGTAGGCTTGTAGACGTAGCTCAGGATCTTGTTGTAACTGAAGAGGATTGCGGAACACTTCGCGGTCTTAAAGTAACAGCGCTGAAGGATAACGAAGACATTGTTGAACCATTGTCAGAACGAATTCTCGGACGTGTTACGGTTCACGCGATATACGATCCCCTCACAGATGAATTGATCTGCGAAGCGAACGAGGAAATTACTGACGAGCTTGCCAAACTTATTGAAGACACTAATATTGAAGAAGTAGAGATCAGGTCGCTGTTAACTTGCGAATCCAAAATTGGAGGATGTGCAAAATGTTACGGCAGAAACCTTGCGACCGGTAAAATGGTTCAGGCTGGTGAAGCTGTGGGCGTTATCGCTGCACAATCTATTGGAGAGCCAGGAACGCAGCTTACACTTCGTACTTTCCACGTAGGGGGTACCGCTTCTAACATCGCCGTGGAAGCAAACATCAAGGCTAAGTTCCCTGGAGAACTTGAGTTCGAAGGTATCCGTGTAATCGATACAACGGACAGGGATGGCAGACCAGTGAAGGTTGTCATGGGACGTACAGGTGAAATCAGGATCGTCGATAAGGAGAGAAACAGAGTGTTGATCACCAATCACGTTCCGTATGGTGCCTTTATAAAAGTTCAGGATGGTCAGAAGGTCGAGAAAGGTGATGAACTTTGCTTCTGGGATCCATACAATGCCGTAATTCTTTCTGAGTTTGATGGTACAATCGAATATGAATCAATCATTGAAGGTATCACCTTTAAGGAAGAGTCCGATGAGCAAACTGGTCACCGTGAAAAAGTAATTACTGATACCAGAGATAAAACCAAGAACCCTGCAATTATTGTAAAGGGTAAGACCGATACAAAAGGATATAACATTCCGGTGGGAGCTCACTTAGCAGTTGATGCAGGCGAGAAAATTAAAGCCGGTCAGGTGTTGGCAAAGATTCCTCGTACCATGGGTAAGTCGCGCGATATTACAGGTGGTCTGCCACGTGTAACGGAACTGTTTGAAGCGCGTAATCCTTCAAATCCTGCGGTAGTAAGTGAGATTGATGGAGTCGTTACTTATGGTGGTATTAAGCGCGGTAATCGCGAAATATTTATTGAATCCCGCGATGGGGTTCAGAAGCGATATCTCGTACCATTGTCCAAGCATATCCTTGTTCAGGATAATGACTTTGTGAGAGCAGGTCAACCACTTTCTGATGGATCGATTACACCATCTGATATTCTGTCCATCAAAGGACCAACCGCTGTTCAGGAATATCTCGTGAATGAGATTCAGGAAGTATATCGTCTTCAGGGTGTAAAGATCAACGACAAGCATATTGAGGCTATCGTAAGCCAGATGATGCAAAAGGTTGAGATCATTGATCCGGGAGATACAAGCTTCCTTACGAATGAATACGTTGACAAACTTCAATTCAGAGAAGACAACGATACTATCCTCGACAAGAAGGTAGTTATTGATGCTGGCGATTCTCCTAATTTGAAGCCTGGCCAAATCGTAACGGGACGCGAGTTCAGAGACGAGAATTCAGTGCTTCGAAGAAAAGATCAGAAACTTGTTGAAGTTCGCGATGCGATGCCGGCGGTTTCAAGACCTACTTTACAAGGTATTACTCAGGCGTCTTTGAAGACGGAGAGCTGGCTGTCAGCTGCTTCATTCCAGGAGACGACGAAAGTATTGAGCGAGGCTGCTATCCGCGGTAAAACTGACTGGTTGATGGGCTTAAAAGAAAATGTAATTGTTGGTCACCTCATTCCTGCAGGAACAGGACAGCGGAAGTACAACGATATGTTAGTAACCCATAAAGACGAGTATGACGACTCTGCATCAGCAGCGACAGAGAAAGCACGCGATCGTGAAAGAGAACTTCAGGATTAGTTATCATTAAAATATAAGAGGGTTGATTCCAAATCAGAATCAACCCTTTTTTTAAAACCATGACAGAAGACGCTAAAAATAAACCCCAGGCTCAAAATCAGATTAATATTGAGCTGACTGAGGAAATTGCGGAGGGCATTTATTCCAATCTGGCAATGATTGCACACTCAAACAGTGAATTCGTAATTGATTTTATTCGTCTTATGCCGGGTGTCCCCAAGGCAAAGGTTAAGTCCCGAATCGTAATTACACCGGAACATGCGAAACGGTTTCTGTTAGCGCTGAAGGACAATATAGAAAAGTATGAAAACAGCTTCGGCCCGATTAAGCGTACGGATGATATGCCAAAGTTCCCGATGAATTTTGGTGGAACCGTGGGTGAAGCATAGTTCCAAATTGCTTAGAATCAAGGTTTTTAAAACGCAAAGGATACAAAATTCTTGGAAAAAGGTTTTGCATCCTTTGTTTCTTATGATACCTTTGCAGTCCTAATTTTTGAGAGGTTTATAAATTAAAATATAAATGCCTACCATTCAACAACTTGTAAGAAAAGGAAGACGGAAATTGACGTTTAAGTCGAAATCTCCTGCCTTGGATTCCTGCCCTCAGCGCAGGGGCGTGTGTACACGTGTGTACACAACGACGCCTAAAAAGCCTAACTCAGCGATGCGCAAAGTTGCGCGGGTTCGCCTCACCAACGGTAAAGAGGTGAATGCCTACATTCCGGGTGAAGGCCATAATCTTCAAGAGCACTCTATTGTGTTGATCCGTGGAGGCAGGGTAAAAGATCTTCCTGGTGTTCGTTACCACATCATCAGAGGTGCTTTGGATACGGCTGGTGTAAACGGTCGGAAACAAAGCAGGTCTAAGTACGGAGCAAAAAGGCCTAAACCAGGAGCCGCAGCTGCTGCAGCGCCCGCTAAAGGCAAGAAAAAATAATTTTTAGAAGCGATGAGAAAATCAAAACCTAAGAAGAGATATTTACTTCCTGATCCTAAGTTTCAGGATACTCTGGTGACCAAGTTTGTGAATTACCTGATGGAAGAAGGTAAGAAGAGCGTTGCCTACACGATCTTCTATGACGCGGTTGAGCAAGTTGAGAAGAAAACTACTGAAAGTGGCTTAGAGGTATGGAAACGTGCTATGAGCAACCTTACTCCTGCAGTAGAAGTAAAAAGCCGCAGAGTTGGTGGTGCTACATTTCAGGTTCCGGTTGAAATCAGACCAGAACGTAAAGTGAATCTAAGTATCAAATGGCTTATCGACTATGCCAGGATGCGTGGAGAGAAAACAATGATGGATAAGTTGGCAGCAGAAATCATAGCTGCGTCAAAAGGTGAAGGTGCCGCTATCAAAAAGAAGGATGATACTCATCGGATGGCTGAAGCAAACAAAGCTTTTTCGCATTTCAGATTTTAATAGTATTTATATACATACATGGCTAGAGATTTAAAATTCACCAGAAACATAGGTATTGCTGCGCACATAGATGCTGGTAAGACTACTACTACTGAGCGTATCTTATACTATGCTGGGGTGAACCACAAAATCGGAGAGGTGCATGATGGTGCCGCTACGATGGACTGGATGGCTCAGGAGCAGGAGAGGGGTATCACGATCACATCTGCTGCAACTACCGTTTATTGGAAGTACAGAGATAACGATTACCATGTAAACATTATTGATACACCTGGTCACGTAGATTTTACGGTTGAAGTTAACCGCTCTTTACGTGTATTGGATGGTCTTGTATTCTTGTTCAGTGCCGTTGACGGAGTTGAACCTCAGTCAGAAACCAACTGGCGGCTTGCTGACAATTATAAAGTAGCACGTATTGGTTTTGTGAATAAGATGGACCGCGCTGGTTCAGACTTCCTCGGTGTGTGCAAGCAGGTAAAGGAAAAGCTTGGAAGTAAGGCAGTAGCCCTTCAGTTGCCTATAGGCGAGGAAGAAAACTTCAGAGGGGTTGTTGATCTGATCAACAATCGTGGTGTGATCTGGAATGAATCTGACAAGGGAATGACATTTGAAGCAGTGCCTATTCCTGATGATATGGTTGAAGAAGCAAAAGAGTACAGGGAGAAGCTCCTTGAATCGGTAGCTGAATTCGACGAAACTTTACTTGAGAAGTTTTTTGAGGATCCTAATTCGATTACAGAAAAAGAAATATTGAATGCACTGCGTCAGGCAACGATTAGCATGGCTATCGTTCCTATGGTGTGCGGATCTTCTTTTAAGAACAAAGGCGTTCAAACTATGCTTGACTATGTGATGGAGTTATTGCCATCACCAATGGATAAAGATACTATCGTAGGTACTAACCCCGATACGAATGAAGAGGTGCCGATCAGACCTGATGAGAAAGCTCCTTTCGTAGGATTGGCATTTAAGATCGCAACCGATCCATTTGTTGGTCGTCTGTGTTTCGTAAGAGCCTATTCAGGGGTTTTGGAATCTGGTTCATATATCTATAACACTCGTTCTGATCAAAAGGAACGGATTTCACGTGTATTCCAGATGCACGCAAATAAGCAGAATCAGATCGAAAGACTTTCTGCGGGTGATATCGGAGCGGTTGTAGGATTTAAGGATATAAAGACGGGTGATACCCTTTGTGATGAAAAGAACAAAGTGGTATTGGAGTCTATGGTGTTCCCTGAGCCTGTAATAGGTTACGCTATTGAGCCTAAGAAACAAGCCGATGTTGACAAATTGGGTATGGCTATCGCCAAGCTGGTGGAAGAAGATCCTACACTTCGCGTACATACTGATCAAGAAACCGGACAGACCATCCTTCGTGGTATGGGCGAGTTACACCTTGAAATTATTATTGATCGTTTAAGACGTGAGTTCAAGGTTGAAATCAACCAGGGAGCGCCTCAGGTTGCATATAAAGAAGCATTGACGAAGTCTGTTGAGCATAAAGAAGTTTATAAGAAACAGACTGGTGGTCGTGGTAAATTTGCCGACATAGTATTCGAAATGGGTCCTCGCGACGATATGAGCGATGGAAAAGAGGGTCTCGAATTTGTGAACGATATCGTTGGTGGTGTTATTCCCCGCGAATTTATTCCTGCAATCCAAAAAGGTTTTGAGCAATCTATGGTTAACGGCCCGTTGGCTGGATACCAGATCGACTCTATGAAGGTTCGATTATTCCACGGTTCTTTCCACGATGTTGACTCTGATTCTCTTTCTTTTGAATTGGCAGCGAGAATTGGATTCAGGGAAGCGGCGAAGAAATGTGCGCCTCAACTTCTTGAGCCTATTATGAGTGTTGAAGTACTTTCACCGGATGAATTTACAGGTTCTGTGACTGGGGACTTGAACAGGAGAAGAGGTGTGATGAAAGGTATGGATACACGCTCCGGAGCACAAGTGATAAAAGCAGATGTTCCGTTGGCTGAGTTGTTCGGATATGTAACAGACTTAAGGACTATTACTTCGGGACGTGCTTCAGCTTCCTTAACATTCTCTCATTATTCACCAGTTCCTAAGAACCTGGCTGAAAAAGTGATTGAGGAAGTAAAAGGTGCTGCACTCGCAAAATAATTAATCAAAAAAGGATTTAGACGATTTCCTTAACACAGATAGTATGAACCAAAAAATTAGAATAAAATTAAAGTCCTACGACCATAACCTGGTTGACAAATCTTCTGAGAAGATAGTTAGGGCGGTTAAGGCAACTGGCGCTGTAGTAAGCGGTCCGATTCCATTGCCTACGGAAAAGGAAAAGTTTACTGTACTTCGTTCGCCGCACGTTAACAAAAAGGCTCGCGAGCAGTTTCAACTTTGTACGTATAAGCGTTTAGTTGATATTTACTCAAACAGCGCAAAAACAGTTGACGCTTTGATGAAGCTTGAACTTCCCAGTGGTGTTGATGTAGAGATCAAAGTGTAGTTACTTTAGAATTCAGCATATTAGAAAAGTCATTCCTTGTTGGGATGACTTTTTTCTTTGCGTTTAAGATAGTTTTGATAGTCGACCGATGTGTCCAGATCAAATACTCCCTCTGGAAATTCTATTGTGAGAATTTGTCCAGGAAACTGCTGTATGATTTTTTTAGCGCCTTCCCCATCTCGAAGCATGAGGATGTTGGAAAAGAATGCCCGTGAAAACAAAACGGGAACGCCCGCGGTGCCTGCATAGGAGGATGCAACGATCGGGCTTTTTGTCTCCCTGTATTTTTGAATGAGTTGTCGCAGGTGATTGGCAGTAAGAGACGGCTGATCGCATACCATAATGATAACGGCTTGGGTATCCGGAGCTTTCCTGACGAGGTGATTGAGTCCTGCTTTTATAGAACTTCCCATACCACTTTTCCAGAAATGATTACTGATAATACTTACAGGCAGATCATGGATAACCTCGCGATGAGGCACTTCATTCGCCCCTAAAATAACCAACACATTTTTTACGCGACTTTCGAGCGCAACCTTTGTTGATTGGAGCAAGAGTGGTGATCCTTCAATATCGAGTAGTTGTTTCGAGTGCCCCAGACGTGACGATGACCCTGCTGCAAGGAGTATAATGGAAACATTTAACTCTGGTACATGCATATGTTCATGGTTCTCTTCATCATCACTAGTATGTGGTGAGCTGTCTGGACCAAGCACAGGGAGAAAATCAAAATTACGTCTCGAATCCATACTCTTCCAAGATATCAAAAATTAAGAATTAGTACGTTGTTGAGTATCAAAAGAGCTTCCTTAGATCAGCTATTCAAAGGACTACAAGCGGGCAAGTACCTGGGACGGTAGCTTGATCAGGAGTGTTGGTAGATGGTGATGGACAAGGTTGTCAGAAAACGAATGATTTAATAGTCTGGTCAAAAAAGACTTTTCCTGCTCAAAAACACATACCAAATCCTTCGTATCATAAGGCGTGAGCGTGTCTGTTATCTCAGGATCTTTCGGACTTAACCATGAGAAATTGATTGGATGATTATCATAGTTCACGTTTCCTCGTAGAATTCGCGACATGTACCTCAAAGCGTTATCTTTAGAAATGCTTCTTTCAGCTATTAACAAAACGGAACTTGGAGGTTGGTAGGAATTTGATGTCGGCACAATAAGCAGTGGACAGTTTACAGAACTTATCAAGTGTGAGAGTTCTTTTTTAGTTAAATAATCACGACCAATGACAATCATACCCGGAGCTTTGAATTTCATGTGCGTCTGAATCACCGATTTTGCTTGCCCCGTCACGGCAGCGGTAGACAGAACATGCACACCACTCTCTTGTATTATTTCCGTTAACGATTCAACACAGTTAGCAGCTTTTCGATTAAGGGATTTAACTATCTGGTCGATAATTAATGGACTATCTGATTCGGCAAACGGTTCTAAATCTGTAATGTGTAACAGGTGAATACCAGCCCTTCTTTTACGTGCAAAATTGACAGCGTACTCTAAGGGGCCAAATACATTTCCGGAAGAATATACAGGGACCAGGATTTCTAGTAAACGATCTTTGTTTTCGTTTACTCTTGTAGGTGTAGCCTGAACGTTATAATCAATATGTACGTGGCTGGTACCCATGACTTACTCTGGATTTGTAAGTTCTTCGTTAAGGGCAGTGGTGTATTTCTTTCTTTTTTGGTTTTTATTCGGCGAATCGAGGATGACGTTTACCTTAATATTTTTGGATTCGGCAGTTCTTGAAAAATCCCGAATTACTTCTTGTACGTCGTAGTCGATATTTACGCTGCGACTTGCGTCAATGGTCACTTCCGTGCCTGGTGGTATTTTATTTAGTTCTTTTACGATTGCTCCCTTATTCAAAAAATAAACTTCTTCCGCCAACGTCATTTTAACATGCTTATTCCCATTGTGATTCTCCAGGTGAAGAAAATGTGAGTTCCTGAAGCTGTTCCTTAAAAGAATCGTTATAGAAACTGCCACGCCCAGTGCGATCCCATTCAGTAAATCGGTAAAGACTACACCTAATACTGTGACAATAAAGGGCAGGAATTGGCTCCAGCCCAGGCGGTAGGTATCAATAAATGTTGATGGTTTTGCAAGTTTAAAACCAATCATAAATAATATTGCAGCCAACACGGCAAGCGGCACCATGTTGAGAATAAAAGGAATGGTGGCAACGCAAAGGAGTAACAGAATCCCATGCAGTATTGTAGATAATTTTGTTTTACCACCGGATTGGATATTTGCTGAACTCCTCAAAATAACCTGTGTGATTGGCAATCCTCCGATCAGACCAGAAACCATATTACCCGTGCCCTGAGCTATGAGCTCGCGATTGTTGTTTGTTAACCGTCGAAGCGGATCTAATTTGTCAGTGGCTTCTACCGATAGCAAGGATTCAAGACTTGCAACTACAGCAATCGTCATAGCGGCAATCCAGACTTTTTTTTCTGTGATGTATGAGAAATCCGGAAGTGTAAATTGTTGAAAAAAGCCGATCATGTTTTCAGCAACGGGCACGTTTACCAGTTGCTTTCCTCCGAGCGACATCCCTGGAAAAAATTTTGAGGTCAAGTATTGATAGGCGATACCAGCAACCACTGCAACCAACGGACCCTGAACGAACTTCAATACCGGATTTTTTTTTATTGCCGGAGACTCCCAAATCAGCATGATGGACATCGCGAGAAAACAAACGACTATCGCGCCGGGAGTAAAGGCGTCGACCATTTTAATGAGTTCAGAAAATGTATTTTCTCCATCGGGTTGCACAAACGAAAGGTCGCCTTCATAATCAGCATCATACCCAATAGCATGCGGGATTTGCTTCATGATGATTATTATACCGATTGCCGTGAGCATACCTTTGATGACAGCAGATGGAAAGTAATAACCGATGATTCCGGCGCGGCAGAATCCCAACAGGATTTGAATTCCGCCTGCAAGGACTACAGCGACTAAAAAAACCTCGTACGAACCGACTGTTGCAATAGCACTCAGTACAATAACCGTGAGTCCGGCCGCGGGGCCGCTGACACCAAGTGAGGAGTTGCTGATCGCACCCACCACAATACCACCTACTATGCCGGCTATAATTCCAGAAAAAAGAGGGGCTCCACTTGCCAGAGCAATGCCGAGACATAATGGTACAGCTACGAAAAATACTACGATGCTGGCCGGCAAATCATGCCTGATATTGGAAAAAAGCCCTGGTGATACATCTTTGTTGGTTTTCATCGATTAGAATTCCCTGAGTTGAACAGTAAGTTTATAATCCAATATTAGAGTGAGATTAGAAAGAAATTAGAATTAGGTTAGAAATTGTCGGAAAATGGTTCACGGGTCTGTTTGAGGCGAAAGACAAGCACTAAAGCTCTTGTGTTTCTTTAATAGTATACCCCATTCCAACGATGGTTTTGATAAGGGATCTGTCGAATCCATGATCAATTTTTTTCCTGAGATAGTTGATATACACTTCAACAACGTTGGTCCCAAGGTCATGATTCACATCCCATACATTTTCCAGGATATCCATTCGGGCAACTACCTTATTTTTGTTGCGAAGAAGATATTCCAGTAGTTTGTATTCTCTGGCTGTAAGATCAATTATACAATGCTGGCGTAGTACAACCTTAGTTTCAGTATTCAGTTCAAGTTCGGCAACTTTCAGAATTTTGGGACTTTGCGTCTTCCGTCTTGCCAATGCCTGCACCCTGGCCAACAGCTCTCTGAACTTGAAAGGCTTAATGAGGTAGTCATCAGCACCGCTGTTAAGTCCTTCTACTATGTCCTCCGTGGTTCCCGATGCAGTTAACAGGATAATAGAGATATCACTACCATAGTCCTCCCGGAGTTTAGTGCAAACTTCAAGTCCGTTCATTTCGGGCATGATGATATCGAGGATTATGACATCAAACTTATTCCGTTGGGCGGTTTTCAATCCGGTTGATCCATCAAAAGCTTGTGTGACCTGGATGCCATTTTCCTCAAGGCCTCTTTTGATAAAAGAAGATACCCTTTGTTCATCTTCAATAACGAGGACCCGCATTTTGTTTAACGTGGATTAGTACACAATTTACGACTATTGCTTTCAAATGGTGCTTTGGGTGGACGATGTTTATCATTTAGCTAACGTCGATTATTTGAAAACTAACGGTGAAGTATCGCTAACCTTTGGCCGCTTTCGAATCGGTAGGGTTGATATATACCTGTTTAAATACCTGGTCGTTTGCCGTGTCCCGATGGTGAATTGGGCCGTTGCGATATTTCAGAAAACCCCCAGACCGGTTAGAGAATTTTGTCTGAATTTCAGCTACGATTGAAATGGCGATTTCATCCGGTGCTTCCGCCCCAATATCAAGTCCAATGGGTGAATGAATGCGATGAAAATCTTCCGCAGATAACTCCAATCCAGCTTTGCTGAACTCATCTAACATTTTGTCGAATCGTTTTCTTGGGCCGAGGATGCCAATAAAAGGTGTTTCCGTTTTTATAAGTTTCTTGAGAACATCTCTATCGTAATCATAGTTGTGTGACATAAGCACGCATGCTGTGTAGGGTGTGATTTCAAAATCACGGTCAATAAAATTGCGTTGACAAAGAGAAAGTTTATCGGCGTTTGGAAAAAACAAGGGTGCAATATGAGCAACGCATTCATCGGTTACCGTGACTTCCCAGCCTAATGATTTCGCGAGCTGACTTACAGGTCTGGCGTCAAATCCACCACCAAAAATTATCAAGGACACTGTGGGTTGGATAAGCTCTATAAAGACCTCAGCTTCCTTTCCACCATAAGTATATTTCCTGGCTTCGGATTTCTTGCTTTCAAACAAACTGAAAAGATCAGGTCTGATTAAATTTGCTAGTTGTTTATCCGAAATGCTCTCCAGAATTGTTTCATTTGAGGTAAGCAGAATTTTTTTACCGGCCTCGTTTTGGTCTTCGCTTGAAAATACGGTTGCAAGTACAACTGGTGCATTTATGGATAGTATGCTTTCAAAAAAAATTGCAGGATTGTTTTGATCTGTTGCATCAAGAGGTTCAATCAGCACATCGATCACGCCATTACACCCCAGGCCTATACCAAGATTTTGATTGCTTTCTTCGCGGGTATCATAGGTAACCGTGAGTGGTATTTTATCCGACATTACCTTTCGTGCTTTGCGAAGTGCATCTCCTTCAAGACATCCTCCACTGATAGACCCAACCCATTTTCCATCATCGCTGATTAGCATTCGTGCGCCGGGACTACGGTATGAAGAGCCCCTGACTTTTACAACGGTTGCTAATGCAGCCTTCCGTTGCGTAAAGTCAATTTTTTTGTATTCCGATACAATGGTTTTAAACTCTTTCATATGCAACAGACTTTATCAGCATTCTAAATCGGTCAACAATTTCAATATCGGATGCGTTCATCTCCGACTTCCTGGTCTACTTTCGCGAACCTTTTACCTCATTAGGGGTCACCGCCGGACCTTTATTTCCGAAGGAGTTTCGGACGTAATTTAATACATCGCTTACTTCCTGATCGTTCAGGTCGAAGCCACTCATCGCACCGTCATACGTTACACCGTTTACTTTTATTTCACCACTCACGCCGTATAGTACCTGAACGATAGATCGTTTTTTATCGGCCATCAAATAATCAGACTTCGCTAGTGGAGGGTAGACGCTTTCTATACCTTGACCATGGTCCATATGACAGGTTACGCATTGCGTCTCATAAACTTCTTTTCCACGAGTGATGCTGGATTTTAAATCGAACTTTTGTAGTGTTTTGAATGAGAAAAGTGAAATCGCGGAGGTCACCAATAATAAACTTACAAAGATCTTCTTCATCAATAATTTTAGTTTGGATATAAAATGTTTATAAGGCAAAGCAATTTTATTAACAATTGCTTTGCAAAAAATGGTAGTTAGACTTCATCCATTGAAAAGGGCAATTTTCTGATCCGTTTTCCGGTAAGGTCAAATATTGCATTTGTAAGCGCCGGTGTAAAAGGTGGTAATCCGGGTTCGCCAACGCCCCCGGCTTTTTCATCATTTTCCATTATATGTACTTCAATCTCCGGTGTGTCTGTTATACGGGGCATTTTGTAAGTATTGAAGTTTTGTTCAACTGCTTTACCATCCTTGAAATGGGTTTCATGGCTCACCGCAGCGCCGAGCGCCATGATGATGCTGCCTTCAACCTGGGCTCTGACAATATCCGGGTTTACATACCATCCACAATCCATTACAGCCCAAACTTTATCAATGTTCAGCTTACCATCTGGTTTTTTCGAAACCTTTACTACCTGCCCGACGATACTTGAAAAACATTCAGTAATGGCGACACCATAACCTGCATTTTTGCCACGGGATTTCCATCCGCTCACTTCTTCAAGTTTATTCGCGAGGTCGTGGTATCTGATTTTATCCGGACTCCAGCTTGGATCCATGAAGTGACTTCTTCTGAAATCCAGTGGATCTTTGCCAGCCTGAAGAGCCAGTTCATCTATGAAGCTTTCAAAGGCAAATCCGTTTGTTGAAGAATAAACCGATCTCCACCACATAACCGGAATCGGAGTTTCCAAGGGTACGTCTGCAAATCGGAAGTGAGGAAGCGTATGGAAATACGGCTCCAGAAAACCTTCAACAACATTTCCGTTATAAGAATCTTTGTCTGCACCAGGTCCTTGCTGGTCCATGTTCTGACCTGCCATTCTGGTTTCGAAAGTCTGAATGGTTCCCCGCTCCGAGATAGAGCCTTTACATTGATAGACCATTCCCGGTCTGAACGGACCTTGCGACATGTCATCCTCTCTCGTCCAGACTACCTGTACGGGAGCATTTACTGCCTTCGAAATTACGGCTGCTTCATGAGGATAGTCGACAAACGCTTTTCGGCCAAATCCACCACCCAGGAAAGTCATGTTTACCGTAACATCTTCAGCTTTCATTTCCATTAAACGCGCAATATCTCCCTTAACCCAGTCCGGTGCTTGTATTGGCCCCCAGATTTCACATGTATTGCCTTGAACATGAGCAATACAATTCACAGGTTCCATACAGCTGTGTGACTGGTAAGGTGTCTGGTAAGTTGCTTCCAGCTTGTTGGTTGATTTCTCATACAGTGTTTCAAAATCTCCCTTAGTACGGAACGTGTTTGATTTTTTTGTTTTCACATCTTCGAGCATTGTTGCATAAAGCTGCTCAGTGCTGTGGTGTTCAAAACCGGAATCATCCCACTCAATTTTCAAGGCCTTTCTTCCTTGCATGGCGGACCAGAGCGAGTCAGCCACAACCGCTACACCTTCGCGATCCTGGGAAAAAACCTTCATCTTGACGGGAAGTACATGTTTTACGCCAGGTACTTTTTTAGCTGCAGCATCGTCGACAGACTTTACTTTTCCCCAGAAACGAGGATTGCGTTCCACGACAGCATAAAGCATTCCTGGAAGTTTCTTATCAAGACCGAAGATAGCCTTACCGTTAGTTTTTGACGGAGTATCCTGTCTTGGCAACGGCTTGCGAAGTATCTTATATTCACCGGG
This sequence comes from Chryseolinea sp., assembly GCA_041747735.1. Lineage (GTDB taxonomy): Bacteria > Bacteroidota > Bacteroidia > Cytophagales > Cyclobacteriaceae > Chryseolinea. Next base: position 342,613 of record JBGTEP010000038.1, read on the forward strand.
CAATTTAAGTCGCACGTTCGTTGGAGGTTGAAGTTTAGAGGCTACTTCTACCAATTCACCATAGTGAAGTTTCTTACCGGATGATTTATGGATGACGTGTCCTTTTTCTGCATGGCACTCTGTGTTTACAACACCCCATTTATTTGCTGCTGCCTCAATTAACATTTCGCGCGCAGAGGCACTCAATTTCAACAATTTTGTATACGATCCTCTTACGGTTGAGCTTCCACCCGTAATCTGACTACCGTATTTTGCGTTGTTTCCCTGAGCAAATACAATGTTTACATCATTAAGATCTACTTCTAATTCTTCTGCAATAATCTGAGGAACAGATTGCCAGGATCCTTGCCCCATTTCAGAGCGGTGATTGGTAATCGTTACTTTTCCCGACGTATCGATCGAGATCCACGAATTGAGATCAACACCTAACTTTTCAGCAGTCTCGAGTTTTATTACTTCAACTTCTTTTGCGTTGCCAGGTAAATAGAATCCTAACGAAAGCGCTGCACCAGTCATACCGGAGAGCTTGATAAAATTCCTTCTGGATATATTTTTTTTGATGGTCTTCATGTCGGTATTAATAAATATTCACTTTATGGTAGTCTTCCTGTGCCGGGTAGTGATGATCATTTCGCAGATGCTTTTTGACCCATAATCTGCGATGCTGTTTTAATAGCTTTCCGGATTCTTGGGTATGTGCCACATCTGCAAAGGTGTCCTTGCATAGCAGTGTCAATATCTTTGTCAGTGGGATTTGTATTCTTTTTCAAAAGGGCTGTTGCGGCCATAATTTGTCCGGACTGACAATACCCACATTGTGGAACTTGTTCCTGAATCCAGGCTTGTTGCACGGGGTGTGAGTTATCTTCTGAAAGCCCTTCAATTGTAACAATATCTTTATTTGAAGCAGCCGATACAGGTACAGAGCAGGAGCGAACCGGCATCCCGCCAAGGTGAATGGTGCATGCGCCGCATTGTGCGATTCCGCAACCGTACTTTGTGCCTGTTAAGCCGACCAGATCTCGAATAGCCCAGAGAAGAGGCATCTTGGGATCAGCATCTACAGTGAAGCTTTTGTTGTTAATTTTTAATTTAATGGAGGCCATGTTCTATGGTGTTAAATTCGGTTGATAGAAAGTTACTAAATATCGGAGTTAAACTTAAGGCAAAAAAATGCCAGATACCTATGAATTACTCGAATGCGACCATTGAATGTCCAGCGGATTATAACGTACTATAGATTACAGGTTAATCCAGATAAAAAATATGGATTTTGATGATGATTCTAGAGGATTAGCATAGAAATTGCACCTCAAGAGTCAATCATTGTAGTTTTCCTCCGTTTCCCGACAATGAGCCCACTGAAAAAGCAACCTGACATTTGCGTTTTTCGTCAGGTGCCAAATGAAACAGGGTTTAAAAGAATTATGAATCTATGAATACTAAAACTAGTTTTGGAGTTTTTTTGTCGAGCCTTCTTATAGCATTAGGAGGTGGATTACATGCTCAAACGTCGGTACTTGAAGTGACCGTTACCAATTTAAAATCTGAAAAGGGTTCAATTCGAATAGGGCTTTTTGATAAGGAGGAAGACTTTCTAAAAAACGCTGTTAAGGGCAAGGTTGTAAAGGCTTCAGGTAAGGAGGTCACTGTCCGCTTCGAGAATCTGGAGCCCGGGGAATATGCGCTCAGTGTAATTCACGATGAAAATGAAAATGGAGAGTTAGATTCGAATGCCCTTGGAATACCAAAAGAGGGTTTTGCATTTGGCAATAATGCAATGGGAAGTTTCGGTCCACCTTCGTTTGAAAAAGCAAAGGTTAAAGTCGGGGATTCCGCTAGCTGTTCGATAAAACTGAAATACTTTTAAAACCTCCCCAAAGCGAATCAATTCGCTGGTGTAAGGGAGGAAGTACTGTCGCACATAGAAAGTATACGGGACACTTTCTGAACCTCAACAATCCCTTTCGAATTTTCCCAGGAATTGTAGATGAATGTTGCAATCTCTGCAACCTCCAGGTCAGTCAGCGTTGGAATAGCAGGCATAGCCTGATTGTAATTTTTTCCGTTGACAACCAGTTCTCCACTTTTACCGTTTCTGATGAGGCAAATCACGGCATCAAAATTATTGTCCATGTAATCGGATTTGTTTACAGGTGGATAAACCAATCCTAATCCTGAACCATTTTTCTGATGACAATTGCTACAGTGGGTTAAATAAAGCTGTTCACCCTGAACAAAATATTGCTCGAATTTAACAGAAGAGCCTGATTTATTAGAATCAGATTTGCCGGAGCAATTAAACAATCCAACACAGACAACAATTAAGAAGCGGTAACTGTACCGTGGGATTTTATTCTTCCAGATATTATTGCTGATCTGTACGCCTGTTCTATTTTGACTCATCTTCTTTTTTCAGACGTTCAATATCTCCGAGTAGACGGTTGACATCATCTTCTTTGGTTCCATCATACTTACCTCTTATTCTCCTTTGTTTATCAATTAACAGGAAAGCTCCACTGTGTATAAATCCATCAGGTTCGGTTTTGTCTTCCAGTGCTGTCGAGAAGTAACTGGTTTGAGCCAATTTATAAATCTCCTCTTTTTCACCTGTAACAAAGTGCCATTTGCTGCTTTCTACCCCCAGGCGTTCAGCAAAGTCGTGGAGCAACCCGACGGTGTCATGCTCCGGATCTATCGTATGTGATAACAGTAAAACATCAGGATCATTTTGTATTGAATCATATACCCGGAGCATTTGCGTCTTCATAATCGGGCAAATGGTACGGCAGGAGGTGAAAAAGAAATCTGTTACGTAGATCTTACCGCGATAGGTTTCGTTTGTTACTACGGTACTATCCTGATCCACAAATTTAAAGTCAGCAATGGTGTGGTAAACGGTATCGTTGCCCACCACTTCACGCTCCCCGAAAATAGGAAGTGGAGATTCTTTTTTGGAGATACACCCAAAAAGACATAGAAAAACCAGTAATGCGGATAATGATAATTGGTTGGCGGGCGAAAGAAAATCCGACACAGCCATCACTTTACCTTTTATAAACTTCATTTTCATTTTCTGTATTTTTTATACATTCTAATTCCCATTAAAATCAAAAAAGTAATAACCAATAAACCAGCCAGGCCCCATACCATGCTGAGCGCACTCTTCAACACAATCAAGAAAACAATACTGATCAGGAAAAGTGTTGCCACTTCATTCCAAATTCGTAGTTGCTGAGATGAATATTTCACAACGTCCCTTTTAAACTGATTAAACAAAATATGCAGTGTAAGGTGATATAAGTACAAAAAAAACACCAGCGTCAGTTTGATATGCATAAATCCGTGTTGAAGCCATTCAGGTTGATTAATGATAAGAGAAATCCCTAATCCTAATGTTATAATTGCAGAGGGCCAGGTGATTCCAAACCATAAACGCGAAGCCATGATCTTAAGTTGTTTTAACAAAATCGATCTTTCTGGCTCCGGTTTATCATAGGTTTCTGTAAGGTATACAAACAACCGAGGCATATAGAACAACCCGGCGAACCATGTAACAATAAAAATAATGTGAACCGCCTTGAGGTAAAGAAAAGCCATGGAGTAAAAGTCAATACTCTCCGGCCGATAGTCAATAGCCGGCAATGAATAGTTTAATCAATTTTTAATGAGATAATATCGCCTGTATTCACTTGTGTATGATCAGTTGCTACCAGATTTTGACCAAAATATATTTTATTATCCCGCCTTCTGTAACCAGACAGTGTGCGTAGAGGTTCCTGCCCTTTTTCTCCTGTAACAGGGTCTATGGTTGTTAATATACATCGTGCACAGGGCTTGACACCTACAAAATTCACTTCACCAATTTTGAAATCTCTCCAGGTATCTTCCTCATACGGTTCGCCACCTGTAAACACAAAATTGGGACGAAAACGGTTGATGGTTACAGGATTATCGAGTCGCGCATTTAAATCATCCAAAGAACTTTGGCCAATAATCAAAAAAGGATATCCATCCGCCAAACTGACTTGTTCATCGTTGACGTTATATCGCGGATCTACTGGTCTGGTGTTTTCTTCCGGAAAACTAACCAGCTTACACGAAAGGCCCAGCCGTTGCGAAAACCAATCGCTATGGCCTTTACTCACCTCAACTGCTGAAAGGTTGTCATCCCAAATTTGAACGTTCAACAAATCAGCCGTTAAAGGTGCGTTCGGAATCATCGTCAAGGAATCACCTTTATAATGTATGGTAAATTGGCCTTTATCCATCGTCACCTTAAACAGTGCCATTTCAGGATGTAGGCGCTGCGTTAAAAATTTCCCGTTTTCATCTACAAGCATCCATCGCCTGTCGTGCTCCAAACCCTTTTCAAAAACTTCAGATGCTGATAAGCTGATCCCCCCAAGGGATTTTATGGGGTAGATCCAGATTTGAGTAAGCCTTAGTTGACGCATGAACTTTTCTGCCTGTTTTTTTGCTAACATAAATGAGTTCAGAATTATTTGATGTCTGCTTAAACAAAATTAATACTTCGACATTAATCTTTCGGAGTATGCTCGTAACTTAATAGCGAAAATTTCTGAATGAACAATACTGCAGCCCTTTGGTATTTTGAAAGCGTAAACCTCTACCGCATCCTTTGCCCCCACAAAGTGAAGGCGATAGGCGAAACACATGTGTTCATAACGTATAAAAAAGATCAGTTCATTTATATGCCCGATGATTCTGCAACGCATATCTACATGATTGTTAACGGTCGTATTAAAATTGGTCATTACCTTGAAAACGGAGATGAAGTACTCTCAGCGATTCTGACGAAGGGGGAGATTTTTGGAGAACTTGCTATGGCCGGCGAAGATAAGAGACGAGATTTTGCGCAAGTGATGGAGCAAGCAACTATATGCCCACTGACAACCGGAGAGTTAAAGAATCTTATGTATGAAGATAAGGAGCTAAGTTTTAAAATTTTGAAGCTCATTGGACTGCGGATCATGAAACTTGAACGCAAGCTGGAATTATTAGTATTCAAAGATGCCCGTACTCGCGTTATTGAGTTTTTAAAAGATGCAGCTGCGTGGAAAGGAGTAAAGGTAGGATTTGAAACTATGATCCAGACACGACTTACTCATAAAGATATTGCTTCGCTCACAGGCACTTCACGACAAACCGTGACAACAATCCTGAATGAATTAAAAGAGAAGAATCTGATCAATTTTAACCGCAAACAGATTCTCATACGCGATCTTGATAAACTAGCTTAAAATAACCTGCAACCACTTGTCAGAACTACCTGGTTTGATGAGGATTTATGGTTGTATTTTCGGCTTAGGTAAATCTATTCGGTTATGATACGCACTGTATTCCTCAATTTGATCGTGTTTTTCATGGTACTATCCTGTTCCTCAAAAAAGGATGACCTGGAAAAAAATGAAAGTGTTAAGATTGAATATGGGTCTTTTTCTGTAATGCGAGGAACAAACATTGCGCATTGGTTGTCACAAAGTGACCGGAGAGGCAATGAGCGATCCGCTTTTTTTGCACAACAGGATATCACCTTCATTGATTCTGCCGGGTTCGATCACATACGGTTGCCGATAGACGAAGAGCAGATGTGGGATGAGATGGGGAACCGTCATGAGGATGCTTTCAAATTATTAGATGACTGCCTTACATGGTGCAATGAAGCCGGACTTCGTGTTGTTTTGGATCTGCACATTTTAAGGTCACATCACTTCAATGCGGATGATAAACCTTTGTGGACGAAGCCGGAGGAGCAAGACAAGTTTATTGCGTTATGGAAGGATCTTTCGAGTGCAGTCAACAAATGGCCAAATGGCATGCTTGCTTATGAATTTATGAATGAGCCGGTTGCAGATGATCCAGAACAATGGAATCAATTGCTGAATAAAGTAGCCGATTCAATCCGGAGCTGGGAAGCTGAACGAGTACTGGTTATAGGATCTAATCGTTGGCAATCAGCCAATACGTTTGATCAGCTAAAGGTACCTGAGAATGATAAAAATATTTTATTAAGCTTCCACTTTTATGAACCTTTTTTTCTTACACATTACCAGGCGTCGTGGACAAATTTAAAAGACTTCAAAGGTGAGGTGTCCTACCCTGGTCAGATAGTTCTTAATGGTACTATCGAAAAGGAACAACATATTTACAACCTCGATACGTTAGAAAAGATGATGCAAAAGCCTTTGGCACTCGCATCAAAGCTTAATCTTCCACTATACTGTGGGGAATTTGGAGTGATTGATAAAGCACCAGTAGATGCTAAGTTGGCGTGGTACAAGGATATGATAACGATTTTTGAGAAACACAAAATTGGCTATGCGAACTGGAATTATAAAGCCGGTTCATTTGGAATCGTTGATCAGCAACTTAATCCTGATCAACCAATGGTTAATCTCATGGTTGGTGTCTCCGATAAGTAACAGGTATAGAAAACTAATGACAGCCTAATCACTAGGGTTATCGTTAGGAACTTGGTTCGAGGGATTGCCGGTCGCTGAAAAATTTCTGTCGGAAATAGTCTGGGGAGGGGGCTACCTTAACGCATCTGGTAAATCCTTTTCTTCATCTACGTCATTTAGTATAGGTAATGTGTAGTGTTTTAACTTCAATACTTTAAGATTGTTAATCGTATCCTCGCACACGGAGTTCGTACTCCATGATTTATTTGTAAACAATTCTGGATAGAGTGCATTGATGCCCAACAGATAATATCCACCATCACTGGCAGGACCAATCACCGCATCATGTGACTTAAGTTTGGAAAAGGCATCTTCGATGATTTCTTGTGTAAGCTCAAAACAATCTGTACCAATGATACAGATAGATTTATAACCCGATTCAAAGCCAACTTGAAATGCCTGATACATTTTTGTCCCAAGATCATCTCCAGACTGCTTGTGCTTTTTAAAATTCAAGTTGTGCCAGTGATCGTTATTGTCTTTGAAGTGCGAATAGAAAATATATTTATCGACGGCAATGTTTTCAGTAATTTTCCTTGTGTACGCTGAGAGACTGATGTATATATTGAGAGCATTTACGTCTCCGACTGTGGCAGCCAATCGGGTCTTCACTTTTCCCAATTCCGGGTTTCGATAAAAAATTATGAGTAATGATTCGTGTTGCGAAGGAGGTGGCATACTAGTAAACCTTTATACCTTTCGTTAACCATTGTGACCAATCACGGTTGTAAGTATGTACACTGTCTGTAACCACTCCGGAGGGGTTGACAACAAGATTGTCTTTGTTAACCCATTCAAAAATTCCGCCATATAAATTTTTTACATCTGTAAATCCCATCTTCAGTAACTTTTCACCAATTCTTTCACTACGGTATCCTACACTGCAGTAAACGATAATCTGTTTGTCACGCGGTATGTGTTCTACCTTTTTTGGATTAAACTTATCATAATTTAAAAACAGCGCATTAGGCAAGTGGCTTACGTTAAATTCCTTCAAAGATCGGGTGTCGAGCAAGATAAGATTCTTATTGGTTTTAATCTCAGCCGCGAGGCTCTCTGTTTTTACGAGCGAAACTGTATTTTTATACAGCGAGTTTAGTTTTTTATCAAAGGCAGTCTGCCCCCAGGTCCGGGTGAAAACCAAACTTATAAAGATGCTGGTGATAAGGAATATTTTCTTTCCCATAGTAATTCATACGCAAGGTAGCCAAGAACTAAAACGTATTCTAAAATTGTACACCATATATTTTCCCGAAATCCGCTTAGGGTATATCCGGCATAGGTGAGAAAGATCAATGCGGTCCAAAGCAGCACAAAACGGAATCTTGTAAAAACAGAAAGGGCCAATAATGTTGTGATATACCATGGATGGACTGTGGTGGTAAACAGGAGGTGTGTTAGAAGCACCAGGGTAAAAATTATAAATATCCGTAAGTCTATCCTGAGTTTGATTTCGTCTTCTTTTTCTGTTATGCTATAGAATAATGCACGTGGATTGACGAGTGAAATGGAAACTATAACGATAAAGCTGATTACTCCAAGTTTCCACCCTACAGTTTGAATGATATTATAGCCATATAAAATAAATCCTACTTCGCGTACTACATAGTAGATGCTGGCATTGAATTCAAACTTTTGAAAGTAGTAGCCAAGGCTATTCTTAAATCCACGAATGATTTCAATATCCCATAAAGGAATAAATAAAATGATCGCAGTGACACCCACTATCAAATAGTATTGTACTGCCTTTTTCCAGCCTAACCGAGGGAAAAATGCTGGTAAAAAAATCAAGGGTATGAGCTTTACACAAATAGCAGCAGCAAAGGCAATTGCCGAAAGCATGGTTTTTTGTTGAACCAAAAGCAAAATGCTGAGCAGTAGAAAGAAAATCAATACTGATTCAAGGTGAATGTTTCCGCTAAGCTCAAGAATTACAAGTGGATTGAGGGCGTAGAGCAGTGTTCTTGTTTGAGGAAGTTTAAATATTGAGAGAAGCTTTTGGATTATCACAATAGAACCCATCTCGCTGAAAAGTAAAATGATCTTCATGACTATCATGTTTCCGAACAAAGAGTCTGGTGAGACCTTTGCGGAAAACCAGAAAATGAATTGAGCAATCGGAGGATATATCGTGAAAAAATCCGGTGAATTCAATTTTGAAAATAGCTCCTGACTAATACCTCGGATTGATTGTTCTTGTTCCATGTAAAAAGATGGCGTTTCCGCAAAAGGATGAAAGCCAGCAGTCAATAAACGACCATCCCAAATGAACCGGTAAAAGTCGTCGGATAGATTAGGTACAACGAAAAGAAGTAAAACACGAAAAAGAATTGATGCGTAGATCCAGAATGTAAAACTGAATTGGCCTGCCTTAAGAATTATATAAAGGTAAAGGATGAAAACGGTGGCGTAAGCTGAAAGCAACGGAATGGTTTCGTGTCGTTCCGTGAAGAAGGCAATAAAACCGTAAAGGAAAAATGAAGCCAGCAGTAAAGTAAATTCGATCGGCTTGCGCTTAGGCATGGATTAATGGTTTCACTGAATAGTAGAACACGCTACCAAATCCGAGCGCCAACATAATGTGGAATAGCATCAAAACACTATCCTGAAAATATACACCTGCAAAAATACCAAAGATGAAATACAGACAGAGTAGTCCCTCGAAAATAGTAAGGATACTTAGTGTTGGCTTCATGTAGACATTGTCTCGCCAGGTATCAACATTAGTATTGATATTGAACTTTGGCGTTCTGATAAAAGGTGTTTTGATGCCCAGCAAACCTTCAATAACGGCAAGGCCATTGTGAAGCGAAAGCCCCATTGAAATAATTAAAAAGCCGGGAAACAGATTAAAGAATGTCCGACCAGGGTTTTTGTAGAATCTTTTTGTTGCTACCCAATAAAACAGCGATATCGATAAAAATCCGAAAAGAAAGACAGCACCCAAATTAAAAAGCCAGGTAATTTCAGGATGGCTGAATTTAATGTAGAGCATTGGAATGCTGAGTAATGCGGCAACTAAAACACCCACAAATACGGAGCTGTTGAACAAATGAAAGAACGCGTGCATCTTATGTACAACGGTGTCATTAGAGCGCAGTACACTTCCAAATAATTTACGCGCTGTTTCAGCTCCACCTTTATTCCATCGGAACTGTTGCGTTTTTATCGCCTGCATGATTACCGGAAGTTCTCCCGGAGTAGAAACATCCTCCAGGTACTTGAATTTCCATCCTTTTAACTGCGCACGGTAACTAAGGTCAAGATCTTCCGTCAATGTATCAAATGACCAACCTCCCGCATCTGCGATGCATTGTTTTCTCCAAACGCCACAGGTACCATTAAAGTTAATAAAGCTTCCTGCTGCATTGCGTGCACCCTGTTCAATTGAAAAATGCGCATCCAAACCGAAAGCCTGAAGCTGTGTAAGCAATGAATAATCTTTATTGATATGCGCCCAACGGGTTTGTACAACTCCGATGGAGGGGTCTGAAAAATGCGATATGGTATTTTTTAGAAAATCTGGTTCAGGAATAAAGTCAGCATCGAATATCGCGATGAATTCACCGGTTGCCAGATTGAATCCGTGATCCAAAGCACCAGCCTTAAATCCTGAGCGATTCTCCCGATGAATAAACTTGATGTCGAGTCCCTGTGATTGTAATACGTCAATTTTCTTTAAAATGATGTCGGAAGTTTCGTCTGTTGAGTCATCCAGTACTTGAATTTCCATTTTGTGGCCCGGATAATCCAAAAGGCTTACAGCATCTATTAATCTCTCTACGACATATTTTTCATTGTACACAGGAAGCTGTATGGTTACGCGTGGCTCGAAGTGAATGGTTGAAGGATCGGACTTCACTAAATGCCGATTCCTTCTGCTATAAAGCCAGGTAAGGTGTAGCTGACTCATACTGAACAGAAAAATGTAAAGTAGTGAAAGTGTATATAGTATGGTAATAATGGTTTCCATGTCAAACCGTCAAGTGTCGAAAGCAATAGCTTTGACCATTGACCTTGTTTTTATAAGTATTTAAATATCGTAGTAATAATCTTATACCCTGCCATAATAGTTCCCTTCACCGTTCCCGATATTTTTGAAAAACCAATTCGTCTTCTGTAACCGACAGGAACTTCTACACATTTCATTTTTTTCTTAGCAGCCTTAAGTTGCATTTCTACGGTCCAGCCATACGTTTTATCCTGCATATCCAATTCCAGCAGCGATGCGAATTTAATAGCCCGAAACGGACCGAGATCAGTGAACGTCACATTATAAAACAATTTAAGAAGCCTTGTAGCTAACCAATTGCCGAATATCTGTTGTGGCGTCATCGACCCTTTTTCCTTTTGCCCTAAAGCCCTTGAACCAATAACCAAATCGGCTTGGTTCTCAACAATTGGCTTAATCAAGCTGTGCATTTCCGCCGGAAAATCAGAATGGTCTGCATCCAGGAAAACAACAATATCGGGTGGGGTATCGGATTTGCGAAGGTAATCAATTCCTTTCAGGCATGCGTTTCCATATCCTGGAGTAGGTTCCCGAAGTACGGTTGCACCCGCTTCCCTGGCGATTTGCTCAGTTTGGTCTGTTGATGCGTTGTTTACGACAATAACCTCACTGACAATTTCTTTTGGTATTTCATGAATTACTTGCCCTACGCCATTCTCTTCATTGAAGGCAGGTATGATCACTTTAACGACAGGACTCACAGTGCAAAAATCTCGATGTTTTCTGAGGATTTAATATCCATGGTGTAAATGTGGTGGAATTTATCGATCTAATAGATATAAGTCTTCAGACAAAAAACTACTGTTTATCGGAAACTGTTATTCCATTATTCCCGATCAGTATGGGATTACCAAATCTGCCTTTCTCATCTTTTACCTCCAGATTTAATACACCTCTCGGACATACAGATGAGCATATTCCGCAGCCAACACAGGATGATCGAATGATGTTCTGGCCTCGCTGGGCATACCAACGAACATCTATACCCATCTCACAATAAGTAGAACAGTTTCCGCAGGAGATGCATTGCCCTCCGTTTGTAGTGATTCTAAACCTGGATTTGAAACGTTGTACGATACCAAGGTATGCCGCTAACGGACAACCAAACCTGCACCATACACGGTTACCCATCAAAGGATAAAAACCCGTGCCTACCACACCTGCAAAACCGGCACCGATGAAAGCCCCGTATACTTCCCGAAGTTGATAACTGTCGAAGAAAAGAAACCATGACGATTTGGTAAAGAAGGTATATAGCACTCCGGCAGTCATTACTACTGCAAAAACTAAAACACCATGAACCATCCATCGCTCAACTTTCCACGCTTTCAGGGATTTATCTGAAAGTTGCCGGTACGGATCACCCAGTGTTTCGGCCAGCCCACCACAACCACAGACCCACGAACAATACCATCTTTTTCCAAAAAAGTAAACAAAAATGGGTACCGCTAAAATGATCAGTGCAATACCCCAACCCAACATAAATATTCCAAGTGTGCCGCTTGAAATCAATTCACTCAGGCGGGAATCAAAGAAAAAACTATAATCCAGAGGCCATATATTTTTGAAATCGAAATAAGGTTTATTTAACCGAATGAGTATCTCAGGAAGCAGGAATGCCAGCGCTGTCTGAAAAAACATCACTGAGCAAGTTCTAAGGATCTGATAGGGACTGTGCCGGTAGTGTATGATCATTCGGATACCCATTACCAGAATGCAGAGCGTATAAATAAAACCATACAGAAAAAACCGGCTTGCTTCGTTCCCATTCAAAACTTTGCTGATCGGATCAACCATGATGATCCAGTTGGTCATATACTCGGGATAAAAGTAAAGGAATATATAAAATGCAATGAGCCAGGTTCCGGTGAGTATACCCAGCCAACCTACATTCTTCATCACATTAAAAAAGATGCCGTCATTTTTGATACCCGGCTGAAGATTGAGCTTGGGAAGAATATATAACAAGGCACCCATGATGCAGAGCCCGAATGTGAGAAAAAGATAAAGCACCGGATTGTTTTTTACCGGACCGAACGATGCGGACTTGGTCAATACATACTTAAGACTCTTGATTTGATAACGATCAAATCCAAATTGATTTACGATTCCGAATTTCTCAATCTTTTCGGTGACGTCCTGAAGTTGGCCGGTAAGGGCTTCTTTGGAGGTAACAGTTTCGCCATCCAGCCAACCACCATAGTCCTTTAAGGATTTTTTCTTAAAGTCGGAGATATCATCCGATGATTGGTATAATTCATCAACGGTAACGATCGAAAATTTTTCAGGATTCAACGCTACCAGTTTGCTGAGTTCATCTTCGGTAAACTTATATTTTTTTATTTGTTCAGCGTTGGCATTTAAAAAAGCATCATTAAGCTGTGATACAAAATCTGCATTTGATCTAATTTCTTTATTAAGGAAATTTTCTGCATGCTTAAGAAACAATGCTTTTTTATTTTTGTCCGCAATGTTCTTAGTTACATTGGCTGGTGTAAGCTTATAATTTGAATGAAAAAACAGAGCATTGAAAAAGATAAACCCTGTAATAAAGATTAAGAGACCGGATACCTTTAAGAATTTCATTGTGCGAAGATTATACCGTGGTTGTAATTTTTATTTCTGAAAACTTTGAGGCGAAGGAATCTAGTATTTCTGATTCATGTCTGGTGAAAAACTCGGGATCGAAGTTTGCCTGATGTAAATTTTTCAGAACAAATCCGATATCTTTTTTCGCTCTCAGCCATTGATCAAAACATTCGTGACGCAGCCTGATTCCGAAAACATTCACCCCAAGAAATTCTTTTGAATTTCGATTCCATACAAAGTGAATTCCTTTTTTACCAGAAGTATGCTCCCAGTAGAAATCTTCATCATCATCTTTTAACTCAGCGGATACATTGCCATAAGTCTGATATTCAATATCAAAGAACTTTGCTGAGTTGAACCAGGGACCGGGCTCATAACGGGTTTGTTTTCCGCAAATAGTCTGGGCAACAACCTCACCCATCATTCGACCGGTGTACCAGACTTGTTCAACATTTCTCCTCCCCGGAAGTGCATATGTCCTTTCCACACAATCGCCGAGAGCATATACATCGGGGATATTGGTTTGCAGAAATTCGTTTACCAGTATGCCTCGTTTGGTTTCTATTCCCGAATCGCGCAGGAAACTGATATTCGGGGAGACGCCAACCGTAAGTCCGACGAATTGGCATTCAATCGTCTCACCGTTATTGGTAAGTACTGACTTTACGCGACCACTTTCATCGGGATAAATTTCTTTTAATTCCGTCTGAAACTTCAGGTCGACATGATGAGACAGAATATGACGCGAGATCAGCCTGGCCTCCTGCATAGGGAGTACGTTACTCCAGAACTCCGGCTCACGAACGAGGAAAGTAACGCCTATCTTTCGGGAGAGTAACATCTCTGACATCTCAACACCAATCAATCCTCCGCCGACGAGAACGGCATGTTTAATGCCTGTTGTATTTTTTTCCATCAGTTGAAGGTCAGGGTAACTGTATAATCCCTGTACACCTTTGAGTTCCTGGCCGGGCCAGCCGAACTTGTTTGGTATTGAACCCGAGGCAATAATCAGAACATCATATTCGAGGGTGTCGCCGGATTTTAGTTTTAACTTTTTAGATTGAGTTTCAACTTTTTCAACGGTATCAAAAACGAGATCTATTTTATTTTTTTTCCAGAATGAATCTTCATAAGGCTTCGTGTTTTCATATTTCATATGCCCCATATAAATATACATAAGGGCTGTACGCGCGTAGAAGTGCTCCGTTTCACATGACACGATGGTGATTTTATGGTCGCTTTGTTTTCGGATATGACGCGCAGCCGTCACGCCTGCGATTCCATTCCCGATAATAACGATATGTTTCATAGATAGTGCCAAGATCAATACAAAGAACCCAATGGAGTTGTCGGTTAGTTGACAAAACAATGTACCAAGAAGTATTTGCTTTACCAGCGTTTGATGAAAAAACGAGATGTAGTCATTGTTTATACCCTGTAAAACTTAACAAAACGGAAATGAGGCAGATAATAGTTTTGATTTTCTCAATAGCTGTGGCGTTCACTTCACGAGCAACCGATCTTAAATCTTTTACCGCAGAAGCCGACCAATTTTTTAAAAAGTATGTAGCGGATGGATCAGTGTCGTATAAGCAGATCAAGTTGAATTTTCATGAAGTTGAAATTCTTTATGGTAAAATCGGATCCGCGAATCTGACTGGCCGGTCTGAACAAGAGAAGAAAGCATTCTACATTAATGCATACAATGTTATTGTCATATACTGGGTAGTTAAACATTATCCTTTGAAATCACCAATGGACAATTCTGGATTCTTTGATAAAGTAAGACATAATGTAGCCGGCGAACAGATTACACTAAATGCGCTTGAAATTAAAAAACTTCTTCAGCCCTACAAAGACGCGCGATTTCATTTTGTGCTGGCCTGTGCAGCAAAAAGTTGTCCGCCACTGGCGAATTTCGCATACACACCGGAAAATGTTGATCAGCAATTAACAACACGTACACGGCTTGCACTGAACGATAAAGCATGGTTAAAAATTTATCCCTCTCAGAAGAAAGCTGAACTGTCAAAAATTTTCGATTGGTACAAGGGTGATTTTGGCGGAGACGAAAAAGCACTGATAAGTTGGATAAATTTATATCGTTCCGAAAAAATTCCGGCAACTTATACAGTTGGATTCTATGACTATAACTGGAATCTAAATGAATGAGGTCTTTAAATCCCTTAGGAGTATTAAGAATACCTGTTATTCTCCTCTACATAAAGCAGATAACAGATATTCTTTTAAGTTTTATAATCAGAAGTTGTACAGCTCATCATAATATTCCTTCGCCATTCTACCCGAATCGAAAAAAGGAACAACTTCTTCCATTCCAGCCTTTACGATACCTTGCCATTGTTCCGGCTTGTCGTAGTATGTGGGGATGATCTCATTTTCGAGAACATCCAGTAAGTTTTTTGCTTCTACTTTATCTTTCGCGTCCGGGGTTAATGAATCGTCTGCGGGATTAATAATAAAAGCGTTTTTACCATGCTTTGCAAATTCAGGAACCCATCCATCTGGTATGGACAAATTTATAGAACCGTTCATTGCCGCAGTCATCCCTGATGTGCCGGAAGCTTCATGGTATAACCGGGGACTGTTTAGCCAAACATCAGAGCCTTTTTTTAAATGGCCCGATAACCAGAGCTCATATCCCGTGACAACGGTACAATTAGGTAAGTCTTTGGTTTTCCAATAAATTTCGTTGAAAATGTTAATAGCATTGTAGTCTTCAGGATATGGTTTACCAGCCCAAATTACCTGAATGGGATATTCGCTGCTTACTGCTATTTTTAGAAATCTGTTAAAGTCAGCTAACAACAGATTTGCACGCTTATAAGCCGCAAATCTCCGTGCCCAGACGATAGTCAGTACATTTTCGTCGAATAGTTTACCGGTTTGGTTAGCCACTACTCTGAATAGCTTTTTCTTTAATTCTTTCTTGCGTTCAACTATAGTTTTATCATCACCATTCTTCAGACCTTCTTCTAAGACCGGATCGCTCCAGTATGTTTTGTTCTGTGCGTTTGTAATGGCCGTAATCTCACAAATACCTTTGTAGTCACTCCACATTTTTCGCGCTACTTCACCATGAAGTTGAGAAACTCCGTTGGCTCGCTTTGAAAGTCTTAAAGCTGTTAATGTATAGTTGAGTACACCGTTTTCGGGATATACATATTCGGCAACCTGCTTGGGAGTCAGACCATTAAAAAAGCTCATGCTTTGAAGCAGCGGTATACTATGCTCTTCGTTGCCTGCTTTTTCAGGAGTATGTGTTGTAAAGGCTACTCTCTTCTTTACTTCATTCACATCTTTATACTTATCCAGCAGGTAGAAGCACATAGGCAAAGCATGACCTTCGTTCATGTGATAAATTTCTGTGTGCCGTTCAAGAACGTCTAACAATTTTGCGCCGCCGATGCCCAAAAGAATAGATTGTGCTATCCGTGTTGTTTCATTCGGATCGTACAACCGGTGGCTAATGGTTTGTGCCAGAAAATCATTTTCTGGAATATCGGTACTTAGTAAAAACAAAGGAGCCGAGTTAAAAACTTCGGGCTTCAGAAGGTATGCCTTTACAAAAACTTTTGCGCCATGAATGGTTATGGGAAATACAATATTAGGATCCGTTAGGAAAGAATAGTCCTTGTCCCGGAAACTCACTTTTAAGGTTTGATCCTGATTGCGTTCCTGATCGTAATACCCCTTCTTCCATAAGATTCCGATGCCGATAAGATTCTGCTTCAGTTCATATGCGCTGCGTAAGTGTGATCCGGCAAGAAATCCCAACCCACCGCTGTAAATTTTTAGCGGCTGATCTATCGCAAACTCCATGGAGAAGTATGCCACCGGTTTGGAATAGTTTTTATCAAACTTATACGGGAATATTTCGTCGGGCTTAATCATAGTAATAATCGGATGTGTTTTTGGTACGATGTCAAACCTAACAAAAGTGGAGCAATTCAGGCTTATCGTTTTAACGGTAATCTTACAAGGTCACTTTGCAAACGATTGAAGGTGTTTGAACGATAAGTATTAAACTTACACCGTCCATATTGTGGATCTATTTTCAAGATAAAAGAGAAGACCACGGATTGAGGTAATTTCAGAAGTGTCATCGATCATCCACTTTACTGGCAGCCCATTAATAATTGAAATTTTAAAGGTTGCACTCTCCTCTACAATGCAAAACCCACTGCGTTCCAAAGCATTTTTTGTCCACAGGTACTCATGACTTTCTCCGAGAAGTGTTATGGTTTCGTTGCGGTAGACTTCATGCTGAACTTCCCCGGTCTTTAAATCAAATCCTTTGAATTGGAAAATTTCGTCGAAGGCTCCGGTTAAGACAAGATCTTCGGGTATCCCTGTCAGAATGTTTTTATTGCGTCCCGCCAGCCAGATCAGATCAGCAGTTTGAAGTGCTAAATCCAGCTCGTGGGTAGCGACAAGGATAGCTTTGTGCATTGTTCGTGCAAGCTTCCGCAGCAGGTTCATTATTTCCAGGCGATTATTCAGGTCAAGATGTGCGGTGGGTTCATCTAATAAAATGATCGGCGTATCCTGACTCAATGCACGTGCAATCATCGCCATCTGAAGTTGGCCGTCGCTAAGCTCATGGATTTTTTTATGAATGAGATTTTGAATTTGAACCTGCTCAATTGATCGATTAATGATCTGGATATCTTCTTGTCGTAAGGTTGTATTCCAGTGCAAGTAAGGGTAACGCCCAAACGATACCAGATCATAGACGGTCATGTTCACTGCGGTTATACGATCCGTCAATACAACCGCAATATTTTTTGGCAACGAATAAAGGGATGATGCTTCCGTCTTTTCACCATAGAAAATCTCTCCCGACAACGGCTTCTGTAATCCAATCAACGTTCTGATAAGGGTAGATTTGCCAATACCGTTTGGGCCCATAAAGCAAGTCAATTCACCTTGCCTCAATTCCATGTTGAGGTTTTCAAACAGCAAATTTTTTTTCTGCATAGTCTGATAGCCGATGGATAGTTGCCTGGTTTGAATTGCCGGTATAGCCTTGCCTGCTTTCATCTTTTTCTCAAATGGAAATTCGTTTGGCCCGAAGCACAATCCAGATCACAACCGGCGCACCTATCATAGCCGTAATAGCATTAATAGGGAGCACATAAGTGGTGCCTGGAAGTTGCGCAATAATATCGCAAAAGAGCAGAAGTACTCCACCCGCTACAGTTACTGCCGGAATGAGGATCTTATGATTATGTGTATTAATAAGGAGTTTGGTCAAATGCGGAACCGCTAATCCGACGAATGCAATCGGACCGCAAAATGCGGTAACGCCACCAGTCAATAAGCTGGCTGAAAGAATGATCATTATTTTTGACCGATCGATATTTATCCCAATGCTTTTGGCATAGTTAGTTCCCAATAGCCATGCATTTAATGACTTGGTTGATAAAATGGCGATAAGCCCACCTGCGATTAAGATTATAGACAGAACCTGGATTTCCACCCAGTTCAGTCGTCCCAGACTTCCGAAAGTCCAAAGTAGAAAGGCTTGTTGATCTTCCGCCTTACTAAGAAATTGAAGGACGCTAACAAATGAAGAAGTTGCGGCACCCATCATCAGCCCTATTATCAGAAGTGATGCGCTGTCTTGTAACCGGTGTGATACACTTATTATAATAACAAATATAACCCCACACCCTAAACTTGCAGCTCCCGCTACGGTCCATGGACTTGGTGAGGAAATAATGGAAAGCCCTGCCGACTGGCTCATAAAGATCAAAGAGACCGCCAGGCTTGCGCCGGAACTAAGACCTAAGACATCCGGGCCGGCAAGAGCATTCCGGAAAAGTGTTTGCATTTGCAAACCAGCAATGGATAAAGCCCCCCCGGCAAGTATACAGGTCAGAGCTTTTGTCATTCGAAAATCCCAGACTATATCAGCCCAAACCGGATTTGAAGGCGTTCTTCCTAACAAAATGGTCAATATTTCATCCGTAGGTATACTGACACTTCCCAGCGAAAGATTAAGGATAAAGAGTATGACCAGTAGGATAGGAAGTACGATCCACCTTTTGTTGGTAATCAATTGCATAGCGTTGGCAATGATACGCGATTTTGAAATAAACGGGGGAATGGACCTCCAGAAAGGGCATCAATAAGCAAAAATTTTGAAACCGGGATTTGGTAACTATACTTTAGTTCCTATCTTTGCAGTCCTTTTTGAAGAAAGAGGTTTAAAGGTCCTGAAAAACAGCATAAATAAGGTTCAGCCATGCCTGGAATTATAGGAAAGAAAATAGGAATGACCAGTGTATTCGGTCCGGAAGGCGTTAACATCGCTTGTACGGTTATCGAAGCTGGGCCTTGCGTAGTAACGCAAGTGAAAAACGATGAAACAGACGGATACCGTGCTGTTCAGCTTGCATTTGGCGAGAAGAAGGAAAAAAATACCACGAAAGCGGCGATTGGACACTTCAAGAAAGCCAGTACAACCCCCAAGAGATCAATAGTAGAGTTTCGCGATTTCCGTAAGGAGTACGATGGAATGATTGAACTCGGAAAAGAAATCCGTATTCAGGATGTTTTTGTGGAAGGTGACTTCGTGGATGCCGTTGGAACATCAAAAGGTAAAGGTTTTCAGGGCGTTGTGAAACGTCACAACTTTGCTGGTGTTGGTGGGCAGACCCACGGTCAGCATAACAGACTTCGTGCTCCGGGATCAATGGGTAATGCATCTTTTGCATCACGTGTTCCCAAAGGCAAGCGCCTTGGTGGCCGTATGGGTGGTGAGCGTGTAAAGCTTATGAACCTTCAGGTAGTTAAGATCATGCCTGAACAAAATTTGATTATCATTAGCGGTTCCCTTCCGGGAGCTAAAAATTCAACTGTAATCCTTCAGAAATAATGGAAGTAGCAGTACTTAAATCGAGCGGCGAAACAACAACGAAGAAGGTAAATCTTTCTGACGCAGTATTTGGTATCGAGCCAAATGACCACGCCATATATTTAGATGTAAAAAGTTACCTGGCAAATCAGCGTCAGGGTACGCACAAAGCGAAGCAGCGTAACGAGATATCAGGTTCTTCGAAGAAGATAAAGAAACAAAAGGGAACTGGTGGAGCCCGTGCGGGTAACATTAAGAATCCTCAGTTCAAAGGTGGTGGACGTGTTTTTGGTCCTCAACCCCGCGACTACTCCTTCAAGTTAAACAAGAAAGTAAAAGATCTCGCCCGTAGATCAGCTCTTACCTACAAAGCAAAAGATAATTCTATTGCCATATTAGAAGACTTCACTTTCGAAGCTCCTAAAACAAAAAATTATATCGCATTCTTAAGTGCTCTTTCATTGAGCGATAAGAAGACACTGCTGGTTCTTCCTGAATCAATTAAGAATGTTGTGTTGTCAGGAAGGAATATCCAAAACACAAAAATTACTACTGCAGATCAGATCAATACATATGATTTGATGAATGCTGATAGTGTAATTTTTGTAGAGAGTTCTATTAGCAAGGTTGAAAACTTATTAAATAAAGAATAATGAGTATCCTGAAGAAACCATTGGTAACGGAGAAAGTTTCTGCTTTGAATGAAAAGGGAAAGTACGGTTTCGTAGTTGATTCCGATGCTAACAAAGTAGAGATTAAGAAAGCCGTAGAAAAGCAATATGGTGTAAATGTAGAGCGCGTAAATACGATGGTTGTAATGGGTAAGAAAAAAACCCGCTACACTAAGGCTGGTGTTTTAGCTGGTCGCAAGCCAAGCTATAAGAAAGCAATCGTAACGTTGGCTGAAGGTGAAGTAATAGATTTTTATAGCAACGTTTAATTATTGACCGATGGCGCTTAAGAAATTAAAACCGATGACACCAGGAACGAGGCACAGATTAGCCACGTCGTTTGCTGATATTACATCTACAACTCCTGAAAAGTCACTTTTAACTACTATCAAAAAATCTGGTGGTAGAAACAACACCGGGCGTATGACCATGCGCTACATTGGTGGCGGTCACAAGCAGAAGTCAAGAGAGATTGATTTCAAGCGTGATAAAGTTGGTGTTCCCGCTACTGTAAAGTCTATTGAATATGATCCAACACGTTCTGCACGTGTTGCTCTTTTATACTATGCCGACGGACTGAAGACTTACATCATCGCTCCTGAGGGACTGAAAGTAGATCAACAAGTTATTTCAGGATCAGATGTTGCTCCTGAGATTGGCAATGCTCTTCCCCTGGCTAAAATTCCATTGGGTACTATTGTACATAATGTAGAAATGAAACCGGGAAAAGGTGGTGCTATTGCCAGAAGTGCAGGATGTTTTGTACAGCTCCTGGCTCGCGAAAATGGTATGGCAACGTTGAAGATGCCTTCCGGTGAAATGAGGAATGTGCTCGAAGTATGTATGGCAACCGTTGGAGCAACTTCCAATGCAGACCATATGAACGAAAGTGTTGGTAAAGCGGGACGCAGTCGTTGGAGAGGTGTTCGCCCTCGTACACGGCCTGTAGCGATGAACCCTGTTGATCACCCGATGGGTGGTGGTGAAGGCCGGGCTTCCGGAGGTCATCCAAGATCACGTAACGGACTGGTGTCGAAGGGTAAGAAAACTCGTCATCCAAAGAAATATTCTGATCGTCTAATCATAGCTAAGAGGAAAAAATAATGGGACGCTCGATAAAAAAAGGACCATATTGTGACCACCGCGTATTAAAGAAGGTGGAAGCAACAGAAAAATCAGGTAAGAAATCAGTTATCAAAACCTGGTCAAGAAGATCAACCGTAGTGCCTGAAATGATCGGCCATACGTTTGCTGTTCACAATGGAAATAAATTCATTCCGGTATATGTTACGGAAAATATGGTAGGTCACAAATTAGGTGAATTTGCTCCTACACGTACTTACCGCGGACATTCTGGTACTAAGAAAGATAGATAACGCTAGGTAAATATGGAAGCTGTAGCGAAAAAGACAAAAAAGTCGGTGCTCAAGCGCGAGAAGCGTGATGCACGCAAGGAGGTTGCTAAAAGCGGTCCTTCGGTAGCGAAATTGAAAAATGTTCCTACGTCACCACGTAAGATGAGATTGGTTGCCGATCTGATCAGAGGTGAGAGGGTAAGCAAAGCGCTTAATATCCTTAAGTACGAGCCGAAGGTTGGTGCACCGAAACTTGAAAAACTGTTGCTCTCTGCTATTTCAAGCTGGGAATCAAAACATCAGGACGTAAAGCTTGAAGAAGCTGACTTGTTTGTTAAAGAAATTTGGGTTGATGGTGGTCGTATCCTCAAGAGATTAAGGCCTGCACCTCAGGGAAGAGCACACCGCGTAAGAAAGCGCTCGAATCATGTTACGATCATCGTAGACAGCATGAAGAAGGCCGAAGTCGTGGAAGAAACAACAACTGAAAAAGAAACGAAGGAATAATAATGGGACAAAAAATTAATCCTGTAGGTTTTAGATTAGGAATTGTACGCGGTTGGGATTCCAACTGGTACGGTGGAAAAACCTTCTCTGATAAATTGGTAGAAGACCAAAAGATCAGAAAATATGTGGAAGCTCGTATCCCGAAAGGTGGTATTGCTAAAGTGGTAATTGAAAGAACCCTTAAGCGTATTACACTTACTATTCATACTGCCCGTCCCGGTGTTGTGATTGGTAAAGGCGGAAACGAAGTTGACAAAATCAAGGAAGAGCTTAAGAAGCTTACCAATAAGGACGTCCAGATCAACATCTTTGAAATTAAGCGCCCAGAATTAGATGCTAAACTCGTTGGAGAGTCAATTGCTCAGCAAATTGAGGCGAGAATTTCCTACAAACGCGCTATGAAGCAGGCGATCGCATCCGCTATGCGAGTGGGAGCTGAAGGAATCAAGATTAAATGTTCAGGTCGTTTAGCGGGTGCTGATATGGCGAGAACAGAACAATATAAAGAGGGACGGATTCCCTTGCATACACTTCGTGCTGATATTGATTATGCTATTTCTGAATCACAAACAGTGTATGGTAAAATCGGTATTAAGGTTTGGATCTTCAAAGGTGAGATCTATGGCAAGCGTGACCTGTCTCCTAACGTAGGAGTGGTGAGCAACGCGCCTCAGGGCCCGGGAGCAAAAGGTGGTGCAGATCGCGGTGGTGACAGAGGTGGCCGTAGAAGAGGTGGAGAAGGCAGACCAGGTGGTGATCGGCGTGGTGGTGAAGGCGGCGGCGGCGCGAGACGTGGCGGCGATAATCGCGGTGGAAGAAGGAATTGATAAATATTTCGAAGCATTAAAGATAGGTAACGATGTTACAGCCTAAACGAACGAAATTTAGAAAAATGCAGAAGGGCCGTGTGAAAGGAATGGCTACAAGAGGTCATACCATCGCATTTGGTTCATTTGGTTTAAAAGCACTTGAAGGTGGCTGGATTACAGCCCGCCAGTTGGAAGCTGCCCGTATCGCCGTGACACGCGCTATGAAGCGTGAAGGTCAGGTTTGGATCCGGATATTTCCCGACAAACCTATCACCAGAAAGCCTGCAGAGGTTCGTATGGGTAAAGGTAAAGGTGCCCCTGAATATTGGGTTGCCGTGATCAAGCCAGGAACAATATTGTTTGAGGCAGGTGGTGTCAACATTGCTACGGCAAAAGAGGCAATGAGATTAGCGGAAGGCAAATTGCCAATGAAAACGAAGTTCACGATTAAACGCGACTACGTAGAATAAAAAGTCATGAAAAATTCAGACATAAAAGCATTAAGCCTCGCTGAGCTTAAAGAAAAAATAGGCAGCGAAAAAGAAGCGCTTCGCAAGATGCAGTTTGCGCATCAGGTAACAGCGATAGAGAATCCGATGAAACTTAGAGAGCATCGTAAACTTGTAGCAAGACTGCATACTGAATTGAGAGCTAAAGAACTTCAAAAATAATTCCTATGGAAAGGAACGATAGAAAAGAACGGGTTGGAAAAGTAATCAGCAATAAAATGCAGAAGACCATTACCGTTGCCGTTGATAGAAAGGTTAAACATCCGATCTACGGAAAATTTGTAAACAGAACGACTAAGTTCAAGGCACACGACGAGGCAAATACTGCAGGTATGGGAGATACTGTACGCATTATGGAGACTCGTCCATTGAGCAAGGACAAGCGTTGGAGATTAGTTGAAATAGTTGAAAAAGCCAAGTAATCATGATAAGCACAGAATCGAGACTTACCGTAGCAGATAACAGTGGAGCAAAAGAAGTGCTTTGTATGCATGTTCTTGGTGGAACGAAAAGACGCTATGCTTCCGTTGGCGACAAGATCGTCGTAACTGTAAAGTCAGCCATGCCAAGCAGCCAGGTTAAAAAAGGAACTGTATCCAAGGCTGTAGTTGTACGGACAAAAAAGGAAGTAAGAAGAAAGGATGGTTCATACATCCGTTTTGAAGATAACGCTGCAGTTCTTTTGAACGCTCAGGATGAACCTCGGGGAACCCGGATTTTCGGACCTGTGGCACGTGAGCTGAGAGAAAAGCAGTTTATGAAAATTGTTTCATTGGCACCTGAAGTAATTTAAGCCATGGAGAAGAAAAAAGATTCAAAAGTAAAATTGCACATCCGTAAAGGCGATACCGTGAAAGTTCTTGCCGGCGACGACAGGGGCAAGACTGGAAAAGTACTTGAGGTTGTGCTTGAGAAGAACAGGGCTATTGTAGAAGGCATCAATATCGTGACAAAACACACGAAACCTTCTGCCGGAAAACCTGAAGGAGGAATCAAAAAAACTGAGGCCTCAATGCACGTCAGCAACTTGATGCTGATTGACCCTGCGAGTGGTAACGCAACGCGCATTGGTCGCAAGCTGAACGACAAGAATAAGCTTCAGAGATATTCTAAGAAAACAGGAGAATTTATTAAGTGATGGCAACTCCAAGATTAAAGGACAAATACCTGGGTGAAATTGTCCCTGCTTTGAAGCAGAAGTTTACCTATAAATCAGTAATGCAGGTACCTAAGATTGAAAAAATCTGTATTAACAAAGGTATGGGCATCGCGGTATCAGATAAAAAATTGATTGACATCGCTTTGGAAGAAATTTCAAGTATCAGTGGTCAGAAAGCTGTTTCAACAAAATCAAAGAAAGCGATTTCTAACTTTAAGTTGAGAGAGAACATGCCTATTGGTGTGCGGGTAACACTCCGCGGTGATAAGATGTACGAATTCCTGGACAGGCTGATGAATATTGCCCTTCCACGTGTACGTGATTTCCGTGGTGTGTCAGCAAAAGGTTTTGACGGTCGTGGAAATTATACATTAGGTGTAAAGGAGCAGATCATTTTCCCTGAGATTTCTATCGATAAGGTTAATAAGATCAGCGGTATGGATATAACATTCGTAACGACTGCAAAAACAGATGAAGAAAGCTATGAGCTCCTGAAAGCTTTCGGTATGCCTTTTTCAAATAAAAATAATTAAGAAACAGCATGGCTAAATTATCAGTAATAGCAAGGCAGACGAAGAGAGAAAAGCTCGTAGCGACGTATGCTGCGAAAAGAAAAGCTCTTAAACAAGCCGGAGATTATGCTGCGCTGGATAAACTTCCACGCAATGCTTCGCCAGTAAGATTGAAAAATCGTTGCAAGCTTACCGGTCGTCCAAAAGGATATATGGGAAAATTCGGCGTTTGCCGTAACGTATTTCGTGAAATGGCTTCAAATGGAAAGATACCAGGTGTGACTAAGTCCAGCTGGTAAACAGATAGAAAATATTGGTTGCTGAGTATCCAGGTCCTTCCCATTTCAAACGGAGGCGAAACCTGATAACAGTTTGGATTATTGAAATTGTTCGATATCTTTGCAGCCCGGTTTTAAAAACGCGGGCTTGCTTATTAATAGAAAAGGCTAAAAAGAGATGACTGATCCTATAGCAGATTATTTAACCCGGTTGCGGAACGCCATAAAGGCTAACCATCGTGTGGTAGAAATCCCCGCATCCAATCTCAAAAAGGAGATTACGAAGGTACTTTTTGATAAAGGGTATATCCTCAACTACAAGTTCGAGGATGGCGTAAATTATCAAGGTATTATTAAGATAGCTTTGAAGTATAACCCGGAAACCAAAGAGTCGGCTATTACAACATTGGAGAGAATCAGTACACCTGGTTTACGCCAATATGCTGATACCAGTACTATGCCGCGCGTTATGAATGGGTTGGGAGTGGCAATACTCTCAACATCCAAAGGAGTGATTACCGACAAAGAGGCGCGCACGCTTAATGTCGGAGGAGAAGTATTGTGTTACGTCTATTAATAGAGAAGCCATGTCACGAATAGGAAAGCAACCAATAACAATTCCGAAAGGAGTAACTTTTACATTCTCGAAAGAGGATAGGAAAGTGACAGTGAAAGGCCCTAAAGGAGAATTACATCAGACTATTGATCCTGATTTTATAATCACGCAAGAGGATGGTACAGTTTTACTTCAGCGTCCGACAGAACAGAAACGTCATAAGTCAATGCACGGACTTTACCGTTCTTTGATCTCTAACATGGTTGAAGGCGTTTCGAATGGTTACAAGCGTCAACTGGAGTTGGTTGGTGTGGGTTACAAAGCAAATGCTCAATCCAATGTACTTGAATTAAGTCTTGGATATTCACATAACGTGTTTCTTGCCGTGCCTTCGGAAATTAAGGTCCAGGCCATGCAAGAGAAAGGTCAGAACCCTACAATTATTTTAGAGGGAATTGACAAGCAGCTGATCGGACAAGTAGCGGCAAAGTTGAAGTCACTTCGTAAGATTGAACCATACAAAGGAAAAGGTATTCGGTTCACAGGTGAATTCGTTCGCAGAAAAGCTGGTAAGGCTGCTGCTAAGTAGTGTGATTAAGTATGCATGAAAACAGGTTTGTTTCATGTTTTAAAATAAATTGGCTTCATAATTTTGAAGTCGAATCATAGAATAACTGATTGATCTATGGCAGCTAAGAATAGTGAAAGAAGAGAGAGGATTAAACTAGGTGTCCGCAAGAAGATTAGCGGAACAACAGAGAGACCTCGTTTGTCTGTTTTCAGAAGCAACAACGGTTTATTCGTTCAGGTTATTGACGACTTGAAAGGAACAACTCTTGTATCTGCTTCTACCTCCGAACTTGGAGAAAAGGCAAGATTGAACATCGAAAACTCTAAGAATGTAGGTAAGAAGATTGCTGAGAAGGCATTGGCTTCTGGAGTAGAAACAATTGTTTTTGATCGCAACGGATACTTATACCATGGCAATATTAAGGCCTTGGCAGAAGGTGCCAGAGAAGGTGGTTTAAAATTCTAAGAAACTGAAATATGTCAGTAAGCAATATAAGTACAGTAAAAGCCAGCGAAATCGATCTTAAAGAACGAGTAGTAGCCATTGAGCGTGTAGCAAAAGTGGTGAAAGGTGGTCGCAGGTTCAGCTTCGCAGCTATCGTAGTAGTGGGTGACGGAAACGGTGTCGTAGGTTATGGTCTTGGTAAGGCCAATGAAGTAACCGACGCAATCACTAAAGGAATCGATGATGCAAAGAAACACCTGGTGAAAGTGCCAATTATTAAAGGCACTGTACCCCATGAGTCGATCGGTAAGTTCGGTGGTGGATTCGTTTTGTTAAAGCCTGCGTCTCCTGGTACTGGTGTTATTGCCGGGGGTGCGATGCGCGCAGTGTTAGAAAGTGCTGGTGTTCATAACGTGTTGGCGAAGTCAAAAGGATCTTCTAACCCTCACAATGTGGTAAAAGCAACATTCAAAGCTTTAACGACAATGCGTGATGCTTACACAGTTGCAAAAAACAGAGGCGTTTCATTGTCTAAAGTATTTAACGGCTAGGAAACATGGCGAAGGTACAGATCACTCAAAAAAGAAGTACAATCAAGAGACCCGATACGCAAATCCGTACGATTAAGGCGTTAGGACTTGGCAGAATAAATAAATCGGTTGAAGTGGAACTTACACCACAGATAGCCGGCATGATTTCGAAAGTGAATCATTTGATTACTGTAAAGGAACTTTAAGATGAAGCTGCATACATTAAAACCCGCTGAAGGTTCAGTGAAAAACAATAAGCGACTCGGTCGTGGTCAGGGATCTGGTGGAAGTACTGCCGGTCGTGGACATAAGGGTGCACAATCAAGATCTGGTTATTCAAGTAAATCAGGCTTTGAAGGCGGTCAGATGCCGTTGCAGCGTAGGGTTCCTAAGTTTGGATTTAAAAACAACAACAAGATATACTTCAAGGCAGTTAACCTTGATATTCTTGAAGGCCTTGCAGAGAAAATAAAATCAGATGCGTTAAGCATCCAGGTTCTTGTTGACAACGGAGTTGTTGGTAAGAATGATAAAGTGAAAGTATTAGGAAGAGGAGAGTTGAAAACGAAAGTTAGTGTTGAGGCACATGCCTTCTCTACAGCAGCAACCCAGGCGATTGAAAAAACAGGTGGAACAGCCACAACCGTGAAGTAATGAAGCGTTTCTTTCAGACCATAAAGAACATTTTTTCAATCGAGGACCTTCGAATCCGAATTCTCAATACAATGGGTTTTCTGGTTATTTTCAGGTTGGGTTCCTTTATTGTATTACCAGGAATCGACCCGAATCTTCTCGATCCAAACAGAAATTCTAGTGGTATTTTAGGTTACTTGAATAACTTCCTGGGTGGTGCCTTTAACAATGCTTCAATATTTGCGTTGGGAATCATGCCTTACATCTCTGCTTCGATTATTGTACAGCTTCTTTCGTTTGCTGTTCCATATTTCCAGAAGCTTCAGAAGGAAGGTGACTCTGGAAGAAAGCGTTTGAATCAGTACACACGCGTATTGACAATATTTATCACTGTATTTCAGGGTTATAGTTATTTGAAAGGAGCTATTGACCCGGCAGTGATCATTAACCCGGATGCGTTCTTTTATATATCGTCGGTTATTATCCTGATTGCAGGCACTATGTTTTGTATGTGGTTAGGTGAAAGAATCACAGACAAAGGAATTGGAAATGGTATTTCTATGCTGATTATGATCGGTATAGTGTCCAGATTACCCTTAGCATTGGTAGCTGAGGTTACAGACAAGTTTCCTGGAAAAGCGATCTTCTTTATAGTTGAATTGTTTGTTCTCTTTGGAATAGTTGTAGCGGTTATCGCATTGACTCAGGCTACCCGTCGTATACCAATACAGTATGCGAAGCAAGTAATTGGGAATAAGTTGTATGGCGGTAAGCGTGATTTCATTCCGTTGAAACTTAATTCGGCTGGTGTAATGCCAATCATTTTTGCGCAAGCATTGATGTTCTTTCCGACGCTAATTGCAGGGATGTGGAAGGATAGCGATATGGGTGCATATATTGGAGCTGCGTTTTCAGATCCTTATTCATGGCAATACAGTTTATTGTTTGCCATCATGATATTGATATTCACGTTTTTCTACACAGCGATCACAATCAATTCGAATGATATCGCTGATAATTTGAAACGTAATGGTGGATTTGTCCCTGGGGTAAAACCTGGTAAACAAACAGCTGAGTTTATAGATACTGTTTTATCAAGAATTACTTTACCTGGTGCAATCTTCCTTGCTTCTATTGCAGTGCTTCCGGCATTCGCAGTGACTGCAGGAGTTGGTCAGAATTTCGCTCAGTTCTTCGGAGGTACATCGCTTTTAATATTAGTGGGGGTTGTCCTGGACACGCTTCAACAAATTGAAAGCTACTTGCTGATGAGGCATTACGAAGGTATGATGAAGTCAGGTAGGGTTAAAGGACGTTCTCAATTTGCTGCGGCTTAAAGGCTGAATGGTTCACTTAAAAACGGCAGAAGAGATCCAAATTATGAAAGAGAGTTCCCAGATACTGGGGAAAGCTCACGGTGAAGTCGCCAGGGTAGTTAAGCCTGGAGTAAAAACCAAAGATTTGGATAAACTGGCTGAAGAGTTTATCAGAGATAATGGCGGGGTGCCTTCGTTTAAAAATTACAACGGATTCCCTGCTTCTTTGTGTATCTCAGTTAATGAAGTAGTGGTACACGGGTTTCCGGGTAACTACGAGCTCAGAGATACTGACATTATCTCCATCGACTGTGGTGTTCTGTTTAAAGGATTTCACAGTGATTCGGCTTACACCTATCCTATGGAGGGTGTCTCAGCTGAAACATTATTGCTCTTGAATCGTACGTACGACTCCCTTTTTTTGGGAATTGCACAAGCGAAAGCAGGTAACAGAATAGGTGATGTGAGCTATGCGATCCAGAGTCATGTTGAAAGTTTTGGATACGGTGTAGTAAGGGAGTTAGTGGGACATGGAGTCGGAAAAAAGCTTCATGAAGATCCAGAGGTTCCGAACTACGGAAAGCGAGGAAAGGGAGTGAAGATCGTGGCAGGTATGGTTTTCGCAATTGAGCCGATGATCAACCGGGGAACGAAGAATGTAGTTCAGGAACGTGACGGTTGGACAATACGAACCTCGGACCGAAAGCCATCTGCACACTTTGAGCATACGGTAGCGGTTTATGAAAATGAGACAGAGATATTGACAACGCACAGGTATATAGAGGAAAATTATTCATATAAGTGGCGAAACAAAAGTCAATAGAACAAGACGGTACGATTTCAGAAGCATTATCCAACGCGATGTTTCGCGTTCAATTGGAAAATGGACATGAAGTACTGGCACATATTTCAGGCAAAATGAGAATGCATTACATACGCATTTTGCCCGGCGACAGAGTAAGACTGGAAATGTCGCCATACGATTTAACAAAAGGAAGAATTGTATTCAGATACAAATAAGAACGAAAATGAAAGTTAAAGCATCCATAAAAAAACGAAGCGCTGACTGTAAGATCATCAGACGCAAAGGGAAACTGTATGTGATTAACAAAAAGAATCCTAGGTATAAACAAAGACAAGGTTAACATACATACTATGGCACGTATAGCTGGTGTAGATATTCCTGACAACAAGCGAGGCGAAATCAGTCTCACGTATATTTTCGGTGTTGGCCGCAGGTCAGCGCAGAAGATACTTACTGAGGCCGGTGTTAGCATCGAGAAGAAAGTGAAGGAATGGAACGATGAAGAATCAAATGCGATTCGCGCAATCATCTCTGAGAAGTTCAGGATTGAAGGTGCGCTGAAATCTGAAATTCAATTGAGCATTAAGCGTCTCATGGATATCGGATGTTACCGCGGTCTGAGACACAGGAAGGGATTACCCGTACGTGGACAGACTACGAAAAACAATGCGCGTACACGTAAGGGTAAGCGTAAGACCGTAGCGAACAAGAAGAAGGCAACTAAAGGATAATAGATAAACTTTTCAATAATGGCGACTGCTGAAAAGAGAAAAGATAAAGCGAAGAAGCGTGTAGTAAATGTGGAGGCCGTTGGTCATGCTCACATCCGCGCGACATTCAACAATATCATCATCTCTATGACAAATACAACTGGCCAGGTTATTTCCTGGGCATCGGCTGGTAAAATGGGATTCAAAGGCTCGAAGAAGAACACTCCTTATGCAGCTCAGGTTGCAGCTCAGGATTGTGCGACCAAAGCATTTGATCTTGGCCTGCGCAAGGTTGAAGTATTCGTGAAAGGCCCTGGTGCTGGTCGCGAATCAGCTATCCGGACGATTCAGGGATCAGGCATTGAAGTTACCGCTATCCGTGACGTTACGCCGCTGCCACACAACGGCTGCCGGCCTCCAAAGAAAAGAAGAGTTTAATTAAAGAATATATTCAGGTTTTACCATGGCAAGATATACAGGCCCTAAAGTCAGAATCTCAAGACGTTTCAACGAGCCTATTTTAGGTGATAACAAGGCGCTTCAGAAGAAGAACTACGCTCCTGGTCAGCATGGCCGTGGCAAGAAGCGTAAGCAGTCAGAATACGCAACGCAGCTTGCTGAAAAGCAAAAAGCTAAGTACATCTACGGTTTGCTTGAAAGACAATTTGCGAAATTGTTCGATTCAGCATCGCGTAAGAAAGGTGTTACCGGTGAGGTTCTCCTTCAGATGCTTGAGTCAAGATTAGACAATACCGTTTACCGCTTAGGTATTGCCCCTACAAGAAGGGCTGCACGTCAGTTAGTATTGCATAAGCACATACTGGTGAATGGCGAAGTAGTTAACATCGGTTCATACTCGCTGAAGCCCGGTGACCTCGTAGAGGTACGTGAACGTTCAAAGTCTTTGGAAGTAATAACAAATAGCCTCTCCATACAAGGTGCGCAGAAGTACAATTGGCTGGAATGGGATAATAGTGAGATGATCGGAAAACTTATTAATGTTCCTCCGCGCACAGATATCCCGGAAAATATCAATGAGCAACTTATCGTTGAATTGTACTCGAAGTAATTTTAACTGTTAACAACATTACTATGTCAATATTAGCATTTCAAATGCCAGAAAAGGTAGCGATGGAAAAGTCTGATGATTTTCACGGACTCTTTACATTCAAACCGCTGGAAAAAGGATACGGAGTGACTATCGGCAATGCGCTGCGAAGAATTCTGTTGTCTTCCCTGGAAGGATATGCAATTACAGGTATCAAAGTTCCGGGTGTACTTCATGAATTCTCCACTATTGAAGGAGTTGTCGAAGATGTTGCGGAGATCATCTTAAATCTTAAGATGGTTAGATTCAGAAGAATCGCCGATAATTTCGACAGCAAGATCACGGTGAACATAAGAAAGCAAAAGATGTTCAAGGCGGGCGATATAGCAAAGTTTACATCTGCTTTTGAAATACTGAACCCTGAACATGTAATCTGCAATCTTGATGAGTCTTCTCAGTTTGAAATTGAGTTGACTATCGAAAAGGGTAGAGGATATCTTCCTGCAGAAGAGAACAAGCCTTCTGAGCAGGTATTTGGATTTATTCCGATTGATGCAATCTTCACTCCTATTAAGAACGTGAAGTATAGCGTTGAAAATACGCGTGTTGAACAAAAGACTGACTACGAAAAGTTAGTTGTTGATATTGAGACCGACGGATCTATACATCCTGAAAAAGCTTTGGAAGGAGCAGCGCATATTCTTATTAAGCATTTCGCGTTGTTCTCTGATAAGTCTATGGAGCTGGAAACCGGTAAAGATGCGGAAGTAGAGCAGGTAGATGAAGAAATGTTACATATGCGCAAGCTGCTAAAGACTGCATTGCACGATCTAGACTTGTCTGTTCGTGCATACAACTGTCTCAAGGCTGCGGACGTAAAATCACTTGGCGATCTGGTACAACTTGAGATTTCTGATATGATGAAGTTCAGAAATTTCGGTAAGAAGTCACTTGCTGAATTAGAACAATTAGTAGCAGAGAAAAACCTGACCTTTGGAATGGATCTCGCTAAGTATAAACTTGACGAAGACTAGGAAATCATGAGACACGGTAAGAAAGTCAATCACTTAGGTAGAAAAACAGCGCACAGACATGCATTGCTTTCTAACATGGCTTCTTCTCTTATATTGAATAAGAGAATTACAACAACAGTAGCAAAGGCTAAGGCATTGAGGAAATATGTTGAGCCTCTGCTTACCAAAGCTAAGGACGATACAATGCACTCCAGAAGAACTGTATTTTCCTACCTGCAAAACAAAGAGTCTTTAAAGACATTATTTGGAGAGGTTGCATCCAAGATCTCTGACCGCCCGGGAGGATACACACGTATCATCAAAATGGGAGATGTTCGTGTTGGCGACAACGCTGAGATGTGCCTCATTGAATTAGTGGACTTCAATATGATTTATACTAAAGACGGTGCAGCGAAGAAAGCGAAAACCAGAAGAAGCCGCCGCGGTAAGAAGGCAGACGACGTTGAAGCAACGACGGAAGTCGCTACAGAAGCGCCGGATGCAGAAGTAAAAGCAGAAAAGAAGCCTAAGAAAGCTGCTCCTAAAAAGGATAAGGAATAGTGATCAAAACTGAAAATACTTTTAAAGGGATTGAATGTTTATTCAATCCCTTTTTTTATGCCCTATTTGATAATGAAAAAACCATTGGATTGATAGGTTATTCCCGGAATTCCTAATGTATTTTTGTAAACGCTATGCAGAGAAAAGCTTACCTCCTTCTTGAAGATGGATTCCTGATCGAAGGAAAGGCCATCGGAAAAATTGGTACCTCGGGTGGAGAAATTTGTTTCAATACCGGAATGACTGGGTATCAGGAAATCTATACCGACCCATCATACTATGGACAAATTATTGTCAACACCACCGCGCATATTGGAAATTATGGTGCCATAGACAGTGAACAAGAGTCACCGAGACCAACCATTGCCGGCCTCGTGGTGAATGAATTCGCTCAGGAGTTCAGCCGTAAAGCGGCAACCGAAAGCCTTCAGCAATATCTGGAGAGAAATGGGGTCGTTGGTATCTCAGATCTAGATACCCGGATGCTTGTGCGATACATTCGAAGTAAAGGGGCGATGAATGCTATTATTTCGTCGGAACTTACTCCGGATGAACTAAAAGTAGAAATTCTGAAAGTTCCCTCCATGGCCGGACTTGAACTTTCGTCTGTCGTAACTACGAAAGAGGCATACACCGTGGGTAGCCCGGACGCACCGATCAAAGTTGCTGTACTTGATCTGGGAATTAAGAAAAGTATCATGGATAATCTGGCAGAACGAGGTTGTTTCTGTAAGGTATTCCCGGCGAAAACTTCCTTCGAAGATATGGCAGCGTGGAACCCACACGGCTACTTCATTTCAAATGGGCCTGGTGATCCTTCCGTTATGGGATATGCCATTGAAACTGTGAAAAAGGTATTGAATTCAAATAAGCCCCTGTTTGGCATTTGCCTCGGTCACCAGTTACTGGCTTTAGCGTCTGGTATTTCAACGTATAAAATGCACCATGGTCATCGTGGGTTAAATCATCCGGTAAAAAATCTTGTTACCGGTAAGGGGGAGATGACTTCACAAAATCATGGGTTTTCTGTAAACGAAAAAGATCTGGAAAATAATAATGACGTGGAGATAACACACGTCCACCTGAACGACTCTACTGTAATGGGGATTCGATTGAAAAATAAAAATGCTTTTTCAGTTCAGTATCATCCTGAAGCATCACCGGGTCCTCACGATTCCCGATACCTTTTTGATCAATTTATTTCCATGATTCGGAGCGACGTCCCGGAGCTGGCTCTCGCATAAACTAAATTCTATCCTCAATCCATAAATTAAAATTATTATGAGTTTAATCGAAAGCATACATGCGCGGCAAATTCTGGATAGCCGTGGTAACCCAACTATCGAAGTTGATGTCATGACTGAGTCCGGAGCGTTTGGCCGCGCTGCTGTACCTTCTGGTGCTTCAACGGGAACACATGAAGCTGTAGAGCTTCGCGATGGCGACAAAAAGAAATTCCTGGGAAAAGGTGTGCTGAAAGCTGTTGAGAATGTTAATACTAAAATAGCAGCGGAGATTGTTGGTTTTGACGTATTCGAGCAAAACCTACTGGATAGAATAATGATTGAACTGGATGGTACACCTAACAAAGCTAAGCTTGGTGCCAATGCTATTCTGGGTACTTCATTAGCAATCTCGAAAGCAGCTGCAATGGAAGCCGGAATGCCGCTATATCGCTATATCGGCGGTGTAAGTGCAAATACTCTTCCAGTGCCTATGATGAATATTCTTAATGGTGGTAGTCATGCCGACAACGCAATAGATTTTCAGGAGTTTATGGTAATGCCTGTTGGCGCAAGCACTTTCTCTGAAGCGCTGCGGATGGGAGCTGAAGTTTTTCATACGTTAAAAAAAGTATTGCACGACAAAGGGTTATCTACCAATGTTGGTGATGAAGGAGGGTTTGCTCCGAATTTATCTTCTAACGAAGAAGCGATAGAAGTGGTATTAAAAGCAATTGAAAAGGCAGGCTTTAAACCAGGAGTTGATATGTTCATCGCACTTGATCCTGCAGCTTCTGAATTCTACGATGCCAAAGCCAAGGTATATCATTTTAAAAAGTCTTCAGGCAAAAAATTGAAACCTGCGGAGATGGCTGCATACTGGACAAATTGGGCTAAGAAATATCCCATCATTTCATTGGAAGATGGTATGGCTGAAGATGACTGGGCCGGTTGGAAAGCACTTACCGAAAGTATCGGTGACAAGGTTCAATTAGTAGGTGATGACTTGTTTGTCACAAATGTAAAACGCCTGCAAAAAGGTATTGATGATGGTGTAGCGAATGCTATCCTTATCAAAGTAAACCAAATCGGATCTCTTACTGAAACCATTGATGCCGTCAACCTGGCGAAGAGAAACGGCTATAAGAGTGTGATGTCACACCGTTCGGGAGAAACGGAAGATAGTACAATAGCGGATCTTGCAGTAGCATTAAATACAGGTCAGATTAAAACAGGTTCTGCATCTCGTTCTGACCGTATGGCAAAGTATAATCAGTTGATCAGAATTGAAGAAGAGCTTGGTGAGATCGCATACTTCCCTGGTAAGAATATGTAATCTGACTTTAAAGCAATAAACATATGTAAAGTGCCGGTGCAACAAGCTCCGGCATTTTGCGTTTTATTAGAGGATGGCGATGTGCCTCCGGCTTTTGAGGCATCCGATTATTTATTTATCTTCGTAGGACTTTTTAACGCTTATGTTCAATAAACTACCAAAGACGTTTCGGAATTTTTACTTTTTGACAGCATTTTTTTTCCTGTTCTGGATGATTGCGTTGGATTCTAATAATCTTTTTACGCGTTATCAATTAAGTACCAAGTTAAGGTCGCTTGAAAATGAAAAGGAATATTATGGTGTGAAGATAAAAGAAGTAGAAAAAGACAGAGACGAACTTTTTGGGGATAATCATTCACTCGAAAAATTCGCGCGTGAAAAATATCTAATGAAAAAAGAGTCGGAGGATATATTTATTGTTGATGAAAAGGATTGATATCATGAGAAAATTGAGCCTTACTTCTCTTGTATTACTACTATACACTATGGCTTTCGCACAATGGGGTGCAGAGCAGATAGATGAAAATTCGTCAGCGCGTGATCGCCTTTTTGTTGGAGGTGGCTTGGGTGGTTTTAGCATCAGTCGGTATTCTGATTATTTTGGCTTCAATGGAATGGTAGGGTATAACATTACTCCGAAGTTGGCCGGTGGAGTACAGTTCCAATATCGATTCACGAATTACAAGCAAATAACACCAACACTAAAGACGAACGATTATGGCGTCGGCCCATTCTTAAGGTTCAATTTTTATCGCCAATTATTTTTGCACACCGAGTATGAATATTTGAGTTATGAGACATTGACAACCAGAAGAGCTTTTAGCAGTTTCATGGCCGGTGGCGGTTTCTTTCAACCCATAGGAAGAAAAGCAAGTTTTTTTTTGATGGGCCTTTATAATTTCAGTTATGTGGAAGCGAATCAAAGGGGTGATATTAGTCCCTACAACAGTCCCTTTGTAATTCGGGCTGGTGTTACATCCCGGTTTTAAAACTTACATCAAACCTATCACCCAACTCGTTGAGATCATCCACGACCTTTGTATTTAAGGGAATCCCGCTCTTGATCCTTTGCTCATGCATTTCACGTTCGGGGTCGCCAGGAATAATAACCCGCTCCTGACCTGTAATTGGTGTGGCCGAACGAAAGCGCAAAATCCAGTTGTCCATATGTAGTTTGAACTCGTCAGCAGGCCTGAATGCGTCTATTCGCATTGCTCCAAAAAAATGACCAATACCATCTCCAACCGGATCATTGGGAGGATCGAGGAAAGCTACAAAAGGTGGTACCCACGGACCATAATTGGCTCCTGATAAAACGGCGGAAAAGATATCAACCCACGCGCCTAAACAAAATCCTTTATGACTTCCATGTTCGCGGTCGCTCCCCAGCGGGATCAGTGCACCACCACTTTTAGTTTCGTTCGGGTCAGTTGATGAATGCCCATTTTTGGTTTGAACCCATCCAACAGGAGCTTTTTCACTTTTTCGTTGGAGGATCTCAAGCTTTCCGTTCGCAGCAGTTGTAGTCGCAAAATCTGCCACAAAGGGAGGTTGAGTTTTTGCCGGGATAGCTACAGCAATGGGGTTGGTGCCCAGTAATCGTTCAACTGAAAAAGTTGGAGCAACCAGCGGACTGGCATTCGTCATGGACAATCCGATCATGTCATGTTCCAACGCCATCATAGCATGATATCCGGCAATACCGAAGTGATTGGAGTTCTTCACCGCCACCCAACCGGTACCAGCTTGCCGCGCTTTCTGTATTGCAATCTCCATTGCCCACGGTGCTACTACCAGGCCAAGTCCCCCGTCACCATCAACCACGGCAGTACTGGGCGACTCGTGCACGACCCTGATATTTGGTGTGCTGTTGATACGTTTCTTGTCCCACAATCTAACATAACCAGATAAACGGGCAATGCCGTGCGAATCAATTCCCCTTAAGTCAGCCATCAACAATACCTCAGTTGCCAACTCTGCTTCCTTATCCGAACATCCAATTTTTTTGAATATCGTTTCCGCGAATTTTTTTAATGCTTCGTAGGTATAAACGGGATCTGTCATCGACCAAAGATAGTAATGAAATCACTTTACAGCAGATTTCATTTAACTCGGACTAGCGAACGATGTCGACGGTCACCTTTCTTGAAAGAATAATATGAATGCTCAAAAAGAGAGCAATGGTAATGGGCTTTTGCAATTCAAAAAATCACCATACTTTAGATATACTTTTGAATGGTGAGGCACGAATTTTTTAATCTAGTACCGATAAGTATTATAAGTGAGTTGCGCTTCTTTCTATGATATAGTGATACCCACATGTCTTTAAGTTCTTAAATAATTAGCATATGCTAAAGATGTTCCGTTTTGTTCTTTTCTCATCCCTCGTCACGAGCTCGTTTTTTTCGATCTCTCAAGACCTGGATTCACTCTTAAACCTTAATGCATTCACACAAGAGAGTGAATTACAGAAGATAATTAACAAGAACGTTGCCGTTTCATCAAACAATGGACTATCTACTCGTGAGACTCCTGGCATCATAAGCCTCGTTACTGCCGAGGAAATTCAGAACAGTGGAGCCCGCGATTTGATCGATGTTCTACGACTGGTTCCTGGTTTCGATGTGCTACAGGATCTTCAATTTGTAATGGGTATCGGTCTGAGAGGAAACTGGGCTAATGAGGGAAAGGTGCTTGTAATGCTTGATGGTCATCCCCTAAATGAACTGTTGTATCAGACTGTAGCTTTGGGAAACCGTTTTCCGGTTGATGGAATTGAGCGAATAGAAATAATTCGTGGCCCGGGATCAGCGATATACGGAGGTTCCGCTGAGTATGGTGTAATAAACATTATTTCAAAAGCAGCAGAAAGCCTGAATGGTGTTGCTGTTTATGGAGTTGGCGGATTTCACAATAACGCAGTTGGCCGAACTAATGGAGGTGTAATGGCAGCGAAGCAGGGTGAGGATTTTTCCTGGGACCTGTCAGCATTTAAAGGCAACGGTATTGTAAGCGATCAATTATACCAGGATCTTTTTCAAGGTAGTGATGTTCAGGACTTGTCAAAAACAACAAGGGCAGATCCCACTAATATCAACTTAGGAGTAAAGTATAAAGGTATTTCCTTAAGGACGATGTATGATGAGTTTGAAACATCCGATCCTGTAACATTTGTTTCTAATAAAAACTTTTATGCTGATCTCCGCTATAACTGGAAGGTCAATGATAAATTGGTTCTCATACCCCAGGTAAAATATTATAACCAGGTACCATGGACCTTTGGTGCTGTCGACTCTGGTGAAAAAGACTTTAACGTTCGTGCTACACGAACCCTCACACAATTAGATGCGATGTACGATATCTCAAGAAAGGTGTATTTGACGTTGGGTGGCGTTTACTTTCGCGATGAAGGAATCGACCTGTTGTCAGGTGATCTTTTTGATGGAAACGAAAAGCTTACGCTAAACAATTTTGCCTTTTTTGCTCAGGGTCTTTTTAAGCACAGGCTTGCAAATGCAACGGTTGGGTTCCGCTATGAAAAGAATAACCGATATGGAGCCGCTTTTGTGCCCCGGATTGCATTGACGAAAAAGATTGAAAACCTCCATTTCAAGGTTTTGTATAGCCAGGCATTCCGCGCTCCCTCCATTCAGAATATCAATATTGCATTGGATGAAGAAATCGAACCTGAAAAATCAAATGTTTTCGAAATTGAATTGGGATACCAGTTTACCCCTGAAATGTTGCTGGCCGTTAACGCTTTTAGTATCACAACAAAAGATGTTTTGATCTACAGTTCAGAAGGAGAAGGGGATACGTTTAACGAGTGGTATGAGAATTATGCAAAAAGCGGGAGCAATGGCTTTGAAGTTGTTTATAGCATAAGAAAGAAAGTTTGGTATGCAAATCTTACCTATTCATTCAGTAAGGCAATCAGTGATAATACTGTAACTACTTATGAAATACCAGGCCAGCCACAATATGTAGGGTTTCCAAAGAGCAAGGTTACCCTTAATACAAATTTCAATCTTACGCCGAAGCTGAGTTTCAATCCGACTTTTATTTATGCCGGAAGTCGCTTTGCCTATTCCTCGATCGACGAGGATGAAAACCCTGTATTAAACGAAGTGAATCCTTATCTGTTAGTTAATGCTTTCCTCAACTATCGGAGCTTATTAGGATCTGGCTTTAATATCGGTGTTGGTGCTTACGACATCTCGAATTCGAGACCCGCGATTCTCCAGGCTTACAACGGAGGGTATGCACCAATTCCCGGGCGAAGCAGGGAGTATGTCGTAAAAATTTCTTATCAACTCAATTTCAAAAAATAGGTGATGCGATACTTTTTAATAGTACTTTTTTTCTGTGTATTCTGGCTGCCAAATAATGCATCAGGACAAACTACAAACTACCAGGTTTACGCCTTGTTTGTTGTGAATATTGTCAAGTATTCATCTTTTCCAAATCCCGGGAATGAACTGCGAATTGCGGTGTATGGTAAATCGAAGGTGTACGACGAACTCATAAAGCAAAACGGAAAGAATGTAGGAGGTCACAACCTAAAAACACTACAGGCAGAGAGCATCGCCGACCTCAACCAGGCGCAAGTAATTTACATCGCCGATGGAAAGAGTGGGGCAATTGATGAGATCGTGAAAGCTACGGAGGGAAAGCCGGTTTTGATAATATGTGAAAGAGAAGGTTTGTTTAAAAAGGGGGCGGGTTTCAGCTTTATTGTCACGGAGAACAGCACTCTTCGATTTGATATTAATAATACAGAACTCGAAAGGAGACTAATCAAAATATCGAAAAGCTTAACATCCCTCGCCAATTCGATGATCTAGGCTACAGCTGTTTTTTCGTGTTTAACTTTTTCTATGAGGTTCGACAGCACCCCTTCTTTCAGCGCATACGTAGATACGCGAATGCGATTGAATGAATGCCGGGAGAGGATGTAATTAACCAGACAGCAGGCCACTACGATCATATCTACTCTCATATCTATCATCCCAGGTATCTGCATCCGTTGTTCCCGACTCTTGACTAAAAGCTCTTTATAGATTTCAAAGAACCCCTGCAATGTAAGAGGGGTTTCAATTTCTTCGAGTGTTTTATGAATATCATGCTGGATACAGAAGATATCACTCAACGTATCGAAAGTTCCGGACGAACCAATTAAAATAACCGGGTTAAATTTTTCGAGTTCTATGAACAGCGGCGACAGTTCCTCGCCGATATAAGTTTCCAAAGCATTAATTTCAGCTTTAGCAATAGGGTCACTTTTTTGGAATTGTTCCAACAGACGCTGTGCTCCAATTTCTATACTTTTTTTCCAGAAAACAGTGTCATTATCACCAATGATGAATTCTACGCTGCCTCCACCAATATCCATGATTAAAGACTTTTCTTCAATAGCCATCGCTGACCTTACCCCCATGTAAATAAATTCAGCTTCAAGGTCGCCGGATATAATGTTACAATCAATTCCGGTAATTGCCTTTATCCTTCGTATAACCTCTTGGCTATTGGAAGCATTTCTTAACGCACTGGTACCAAATGCGTAAACTTGCTGAACTTCTTGTTGATCTATTGTATTTTTAAAACTCTGCATAGCTAGCAAAGCTCGCCGTATACCTTCTTCAGTTATCAGACCTTTCGTGATACCATTCTTTCCAATCTTTACGGCAAGTCGTTCGCGAAAAGTAATGTGATATTCATCCTCGTCAGCTCTTGCAATGAGCAGATGAAAGGTATTCGTACCCATATCAATAATGGCGATTTTCTTTTCCATAGGGTAAAAGGCGCGTGAAGATACGAATTTTAAAAATTGAACCAAGGGGGCTCGTAGGGCAGTGTGAAGCGCAAATGCTGAATGCCTCAATGAATCTAAAATCAGGCTATATTTAGCATCCAAAAAGAAAGAAAACATGGCAAAAAGAACCATTCAGGACGAGATACTCCAACAAAAGTTTGACGAGTTGGAACGCAAGAACCAGGAATCTCTTTTGGGCGGCGGCGAAAAAAGAATCGAGCAGCAACACAAAAAGGGGAAATTGACAGCGCGCGAACGAGTGTTACTTCTTCTCGATGAAGGTTCTTTTGAAGAATTGGGAAAGTTTGTAATGCACAGATGCAAGGATTTTGGGCTGGACAAAGAGTATTATTTGGGAGATGGAGTCGTGACAGGATATGGCACTATTCACGGGAGGTTGGTATATGTTTTCTCTCAGGATTTCACAGTTTTTGGAGGTTCGCTTTCAGAGACACATGCTGAGAAGATCGTAAAAATTATGGATCTCGCCATGAAGAATGGTGCCCCTGTGATAGGTCTAAATGATTCGGGGGGGGCTCGTATTCAGGAGGGAGTTGTTTCACTTGGTGGTTATGCTGATATCTTTTACCGCAATACACTGGCTTCAGGTGTAATACCGCAAATCTCTGCTATCATGGGACCTTGTGCGGGAGGAGCAGTATACTCGCCCGCAATTACAGACTTCGTCTTTATGGTGGAGAATACGTCATTCATGTTTGTTACTGGGCCGAACGTGGTAAAGACTGTAACGCACGAAAATGTTACCGCGGAGGAATTGGGTGGCGCGACTACACACAGCACCAAAAGTGGTGTAACACATTTTGCCTGTGCAAATGAGGTAGAGTGTATTAATCAGATCAAACAGATATTGAGTTACCTTCCTCAAAATTGTGAAGATGATGTGCCAAACTTACTTTACGAGGTGGGCAACGAAGAGCGGCCCGCTTTAAATGACATAATTCCCGCAAATCCCAATCAACCCTATGACATGCGTGAAGTGATAAACGGTGTTGTAGACACTGAAACTTTTTTTGAAGTCCATAAGAACTTTGCGGAAAATATTGTGGTAGGTTTTGCGCGCCTGGCGGGGAGAAGTGTTGGCATTG
This sequence comes from Chryseolinea sp., assembly GCA_041747735.1. Classification (GTDB taxonomy): domain Bacteria; phylum Bacteroidota; class Bacteroidia; order Cytophagales; family Cyclobacteriaceae; genus Chryseolinea. The sequence continues at coordinate 386,046 of JBGTEP010000038.1, forward strand.
TTGGAAATCAGCCTGCGTCTCTTGCAGGTGTATTGGATATTGATTCAAGTGTGAAGGGAGCACGTTTTGTCAGGTTCTGTGATTGTTTCAATATTCCTTTACTGGTGTTTGAAGACGTTCCCGGATTTTTGCCTGGTACAGACCAGGAATGGAATGCTATTATTACCAATGGAGCTAAGCTTTTATATGCTTTTTCAGAGGCTACTGTTCCTCGTGTAACGGTGATTACACGTAAGGCATATGGCGGTGCTTACGATGTGATGAATTCGAAACATATTGGCGCCGATTTGAACTATGCCTGGCCCTCCGCGGAAATTGCTGTAATGGGTGCAAAAGGTGCTGCCGAAATAATTTTTAAGAAGGAAATCTCTGAAGCGTCGGATCCGGCAGAAAAATTAAATGAAAAGGTAGATGAATATACCCGAAAATTCGCCAATCCTTATCGCGCCGCGCATCGCGGTTATATCGACGAGGTAATTTATCCGGATCAAACCCGGACTAAACTCATTCGCGCCTTTGCTATGCTGGAGAATAAAGTGGCTAAATTGCCAAAGAAAAAACACGGAAATATTCCTTTATAGAGAGTAATAATTTAAAATTCTATGGATAAGCAAAGCAAACAATTTCTTTACGAGTATCTAAATAATGCCTCGCCAACCGGGTTTGAATCTTCCGGTCAGCAAATCTGGTTGGATTATATTAAACCTTACATTAATCAACATATAGTTGATGTGTATGGAACTGTAGTTGGTGTCGTTAACCCAAAAGCACCTTATAAAGTTGTTATCGAAGCACACGCTGACGAGATTTCATGGTTTGTTAATTACATCACGGATGATGGGTATATATATGTTCGACGGAACGGAGGATCGGATCATCAGATTGCTCCTTCAATGCGCGTAAATATTCACACCGAAAAAGGTACAGTAAAGGGTGTCTTTGGATGGCCAGCTATTCATGTTCGTGAACCGGGTAAGGAAGAGGCACCATCACTAAAAAATATTTTCATCGATATAGGAGCAGCATCAAAGAAAGAAGTTGAAGCGCTCGGTGTTCATGTGGGATGCGTTATCACATTTGAAGATGAACTGATGGAGATGAACAAGAATTGGTTCGTGGGTCGCGCGCTGGACAATCGAATGGGGGGCTATATGGTTGCTGAGGTAGCCAGAAAGCTGCACGAAAACAAGAAAAAACTACCCTTTGGATTATATATCGTAAATGCGGTTCAGGAAGAAATCGGACTTCGTGGTGCTGAAATGATTTCGAGAAGAATTAAACCTGATGTAGCGATTTGCACAGATGTAACGCATGACACGCAATCGCCTATGTATAATAAAAAGGATAGCGGAAACCTAAAAGCAGGGGCTGGTCCGGTACTCTGTTATGGACCGGCTGTTCAGAATAACGTTCTCAAAATGGTACTGGAGACGGCCCAAAAAAGGAAAATTCCGTTTCAACGTCAGGCTGTTTCGCGTTCTACTGGTACAGATACAGATTCTTTTGCTTATTCCGCCGAGGGGGTTGCTTCAGCATTAATTTCCCTTCCGCTCAAATATATGCACACCACTGTGGAGATGGTTCACAAGGATGATGTCGAAAATGTGATCAATCTTATATACGAATTCCTGCTTCAGCTCAAATCTGGCCATGATTTCAGGTACATTAAGTAATCCTGGGTAAAAACCTTACATCAATTAGATTAGGGCATTAATAGGCTCCTCTACTTTTCGTGGGGAGCCTATTTTTGTTGCATCAAATTAAAAACAAGATAAAATAACGTTTATGAAAAAAGTAAGAACTCTCTTGGCAGCAGCACTCCTGATTAGTGGCAGCAGTTTTGCACAAGAACGATCGGCACAAGAAGTTTATTCTATGATGGTTTACAATTTTACAAAATATGTTCAGTGGCCTGATCACGCGGGGTCTGGAGAGTTTGTAATCGGTGTAGTAGGTAACGCAGACATTTTCAATACCCTCAATGGATGGTATGGTGGTAAGCCTCGTGGTTCAAAAACTTATGTTATTAAGAAATTCAATTCAGCATCTGAAGTAACAGATTGCCACGTGTTATATATCGACAAATCAAAAAGTGGTGAGTTTGATTCAGCAAATAGTAAAGTAAAAGGCAAGGGAACATTGGTAATTACTGATAAGAACGGCCTGGGAGAGAAAGGCAGTGCTATCAACTTTAAAATGGTTGATAACAAATTGAAGTTTGAATTAAATCAAAAAGCTATTGAGGCTTCGAATCTGAAGGTATCAGGCGCATTATCTTCGATGGCAATTTTAATATAGGGGTTGTTTGGAACCTTCAGGGGTTACTCCTTAGGTTTCTTTTCCTATTAAGTAGTAGATTAGCATTAACCCTCTAAATATATTAATCTATGAGAAAACTGATTTTAATACTTCTTTTAGCGGCTTCGACCTTATATGTCGCTGCTCAGGAAAGGCCAACACATGAGATCCATGCGGCAATGCTATTCAACTTTATTAAATACGTCCAGTGGCCTAATGAAGGCGAAGGCGGCGACTTTGTAGTCGGTGTACTCGGTGACGAAAACGTGTTTAATACATTAAAGCAGTGGTACGATGGTAAGGCGAAAGGGAGCAAGAAATATGTAATCCGTAATCTTTCTTCTGCGGCTGAAGCTAACAGTTGCCAGGTCGTTTATGTCGGAAAATCCAAGAACAGGGATTTTGATAATATTAAATCCAGCATTGACGGTAAATCTGTTTTAACGATAACAGATGGAAATGGAATGGGCCAGAAAGGAAGTTGCATCAATTTTAAAGTGATTGAAGGGAAACTGAAGTTTGAATTGAATCAGGCAATGGTAAGTGGATCGAACCTCAAAGTTTCGACTCAGCTTAGCAGCATGGCAATTCTAATCTAAGCACGGACAACAGTCACTTGTTTGGAAACTTAGTTTTGAACATCACGACAGTAGATTGAATTTCAAAAGAGTTAAAAGAATAACGCTCATAAGTTGCGATACATCAATTGAAACTTTGGCACAACAAGAACAACGCGATTGTCACTATTTTTTTATCGGTGACCCGTCGAATACGAGAACGTTAGGTTAAGATTTGAATTTACAGCTGGAGGCCGAAGATACATCAACCAAAAAGGTTGATAAAAACTTACGCACGGAGTCATAGAGTTTTTACAGAGAGGGTCTTTTCTCTATGTACTCTGTGCGTTTTTTTAAGTTTGTGTCCCCATCTACAAGATATACGTGCAGGGCCGTGGAGTTTTTACAAGAGAGGGTCTTTTCTTTGCGTGCTCTGTACGTTTTTTCAAACTCTTTTCTTTCTTCATAAGTCAGGATTAGGTCTATTCGGAAAATAGTTGGCTTCTTAAAACACTGCAGCATATCTTGCTGACTAGTCACAATATTATAGTTTCTTGAATGCCAGCAAGTTCATTTATCGATCAAATGGGCAGAGAGGTTACCATTCACTTCCCGCCTAAACGGATCGTTTCCTTAGTTCCATCGCAAACCGAATTATTGTTTGATTTGGGATTAGATCTGGAGACGGTTGGCGTTACCAGATTTTGTATTCATCCTGAGGAGAGCGTAAGTAAAACCAAAATTATCGGGGGAACAAAAAAATTTAACTTTGAAATCATTGACGAGCTTAAACCAGACTTGATTATTGGTAATAAGGAGGAGAATTATCGGGAGGGCATCGAAGTACTCATGCGCAAATATCCTGTTTGGATGAGTGATATTGTCACATTTAAAGATGCGCTTACAATGATACAATGGGTTGGTGAATTGACGGATCGAAAATCAAAAGCTATTCACCTGATCGATAGTATTGAGCAGGAGTTTGAAGGCATCAAACCCCATTCCGAAAAGTCTGTCCTTTATCTCATTTGGCGAAAGCCGTGGATGGCAGCCGGCACCGGGACTTTTATTGATTCAATGCTGAAGTGCATAGGCTTGCAAAATGCGCTGCACGATACACGTCGCTATCCGGAATTAACACGGGATCAAATAAGAAAACTAAAACCCGATTTTATCTTTCTTTCAACAGAACCTTATCCATTTACTGAAAAACATATCGAGGAACTTAGAACCATCAGCGATGAGTCAACCATAATAATTGTGGATGGCGAAATGTTTTCCTGGTACGGAAGCAGGCTTTTGAAAGCACCTCGTTACTTTAATCAACTTATACTTCAGTAATAGCAAAGCCAAACGAAATCATATCCTTCCAATAGTTGGGATAAGATTTCCTTACTACATCGGGATTTTCTATCTGCACATTCATCAATGTTGCCAACGGAGCAAATGCCATTGCCATGCGATGATCTTTATAGGTTTGAAACGAGGCAGTGTCAGGCAGTTGAGCAGAGGGTTCCAGAATCCAATGGGCGGTGTCTATTTCAATAAGGTCAGCTCCGATCTTCTGTAATTCATGTTGCAATGCTGCAATGCGGTCCGTTTCTTTTATACGTAAACTTTCAAGGCCGGTAAAATATCCTTTAACTCCAGTAGCGCCACAAATAACAGCAACGGTCTGGGCAAGATCCGGACAATGTGTAAAATCCCAATGAAGTTCTTTTTGAGCGTTGGTTTTTTTCAACTTTAGTAACCCATCTTCCAAAGATGCACTTACCCCAAGGGACTTCATGATTTCCATTATTTTGCTGTCACCCTGAAGTGAATTAAGGGTTAGTTTGGGAAGTATTATTTCTGCCTCGTTCGCCAATGCTGCAAAAGCAAACCAATAGCTTGCAGCCGACCAATCCGATTCGACTGTAAAGGACGCTGGGATGTAAACCTGGTTCGGAATTATTACTTTGTCTTCAAGTAGTGTACACGTGGCACCGAAATGTTTCATTAAAGCGGCTGTCATTTCAATGTAAGGCCGGCTGCCCACTTTACCTTCCAATTCCAGCGTCAATCCACCAGGAAGTTTGGGTGCAATCATCATCAGCGCAGAAATGTATTGACTGCTTACATCACCACGGATACGGAGTTGGTTTTTTTTCTGCCCGGCGAACCCCTTTATCTCATGCGGGGGAAAGCCTTCGATGTCCAGGTAATCGATTGATGCTCCGAGATCCCGCAAGGCGTCAACCAGGATACCGATCGGCCGCTCCTTCATCCTTGCTGTCCCCGTCAATATTTTGTTTTGATTGGTTATCGAAAAGTAAGCTGTTAAGAATCGCATGGTCGTGCCAGCATCTTCAACATCTATTGTATGCTCGAGCGAATTGACAAGCCGAAGCATCAGTTGTGTGTCGTTCGCGTCCGACAGGTTGTTCAGTTGTGAGTCGTTCCCTGCAAGCGCATTAATTATCAAAGCTCGGTTGCTTATGCTTTTAGAAGCAGGTAACCAGGATGCTTCACCTTTCAGAACAGACGTTCGTTTGATAGAAATGATTGTACTCAATTGATATAAAATTTAGCGGGGCAAATTACAGTTTGTAGAAGATTATTTTTTATCAGGACGTAACATTTGCGCGAGATTTTCAGTTTACCAAAGTATGAAAACCACCGGAAAGATAGTTGTAAGTGTAGGGATTGCTTCAAGTGCGTTGCTTGCAGTATGGTTACTTTCGGGCACCCGAAAGGAAAGGACCAGAGTGTTTGTTGCAAAAAAAGCAGAAAGCTTTAAAACAGTTCTCAAAACTGAAAAGATTCCTGTTTATGAACAGGAGATCTGCTACATCTAAAGCGACAGGTAAAATGTTAAAGCATTTTTTACCTCGTTAACACTAATCTCATAATCCCAGGCAGAGTTCCCTATTCCAACCAGAAGAACGCATAGTATTTTATTTCCTTTATTTTTCTTGTCCTGAATAAGGTATTTAGTAATCCCTTCCAGGTCATCTTGTTTGAAATTCACCTTTCCGTAAATCTGAAGAATAAACTTGCTTATTGCCACCAGCTCATCCCGCGTTAGCAGATTTCGTTGTTGAGCGATATATCCTTCAGCTACCAGGCCAACGGCAATAGCTTCACCATGAAGGATACGGGTCCCTGCATTCAATAGGTAGCTTTCCAGGGCGTGCCCGATTGTGTGTCCCGCATTCAGTATTTTCCGACGTCCTTTTTCGGTTGGGTCTTCTGTAGTAACAGTAGCTTTAAATTCGACAGAGTGGGTAATGAGTTTATCCCACGTTTGCTCACTTAAGTTGTGAACACTAATGTCCTCCCAGGTTGATTTGTCTGCAATCAGAGTGTGCTTGATGACTTCAGCGAACCCAGATCGAAGTTCAGCGATTGGAAGAGTCTTAATAAAGCCACTGTATAGCACTGTTAATATCGGCTGTTGAAAAACTCCAATATGATTTTTGAAATGATTGAAGTCGATTCCCAATTTACCACCAATGCTTGCGTCTGCCTGAGCCAGAAGGGTAGTAGGCATTAAAATGAATTCAATACCTCTTTTATAGGTGGCAGCACAAAATCCTCCCATATCCCCGATCACCCCACCACCTAAAGCAATCAAACACGAATGCCTGTCCATCATTTGGTCTGTCATCGTTTGCCAAATGTTTATACACGTGTTTAGATTCTTCTCTTCCTCACCACTTTTTATTTTAATTATGAAGTGATTGGATAATTCCCGTTCAATAAGGGGATAGCAATGTTCATGGGTGTTTTCATCAACCAAAACAGCAATTTTACTGTACTTTTTTTTGGCCAGAAATTCCTTCAAATCAATGGCGGGATCAGCTGAAAACAAAATGTTATCTGGAAGCATCAGGTTTTTATAAATCTTTCATCCGAAAGGTATTAAAAACTCAACAAAGGCAATTCAGCCTTGTTCTTTATTCGATTGGGCACATAAAATTCCAGCCTATATTTGCGCGACGTTTGATTTATGGAGACAAAACCGGCCGTTTCATTTGAAGATACAGAAGTAGCTTTTCAGTATAAGTCTGATGCCGCTATCAGGAAAGCCAACTTTATTTTTTCCCTCATAAACCATCCATGGATTTCGGCACTTGCTACCAGTGCTGTAAAACTGGCTTTTATCCTTCGCCTGCCGATTGAACCCCTTGTTCGAAAAACCGTTTTCGATCACTTTTGCGGAGGAGAAAGCATCGAAAAAACTGAAACCGTAGCAGATTTACTTGGAAGGTATGGGGTGAGTTCAATTCTCGACTACTCAGTGGAAGGTGAGAAATCCGAGTCGGGATTTGATCATGTGATGGAGGAAACGATTCGCACGATAGAGAAAGCCAGTGCATCCGTTAGTATTCCGTTTGGTGTTTTTAAGATGACGGGCATTGGATCTGCAGAATTACTGGAAAAAGTCCAGAGCAAAACCGCCCTTACGGAACAAGATCAAAAAGCATTTGAGCAACTACGGTTTCGGCTTGATGCGATCTGCAAGAAGGCCCATGCAAACAAAATTCCAGTGCTAATTGATGCTGAAGAAACATGGATACAAGACGCCATCGATTTGCTTGCTCATGAGATGATGTTCAAGTACAATACGGAGAAGGCAATTATTTTTAACACCTATCAACTTTACCGAACGGCCTCTTTAAAAAATCTGAGAGACTCGTATCACGTTGCAACCATGCATAATTATTTTTTGGGAGCGAAGTTGGTAAGAGGTGCTTATATGGAAAAGGAACGCACCAGGGCAGAAGCATTAGGATATGAAAGTCCCATACACCCAACCAAGGAGGCAACAGACCTTGCCTTTAACCAGGCGTTGGCTTTTTGTATCGACAACAAACAACGAATTTGGATGATGTGTGGATCCCATAATGAGTATAGTAACTACTACCTTACTGTGCTGATGGAAAAGCATGGTATGAAAAATTCGGATGAACGTGTGTGGTTTTCCCAACTTTATGGAATGAGTGACAACATCTCCTTTAGTCTTGCCAAGGCAGGCTATCGGGTCGCCAAGTATTTACCGTACGGCCCAGTGCGTTCGGTGATGCCGTATTTACTTCGAAGAGCCGCTGAGAACACTTCCGTTGCAGGCCAAAGTAGCAGGGAGCTTACCTTGATTCAAAAGGAGATTCAACGCCGGAAAAAAACGTCAGTTTAAGAAATTCGCTTTTGCCTATTTGGAATGTTGATAATTCATAGGAGTGTCGAGATGACTCCAACGTGTTGCGTTGATGCATTATGGGAAATCGGATTTTTCCCTCTCCCTAATTCGCGTATTTTTGGCAAAATTTGAGCTATGCAACTTAGTGAACAAGAGATCATCAGAAGAAAAAGCCTGGAAGAGTTTGAAAAATTGGGGATTAATCCTTTTCCGGCCGAGCTTTTTGAAGTCAATGCCTCAGCTCAGGAGATTCTTGAGAATTACGAACGGCAAAAGAGCGATTATCGCCAAATCTCAATAGCAGGCAGAATCATGAGCCGAAGGGTTATGGGCAATGCCTCCTTTGTCGAGCTGCAGGATGAAACCGGTAGAATTCAAATTTATATCCGCCGCGATGATATTTGCCCAACAGAGGACAAAACTCTGTACAATACTGTTTTCAAAAAGCTTCTTGATATAGGAGATATTATCGGAGTAAAAGGCTTTGGTTTCACGACACAAACGGGAGAGATTTCCATTCACGTGAGTAGCCTAACCGTTCTTTCCAAATCATTGCGACCGATACCAGTGGTGAAAGATACGACGGATGAACAAGGCAACATTACCCGGCACGATGCCTTTACCGATCCTGAACAACGCTACAGGATGCGTTACGTTGATCTCATTGTAAATCCACAAGTGCGAGATGCTTTTGTTAAACGCACGCAATTGGTTAATTCTATGCGGCAATATTTGAATGCTAAGGCCTATCTGGAAGTAGAAACGCCGATTCTCCAGCCTTTATATGGAGGTGCAGCAGCACGTCCGTTTAAGACCCATCACAATACGCTTGATATGACGCTGTACCTGCGTATTGCAAATGAACTTTATCTGAAACGATTAATTGTTGGTGGTTTCCACGGGGTGTATGAATTTTCGAAAGATTTTCGGAATGAGGGCATGTCCCGATTCCACAACCCTGAGTTTACACAGATTGAACTCTACGTAGCCTACAAAGACTACTACTGGATGATGGATCTGGTTGAGGAGATGATTGAAAAAGCTGCCCTTGATCTACATGGTAAAACGGAGGTCAAAGTAGGAGATAAAATGATCGACTTCAGAAGACCCTGGAAGCGGTATACGATGTTTGAAGCTATTGAGCATTTCACAGGTATTGATATCTCCACAATGAATGAGCAAGAGCTTCGCGATACTTGTAAGAAGTTGCATGTTCCCATGGATGATACAATGGCAAAAGGCAAACTGATCGATCAGATTTTCGGCGAGAAGTGTGAACCTAATCTGATACAACCGACCTTTATCACAGATTATCCCATCGAAATGTCGCCACTGGCGAAAAAGCATCGAAGTAAGCCTGGTTTAGTGGAGCGCTTTGAAGCCATTTGCAATAGCAAAGAAATTGCTAATGCCTTTAGTGAATTGAATGATCCGATAGATCAGCGTCGGCGCTTTGAAGAACAACTTGAGCTGGGAAAAAGGGGTGACGAAGAAGCGATGACGTTAGATGAAGATTTTCTGCGTGCTCTTGAATACGGGATGCCTCCAACGGCAGGCCTGGGTATTGGAATTGATCGACTGGCAATGATTATGACAAACTCTCCGTCGATACAGGATGTTCTCTTCTTCCCTCAAATGAAGCCTGAAAACCCTGTAGCACCGATTACAGAAAAGGATTTTTTAGCACTTGGCGTAAGAACAGAACTTATACCGATCCTTCAAAAATTAGGCATTACGTCTCTCGCTCAGTTAAAGGAAATGAAAGCGTCAAAACTCTTCAATGATGTATGCGGGCTGCGAAAAAAAATGAAGCTTGAAAACGTCCAAAACCCTACACTGGAGGAAGTTGAAAACTGGTTGAAATAACTAGTTGAAATACTTACAGGTTATCAAAGAAAGGCTTTCTGCGTTCAAGCTTTAGATCCTGCAATACGGCAGACTTTACATTGATCGTGAAATTGTATTGCGTGAAACGGCCAAATGGTGTCCAGTTGAGTCGCATGGTCCAGCAATGTAAGTCGCGGGCTATTCCAAGATTCGTTTGTGTAATTTCCCCGGACTCAAAATGAAAACCACTGCTAAAGGTCACTTTCCAACTGGCTGACAGAGACACATCTCCCGAAAAATTTATGGTTTGAGTAACATTCTGATTCTGATTTACAGCATGCGTATAGCCGAGGTTATAACTGATATTCAAACTCCATGGGATTTCGAAATCAACATAGGCGTCAGGATTTTGAAGTAAAAATTGTTTTTCCTGTTCGGGTAAGTCGGACTTACCAATCTTGTCGCGACTGCTCGTTTGCTTGTTTCGGGCTTGGGGATTTAGGTTTGTACTCATCGCCAGGGTGGCGTTTGTAATACGACCAATTTTGCCACTTTTCCAAACGAGTTCATCTATTCTCCTTTCTCTACTAATTCCAGTTTCTTCATTAATAGTAGTCTCAATCCTATACGGGTCAAGTGTAGCGGAAAGGTTAATATTCAACATATTATCCAATATGTTTGTGTTTGCCGAAATACTAATGGGTGCAAGTTTGAAGGCGTCAGCAATGATGTTATAACTACTTGCTATTGAAAGGTTGTTCAAAAGCATAACCTTCCTCGCTACCGAATCCTGAGGCTTCTTTATTTTCATTTCCAGGTTATTACCAATACCAAAACCGATCGCCCCGACTTTTCCTCTAGTGGAGCCTCCGTATACAAATCCATCATAACGGTCCTGATAAAATTCTCTCTGTGAAGTATCCCTAGGGTCGATCAGTTTTTGAAAATATTGGGAATTTGTAGCGAAGTTGGGTGTATATGTAAAGGATATGCTGGGGTTAATAATATGTCGGATAGCCTGTATGTTGCTGGTTTTCTTCTTGAAGTGATACATCCCATAGAGACGGGTAGTCATCCCCACACTGAACGAATAGTTAGCGATTCGGTTAAATCCTCTCAGTGTATCCTTTTTTACAAGCAGTGAATCTTCGTTGTATCCCCAGACAAGTTGTTCTCCATACCATTTTTCATCATAATTGACAGAAGGCGAAATCGTTAAATAACGAAGCGCTTTAAAAGAAAAAGAGGCCGGTATGTTGTGACGCATCCCTTTTCGGCCATTTGCAAAGAAAGTTGCAAAGTTACTACCTGTAAAAGGTGCAATGCTGTCGGTGGGCGACGTAGGTGGAATTTTCCCTAAATTGTTCGTCACCCGGTTTTGCGCATTCATGGTATAAGCGAGTGAAAAATTATCAAGCGGGCCCGTTTTTCCACTTTTGCTCTGGAAGGGGTAGATGTTTGCCATGTTCACACTGATGTTCGGAAGCAACAAATCCACAACTTTAGTTTGTAAATCCTGATTGTGGTTTAAGTTTAGTCCAAAAGAAAATGGTGTACCAGTGAATCGTTTACTGTAAGAAACGTTTGATGTTAGTTTAGCCGTTGTCTGATTGAAATTCGGGTTATTATAAGTGTCTCCCTGCGTTCCATACGACAGAAAGTTATTCTGATTATAGGTTGCCGTCGCGGCAGATACAGAAGCGGAGAATCTGCCTGTTCCTTTAGACTGAGGTGAATGACTCCAGGTTAGCCTAAAATCATTTGTGAATGCTGAAGTCTCAATCTTATCATCCAGGTCAGGGTTTTTAGAGTATGCAAAATTTACAGAACCATTGTATTGGTAACGCTTCATGTAATTCGAATTCGCTTTTATGGCGTGGCCACCTTTTGAATAAATATCTCCGGTAAGGGCCACTTTCACATACTCGCTGATATCAAAAAAGTATCCTCCATCGCGGAGATTAAACCCTCGCCGCCGCTCTTCTCCATAGGAAGGTACGATGATCCCGGATGCACTTCGTCTTGGGGATGGAAACATTCCAAAGAGAAAACCCGCCGGGAGAGGTATATCATTAAACTCCATATAAAACGGACCGGCAACAATTTTATCATTCGGGATGGCTTTTGTTTTAGTAGCCCGAATTCTAAAGTGAGGATCTTCCAGATTACAGGTAGTGTAACTGTTGCGGAGACTTAAAAGCTCTCCCTTTTCGTTTTTATAAACAACATCTCCGTGCAGAAATGCATCTCCCATTGTAGTTACAACTTCACTTATCCGGGCTCGTTTGGTTTTGAAGTTGTAAACGATGTCTTTGGTCTCGTAAAGTTCCTGACCATTTTTAAAAATAGGGTAGCCTACGCGCTGACCAAGTGAATCCCGGCTTCCGTGAGCTGATAGTGTGTTTTGCCCATAGTCTATAATAATTTCATCTGCGTCGAGTTCTATTTCCCCGTAAACGATTTTAGCATCGCCATACAGCCAAACTTGTTTGCCATCTACACTTGCGCGAATCGAATCTCTGGCCGAATAGTTGATGGTTGTTTCTATATCTCCTTTTTTCCGGACCTTAGCAGAGTCTTGCGGATTTTGTAGAGTATCCGTTGCCAGAAGAACAGAATCAGACCTCACTACCGAGGTGTCTGTTTTGACTGGAAGTATTTCGGGCGGGGTTTTAACCTGTGGTTCTACCTGGGCAACTGATAGTTGAGTAAAACAAACTGTAAAAATGAAGGCTATAATATACCGCACACTGACGAAGTTGAAAGACAGTCCTTTACCTTTTAGTGAAAAATTCACAATTTTGCATAAAGTTATTGCAAATACTCTGAACATTGTAAGGCCAGTGAGGAATATCGGATTAACAGCGCTTCTAATAGCAATAACCTTGCTAAATTCTTCCAGCACCTATCCGTCAAAAGATTTCAAGGTGGATGTGGTGGTTATTGACGCCGGTCACGGCGGACATGACCCTGGAACGCATGGGAAGATCTTAAAAGAAAAAGATCTCGCACTAAAGATTGCTCTAAAAGTTGGAGGGTATATTGAAAAGAATATACCTGGGGTTAAGGTAATATACACCCGCCAGGATGACCGCTATCTTGCCCTCGATGAGCGCGCAGAAATAGCAAACAAAAACAAAGCGGACCTGTTTATTTGTATTCACGCCAATGCAAATCCTAATACAAAAGCTTTTGGTACTGAAACTTTTGTGATGGGATTGCATAAAGATGAGGGAAATCTCGCTATTGCTCAACGCGAAAATTCTGTTATTTTAATGGATGAAAATTATGAAGAACGCTACGAAGGTTTTAACCCTAATAGCCCTGAATCCTATATTCTCTTCACATTGACACAGAGCGCATACCAGGAAAGCAGTTTGCGATTTGCCTCAAAGGTTGAGGCTCAATTTAAAAACAGGGTAGGAAGGGTAAGCCGGGGGGTTAAACAGGCAGGGTTTGTAGTGTTGTGGAGGACAACGATGCCTAGTGTGCTTATTGAGACTGGTTTTTTAACGAATTCGACAGAAGAAAAATTTTTAGCAGGTGAGGAAGGACAGGAATTAATAGCCTCCGGAATATACCGCGCTTTCAAAGAATACAAAAGTGAAGTAGAATCCATAAATTGACAACCAAAACTGTTGTATTCCGCATTCAGCTATAGAAATTCGATTACATGAAAATATCAAAGGAGTTTAAGGTCGGCCTTTTTATGGTCATGACCATAACATTGTTGTATTTTGGTTTTAATTTTTTGAAAGGAATAGATTTCTTTTCGTCGTCTAATAAATATTATGTTATATATGAAAATATTGATAAACTCACAGAATCTAATCAGGTTTTTCTGAATGGTTATGCGGTGGGGAGGGTCAGTGATATAAGTATTCAGCAGCAACGAAACAGAGTTATTGTTGAACTTGATATCAATTCTGATATTGTTTTAACAGATTCATCGGTTGCCTTGCTGAATGGAGAATTGCTCGGAGGGCGGTTCATTCAATTACACATTACCGCCGGGGGTAAGATCTTGAAAGCTAAAGATACGATTCCTTCAGAGGTCGCTAAAGGCGTTATGGATTTTGCCGAGCCTGTCGCGACAAACCTGCAGACAACTTTAAAGAATCTAAATATTATTCTGGAAGGTCTGGCCCGCAATACGAAACGCTTGGATACTATGTTCATTCGCCTGCAAACGACACCTGCTCTCCTGAATGCAACCCTGAGTTCCGCCAATACCAATATCGCTGATCTGGGAACCACCTTTAAATCAGTTGCAGGAAACCTCAATGGAACTTTAGATCAACTTAAACCCACTCTGGCTAATTTTAAAACGTTATCTGATTCATTGAAGATGATTCAAATCAACGGCACACTCACGAAGGCACAACAGAGCCTTACCAAGTTGAACGAAACCCTGGCCAGATTTAATAGCGGTGATAATACTGTGAGTAAACTAATGACTGAAGATTCTTTATATGTCAATCTAAATCAACTTTTGCTGTCTGTCGATTCATTGGCAAAACACTTCAATTCAAATCCCAAACACTTCTTATCACCTTTGGGAAAAAGTCGGAAAAAAATTCAACGGGATTTAAGAAAACAAAGAGAAGATAACTAACATTCCTATACTTCGGATGTGTAAAGGATTTCACCTGGGTAGGACGGTGGTTTATCTGATTTGTTCCACTTTTAGGGCACATTTAGCACAGAGTTAAAAAAGGTTATCCCAAGTTCCACAGCATCTGACCCGCAGAAACCATTGCTCTTTTAAGTAAATCAAATTGATTGGCCCGTTTTTGGAACATAAAAACCGAGCCGCCAAATTTCAATCTCAGGATATTTCTACTGACGCAGATTAACTTGGAGTTGAACCTGGAAGTTCTAACCTTTAGTCATAATTCTTAACAACACCTATAATGAATCCGGAACTGGAATTTAACAAGAATGAAGATCAATTGAAGCAACTGATTTACCAGCTTGAAGTAAGATCTAAGACGGTAAAGTTAGGGGGTGGTGAGAAAAAAATAAGCGAGCAACATAAAAAAGGAAAACTCACTGCTCGCGAAAGACTTGCCTATCTGCTTGACGACCATTCAGAATTTCTGGAGGTAGGGTTGTTTGCAGGCGATGGAATGTATGCTGAAGTTGGAGGTTGTCCTTCGGGGGGAGTCGTTACAGGGATAGGATACATCAAAGGACGGCAATGTGTGGTTGTTGCAAATGATTCAACCGTAAAAGCAGGTGCGTGGTTTCCCATCACCGCCAAGAAAAACCTTCGTGCGCAGGAGATCGCGATGGAAAACAGATTGCCCATCATTTATCTTGTTGATAGTGCCGGAGTGTTTCTTCCGATGCAAGACGAAATCTTCCCTGATAAAGAGCATTTTGGGCGGCAATTCAGGAATAATGCAAAAATGTCGGCAATGGGTATCGTGCAGATTTCTGCTATTATGGGCAGTTGTGTTGCCGGGGGCGCTTACCTTCCCATCATGTCTGACGAAGCTATGATTGTCGATAAAACAGGTTCAATTTTCCTGGCGGGTTCCTACCTCGTGAAAGCAGCTATCGGAGAGGATGTTGACAATGAAACGCTAGGAGGTGCTACAACTCATTGTGAAATTTCTGGTGTAACCGATAACAAATTTCCAAACGATGAAGCTTGCCTCGACTATATCCGCTCACTTTTTGATAAAATCGGATCGGGTTCCAAAGCTGGATTCGATCGCGGAGTTTCTCAACCACCGAAAGAAAAGGCTGAAGAGATTTATGGGCTTTTGCCTGCTGACCGAGTGAAGCCGTATGACACATTGGAAATTATCAAACGCGTTGTGGACGATTCGGCATTTCAAGAGTACAAGGCTGACTATGGCAAAACGCTGCTCTGCGGTACGGCGAGAATTGATGGATGGGCAATAGGTATCGTTGCGAATCAGCGTAAAATGGTGAAGACAAAGAAAGGTGAGTTACAAATGGGTGGCGTGATTTATTCTGATTCCGCAGATAAAGCGGCGCGGTTTATTATGAATTGTAATCAGAGAAGAATTCCATTGCTTTTTATCCAGGATGTAAGTGGTTTTATGGTGGGTAGCAAAGCAGAACACGGTGGTATCATTAAAGATGGTGCCAAGATGGTTAATGCTATGGCCAACTCCACCGTGCCAAAATTTACTATTCTTATAGGGAATTCCTATGGTGCGGGCAATTATGCCCTGTGCGGAAAGGCTTACGATCCGCGACTTATTTATGCATGGCCCACCGCTCAATTAGCGGTGATGAGTGGCGCTGCAGCCGCGAAAACACTTCTGCAAATCAGAGTTAATGCACTGAAGTCGCAAGGCAAGGAAATTTCGAAAGAAGAAGAAGATAATTTACTAAAAGAAATTACAGATCGTTATAATGAGCAACTTAGTCCGTACTACGCGGCATCACGGCTATGGATCGATGGTGTCATTGATCCCCTTGAAACTCGAAAAGTAATTTCTATGGGAATTGAAGCGGCAAACCATGGATTAGTGGAGAAATTTAATGTTGGCTTGATCCAAACCTAATCTACTGCACGGCAGTCGAATTTTAGCATGGGCAGTTTGGACGCAAATAAAGTTTTTTACAAGTTTGCCAGAGTATGTTAATGAAAGATACAGAACTAAAGGCACTGGTGTCCCTTCTCGATGATGAAGACGCTCAAATCGTTACGCATGTTGAGGAAAAGATTCTTTCGTTGGGGACAACAATAATTCCTTTTCTTGAAGAAGAATGGGAAAGTAACTTTAATCCGATTGTACAAAGAAGGATAGAAGAAATTATTCACATCCTTCAATATGAACTTTTAAAGGAACGGATTAAACAGTGGTACGCAAGCGAAGATCAGGACTTGCTGATGGGAATGTGGCTGGTCGCTACCTATCAGTATCCGGATATTGAGTTAATAAAATTGAAGCAAGATCTTGAACAAATATATTATGAAACCTGGCTGGAGTTCAAACCAGACCTTTATCCGTTTGATCAGGTAAAGGTAATTAACGGAGTACTTTTTAATAAACTGAAATTCGGAGCCAACACTAAGAATTTTCATTCGCCGGGTAACTCCATGTTGAATGTTGTTCTTGAAACGAAAAGAGGTAATCCGATTACACTTTGTATCATCTATATGCTGGTAGCGCAAAAGTTAAAACTCCCGGTGCATGGGGTCAATCTCCCAAATCTTTTTGTGCTTACCTATAAGGATGATAAACACGCACAATTCTATATTAATGTCTTCAACAAAGGATTAATTTTTTCTAAACAAGACATAGAGAATTATATAAATGAACTACACCTTACTCAACAGGATTCGTTCTTTGAACCTTGTTCAAGCCTGGAGATTATTCGAAGGGTATTTAGGAATCTGATCATGTCCTTTGATAAAATGGGAGAGCATGCAAAAGCAGAAGAAGTAAAAGAGCTTTTGTTAATTATTGCAGATGGTGCTGATTTGGGGGTATGATCGTTGTATTGTTCCGATTTGTTGATTTTGACCGTATTTTTTCTCACGCATGTAATAGTTAAGGGATTTAACCACCGTGTGTTTCAATTCTATTCTCCGAATATCCTTAACTTTGAATATAAAATCTATGCGTATGAAAAGATTATTTCTATTTCTTCTCTTAGCCGTCATTCAATTTTCAGTTACAGCACAGGAGTATTCCCAGCGTTATGAGTTAGTGAAGATGGACAAGAATGTTAACACATTCAGGCATGAGGCTGCTCCTGTTGTCTCACCGGATGGCAATACGCTTTATTTCTTTGTAATGAATCACCCCGATAACACCTTAGGAAAAGTAGACACTCAGGATATATGGTTTTCTAAAAAAGATGAGAACGGTGGATGGAGTGTTGCAGAACACCTTGGCTCTCCTTTCAATATCCATCGCTCAAATCAGGTGTTTACAGTTTTTCCGGACGGCAGCCTTTTCATAAAAGGAGGGCGCGCGAGCGGTGATAAGGGAGAAAAAGGATTCTCAATAGTAAGCGGAAATTCACTTCGTGAAATTGAGGTGAAAGATTTTAAAGCTATCAATAAAGGTCGCTTTTACGGTGCCTCTATGTCAAGCGATGGCAAGCATATCATTATGTACTTTAGTGAAGTAGAAAAAAGTCCAAACAGCGATTTGTATGCGAGTCACGTTCAACCTGATGGCACCTTTAGCCGACCTGAGAAATTGAAACTTAGTACGAATACAGATGATTTGGGACCTTTCATAAGCCCAGATCAGAAGTCATTGTATTTTGCAAGTGGGCGACAAGGTAAAGGAAGACAAGGTGGTGTTGATATCTATAAAACGGAGAGGCTTGACGATACATGGATGAATTGGGGAGAACCTGTCAACATGGGTAAGCCTATCAACACGGGGGCACTAGACTATTATTTTACAATCGATCTTGCCGGTAATGTCTTTACGAGCAGAGCAAACAAAGCGATGGACGGAGCGCAATTGGATTTATATGCCCTGGTTCCCAAAACCTTCAAAATCAATCTGATTGGAACAGTGTTGAACGAAAAATCAATGGAACCACTTCAGGCAAACGTCGAGGTTAAAGTGGTAGATAAAGAACCGGTTAAGCTTAGCGCCACATCAGAAGGGAAATTTGAGACAAAAATACCTGAGGTGCTTTCGTATAGTATCGGAGCCACGGCTACCGGCTTCTTACCAAAAGAAGAATCGTTTAAATTACCAGTATTAACAAGTGACACTACCCTATACGTTGAAATTTTACTGCGTCCCATAGCAAAGAAACTTATGCTCACTGGGAATGTTTATGACCAAAAAACTGAACAACTCCTTACTGCAAAACTTGATATCGGTTTACAAGGAGATAAAAAGACAGGCATGAAATTGCAGGCAGAGGGTGGTAGGTACGAAAAGGAGATCTCAAAACTAGGTTGGTACTCGATTACTGCCTCTGCAGAAGGGTATCTGAATGCTACCGATAGTGTTCAGGCGGATGATGAGGGTATGTCTCCGTTCTCACGGGATTTGTATCTTATCCCAATTGAAGTAGGTGTAACGGTCAGGCTAAAGAACATTTACTTTGACTTTGACAAGACTACGCTCAAGAAAGAATCGTTTATCGAATTGAATAAAGTGGTAGATTTTTTAAAACAAAATTCTTCGGTCGAAATTGAGATCGCCGGACATACAGACAGCAAGGGTTCTGACGACTACAATGCCAACCTTTCTCAGGGACGATCTCAGTCTGTAGTGGATTATATCATTAGCCAGGGTATCGATAGTTACAGGCTTACTGCCCGGGGCTACGGTGAAAGCAAACCGATTGACACGAATGAGTCTGAAGCAGGTAGAGCCAATAACCGTAGAGTTGAATTTACAGTACTAAAAAAATAAGCTCTGAAGTATTTAAGAGTTACAGTCTTGAAATTCAGATGTTCAAGACTGTAACGTGTAATAAATTATTGGTCAACTGGAACAAGTCTAATGATTTTGCCAGGATTTTCCGTAGCAACATAGATGAGTCCATCGGGACTTTCGGCAACGGCCCTTACCCTTCCGATCTTCTCCAGAAGTCTTTCTTCTTTTACAAAGGTTTTATTTTCAACCTCTACACGAGCAACGAGTTGATGGGATAACGCCCCTACCAGTAGGTTATCCTTCCAGTTTGGAAACTTATCACCCTTAACCATAGTCATACCACATGCCGCTATGGAAGGTACCCAATAGCGCACAGGTTGTTCCATTCCTTCTTTTTCAGTGAGATCTGTAATTATGGTGCTGTCGTAGTTAATACCATAGGTGATAACAGGCCATCCATAATTTTTACCTTTTTCAACAATATTTAATTCATCTCCGCCTCGTGGTCCATGCTCATGTTCCCAAAGAATTCCGGAATCTTTATCATAATATAATCCCTGGGGATTTCGATGACCGTAAGACCAGATTTCCGACTTTGCACCAATTGTAGATACAAAAGGATTATCACTTGGAATTTTACCATCATCGTGTAACCGCAATACTTTACCAAGGTGGTTGGTTAAATCCTGAGCATTTTCTTTCTTGCCGCGTTCACCAGAAGTGAAGTACATGTAGCCGTTACCATCAAAAACGATCCGACATCCAAAGTGAACTTTCGATTTGGAAAGTGGCGTGGCCTGAAATAATTCCTCAAGATCAGTAAGCCTGTTTTCAACTAACTTGGCGCGAGCAACAACGGTTCCTCCACTGTCAGCTACTTGTTTAGAATAACTCAGGTAAATCCAACCATTCTTGTCGTAATCAGGATGAAGCTGGATGTCCATCAATCCACCTTGTCCATTTGCATACACAGCAGGAACACCTTCAATTTTTTCTTCCATTAATTTCCCTTCTTTTATAACACGTATTTCCCCAGCGCGTTCTGTAACCAACATTCGGCCATCAGGAAGGAATGCAATACCCCAGGGGTTGGTTAGCTCAGAGGTGATGGTATCAACAGAAAATTTCTGATTTTCTGATTCTACAATCACTCCTGTAACTTCTTGCTTTTTGGTGGAACAGGATGTAATGGCCAGCAGGCACAATAGCCAACCGGAATAAAATAGTTTGTTTCGCATAGAATTGTATTTAATTAATCAAAGGTATTATTAAAGCAACGAAAAGGAAAGGTCGGCCTTTTAAGGGGCATGATAAGGTTATGCCTGGTATTTTGATTAATTATTCTACGTCGGAATCTCCATCAGTACTTTCCACCCGCAATATCATCTTCATCATCATCCTCCTGACCCGGACGGGGAATGGTGAACATGCTGCTTAATAAATCCTTAAATTGAAGACCGGCAGAAAGCGTGTGTTTGCTAATCAGGCTAAATTCAGCTAATCCATGGAGTGCAAATTCCATTAAAAATATTTTAGAAGCCTGATTCTGATCTTTGTGAAATTCATCAACTAATTCTACTAACCCAGGAACCGATTTTAACTTTTTCTCAAACTCTGTTTGAGGGGTGTCATGAAGAAGATCGATCGTGTTGCCATCACCAAACCAGTTGGATATTTGTTTGTACGGACTTTTCTCCTTTTGCTTTCTGAACTTATCCGGATCGGGGAAGTAGTTCACAAACTGTGTTCTTAGTGCCTTGCCAACCAGATTCTGGGCTACTATACCCGGGCCTTCTTGTTCACCTTCGTATACAAGTTCTACCTTTCCGGTAATAGAAGGGACTATGCCAATGAAATCAGCTATACGGATTTGAGCCTGCTTTTCTGAATTGATAATACTTCTACGTTCTGCCGCAGCGATCAGGTTTTCATAAGCAGAAATAGTAAGCCGCGCTGACACCCCGCTTTTAGCATCAACGTACTCACTTTTACGAGCTTCAAAGGCAACTTGCTCTACAAGGTCCTTGGCGATTTCATTGACGGAAATATTGCTACGTTGAACCTCTTTCAGACGGGCTTCTTGTTGGGTAATTCTTTTTCCAATTTCGAGTGTCTTTGGATAGTGCGTGATGATCTGGCTATCTATTCGGTCCTTTAACGGAGTAACAATGCTTCCGCGATTGGTATAGTCTTCCGGATTTGCTGTAAAGACAAATTGAATATCTAAAGGCATCCTGATCTTGAATCCACGGATTTGAATATCACCTTCCTGGAGTATATTGAAAAGAGCAACTTGTATCCGGGCTTGCAAATCAGGTAGCTCGTTAATTACAAAAATGCATCTGTTCGAACGAGGAATTAGTCCAAAATGAATAACACGTTCATCTGAGTAAGGAAGTTTTAATGTTGCTGCTTTTATTGGATCTACATCGCCAATAAGGTCGGCAATCGATACATCGGGAGTAGCGAGCTTTTCAGCATATCGATCATCCTTGTGAAGCCAACTGACGGGTGTATTATCGCCAAGTTCCTTTACCTTATCTTTTCCGTATCTGGAAATCGGGTCGCAAGGATCATCGTTCAATTCTGAGCCTTCGATAATGGGAACGTATTCATCCAATAGATTCACCATCAAGCGAGCAAGACGTGTTTTTGCTTGCCCGCGTAATCCTAATAAATTGATATCGTGACCGGCAAGAATAGCTCTCTCCAGGTCTGGAATAACGGTTTCTTCGTAACCCCAGATCCCGGCGAATGCCGTGTCTTTATTTTTTAGTCGTTTAATCAGATTCTCCCGAAGTTCATCCTTAATCGATAATGATTTATATCCTGATGCTTTAAGCTGGCCCAGCGTTTTTATTTTTGTGTGATCCATTCTTGTGCTTTGATGTTATTTGATGTTAGTAGGTTCTAATGAGTAATTGCATGGATAACCTCATAGGTTTTTCCGTCTGTTCTTTTTGAAGTCTTCGAAAACCAAATTCCCTAAACCTTCCAGGCTGCTATAATAGGCATTGCCATTGTTGGCTTTTGTGAAATCACGAACAAATGCTTTAAGATAAGGATCCGTGGCAATCATAAATGTCGTTACCGGGACTTTCAACTTTTTCAGTTGACCTGCCAGATTCAATGTTTTACCTAATATCTTCTGATCTAGTCCAAACGCATTCTTATAATATTTGATACCTTGCTTGATACACGTTGGTTTTCCGTCTGTAATCATGAAGATTTGCTTATTGGAATTTTTCCTCCGCCTCAAAATATCCATCGCTAACTCCAAACCTGCGACAGTATTGGTATGATATGGCCCCACTTGAAGGTAAGGAAGGTCTTTGATTTCTATTTGCCAGGCGTCATCTCCGAAGACTAAAATATCCAGCGTGTCTTTGGGATATTTTTTAGTGATCAACTCGGCTAGAGCCATAGCTACTTTCTTGGCTGGAGTGATCCTGTCTTCACCATAAAGAATCATGGAGTGAGAGATATCAATCATCAAAACAGTAGAGGTCTGCGTTTTAAATTCACTCTCCATTACCTCAAGATCTTCTTCAGTCATGAAGAAGTTATCAAGGCCATGATTAATCTGCGCGTTACGGAGAGAGTCTGTTACTGATATCTGATCTAACGTATCCCCAAATTCATAATCACGACGTTCAGTCGTTTGCTCATCACCTCTTCCACTATGGTGAGTATTGTGCTCACCAGATTTTGATTTTTTAAGCTTTCCGAAAATCTCTTCAAGCGCTGATTGACGAAGTGATTGCTCACTTTTTGCTTTGAGCTTAAACTCACCTTTTGGACCCTCGTCTGTGAGGTATCCGTTTCGCTTTAGGTCTTCTATAAAATCTCCTATTCCGTACTTGTCATTAGTAAGATTATATTGCCGATCTACTTCAGTGAGCCACTGAAGCGCTTCGGCAACGTTTCCAGCCGTTATCAAAATCAGTTGCATGAAAACCTTCAGGAGATTTTCAAAATCGCTCTTAGCCTTATCAGGCGGTGGCGTATAATTAGAGAATCGGTATCCAAGCATCAATTCATGGGGTTCTGTCAAGTACTAAACCATTAATTTCCTAATTCTGTTTCGCGATCAAAACTTAATTTCTCAAAACTTTCAGGGCACATGTAAGAAATTATGCCAAAATAATAACATTAGTACTCAAAGGCGCGTTACTTTTGTGCCGTATCAATTTTGATCCTCTATGAAAAAGTCTGCGATTGTTTTACTCCTGGCGAGCGTGGTGCTCTATTCATGCTCGAGCTATACGTGCCCAACGTATACGAAAAAAGAGCGTAAGAAAGATTCGACGCAGACCCGAATTTAAGCACTCATTAACCTGAGCAATAAAAAAAGCCGCGGTGGTGAAAACCAAAGCGGCTTTTGAATTTAATTTCAACCATCGTTCTATCACTGCGAAACCCCATCAATTCTGGTTGGTGGTCTTTTCCTTCATGGTGCCGTAAATGTAGTCCCACAAAGGTGAAGAAACTCCGAAAATAGCATCTCCATTTTTGTAGTGATGAATGCCGTGGTTTACCCATAGTATTTTGAAAAAATTCCGGGGAGGTTGGTAGGCATGCACGATGTAATGCACTGAAAGATAGCCGGCATAACCTACGATAAAGCCTGGAAGAAAAGAGAATACAAGGTCTCCCAGAATTAACCTGAAAAACAAAAGCAAAATGGTCGCTATTGTGACACTTAATAACGGCGGCATAGCCAGTCGGTCTTTATCTTTTGGAAATTCATGATGTACACCGTGGATAACATATTGAATTTTTTCCCTCAACTTTGTATAGGTCTTCATGTGAAAAACATGACGATGAACATTGTACTCTACCCAGGTGAATGAGATAACTCCAAGCAAAAACATACCAGACGTTTGGAGAGCAGCGAGCGATGTATGTGTAATACTCCAATACAACAGACCGGTTGCAAATAAAAAAAAGATAATGAGAGGTATACTGATGTGTGTCCGCGAGAGCTTTTCTAAAACGGGATTAGCGAAAAGTTTTTTCGTTCCCTGATTTTTGGGCTTAAAATCTTCAGTCATAACTTCAACGTTTCAATACGAAATTAAAATGTGGTGTTATATATTCAAAATGAAGATATCAGAATGTCGCTTTTGACGCGGTTTTTTCCATGATTCGCTGATAATAACCTTCATACAGTGGAAGAATTTGTGTTATGTCGAATTCCTTGGCTCTCTTCAAAGCATTCTCTTTAAATTTGGGAAGGTTTATACTATCAAGGATGAAGAGCGCATTGCGGCTCATATCTTCAACATCACCGACAGCGCTCAAAAATCCAGTTACACCTTGAATATTCAGCTCTGGTAATCCACCGGTATCTGACGAAATCACCGGGACTTCGCAAGCCATTGCTTCCAACGCAGCTAACCCAAAACTTTCTTTTTCTGACGGCATCAGAAATAGATCGGCTACAGAAAGCACTTCTTCTACGGCTTCCAGTTTTCCGAGGAACCGAACATCATCGCATATACCGAGATCACGACATAATGTTTCGGCTTTTGTTCTTTCCGGCCCATCACCAATCATTAATAATTTCGCCGGAATCTCCTTGTGGATATTCGCAAAAATTGCTATCACATCGCCAACACGTTTAACTTTCCTAAAGTTTGAGGTATGAACGATTAGAAGTTCATTGTTAGGACAAATTGCTCTCTTAAAATGATCCTTTTTCTGTTTCTTAAATTTCTCGAGATCAATAAAATTCGGGATTACTTCAATTTCATTTGTTATGTTAAATGAATCAAGGGTTTCCCTTTTCAAATCTTCCGAAACAGCAGTCACGCCGTCGGATTGATTTATACTGAACGTAACAACGGGTTCGTACGAAGCATCCTTTCCAACGAGTGTAATGTCGGTACCATGCAATGTTGTGACAACCGGAATGATGATACCATGCGTTTTTAAAATTTGCTTCGCCATATAGGCAGCTGAGGCATGGGGAATCGCATAGTGAACATGTAAGAGGTCGAGTTTTTCGTTCCGGGCAACACTAACCATCTTGCTTGCAAGTGCCAACTCATACGGTGGATATTCAAAGAGGGGGTATGAGTGAAATTCAACTTCATGATAAAATAGGTTTTCATTCAGGAAGTCTAATCGGGTAGGTTGGGAATACGTTATGAAATGAACTTTATGACCTTCCTGCGCAAGTGCTTTTCCAAGTTCGGTAGCTACCACTCCACTTCCGCCGAAGGTTGGGTAACAGACAATTCCAATATTCATTACTAAGTATTAGTGGTTAGTTTTTTTAAATGCTAGTTCCCCTTTTTGACGTTGCAGGTAAAAATTTATTGTAGTCATTTAACGTTTGCTGCTCAAAATCGTTCTAGAGGGTTCTGACGCATTATCAGAATCCTGACCGCAATAACTGAAGATTGACTCATACACGATGTCTTGAATGCGAGAACGTATATTGGCACTATTTAGTTTGTTACTACGATCTGGATAAACGCGGTTTGAGAGAAAAATATATACAAGGTTGAACTCCGGGTCAACCCACATACAGGTTCCAGTAAAGCCTGTATGTCCAAAAGTTTTGGGCGAAGCTTTTAGGGATGTAGGACTATTCCAGTCACTTTGAACAGGTTTATCCCAACCAAGACCTCGCCTGCTTTTATCAAATTGTTTCTGTGTAAATAGCCTTACTGTTTCAGGTCTGTAAAAGCGTGTATCCCCATACTTTCCCTCCTGTAAAAGCATTTGTCCAAGTTTTGCCAGATCATTGGCATTACTAAACAGTCCTGCATGGCCTGCAACACCACCCAGCATCGCTGCGCGCTCATCATGTACGGTTCCAATCACGTGCACTTTTCTATAGATTTTGTCATATTCTGTAGGGGCTATGAACTGAGCTGAGAAATTCTTGAGTGGTTCAAATCCGGTTGTATACGAGCCTAAGGGTTCAAACAGATTTTGCAAAAGAAACTCATCCATTGGCTGGTTGAGTAATTTTTCTGCAAGACGTTGTAAAATCAAAAAGCCAAGATCGCTGTATCGATAAGAAAAAGGCGTACGAGGTGGTTTCTCTACTAGCTTTGACTTTCCGATCCATGACCAAACCGAATCACGGATAGCAGGAGAGGCAAATAAATTGGGCGATACCTGTAATGAGTACTGCTCATTTCTTGTGCGGCCATAATAAAGCGGTAAAAAAACAGTATCTCTGACCGTTTCTGGCCACATCGGTATGAAAGGCGCAAGACCTGCCTGATGTGTCAACATTTCAAGGATAGTGATGTCTTTTTTGTTTGTCTTTTTCAGGTCCGGCAAATAGAAGGAAACTTTTTTATTGATATCAATCAAACCTTTCTCATACATGAACATTACCGTTTGTAATGTAGCGGATACTTTGGTAAGCGAGGCGAGGTCGTAAATCGTCTCAAAGGAAACCTGTTTTTTTAAATCATACGCCAGTGTACCGAAAGATCGTTCAAATACCACCTTACCATCTTTTGCAACGATTACCTGACATCCAGGTGTTGCTCCCATTTTTATCGCTTCATCAACAACAGTATCAATTTTCTTTAAAATTCTACTACTCATTCGGGCGTCTTCCGGCGAGGAGTACGCTAAACGGTTTAACGGCTTTGTCTCCACCCCGCTACCTTCTTTAAGGGTCGATGATACGGTGAAAGGAAGAACACCATCACTGCCTAATGCTCCAAAAATTACCTGCGGCACTGCCTTTAAGGTTTCTGGCGTATTCGTATAGGCAGTGATTACAGTAGAGAGCTTCTCAGCTCGCCGAAGAAAATTCTCATTTCCAAAATCGCAGTAAATTACCTGGCGTGTAGCCTCAAGTTGAGTTAGTAACCTGCTTAACCGATCTAAAACGTTTTGGGGTGTTTGTGGGAAGATGCCTACAATAATTACTTCCTGGTCTGTCAAAGCATCCGATAATTCAAGAAGATCGGTTTGATCATTAACCGCAAAATAAGCAGTGTTAACATACCTTGTCAGATATTCATAAAATTCATAATTGGGTATGGTCTCATCACTTGTTATATATGCAAAATGCTTATCATCCAATGAAGCCACCGGCAGCCTGTTACTTGTATTCTTAACGATGGTCACAGCGCTGGAGTAGAGCTTCTGCTTAAGGAGTAGTGCCTCCGGTGAATTTAACCTTGACGTCAGGTTATCAAGATTTATAGTCGGTTTTTTTGACAGCCCGGCATTGTATTTGGCTGCCAATATTTTCTTTACACTGATGGTGAGTTGGTCTTCATACTGATCCTCTGTTTTTATTAATTTTTTTATTTTTCGAATAGCCAAATCAATTTCTTCCGCCCCGACTAACACATCGTTACCCGCTTGGAAAGCAAAAAGTTCTGCTTCACCACCACGGTTCTTCTCTGTAATAACCTTGACGTGTTGCATATCGACAAAGGTTAGCCCGTTAAAATCTAATTTTTCTTTCAACCAACTGCCTGTAAATACCTGAGAAATAGTGACAGCATCGAACTCGTTTTTTTTGACGAGCCTTGCGTTCTCATACGAAAGCGGAAAGCTTGATGAAGCGGGCATGATACCCGTAATATTATTCTTAAATAGTTTTTTAAAGGGAAGTGCCTGTACGGAATCTACGCTGGCTTGAATCAGGGGCACATCTTTTTTTACGTCGACAATGGTTATTCCCTTTAAACTGAAATTTTTAGCGCACGACAGTATTCCGTGATCCTGCAGCCCAAGCATATAGGAAGTTGCCTTATTGGCAACTTTTTGATTATTCTCGCCAAACGAACGATAACTGATAAGGGGATCTTGTGGATTGTTATTTACATCAGCAATGGGACCAAAATTCATATTAAGCCCCAGGATTTTCATTTGTCTTGCGGTTTCTTTTCCCATTTCGTAAATCAATGAGTCATTCCGGAGTGCACCCAATACCAATGCCCTCGGATAACTCACAGTGCTATCGACCATCTGGCCCAGGCCCCATTCTGCTTCTTGCCCGATAAAGAGTGGAATTTTTGAGATTTGCTGTAAATTTCTGGTAACAGAGGCTTGATGATAGGGGGTTTCCTCCTGAAAAATAACTCCTCCAATTTCGTTACTTTTAACTTCGTCGGTGATTCTTTCGATAATGTCTGCCGATGCATGAGAGGGAATGACGATCATAAACAGCTGACCAATTTTTTGTTCGGCTGTCAGGGAATTGAAAACACTGTCTATCCACTTGTTCTTCTCAGACTGGGCATAGCCTTCCAGGAATGAGAGCAAAAGAACGATAGAACAAATGAAAACTTTTTTGAGCATCAGGCCGTTTGGTTTTGAAAAAGATTATTATAAAGGCAAATTTGTAAGCCTTCAAAGGTATAAATTTAGTTAATTGGGAGGGCTTTTACGCATTTTACCTTTAAGTTGGAGATGTTCAAGGTAGTGGGAGCTCTTGTCCGGCTAATGGTTAATTTAAAGTTTAGTGTATGAAGTTCGTTCAGCTGTTTACAAAAATCCCGAATCATAAACGCTTTGGTTATACACCAAGACATTATGATCCACAGGAGGAAGAAAGAAAAGAAAGAGAATTGAGAATTCGCCGGGAGTTGATGCTTGAAGGTGAAACGCAGGAGAAGGATGAAGAAGCGCTGCATGCTTATCGTTCCCGGATAACAGGTTCGTTTCGGAATGCCAAAAAAACGGTTGAAGTTCAAAGCGATCCATCCGCGAGGATGTTGCGACTCGTTTTAACATTGATTATCACCCTTGGGTTGATCGGTTTTCTTCAATTCGGAAGGATTGCTCTTATTGGCGTAGCATTCGTAAGTATTCCCTTGTATTTGTATTTAAAATTCCGAAAGTTCAGGCGTTAATACGTTTATTCGTTCAGTTTCCCCCAAGCGTACTCATCCATGCCTGATATAATTCAGCTTTTGCCCGATTCTATTGCCAATCAGATTGCCGCTGGTGAGGTTGTACAGCGGCCTGCTTCTGCGGTTAAGGAGTTGATGGAAAATGCTATTGATGCCGAAGCTTCGAATATTAAGCTGATTATAAGAGAAGCCGGCAAAACACTACTTCACGTTATAGATGATGGGAAGGGAATGTCAGAAACAGACGCCCGAATGAGTCTTGAGCGTCATGCTACTTCAAAAATCAGAAAAGCGGAAGATTTGTTTACGCTGCACACCATGGGATTTCGTGGTGAAGCTCTCGCGTCTTTAGCCGCCGTCGCCCAGCTTGAGATGAAAACACGATTACCTGATGATGAGTTGGGAACACTGTTGCTTGTGGAGGCGTCAGAGGTAAAAAGGCAAGAGCCTGTTGCCTGCGATAAGGGTACCAGTATTTCAATCAAGAATCTTTTTTATAACATCCCCGCGCGACGGAATTTTTTAAAATCCAATGCGAATGAGTACCAGCATATCGTTGATGAATTTCAGCGCCTTGCCCTTTCCCATCCGGAAATTGCCTTTCAACTCATAGAAACTGATTCGATAGAATACGATCTGCCTCCAGGTAAACTTAGCCAGCGTATTGTAAGTATTTTTGGGAAAGCCTATCAGGAACAACTGGCGCCATGTCAGGAAGAAACTGCGCTGGTGAAGATTACCGGATATCTTGGCAAACCACATTTTGCAAGGAAAAAGCGGGGGGAACAATTCCTTTTCGTGAATAAAAGGTTTATCAGGAGCAACTATCTGAACCATGCTGTTATGGCCGCATTCGAGGGCCTTCTGCCGGAAAACAGTTTTCCTTTTTACGTTCTGTTCATTGAAATTGATCCAAAGCATATCGACGTCAATGTGCATCCCACTAAGACTGAAATCAAATTTGATGATGAACGTGCCGTATATGCAGTCGTGCTTTCTGCTGTACGTCAGGCGATTGGAGCGCATAACTTAACTCCGGCAATTGATTTTGATGCGGATGTAAATATTATTTCAAAGCTGACAAATGCCTCTGCACAATCAAAAGAGGTTTACTTTGAGGAAAGGTTCAGTACATCCCTCCATCGTTCTAACGTCGATAATTGGGATAAGCTTTTCGAAGGGAGTAACCGGATTATTAGTTCGAAAACTCCGGATCCAGTTCCAGGGTTTCAAACACTACGTTTCGAGAGTGCGATGAATCAGTCGTCAGAAACTCCGGAAGAAAAAGCTTTTTTTCAGCTACATAATCGCTACATCGTGAAGCAGGTGAAGTCAGGGATGATGATTGTAGATCAACAAACGGCTCATGAAAGAATTCTTTTCGAGAAATTTCTCAAACAGATGAGGAATAAGTCAGCGCAAAGCCAGCAAAGCTTATTTCCACAGACAATTACTTTTAATGCGGCTGATTTTGCGCTAATTATGGAAATGCAGCAGGAGATAGAGGCTTTAGGATTCAGACTGGAGGTTTTTGGCAAGAATACGCTGCTGATTACAGGTGTCCCAGGCAATATCGCTGCAAATAGGGAAAAGGAATTGTTCGAAGGGCTGATCGAACAATTCAAGATTAATCAGTCAGAGCTTTCAGTGCCATTGAGCGAAAATCTTGCAAGATCGCTTGCCAAGCGTGCGTCAATAAAAAGTGGTAATACGCTCGCCCGGGAAGAAATGCAATCTCTCGTGGAGGGTCTATTTGTGTGCGATACGCCAAATTATTCACCAGAGGGAAGGCCTATTTTTTTTATTTTTGATCTGCCTAAAATTGAAAGTTATTTTAACCGTCAATAAGAATTGAAGCGTTTAGAAACAATAACCGTGTATTCCAGTTTAACACAAAATTATGCTCAGACTCACTCCGGTAGTAAGGAACTTGATCTTTATCAACGTTGTCGTTTTTATTATCCAAGGGATCGCTCCTGGTCTCGGTAACTGG
The DNA here is from genome assembly GCA_041747735.1 of Chryseolinea sp. GTDB lineage: Bacteria > Bacteroidota > Bacteroidia > Cytophagales > Cyclobacteriaceae > Chryseolinea. The sequence goes on from JBGTEP010000038.1 coordinate 417,092, forward strand.
TTGCCACTGTACAGTGTTCATCGTACCGATTTCTTTCAACCGTATCAATTGTTTACTTACATGTTCGCTCATGCGGATTTTTTCCATATTTTCTTCAACATGCTGATGTTGACCTTTTTTGGTCCGATTCTCGAAGAATTTTGGGGGCAGAAAAAGTTTTTGCTCTTTTATATGATTACTGGCATTGGTGCGGGAATTTTTAATATTTTAATGGATGTTTTTTTTGGGTTAGGGGCCTTCACCGTCATGCTTGGTGCCTCCGGGGCAGTGTATGGTGTCTTAACAGCATTTGGAATTACCTTTCCGAATATGGAGTTAAGATTGTTATTCCTGCCGTTCTCATTCAAGGCGAAATATATGGTTATGGTCTTAGGTGCAATAGCAATATATTCGGGATTTAGATCAGACCCTGGAGACAATACAGCGCACCTGGCTCACTTGGGAGGAATTGTAGTAGCTATAATTATGATTCAGTTTTGGAGAAGCAGAGGGACGTAGAGGTAAATTTTTTTAGAGGAGTTACTGCATGTTAGAAGAGTTCAAAAACGCGTTTCAAAAACAAAATAATGGTCATATCCAGTTGATCATTATCAACGTGGTAGTGTTTTTGATCCTGGCCGTCCTGTCTGTTTTTTCTACGGTTACAGGGCTTACTGATTTTTTTCACGTAATCCACCGGCAACTATCCATTCCTGCTCCGATTGTAGAGTTTTTGCAAAAGCCGTGGACGATCATTACGTATGCATTTGTTCATGATCTTGGAGGAATTTTTCACATACTCTTCAACATGCTGGTGTTTTACTGGTTTGGAAAGTTGTTTGTGGAGTATCTGGGAAGTGACAAGCTCGTGGCACTTTATTTTCTAGGCGCTTTTGCAGGTGCAATTGCCTACCTGATGGTCTATAATTTTATTCCTTTTTACCAGGACAGAGTTCCGGGAGGCGGAATGGTGGGTGCCTCTGCAGCGGTTTATGCCATCGTCGTGGCTACAGCCACTTTACTTCCTGAGTACACATTTTTCCTTTTCCTATTGGGTCCGGTACGGATAAAATATATTGCAGGTTTTTATATTCTTATTTCGTTTCTGGGTTCTGTCGGACCGAATGAAGGAGGGAATGTTGCTCATCTCGGGGGTGCAGCGATTGGTTATTTTTATATAAAACAACTCCAGGCTGGCATAAACTGGGGGAGCTGGATTACTGCAACGATCGATTGGATAAAAAGCCTGTTCGAACCAAAGCCCGCTGTTAAAGTAACCTATCGGAAAGAGACTCCTCCATCCAAAAAAGCAACGAAAGCTTCTTCGATTTCGCAAGATGAGATTGATACCATTCTTGATAAAATTTCTGATGGAGGGTATGAAAGTCTTACCAAAGAAGAAAAGGAAAAATTATTCAACGCAAGTAAGAAGTAGTATTTCAGAAAATACGCAATCCGAAACCCATATCCTGAGGGTTACAATCAGCGGTACATTCGTTTAAAAAAAGATTTGAGAGAATCGATGATTATGTATTCATCTGTAGAATACAATACATCGTTGCTTTGCTGATTAAACTGTGCTAATGTGTTGTAGTATTCTGTTTCTGTGATTCCGTGGGCATGCATTATATCCTCCCGGATTTCCTGATCATTAATCACCTGAATGTATGTTTTGATCCGGTCATTTTCGTTGATAAGTTTTACAACCTTACGCTTTTCTTTTTGCCCTTTTGAAAAATATTCCCAGGGTGAGGAAAATCCATCGGCAGCTGACATTTTCCTGGGTTCCGTGCGCGGCGTTCTTATAATCTCCCGATCATAAAGCCTCGTGCCCGAAATAGTAATCTCTTTTAACACCCTTATCCGTTCGCTTAAACGGATAAGAATATCCTCTTCTGCAAAAAGAAGTGGTAGTTCCAGATTATTATAACCCACCAAGGATAACACCAGCGTATCCACTGCGGAAGTTTGCATCGTAAAAACCCCGGTATTATTCGTTACGGCGCCACGATTTGAATTCTTAACACGTACATGTACACCGGGTAGCGCTTTCAGAGAAACAGAATCAACTACAATACCCCGTGTCACTTTTTGAGAATGTCCTGAGAAAGCAAGCATCAAAAGGAATGTAACGAGAATATAAGTTTTCCAGCAATTCATGAAGCACAGATCAGCCCTTTAAAGCTTGTATAATAAGTAGGATGATTAGAATTGCATTTAAGTTTTGTTAGCCAGTTGTCCGCAGGCAGCGTCAATGTCTTTACCACGGCTTTTGCGTATCCGGGTAGTAATGCCATTCCGTTCAAGAATATCCATGTACATTTTTAATGTATCTTCTGAGGCTTGTTGGAATTCGCCATCATCGATGGGGTTGTATTCAATAAGGTTCACTTTCGAGGGGATAATCTTGCAAAATTTCAGCAATGCCCTGGCATCTTCTTCTTTGTCGTTTATCCCCTTCCACACCACATATTCATACGTTACTTTCTTTTTGGTTTTCTGATACCAGTATTGCAATGCATCACCTAATTCATCCAATGGATTGGTTTCGTTTATGGGCATAATAGAAGACCGAGTCTTATCCAGGGCAGAGTGCAATGAGACAGCCAGATTAAACTTTACGTCATCGTCTGCCATCTTGATGATCATCTTTGCAATTCCTACAGTTGAAACCGTGATCCTTTTGGAAGCCATGTTCAGGCCTTTTTGCGCAGTGATTTTTTCAATCGCAGATATTACGTTGGTATAGTTTAATAAGGGTTCACCCATGCCCATAAAAACAATGTTGGTCAACGGACGACCATAAAAGAGTTCAGCTTGTTCCTTGATTGCGACAACCTGATCATAAATTTCATCCGGACTAAGGTTCCGTTGTCGTTTCAGACGGGCCGTCGCACAAAACTTGCAATCAAGACTGCAACCCACCTGCGACGAAACGCAAGCGGTGATACGTTTTTCAGTGGGTATCAGCACCGATTCCACTACCATTCCATCAAAAAGAGTAACGGCATTCTTTATTGTACCGTCTTCACTGCGTTGCATGTGATCGACCTTAATATGGTTGATGGTAAAATGATCTTTCAGCATATCCCGCAGGCCAATGGAAAGGTTGGTCATTTGGTCAAAGCTTTTCGCAGATTTGTTCCACAGCCATTCATAAACCTGCTGTGCACGAAAGGCTTTTTCACCGTGTTCTGAAAAGAATTTTTTTAACTCGTCGAGTTTGAGTTTCCGAATATCGCGTTTGGAAGTTGCATCTACCATTTTGCAAAGGTAGGAAAATCTAGGTCGATCGGCCCGCGCGTTTTTCTCATACACGGGCCTAAAAGGATAGGATAGATGGTATGCTGAATTATTTCAACCGCACAAAAACCTTGGTTTCACATACCCGGGCCGTGTTGGAAATAATGAGTGACTCAGATTCCAGTTGTTCAACGGTAAATCCTTCAATTATTGTTCTCGATCTCTTGTCCAGAAAGTACAACGTGCTGCCATCGTAGCGGTATAAAAAGGCCTTTGAGTTGTACGACTTTTTCTGGCTGATAATTTTGGTGCTCTCTTGTCCTGAGTTATTTTCCTTGAATTCGATAACCTGAGGAGTACTGGACGATAATCCCTTCATATCTTCCAGAAGCTCCTGCGTATTGCCATCTACTTCGCTCATTTCTTCTTCAACGCAATTACTTTGCTTCACTAACTGCCAGCGACCGACGATAGACTGCCCGTGGCAATAAGCGGTGGCTGCTATCAGCATTAGGAAGGTTGTTAGTATTTTCATAGCCGTAGGGTTTAAACCAAATTTACTAAAATCATGCCGTTTCTGATGCTTTGCAAACGGTATATCTGAATCAGTAAAATCCCGAACGATGAAAACTTTTACAACTACAGAGGTAAAGCAACACCCTTGAATAACTTCTTTTTGAAAACTCAGTTTATTAGACGAAATTTTGGCCCTTCAAAACTAACCGTATGGAAAAGAGTAATGCAATTGTGATTACCGGAGGATTTTTGGATTCAAGCAGCGCCAAGACTGCTCATGGATTGATTCGTGGAACCGAACGTTTTAACATTCTTGGTTTTATTGATCATAATAGCGCTGGACGAGATGCTGGCGAGGTGTTAGACGGCAAAAACCGCAACATTCCCATTTATGCCACCCTCGCAGATTTTCTAAAAACGGGGCAGCAGGCAACCTACTGTGTAATCGGAGTGGCTACTAAAGGGGGGATAATTCCAGACGCTCTACGTGTTCTTCTCAAAGATGCGTTGGAGAATGGCTTTAACCTGGTAAATGGATTGCATGAATACATTTCTGATATACCTGAACTTGTAGAACTCGCGACGCAAAAAGGATTGGAAATTATTGATGTGCGGAAGCCAAAGAAGTTTAGGGAACTTCATTTCTGGTCTGGAAAAATTAAGGAAGTAAAATGTCCTAAGATCGCTGTTTTAGGAACAGACTGTGCACTGGGCAAGCGTACGACAACGCGCTTCTTGGTGGAAGCCATGAGGAAAGCCGGCTATAAAGCTGAAATGATCTACACCGGCCAAACAGGATGGATGCAAGGTGCGAAGTATGGATTCGTATTCGATTCAACACTAAATGATTTTATTTCCGGAGAGATGGAACATGCAGTGGTAAAGTGTTATCACGAAGAAAAGCCTGACATCATATTTATAGAGGGGCAATCCGCGCTACGCAATCCAAGTGGCCCTGCCGGAGCAGAATGGATTGTATCTGCTGACGCTGATGCAGTAATCCTTCAGCATAACCCGGCTCGTAAGCAGTATAAGGATATGGAGTTTTACCCTGCATACCTTCCTGAGTTAAAAGACGAGATCGCGCTTATAGAAATCTATGGAGCACCAACCGTTGCCATTACTATCAATTCTGCCAAGATGAGCGAAGCAGATGCGCGGGCGGCAGCGGATCATTATCGGAAAGAACTCGGAATTCCAGCCGTTTTGCCGTTGGAAGATGGTTTAGCTGAATTAGTGCCCATATTTGAAGCAATGATTAAAAAAAGCCTGGCTCAGGTTTGATACGTATACCTAACGATATTCAAGGATGAAAATTAAAGATGTTAAAGTTTGGAGTGTTGATTTAGGAAATACAAAGCCTTATACGATAGCATTCAAAACGGTAGATGAGGTCCGAAATGCTTTTGTGGAAATAACGCTTGATAACGGCATGACCGGGATTGGCTCCGGGAACCCCAGTGAGTACGTTGTGGGAGAAACACTGGAACAATGCCTTGACGCTTTACAGGAAAAAAACCTCGAGTTTTTAGTCGGGCGTGACATTCGTGAGTTTAATCAGTTGACCTACGAGGTTTGGAAGAAATTTCCCGCCAACCCTTCGGCACGTGCGGCAATTGATATTGCATTGCATGATGTGTTCACCAAATTTCTGGATGTTCCTTTGGTTAAATTCCTTGGACAGAAAATTAAAAAAATGCCAACTTCAAATACCATTGGTATTAAGAACGTTGAGGAGACATTGAAGGAAGCTGAGGATTACATCAAACGCGGCTTTAAAGCCATTAAAGTCAAACTTGGTAAAGATCTTGACGAGGATGTTGAGCGTATCATGAAGCTGCGCGAAAAGTTCGGAACGGGTATAGTTATCCGGATTGATGCGAATCAGGGCTATTCAGTTGAACAAACGATACAGTTTTATGGTCGCACGTATGACCTCGATGTTGAATTGATTGAGCAACCTCTCCCTGCGAAGGCAATTGCAGAAATGAAGAGTTTGCCAAAGGAGGTTCGCAAGGTTTTAGCTGCTGATGAATCCTTGATAACACCGGTCGATGCTATTGAATTATTGAAGCCACCTAAAGCAGCCGGCATCTTTAATATTAAATTAATGAAATGCGGTGGTGTAAGCCAGGGACTTAAAATTGCAGACATAGCCCTTCACGAAGGCATCGATTTGTTTTGGGGATGTAATGACGAAAGTATTGTCAGCATTACCGCGGCATTGCATGCGGCATTTTCGTGCTCAAATACCAAGTACATTGATCTGGATGGAAGCCTCGACCTGGCGCGTGATGTTGTAAAGGGTGGGTTTGTTTTGAAAGACGGTTTCATGTCTTGTACGGATAAGCCTGGCCTCGGTGTTGAACGGATATCATAAAGTAAAACACGTCTGTCGAACGCAGAGTTAAGTGTGCGTTGCGTATTCTCGTATGGGTGATTCGTGCAATTTCGTTTTCGGTTGCGGTCTGCTGGAAATACCGACCGTCAAATACCCACCTCGATTTGAAAACGAAGTTGCCAGTTGTTTCTGTCTGGCGTTGGTCCTATAAGCCAGGAATTTGTTTCATAGGTTAAGTCACTCTGGAGTTTGAGGCGATGCCCGCGAATATATTTTGTTACACCAACGGTGTACTGTTCCGTCATTTCCTCGAATTCCTGTATTCTGCGATCGGGTCTAACTTTTGAATATCGCCCTACCACTTCGATATCATCTTTAAAAAGATAACTTCCCTGATAATTCTCACCGTGACCGGCAAACACATAGCGAATATCGCCGACCTCATTCATGGTTATTGGATTCGAAGATTCCCTATTCAAAAACTCTGTTGCAAAGGACCAGCCTTGATACTTGAAAAGAAAGTCGATCATGCTTGTGCCTATGTCTCTCGGTTCATACAGAAAAGTGCCTAGCTGTCCACCAGTGCGAATGGCATTTTGATTGGTGGAATGCGTTAACCCCAGAGACACTTTAGGTTTAGGCTCGCGCGACAGATCGCCCTCAAAATAATCGCCACCATTCGTAAAAATGCCCAGCGGTAAGAACTCAACCCTTCCGGTATATGCAAGACCTCTGTCTGAAGATGTGATATTTCTGCCTTCACCAGAAGAAATTGCTCCTCGCATTACATAATGAAAGGCGCGTATGGCATTGGTATAATACAGCTGCAGGCCAAAGTCACGATCTATATTAAATGTGGAGTTTACTATCGAACGATCAGGTAACTGAAGGTCGCCAGACGAATTAACACGCTGACGGTTACCCGGGAGTTTTGTTTGTCCCAGCCCAATAGTGAAGTGATCAGTCACATTGTATAAGACCATAGCATCACGGACAATATTTGCAAAATTGGTATCATCAAAATCCATGTCAGCCCGTGTAAAGGCCAATTGAATGACGTAAATCAGCTTGGGGGAATAAACAAAACCATCGAAACGCAACCTCAGTCTTCTCACTCGCGCTTCTACTTCTTTGATACTAAGATCACTTTCACTTTCAGTAATGAAAGCGAGCCGGTTTTGCATCCTGAAGCGAATGTTTAATTGGAACAAACTGTCAGGCGAAGTTATTCCAAGACCTTCCCCGTAGTGAAAATAAGGTGTGGAAAAAATCTGATTTTGTCCGTAGCCAGCCTGCATGCTAAGTAGCAGGGCGCCTACCAATACAGATTTTAGCAAGCGTTCAAGGTGTTTCATACTTTCAGTCTTCCGCGAAGATTTAAAAATCTTTTGAAAGACCCGCAATAAATATATCCGATCCGCGAAATTACAAACAAAAGGCCCCGGGAACCACCCCGGGGCCTCAAACCAAACCCCTCATCCAACACATCCTCTAACTTACGTAGAGGAATCACAATCCTTAAACCAATTAATTAACAACTTCCGCTGCCTCAAGGTTCTCAAAAACGAATTCTATTTCATCCTTGAGGTCAACGAAGATTACTGAATCCTTATGGATCGTCCCCGCAAGAATCTGTTTTGAGAGCTCATTAAGGATCTCACGCTGCATAACTCGCTTTAAAGGCCTTGCGCCAAACTGAGGATCGAAGCCCAATTTGGCAAGTCTATCCCGGGCAGAATCGGAAATTTCAATTTTTATACCTGCCTCTTGTAACCTATTTCGAACCAGGTTGACCTGTATGTCTACGATCTTCCGAATGTCTTTCTGACTCAGTGGACGGAACATAATAATCTCATCGATCCTGTTCACAAACTCGGGTCTTACGGTTTTTCGCAATAAAACCAAGACCTCGTCTTTGGTATTTTCCAGAACGTCGAAATAATTCTGTTCTGTAATCTTCTCAAAGTTTTCCTGAATAAGATGAGAACCGATATTGGTTGTCATGATGATGATCGTGTTTTTAAAATTAGCAATACGACCTTTGTTGTCTGTAAGCCTTCCATCATCCAATACCTGCAATAAAATATTAAATACATCCGGATGAGCCTTTTCGATTTCATCCAACAGTATAACGGAGTATGGCCTTCTTCTTACTGATTCCGTTAACTGTCCACCTTCATCGTAGCCTACATATCCGGGAGGTGCACCGATCAGTCTGCTTACACTATGACGCTCCTGATATTCACTCATATCAATTCTGACCATAGCATTGTCGTCGTTGAAGAGATAATCAGCCAACGCTTTGGACAACTCAGTTTTACCGACACCAGTTGTACCCATGAAGATAAAAGAACCAATGGGCCTTTTCGGATCTTGTAATCCTGCCCGGCTTCTTCGAACTGCATCACTAAGGGCACGGATGGCTTCCTCTTGTCCGGCTACTCGTTTGCCGAGTTCTACCTCAAGATGTAAAAGCTTTTCACGCTCGCTCTGAAGCATTCTGGAGATGGGTATACCTGTCCACTTCGCTACAACTTCAGCGATGTCTTCGCTGTCTACTTCTTCTTTCAGCAAGGATTTTTCACCTTGCATCTCTTTCATCTTATTTTTAAAACCTTCCAGATGCTTTTCTGCTTCGGTAATTTTTCCGTAGCGAATCTCCGCGACCTTTCCGTAATCGCCAGCTTTCTCAGCCTGTTCAGCTTCAAACTTTAATTTATCAATGTTTTCTTTTTGTTTCTGAATACCGTGTACTACTTCTTTTTCACTTTCCCATTTTGCTTTCAGCGAGTTGCGGTCTTCGGATAATTCAGCAATCTCTTTTCCAAGTATGCTTTCCTTTTCTTTGTTTTTTTCCCGACGTATCGCTTCGCGCTCAATCTCCAATTGCATAATCCGGCGATTTAATTCGTCCAACTCTTCGGGTAGGGAATCCATTTCCAAACGCAATTTGGAAGCGGCTTCATCCATTAAGTCGATTGCTTTATCGGGCAGGAACCGATCGCTGATATAGCGACTCGATAATTCCACGGCCGCGATAACCGCATCATCCTTAATACGAACGCCATGATGTAATTCATATTTATCTTTTATGCCTCGTAAGATTGAAACAGAATCCTCAACCGAAGGCTCATTTACAAGCACAGTTTGAAATCTTCGTTCCAGAGCCTTATCCTTTTCAATGTATTTCTGATATTCTTTCAGCGTTGTAGCGCCTATTGCATGAAGTTCACCACGAGCAAGAGCAGGTTTCAATAAATTTGCTGCATCCATAGCTCCTTCCCCTCCGCCACCAGCACCGATCAACGTGTGGATCTCATCAATAAACAGAATGATCTGTCCATCAGAATCCGTTACTTCTTTGATTACAGCTTTCAATCGCTCTTCAAATTCGCCCTTGTACTTTGCACCAGCTACCAGCAAGCCCATATCGAGCGAGATCAGTACTTTGCTTTTTAGGTTTTCAGGTACATCACCATCCACGATGCGTTGGGCCATGCCCTCTACTATCGCCGTTTTACCTACACCCGGTTCTCCCAGAAGGATAGGATTATTTTTTGTCCTCCGTGAAAGAATTTGCAAGACTCGTCTGATCTCTTCATCGCGCCCAATAACCGGATCGATCTTTCCTTTCTTAGCCAGATCATTTAAGTTTTTGGAATAGCGTTCCAGCGACTTGTATTTCGCTTCTGCATTTTGATCAGTTACACTCGATCCTCCACGAAGTTCCTTGATAGCTTTAATCAACATTGACCTGTCAATTCCAGCATCTTTCATGATGGAACCAACCTTATCTTTAGACGCTAACAGAGCAAGTATTAAGTGCTCGACAGCAATGTATTCATCATTAAATTCACGAAGTTCTTTTTCCGCAGTTTGAAGTATGCTATTCGTTGCTGACGATAAGTACGGTTGCTGGCCCGAAACATGCGGATAGGAATTAATGATTTCCTGAAGCTTTGTATCCAATATCGTAGCATTGACATTGAGTTTTTTGAATACATAGTTTGAAACATTTTCATCCGTCTCAAGAATAGCCTTAAGCAAATGTCCGGGCTCAATTGCCTGTTGCTGCTTACCCATGGCAATCTCTGCTGACTTTTGCAAAGCTTCCTGAGACTTTATCGTAAATTTTTCAAAGTTCATAGTTGTAAAATCCTCCGTGATCTGTTGATCAAAAGATAATCCATTGAAATGAATGAATGAATTTCAGAAATTTTGGCATTTAATTGATAGATTTAGTTTCTTAAATCAGCCATTCTGACTAAAGACAATGTCAAAACGTACACCAGAACGAAAAGACCAGTTTCCAGCCTCTTGCATTGTAGAGGTTGCGTGGGAAGTATGCAATCAGGTTGGAGGTATTTATACCGTAATCCGATCAAAAGCACCGGCGATGGTGAAACAGGCGGTTGGTCCATATTGTATGGTAGGCCCTTACATGAACCGACACATTCAAGCTGAACTGGAGCCTCTCGATGATTCTCAGGATGTATTCGGGCAAGCGGCGGCGATACTGCGGAAAAAAGGATACGATGTTCACTATGCCGAATGGTTAGTTACAGGTAAGCCAAAGGTGGTATTGCTTAACCCTAACGTTGTTCAGGATAAATCACTTAATGTTGTAAAATATCTGTTATGGAAAAATCATGGGATCAGCACATCTCCAGGAGATGCGCTTATAGACCAGGTTATTTCATTTGGATATCTGACGAAGCTATTTTTCGACGAGCTCGTAAAACTAACGGATAAGAAGCAGCCCGTTATCGCACATTTTCATGAATGGATGGCAGGTTTACCAATCCTCGATATGAAGCGGGAGAAAATGCCTGTTAAAACAGTTTTTACTACACATGCTACCCAGTTAGGTCGGCACCTTGCAATCAATTCTCCACTATTTTATGCACATCTTCCTTTTTTTGATTGGGAAGAGGAAGCAAAAAGATTTGGGATCGAGACTGAAACAAAAATCGAATACAGTTGTGCGCAGACGGCTGATGTGCTGAGCACGGTAAGTGAAGTAACCGCCCGCGAATGCAAGCATCTGTTAAAACGAAAGCCTGATGTAATATTACCAAACGGATTAAATATCGAGCGATTTGAAGCTTTGCATGAATTTCAAAATCAGCATGTGATGTATAAGGAAGAGATTCATCGATTTGTGATGGCTCACTTCTTTCAATCTTATTCTTTCGATTTGGATAAAACCCTATACTTTTTTACTTCTGGCCGATATGAATACAGAAATAAAGGGTTTGATGTGACTATTGAAGCGCTCCATCGGTTGAGCCAACGGCTGAAGAAAGAGAAATCTGATGTGACAATTGTTATGTTCTTCGTAACCCGGCGCGATTTTCATAGTTTGAATCCTGAAGTTCTGCAGTCAAAAGCCATGATGCAGGAAATTCTGGATACGACGGCGGCCATTCAGCAACAAGTGGGAAAGCGGCTGTTCTATGAAAGTACAGTGCGCGAGGATAATCACCTTCCTGATTTAAATTCATTTGTAGATGAGTATTGGAAACTCCGTTACAGGCGTACACTACAGTCGTGGAAAACGAAAAAAAATCCTCTTGTGGTTACACATCGTTTGGTTAATGAGGAAAGTGACGAAATTCTCACGGCGCTACATAACAGGAAAATGTTGAATAATGCCGATGATCCTGTGAAGATTGTTTACCATCCTGATTTTATTACAACCAGTAATCCGCTTTTTGGTATGGATTATAATCAGTTTGTGAGAGGTTGTCATTTGGGAATATTCCCGAGTTATTACGAACCCTGGGGATATACACCACTTGAGTGTATGGCATGTGGTATTCCTTCAATAACAAGTGACCTTTCAGGGTTTGGTGACTACATCCTGCATAATATTCAGGAACATGAGAAATATGGATTATTTGTGATCGAGAGAGGGAAACGTACATTCGACTGGTCTGCCAATCAGCTGGTAGAAGTGCTTCACAAGTTCTTAACGCAATCTATGCGCGAAAGAATTATGCAACGAAACAACGTAGAGAATAACTCATCGATGTTTGATTGGACGAATCTGATCAAACATTATACAGAAGCGTATAAGTTGGCAGTAACGCCGTGAATGCATCAAAAGAGATTTATTATTTCAAATAAAGGCTAACTAACATAAAAATGAAAAGTTCAAGGAGAGAGTTTATAAGAAGGAGTGCATTCACGCTGCTGGGGAGTAGTGTTTTAACGCAATCACTGTTTGCTGCTAAAGCAACGCGTGAATTGATGGGTCTTCAGTTGTATTCGGTGCGTGATGAAATGAAAAGCGATCCGTTACCCACGTTGAAAAAGCTTGCAGAGATGGGCTATAAGTATGTCGAACATGCAAACTACGTGGATAGAAAGTTTTATGGCTATTCAGCGAAGGAATTTAAGAAGGTATTAGACGACATGGGTATCAAAATGCCAAGTGGTCATACGGTAATGGGCAAACCACATTGGGATGCAGAAAAAAAGGAGTTTACAGACCTTTGGAAGTATACTGTGGAAGACGCGGCGGTTGTCGGACAAGAGTTTGTGATCAGCCCCTGGTTGGATGAAAGTTTAAGGCAAACCACAGATGATCTGAAACGATACATGGAAGTCTTTAATAAATCCGGAGAGTTGTGTAAAAAATCCGGAATGAAATTCGGCTACCACAATCATGATTTTGAATTCAGTGTAAAGCTTGATGGGGTTTCTGTGTATGATATTATGTTAATAAATACTGATCCTGATTTGGTTGTGCATCAATTGGATATAGGCAACTTATACAATGGAGGGGTAAAGGCAATCGATATTGTAAAACAATACCCTGGCAGATTTCAATCTATGCATGTAAAGGATGAAGTTGTTAGCAGTGCACCGGATAATCATGGCAAATATGAAAGTGCGGTTCTCGGAACGGGTATTGTGAATGTAAAGGAGGTAATTGATTTAGGCAGAAAGTTTGGAGGGACAAAGCACTTTATCATCGAACAGGAATCATACCAGGGCAAAACCCCGCTGGACTGTATGAAAGAAAATTATGCCATAATGAAGAAGTGGGGATACTAGTGAAGTTATAAATCGTTTAAATTATCTTTAAAGTTTCAAAAAAATGAAAAAAATTAACACGTATGTATTTATTGCAGCAATCTTACTTCTAATGGCAACTACTGTATCACACGCGCAAAAGAAAAGCGATACCAAGGTATTGCGTCATGTTGTTCTCTTTAAATTTAAGGATGACGCCAAGGCAGAGGACGTTAAAAAAGTGGAAGATGCATTTGGTGGTCTGGCAGGTAAGATCAAACAAATCAAAGATTATGAATGGGGTACTAACTCCAGTCCGGAAAATTTGAATCAGGGTTTAACCCACTGTTTCTTTGTTACATTCGCCAGTGATAAAGACAGAGATGACTACCTGGTACATCCCGCGCATCAGGCTTTTGTCGAAGTGTTAAAACCTCATCTTGATAAAGTTACGGTGGTTGATTATTGGACGAAATAGACTTCCGGAGTTTCTGGAATAAAAGGCAGCGATAACCAACCAAAGTTTATTGCTGCCTTCTTTTATGAAAGGATTGTGGTAATGATACTTTCAATCATTTTCGCACGGTTAACAATCATAAGGTGCCCGCCCCCTTCGATGATATAGTCCGCACTCCGGAAGGGTATAAGCCGATCCTTCGTGCCGTGGATTTGAATAGTATTTTCCAGTTCAATGTCATTATCCCAACTAACAATTTTATCAATTGCCCACCGGAAGAATTTTTCATCGGTATCCTGCATAATGGAACGGAGTAGTTCTTTTTCGAGCTGCGTCTCAACTCCAAAAAGCCAGAATAGAACTTCATTGGGGATCTTAATAAATCTTGTAGGAATTAGTGTATGAATTTTCAATTTACCAACATAGCCATTGCTAGGAATATGCTTTCGACTTTTGGCAGATGATATTAGAATTATTTTTTCAGTTTTAAGTTGTTTTGCGATCTCAACAGCAATCATACCTCCAAACGAAACACCAAGAATGATTGGATTTGGGGTGGTAATCTGTGATGACAACCTTTTGGCATACTGCTGAATAGATTCCCATGCGTCAGGGATAACCCATTCGATATGGTGCGTATTATAGTTGGTAAGGTTGAGGAAGTCAAAGACACGTTTGTCTGCTCCTAAACCACTGATTAAATAGAGATCACGCATTTGATTCCGATCATAATCTCCAACAACAACGCCTGACGGAAAATGTTAGATTCCCATAAAACGAATATGTTGCGACGTTAGCGGGAAGTTGGCTTATGAATTTCCAAACATTTTCCACCTCATTTAAAAATGGTTAACGGTTTAGGCCAGGTAATGCTTCGGGTTTTACTTGTTCGCTTCCGAAAGATGGAGCTTTGCGTTGGCTTGGATATACTTCGTCTAGAGTGTTTCCATCGTACAGCCTTCCGTTCTTCATTACTTTGTTTATTGTATTTGTGTTTCTTAGGTTTTCCAATGGGTTCATATCTAGAACGATCAGATCAGCAAGCTTCCCCGGTTCTATACTGCCCAGATCGCCATCGAGGCCCAGAGCTCTTGCACCATGGATTGTTCCAACCTTAAGTGCATTATGAGCAGTCATTCCTCCGGTAGCCACACTCCACAATTCCCAATGATATCCGAGGCCTTGAAGTTGTCCGTGCGAACCAATCCCCGCATTACCTCCGGCTTCAACAAGATCGTTTACAAATACTGCATGATCCTGAAAAACATGTTCTTCATCCATAAACCAACCTGGTCGCCTCCTGGACTTTTGATCAAGCTCAGACTTTGGTGTAAAGTAATTTAGTTTGGCATCGCTATTTACTTTTTCAGTAGCATAATAGAAATTTTCAGCCCATGGTCCCCCATAGGCTACTAATAGGGTAGGTGTATAGGTCATCCTGGATTTGGCAACCGCTGTAGCAAAGTCTTTATACAACGGATAGATCGGAAATGCATGTTCGTGCCCGGAATAACCATCAATAAGGTTTGTGACGTTGAGTTTAAAATCGAGTCCACCTTCGGTCGTCGGCATCAGGCCTTGCTCCTTACACGCTTGTACTATCCATTGTCGATGCTGACGATTTCCGGTGATGTACATTTTCACCGTTTTGGTATTGTAATACTCGGAGTATTGTCTGAGGATATCTTTCGCCTGATCGAAATCTTTAAGGTTGTACACCCAAAAGCCAACACCCGGCCCTGTACTGTAAATTCGGGGACCTATTATTTCTCCTGTTTCTACAAGATCAGAATAAGTTAAAACGTCAGTGGTGGCAGTTTGTGGATCACGTGTTGTAGTAACACCATACGCCAGGTTTGCAGCGTACATCCAAACCTGATTTTTATGTATACCCCATGCCGGCCACATATGGGCATGTGTATCAACGAAACCAGGGACAATAGTTTTACCGGTCATATCCATCTTTTCCACATTACCGCTTGCGGAAATAGATCCGGCAACACCAACTTGTTTAATTCGTGAATTCTCAATG
>JBGTEP010000039.1:0-3116 GCA_041747735.1 Chryseolinea sp.
AGATACCGGTAGAAGTTTTTATCGCTTTATTGCCTTGTAGCCAATATACTTATGTAGAAGCCTGCTCCAGCCAAAAGCGTGAAGATCTGATACTGTGTATGGGTCACAGCCTTCATTTTTTTGGTGGTGTTCCTAAAGCAATCGTGTCAGACAATCTCAAAAGTGCTGTAACCAGAGCCAGCAAATACGAACCGGATATCAACCGTTCTTTCAAAGACTTCGCCCGACATTACAACTGTGTGATAAACCCCACCCGCAGCTATGCTCCCCAGGACAAAGCATTGGTGGAAAGTGCCGTAAACCTGGCCTACCAGCGCATCTATTACCCTTTGCGCGAAATGACATTCTTCTCGTTAACGGAATTAAATCAGGAGATCCGCAAACTCCTGGAACGATACAATAGCCTGCTCTTTCAACGAAAAGATGCCAGTCGGAAAGAATTGTTCCAATCAGTAGAACGAACCTATCTCAAACCCTTACCAACCAATCCCTATGAGTTGAAAGACTACCGTAGGGCAAAGGTGCAGAAGATGGGCTACGTCTACTTCTCACCAGACAAAAATTATTACAGTGTACCGTACCGGTACATCGGGAAATCCACCCAGATACAATACACCCGGAGCATCGTGGAGGTGTACTACAATAACGAGCGCATTGCAATACACCCGAGAAGTTCTGCCCGTGGCAATTATATCACCAACCAGGATCACCTCAGTAGTACCCACAAGGCTTATAACGGTTGGAGCCCGGAGTACTTTACCTCATTGGCCCTAAAACAGGGTAAAAACGTAGAAGCGCTTGTGAAGGGGATCTTCACCAACGGCGACTATCCGGAGATCAATTATAAGCGCGCAATGGGCGTGATCCAGCTCCAAAAATCCTTTGGCTCCGAACGTCTGGATAGAGCCTGTAAGCGGGCAGTGGATGCAGGCATCTTCAGCTATCAACGCCTAAAAAACATTCTAAAAAATGGTATTGACCTCCTTGAACCGGACCCAGAGCTCCACAACACACAATCACATATACCCCACCATGCCAACACACACGACCCATCTAACTATAAATAAATCATCAAAAATCAACATCATGAACAACAACGAAACCCTTGAAAAATTAAAGCAAATGCGTTTAGGCGCTATGGCCCAACTGCACAGCCAGCACATGGTCAGCAACACATTTACAGAATGCACGCCCGACGAATACCTGGCCTTGCTTACCGATCACGAATGGGAGTATAGAAACAACCGGAAAATCTATCGACTCATACATCAGGCTGACTTTCGTCAGAAAGCCTCCATAGAGGAAATAAGCTATGCACCATCCCGAAACCTGGATAAAAACATGTTCCAGAGGCTAGCTACGCTGGGCTTTATTGCCAAAAATGAAAACATCATTATCACAGGCCCATCAGGCGTGGGAAAAAGTTACCTTGGCCAAGCCTTGGGTTACCAAGCCTGCTTCCAGGAAATGAAAGTTCAATACAGTACCACGGCACGCCTATTTAGCCGCCTGAAACTCTCAAAAGTAGACGGAACTTACATAAAGGAAATCCAGAAACTAAATAAAGCAAATCTGCTCATCCTGGACGATTTTGGTCTGCAGGCCTTCGATAATTTTGCCAGGGAAACGCTCATGGACATCATAGATGAGCGCTTCGGTAAGTCTTCCACCATTATATCATCACAACTACCAGTGTCCACCTGGTACGAGATTATAGGAGAAAGCACGATTGCTGATGCAATTTTAGACAGACTGGTAAACTCATCGCACAGAATAGACCTCAAAGGTGAATCACTCCGAAAAGGAATACTCAAAGATGAATAACAGAAAAAAATAGTACTATTGATAGATCTTTTAAAGTGGCACTGTTACTCCGAAATCACTGGCACGGTCAGACCGAAATAGCCAGGAT
This sequence comes from Chryseolinea sp., assembly GCA_041747735.1. Taxonomy (GTDB): domain Bacteria; phylum Bacteroidota; class Bacteroidia; order Cytophagales; family Cyclobacteriaceae; genus Chryseolinea. Next base: position 1,913 of record JBGTEP010000039.1, read on the forward strand.
GGGGTTGATCGCATAATTAAATGCCTTGCCGAAGGGACGTTTGGGTAATACTGGTTTGTTTTCCCGGGCTATCCCACTTACCCAGTTCGTTTATGATGGGGAGGGATTTTTCGATGCGCATTGTTTTTCTATTCCTTGAACTTAATTCTTTTGCTTACCTTTCAAAAGTGTAGAGCTGTTGTATGTGCTCCAGTGCGTATTCTGCAGTACCCTGTCATGGTTCCCAGTGCCCTATCCGGATTACAACTATAACGCTGAAACTTCTAGAAAACGGGGTGAGGTCAGCATGCTCGAGTATTATCTAAAAGTTGCTACTCTACTGAACAAGCCGCTGTACATGTGGACCGGACGTATAGTGGTGTGAGAGGCGTACTCTGTCAGTTATTACTAACGGAGTCGTCTATTCGATTATCGGTTCGTACTTCTGTTTGGACATGGTCGTGTTGTTGGAAATTTACACTAATGGGGCGGCACGGTTAGATGCATAGGCTTGCAAGCTCTTCTTATTATTTTCTATGATGGCTCTGAGTGTTGAGAAAAAATAAAATGTGCTTGTAAATGCTTTGGCGTTGCTCCTACGCTTTTTGTTCAAAGGATTTTGACTATTCAATATAACTGGCTTTAAATATTTCTACAAGAACTTTCATAGCATTTTTTGAAGCGGCTAATCTCCATTCGTTTTTCTTTTCTACATCCGCCTTGTCGGAAATACCTCTTATAACTAAAATCCCTTTCGCCCTTCTTGAATAATTTAATTCGTCCTCATAAAATTGTTGTGCTACGCCACCTGCCTCAGTTTCAACCGCGAGTGTTTTGTCATTTACAGACAAAAGCCAGTTTCTTTCTTCTGCCTCTTTAAATTTAATTACTGCTTCGCCTGTCCCGATCGGGCCGAAACAACTCTTAAATGTCGGTGTTGGATTATTTTCAGATGCATCAAATGTCGGTTCTTCTGATTTGTTTTCGTGATGGTATCTTCTAATAAACTCTTTTGTCCATGCATTGATTTTATAGGCATCAAGTCTATGGAGTGTCCCTTTATCTGTTACTGCCCTTTTATCATAATAGTAGGTGCTGTCACAAATTGCGACATCACCAATATTCAGGTCTCTATGAATTGAACCACCAATGCCCAAAAGAACAATAAAGTTTGGGTTGAACTCTTCAGATAAAGCGTTGTAGGCAGGAATAACGGAACGGTTTC
>JBGTEP010000040.1:0-2245 GCA_041747735.1 Chryseolinea sp.
TATTTTAATTTACCAGCAAAACCCGGCGTCAAACCTACATGATGAGGAGCAGGTCTTATAAAATCAGTATAAGGAGCCGTAAGCGCAATGCCACTTCGATTATGATACAATCCTTTCATTGCCCAATAAAAAGGCTCATGATAAGCATCAGCGTCTATGATAAAAGGAAATGAACTACCCATCCCATCCACCACAAGTTTGTAGGTACCGGGGGTGTTGAAAGCTGAAAAATCACATTCATAAACATCAGCAGCGGAAAAGTTAGCATCGGGGGTATCTGAAGATTGACCTGTTTCCGCATTTGTTTTTGATTTACGAAATGCAATTATACCTGTGAATGCATCTGTCTGGGTATTGACATTAAAAATCCTAAAAGTTTTCCCCGCAAAACTATTGAGATCCAAAGATCCTTTGTCCCCTAACCAATGATACAAATATCCATACTTGGCGGGTGCGTCGGTAGAGTAGCCTACGTTGTTAACATGGACTGCTTCAGAGTGCAGGTTAGATTCGTTGTATGTAAAATTTACTGTATTGCTGTCTTCAGCGAGGTTATCTAAAGAGAGGGTATAGCTTTTACCGGTTTGCATAGCGTGGGGGAGGAATAAATATATCCAATGCTCTTTTGCGTGATCCGGATCTGTATTAACACACCCGTTATCCCAGGTCTGGCACATCAGCCCGAATGATGTCGGCTTCGATTTACGTCCAATATCCTGGGGGTTGATCGCCACTAAATAAGCTGGATCTTCCCCGCTAACGAGCGTATAGGAGGCCATAAGGGAAGCCCTTACTTCGTCAAGTGGAACAACTGTGACCGACTCATTTGTTCTGGCCTGACCGCGCTGGTGATGGATAGCGTTGCCATCTTTGAAACGAATCATAAGAATTTTCGCAGTTAGCGGATTTACCTCCACTATTTTTGAGGAGAACGAGGGAATGGTATAAAGCAACAGCCACGATAGCATCAGTACGCTTTTCTTCATAGTTGTTGTTTAGTAATGTGCAGGATTGCAGATTAGTGTACATCGACTGGGATGTTTTCTCTGGCTAACCCAAATAAAAAGGAGAGAGCGAACCGAAGGTGGCTCTCTCCTTATAAAAAATCAGAATGATATCACATTCAAATTCAGTAATTACTTTAGTAACCTGGATTTTGTTTTAAATCCGCGCCCACCAGGTCGATCTCGCGTTGAGGAATTGGCTTTAAGAGATGTGTTGGACTCCAATTCTGATTAGCCAATGTACTTCCAAAATCAACATCTGTTTTAATATCGATGATACCCGCCTTATGCCATCTTACAAGGTCATTGTATCTATGACCTTCCAGTGCCAATTCAACGCGCCGCTCATGCATAAGCCAATCCATCATTTGATCTGTACTGGCTGCAGAAGAACGATCAGGAAGTATTGCGCCGGTTGGATCGGCGCGCCGTCTTACAAGATTAATAAGGTCTGCAGCTCTGCTTACATTATTATTTCCCAGCAATTCCGCTTCTGCCAGCATTAAATACACATCGGCAAGCCTGATTAATCGTTCGTTATTAGAACCCGCATTGGGTTGTGGATAACTGATGTAATCTTTAATATACTTTGACGGAGTAGCACCTGTAATAGACCATGCAGGATCGTAAGGAGTGCCAAAATAATTTTCACCAGCTACGAAGAAAGTATGCTGTATTCTGGGATCACCCGGTTCGAATTCGTCTTGCAAAGACTGTGTAACATGAATTCTACCATATCCTTGTCCGTTTGCTCCAGGCGCACAATTCCCCAAAAAACAACTGGCTCGGAAATTTATGGTACGACCAGTACCAGCATGCCCAACGTTAGCACTGCTCTCCAAACCAAAATCTACAGACAACCAAGGATTAAAGTCCCCTCTTGAAAACTGAATTTCAAATATCGATTCTGAATTATTTTGTTCGGTTTCCGCAAAATTGTCGCCAAAATCGTCAGTGAGTGAATATAATTGACTAGCAAGAACTGCATTGAATTCAGTGACTGCATTCTGGTACTTTTCTCTATAGAGATAGACTTTGCCAAGATAGGCGGCGGCGGCTCCGCTACTAGCCCTACCTACATTTGCGTCGTCCCATTCGGGAGGTAGATTCTCCTTCGCAAAAAGAAAATCTTGTTCAACTAAATCCAACAACTGCCCAGGCAATGAGTTTCCAATTCTGGAATCTTCGACGCTGGTGATGGATTCCGTCACAAGAGGTGGCGTACCAAACTGCGTAGCAAG
>JBGTEP010000041.1:0-38521 GCA_041747735.1 Chryseolinea sp.
CCACGCTCAGAGGTCACTTTCCCGATGAGATACAAACTCTTTCACACGCGGCAGGTTTGAGCAATTCCGCAATGCTTTTTATTCCAGCCTTTTTTGAAGGAAATCGAATTACTAAAGATGATGTTCACTACATCAAAGAAAATGATGATTGGGTCCCTGTTGCGGAGACACCTTTTGCTAAGGATAAAAGCTTCGGATTTACTCAATCCAATTTATTGAAATGGATTGAAGAGAAATCAGCGGGGCAAATCAAGGCTGAAAAAATTTTCAGCCTTACCCGAAATACTATTCACCAAGGCGAGCAGCAAGTTGAAGAAAAGTTATTAACGCTCTCTGAAAACGACATAATGATAGTAAACAGTATCTCCTATGCAGAATTGGAGGCAGTGTGCTCGGCTTTGCATGCATGTTTACAACGGGGAAAGAGCTTTGTGTTCCGAACAGCTGCTTCATTTATCGGATGCTTTACCGGGATAGTTTCTTTACCCATACAACTCGAAATACCAATCACAACTCATGGAGGATTAGTCGTGGTCGGTTCTTATGTCCCAAAAACTTCAATGCAACTCGATATGCTTATTAAAAGCTATCCTTTAGCAACATTTGAAATTCCGGTTGATCGAATAGTGAGTATTCAAGATGACGATGAAACATTAAAAAGGCAGGTAAGCGCCGTTGTTGAATCGATTATTGCTTCTGGTAATGATGTTATTGTGTATACTTCACGCACATTGATTTCTGCTGATGATCCGAGTGCATCCCTTGCCATTGGTAAAAAAATTAATGACTTTGTTGTCGATATCGTTTCGCTGTTAACCATTGCCCCAAAGTTTATTGTTGCCAAAGGTGGCATTACTTCAAACGACATAGCCGTGCGGGCATTGAATATGAAACGTGCTATGGTGCTCGGACAAATTATCCCGGGTGTTCCGATTTGGGCATTGGGCAATGAATCGCGATTTCCGGGTATCCCATACGTGGTATTTCCAGGGAATGTTGGCGAAAATAGAAGCTTGGTTGAGGTTTACGAATTTCTGTCCGGCAAAATACAATCGTTATGACTAGATTGAAAGGTGTTGTTATTGGTGCAGGGTATTTTAGCCACTTTCATCTTAATGCGTGGGGAAGAATCGAGCAGGTTGAAATCTTAGCTATCTGTGATCAAGACGAATCTAAAGCTAACCTTTTAGCACAAGAGTATAACATACCAAAAACATATCGGCTGCTCGGAGAAATGCTTGATAAAGAACGACCTGACTTTATTGACATTGTGACTCCACCGCCATCGCGTTTGAATATTATTGAATCGGCAATCAGCCATAACATCAACATCATTTGTCAAAAACCCCTTGCTGACACTTTTGAGGAAGTTCTACATTTTAAAAAGATCATCGATAAATCGCAGATCCGTTTTATGGCTCATGAGAACTGGCGATTTCAACCATGGTACAGAACGATAAAACATCTCATTGATAACGGTGCTGTAGGCGACCAGATCTTTCAAATAAATTTTAAAATGCGAATGGGTGATGGATGGGGCCACGATGCCTACCTGGATCGGCAACCCTATTTCAGAACCATGCCGCGCATGTTAGTCCACGAAACAGGTGTCCATTTCGTTGATACGTTCCGTTACCTGGGTGGTGAGATAGCGAGTGTTTATGCCCAATTAAAAACTTTAAACGCCAACATTACTGGTGAAGACGCTGGTATGATTCTGTTTGACTTTCAATCAGGAGCTACTGGCCTATTAGATGCTAATCGGTACAATGAACCTGACTATGAAAACGCGAGGTACACTTTTGGAAGAATGAGTATTGAAGGAAATAAAGGTAGTATTTGGCTTCACCCTGATGGACAGATTTCCGCTAAAAAATTGGGAGAACAGTTGCTGGCCTTTGATTTCAATCCTCCGAAAACGGGATTTTGTGGTGACAGTGTTTTTACGTGCCAACAACACTTCATAGACGCGTGCATCCATAACACTCCGTTTGAAACCAATATTGATGAATACATTAAAACACTTTCTGTTGTGGAGGGAATCTATCGCTCAAACACTGAAGGCCAAAAAATACCACTTTTGCATAAATAATAAAGTCAACAACTCATTATTGATTCTCGTGATTTGGGAAGCATTGTCAATACACCCATGAATAATAAAAACAATAAGCCCCGAATTTTAGGTCGATATTTTATGGTTGTGGGAACATTCCTGCTGTCAATGCTCGTGTTAATAGACCGGATTGCCATTTCAGTTGCTAAGGATCCTATGACTGCGGAATTAAAATTAACCGACAAACAATTCGGATGGGTTCTTTCCATCTTTGCGCTGGGTTATGCACTTTTTCAAACACCATTTGGCATGCTGGCCGATCGGTTTGGTTCCCGAAAGATTCTTACTGCTGTCGTAAGTATTTGGTCTTTCTTTACGGCGTTAACCGGAGCAGTTTCATCTTACATTAGTTTATTCGTTGTAAGATTTTTATTCGGCATTGGTGAGGCGGGTGCTTACCCCGGGATTGCAAAAGCAGTATACCACTGGGTACCCATTCGTGAACGGGGCATTGTTAACGGAATAAATTTTTCAGGGGGAAGATTCGGTGCCGCATTTTCGTTACCTATCATCGCGCTGATTATAGATGCCGTTGGCTGGCGATTGAGCTTTGTTATACTCGGCCTAGTCGGGATGGCGTGGGTTACACTCTGGTTTATTCTATTCAGAGATAAGCCCGAAGATCACAAATGGATTTCTGATTTTGAAAAAGAAGATCTGAAAAAATCAAAAGCATTAGAAAATAGTCAAACCCAGACGGAATCAAAAGTCGCTTTAGCAGCGATTCTGAAAACGTCCGCCATGTGGAAGGCAATGGGTCAATACTTTGCAAGTAATTTTACATTTTTCTTTTGCCTTACCTGGCTTTTTCCGCACCTCAAGACGCAGTTTATGCTGAGTGACGTTGAGGCCGGATTTTATGCTTCCGTACCGTTACTTGCCGGTGCGGTAGGTAATATCTTTTCAGGGTGGTTGGTAGATCTGATTTATCGTCGTTATGATAAGCGCTGGTCGCGGGTGCTGCCCGCTATTATTGGATTCGGTCTGGCCGCATTCGGCTTGCTAATGAGTTTGGTCGCAAGTGATATTTCTGTTGCAATAGTATTCTTGTCATTAGCAGTATTTGGTGCAGATATGACATTGAGTCCCTCCTGGACATTTTGCGTAGACATTGGAAAGTTACACGCCGGCGCTGTCTCTGGCACAATGAATATGGCGGGCAATATGGGATCATTTGTGACAGCACTGGCTTTTCCATATTTAAAAGACTGGACAGGTTCCGTCACTCCATTTTTTGTTTTAGGAGCTATCTTAAATGTGATGGCCATCTTTCTGTGGCTCAGAATGAAACCCAAGAAGTAACGTTGTTAGCTTCCGAATTCAGTTATAAAAAAAGCTGCCCCTAACAGAGCAGCTTCGTAATCGAATATTATGGCCGTTATTTTTTGATCACCCTTTGAAACATTCTCTTTTGAGATGTTTTAATCATAACCATATAAAAACCACTTTGAAAATTTGATAAATCAAATTCGAATTCCTTTTGATCGCCGGATTCACTAATTAATTGCTTTCCTTGTAGATCCACCACTGCAATATCATTAACACCTTCAGCGTCGATTGAAACGTACAGCATCTGCGTTGTTGGGTTTGGAAAAACTCTAATCATTTCATCCGGCGTACTTTCCTCCAGAATTTCTTCGGCATGAAATGCTATCCTGCCCGAGGAGCTACCTTGGGCAGTGAGCTGAATATTGTCAACGAATCCGGTTCCCGCAGTTCCATTCGTCGCAAAGATCTGCAACCAGGTTGTACCTGACGGAACTGTAATCGTAGCGGTTTGTTGGGTATATGAAGTAGACGTGAACGTGAATTCCCTTATCGTACCCTGGCTACCTTTAATGCCAACACGTACTGAATTACCGGAAACATTGGCCCTTCCCCAGGCACTGAAAGTATATGAGCCGCCAACGGCGTAGTTGGGAATATCTTGCTGCACCCAACTCCAGTTTGTTGCGCCTAGTTTTGCAGCCTTCGTTCCCTCCTGCACAATTAGGTTGTCGATTACCACAGTTCCACCGGTTACATTCCAGCTGGTCAGGTTGTTTTCAAAACCAGGATTACTTACCAGGTTACTTCCCGACGACGAAGCACTGGTCGTTACAGACAAACCACTACTCGGTGCTGAGAAATTTCCCGCTGCATCTTTTGCCCTCACGGTAAAAGTATATGAAGTCGAAGGATTCAATACGGAAACGGTTGTCGATGTCGTAGTAGAGGACTTATTGAACGTACCACCGACATAAACATCATACCCGGTCACACCAACATTGTCTGTCGAGGCTGACCAGGTAAGGTTCACTGAGGTTGAGGTCTTAGAGGGTGAAGCAAGATTTGTCGGAGTTGTTGGCGCTTGTGTATCTGTTCCACCACCACTGCCGCATACCTGAAAGTTATCTAGATTGGGCCCGCCACTGGAAGTGTTAGCCGTAAGGCGAATTGTATTGTTACCAGCGTTTAAATTCAACGTTGCTTCTACAACTACCCAGGTAGTCCAGGAGCCCGTTGGAGAAAAGGAAATGTTTGTCAGATTGCTTCCATTTACCGCGAGGGCACATTGTCGGTTTGTAGTCACACCATTTGCATACCTGAGCTTCAGCGTATAACTACCGGCAGAGGGTGCGGACACTGTCCATTGCGCGTAAGAGTTTTGTCCACCATAATCAACATATCCAGTACCGGTGTATCCACCATGGGTGGAAGCTACAGCGACATCACTGCCTGTATAATTCAACTCGGCTTGATACGTCGTGCAGGAGGCACCAGATGGGGTCGCGCTAGCTTCGTTCGAGTACGACGAATTCCCGCTACCGTTAAAAGCCCTGACCCGGTAAAAGTAAGTGGTGCCTGCTGTAAGTCCCGTATTTGAATATGATGTGGTATTCGATGCAAGACTGCTCGCGATTTGTGACCAGGTACCTGTCGAACCAGTTTTCCTTTCTACTTGATAACCTGTCTCGTTCGTGGCATTGTCTGTCCAACTTAAATTAATCTGACTGGAAGAAGTCGCGGTGGCGCTAAGGTTTGTAGGTGCAGCCGGAGTAGAAGATGCCGATCCTTTGGTATACACCCGTACATAATCAACCTCCATAATTTTAGGTAAGTTGGCGCAATTCAGTGTTCCACCGGTCCAACTAAAATTAGCGGCATGTATATTAAGCATCATGTACGCGTTCTCTGCATTCCATTGATTTAGAAATGCGTCTGCGGCAGGTCTGGCGAATTCCCTTCGCACAACGCCATCCACATACCACTTGATGAAATTGGGATCCCATTCCATTCCGAATGTATGATACGCAGTTGACAAATCACCGCCATTCCAACTTCCGCCGCTTTGCTGATGATTGCCGCCGGAAGACCAATGTACTGTGAAGGCGGCATTTTGATTTGACCCGAAAATCTCCAGGATATCAAGCTCTGGCGGCCAGATATCACTGTTAAGCTTCATCCAAAAAGCGGGCAACAGGCCAGCAACGGCCGAAGGAAGTTTTATCCTGGCTTCCCAATAGCCATACTTCTGGGTAAATTTATTTCTTGAATTGATTGCGCCTGATTTATAACCATTATCGCATTCCATCTTGATCTTAAGCGTACCGTTCGAAACCGTTGCATTTGCCGGTCTGGTGGTTTCACTAAAAGATCCGCTGTTGGGACCCCACCCAAAGCCGTGAGCCCAATTGCTACTATTGAGGGAAGTACCATCAAAGTTATCTTCGAACGTGAGGTTCCAGGTTGCACCAGGAGGGGTTTGGGCATCTACCCTTATTGTGGTGGACGCTCCACAAAATAAAAACAGGAAGACAAATAGTGTCCTGTAAAAATCTGAGTAAAGTTTTTCCATGATAAATTTATGTTAGTTTGAAAATTCTGACTGAGGACATATAAATTTAGGCTGGATGAAATCGTTCACGCAATCGTTTTCATCAAAGTGAATAATATTTAAAAAACAACGTTGCCGGCAACGAATGCCAATAGTCATTGTATGGACAAGTGATCACCTATCCGGATTTGCTCGACTTATTCTACTATGTGATCGCCAAAGAAGTCACTCGAATCGCTAATGGCTTTGAATCTATTCCGAGGCTATCTGCCAAGCATATGCAAAGGATCCCCATCAGATTTGGCGATTTAGTCTGTGTTTGGGCCTGATCAGGATCAACGGATTAAATTTACCGCTTCAATATCCTTGAGTGTGAATATCCCTGAATATATGGGGATACTTGATACAGACATCTACTAGTTTAATTGCACGAAGAGACTTGTATTATCGGGCGATTATAATAAGACCGAGCCCAAGGATATATAAAATCAACATAAGATTTAGAATAAGATTGGTGCCTTTGGGCGCCTGTTTAAATTCTTTCCAAATCAGGATTCCCCACAACGCTGCCACTACTGTGGCTCCTTGTCCTAATCCATAGGAAATAGCAGGTCCGGCCTTACCTGATGCTATGATGCTAAAAGCCATCCCTATGCACCAGACAACTCCGCCAAATACACCTGTCAGATGATCACTAAACTTCCCTTTAAAATAATCTGAAAATGCTACGGGTTCTCCCTGAAAAGGCTTCATCATAATCAGCGTATTAAAAACAAAATTGCTACAGAGAATTCCAATGGCAAAAAAGAACACCGCTGTGTATGGGCTCAGCTTTCCCGGCTCGGGATTTGCAAAATCAGAAAACATAGCCGCAGCAACATATCGGTAAAAAAATCCCATCAGGACACCGGCAACAACAGCAAGTAATAAACCTTTTTTTGATACCATACCAACGTTATCAGACTTTCGCTTATAGGCATAAGCGTTGAGCAATATCGCAATTACAATTAAAGCGACGCCGGCGAAAATAAATACCTTGTTACCAACGGGGTCATTAAAGTAGTTTACCAACACACCAAGTACCAACGCCAGGCCTATCCCTACCGGAAATGCAACTGACATCCCGGCAATGGAGATCGCGGCAACCAGTAAAATATTAGCAAGATTAAAAAGTACCCCACCGAGGATGGCAGAACTATAATGCGTACTATCGGCTTGTTTGATGTCCTCAATAAAACCCCTACCCTCCTCACCAAAACTTCCCATTGTTAAACCGAAACAAACGGAAGTGAGCAATATACCGATCACATAATCCCAATAAAAAAGTTCAAAACGCCAGGTTGCCGCAGCTAGTTTTTGTGTGTTCGCCCAGGAGCCCCAACAGATCATCGTTACAACGCAAAAAAATACTGCTGTCGCGTAGTCTTCAATTATATACATGTCATTAATCTTTTATTATCGATAAATTTTTGTGCGTATCGACTTAAACCCGGCGACTACGATAGGTCTACTTCTTTTCGAATTGGCAATGACGCCTGCGCTCCCATTTTCGTAGTAGACAACGATGCAACTTTAACAGCGAACATAACCGCCTTCTCTAGTGGCATCTGTTCCGAAAGTGCAACGGCTAATGAACCATTAAAGCAATCGCCAGCAGCAGTTGTATCCTGCACAGTAACAGCCGGAGCTGACACCAGTTTGCTCCCTGCTTCATTGCAAAAAAATGCTCCTTTAGACCCCAAAGTAATCACGACATTATCGACTCCCATTTTGAGGAGTCGATCTGCTGCCTCCTGAATAGAACTATGATCCGTAATCTTGATTCCTGTTAAAAGCTCGGCTTCTGATTCATTGGGCGTAATCATAAAAAGTTTTTTATAAATTGATTCCCTTAACAATTGAGCAGGTGCCGGATTAAGAATAACTTTTAATCCTTTACTCGCACTGCGATCAATAATATGTTCGACAGTTGGAATCGGAATCTCTAATTGAATTAACGCAATGCCACCTCCCATATTACTCTCAAATACTTCGTCAACATCACTGTTATTCAAAAAGCTATTTGACCCTGGAGCAACAGCAATACTGTTTTCACCTTTTTCGTCCACGGTTATCAAGGCAACACCTGAACTATGTCCTGAATCTACCTTAACGAACGACGTGTCGATTTTTTCTCTTTGAAATTGTTGCAAGGCCTGCTTCCCAAACAAGTCATTACCAACCTTACAAACGAAAATGACACTACCGCCAAGGCGCGCCGCTGCTACTGCCTGATTGGCCCCTTTACCGCCGGCATTCATCATAAATGTACCTCCCATCACCGTCTCCCCGGGGCCCGGCAGATGTTTGGATTTTACAACCATATCTGTGTTTGAACTACCGAAAACGTAAATCGAATTCATTTCTAAAAATTTTCAAGTGTAAGCTTTCGAATTCCCATCCAGGTGGTATAAAAAAAAGCATAACTAATTTTCCATTTTATTTCGATACGGGAGGAAGCCCAAGGCGTTTGAAAAAAGCTGCTGGTTCTTCTGGAACTTTTACCGTTTCATCATACTCCCGTTTAGTTTGCTGGTAAAGAATCCTCCTGCCTTTAACGTCGTCGACGAGTTCCTGGTAGGCAATTTGACCGACTCTAACCGCTACCCTTCGTGGAACCACCACTACACCATCACCATCCGCGACGATTATATCCCCGGGATAAACTGTACATCCACCCACAACTACAGGTCTTTGCATATCTATTAGCTCATTTCTTCCGATACGTTCACCCCGGCCTCTTTCAAAATAATTGGTGTATACAGGATTTTTTTGTCTGATAACTTCGTCGATATCCCTGACACCGCCAGCAGACACTAGTCCCACTGCTCCCCTTTCCTGCCAATCCATGATATTCTTGGAGCCAGTTGAACCAGTATCATTATCATCTTTATTATCCATTACCACCACGGTTCCTTTTTTTATAAATTCTCTAAAGGGTTCTGGTGATAATTCAGAATACCACATCCCGCGCCATTTCCTGTAAGCTTCATAATTTTCGGGGTTGGTAAGGTCTGCTCCCGGGTGCATGGGTCTGTTTGTCGGACCGTACCTTACCGTTACTGCTATGCCTGAAAACCGGTGTTCCATAGTTTTCACATCGGTCCACAACGGGGCAATTTTAGGATCCATCACACCAACGTCTGTGTAGCCAACGGTAACCATACCATCTACGACATCGGTTACCCGGGCACCCTTATAAAGTTCCAATAGCACTTCGTCCTTTACTTCAGCGTTACTTTGAGCCAGTACGGTAGGAAAATGGAAACTGATTAAGATGATAAGTGATATCCGTATTGTTATTTTCATCGTGTTAAAGCTTAGTGATACAAATTCCGATTTTAATATGCTTATAAAAACGACAAACGACCACAAGCTATTTAACCAGAGATGGATTCTCCATGACATAATAGAAATCCTTCATTATTTCCTCTTTGTTAAAATTCTCCCATACTGAAATAGTTCTGTCGTTCCCAGGACGTTCGATCCATTTATTGTCAATAAGGATCGGAGCCGGGACCTGCTTTACTTGTCCCCATTGAGGCTGCTTAAGGACTGCAACGGCCACCATATCAAACAATGACCTCGATTGATATCCGTCATGAAAGTCGATGTGTTGGAACAGGTTGACTGAATAGTCTCCGAATGAGGAAAATGAGTCACCGTGCCTTCCCTCAACCGGAGTCTCTGCTTTCGGTCCAAGTCCTGGCATCTTTTGTTCGATCTCTTTCAAAGTTGCACTGACGGCGGAGGTACCCGTAGATTTACCATACCGGACCGTTACCATTTCGAATGGTACAACTTTATTAAGGAGGTAGTTCATGGAAACAGTGTCATTGTCCTGATTGTATTCCCCGGGTTCAGGATAATTAGATCCCAGCCACACGATCCGAATTTTATCAGCAATACCCGGATCTTTTTCAAGTGCCAGCGCAACCGTTGTGAGTTTGCCAACCGCCAGAACTATTAGCTTTTGATCAGTGCTTTTCCGAGCCTCGTCAATGATAAAATCAACTGCTTCAACTCCATCGAAGTCCGATTCCCCGACAGTCGACCGTATTGTAGCGAACGAACCATTGGCACCTTTTAATAAGGGTACCTTGCCGTAGGCATTCGTTAGCTGCATTACTCTTTTTGCTTCTGCATACTGTTGTTCAATGTCACCTCCGTTAAATGTGGCATTCACGGTAATCGCTCTCACGTCAAAGACTTCACTGTTAAACAACAAGTAAGCCATAGCATGCTGATCATCCAATTCATTATTAGCATCAGTATCAAAAACAATGGGCATCCGGGCCGGCGTTGTATCTGTTTCTTTTTTAACGGTACAGCTAAACAACAAGCAAAGGAGGCAGGGTAAAAAACTAAATAGATTTTTCATTGTCGGTCATGGTTAAGGTTGCCGCATAGCTCTGCGAGTTATGCTGCATTTTTTTTAAACACGTCAAAATAAGCAACTTTTGGATATGATTGAACGAAACTTTTTACCCAAATACCTTTATTTTACCCAGATGGGAAGTAGCCTACACCAAAGCCCATTATTTCCCTTTGTAATACTTTAAAGTAAAAGGAACTGTAAGGTATCTTTCTACGTCAAAGATGACCTGATCTTAGCAGCGCCTTGGACTTCAAGTACCCGGTTGCATGAACCTATTACCAGTTCGGCGAGGTTTCTTCCCAGGTACCCCTGAATAATCTCCTGAGTAAACAACATTGGATTAAGCTGTAAACGCTTATCCGGATGTGCTTCACCCCTCGACAAGCTCTGGAACATTCGTTCAAAACCTCCATAATTCCAGGAAACTTTTCCATAGGGTGCGTCACTTCCACAGGCGAGATTGTCTGTAAAGGGTCTTCCTGCCAATGTGTAGTAGATTAAATCACTTTCAATGTGGCAATCCCGTTTCGCGCTCAGAATGAAAAATAAATTCGGATGTTGTAAGCCAAGCTCTCTCGTTTGAATGTATAGTTCTTCCCCATCAACATAGTGAGAACCTCCGCCACCCATATGCACCGCAATCAATGGATGGCCAGGGTGTAGAAACGCGAGTTGTTTCAGCCCGGTGGCTGGCGTAAATGTAGTATCCCCACCGAAGTGAATTGCCGGAGTGGCGCCAAGTTTCACAATATGGTTTATGATGATAACCACTTCCTCAGAATCAATAGGATAACCATTCTGAGCCGGGTTCATTTTTACAATAGGAAACCCGAATTCCCGTACGCAAATTTCTGCCAGCTTCCTTGCATTGTCAATTCCCAACGCTTTCGGGTCGGTCCAACCCGCCGGAATAAACTTCTGAGGAAACTTTTCAGCATACATGGCAATATCCTGATTGGCTTGCAATAATTTTTGGAAATTTGATTGCTCATCATTTGTGTATTGGATTGCAGCCGGATTCTGCCACGTGAGTGACATATCTACTCCCGAAGCATCCATTTCCTTCAACAGCTCCTCATGACTAATAGGCCGGCCGTGGTAGTAATTCGGAGTTCCCTGATATTTTTCAAGAATATCACCTTCGAGACGTTGTAGATTTGTGGGGTGGGTATCTCCGTCAATTACGATTCTGCCTTTATTCAATTTCAGAAACGAAATCAGCCCGTCTAATTTACGTTTCGCTTTTTCAGTGAGCATAACATCTGTTTTAAGTAAAAAAAAGTTGGTTCATTATGAGGCATCCGATCAGACCGGTAATGGCAACAATACATTCCATTACAGTCCATATCTGAAAAGTCTGTTTGATTGACACGTTGTAATATTCTTTAAACATCCAGAATCCGATATCATTAAAATGCGAGAACATTAAGCTACCTGATCCGGTGGCAAGCACGAGTAATTCTTTCGACACCGGTGAAATTGAAACGATAGGTGCCATTATCCCGGCGGCCGTTACTGTTGCTACTGTAGCCGATCCCAGCAAAAGTCGAATTACCGCAGCCAGTGACCATCCTAAAATCAAGGGACTAATAGTTAGACTACTCGACAGTTCTGTGATATAATCAGCCGCTCCACCATCTGTCAACACCTGTTTGAATGCACCTCCTACCGCAATAATGAGGATGATCATCACTATCGTAGATGCAGCTTCAGACAGCTCACCCATAAGATCGCTCATATTTTTCCCCTGCCTGATACCCAAGAGATAAAGACCGAGTAATACTGAAAGAAATAAACTCACATTGGGTGTACCTATCACCTGAATAACCTCGTATTGTTTTGGCGTAAGCGCCGCGAAAGTCATTAATAGAAATGGAAAAACGGCACAGAAAAAACTAAGTCCAAATGATGGGAGTCTTTCTGTTGGTACGTAAGATTTAAACAGATGCTGCGGAATCTGCACATTCATTTTTGTAAAAAACTTTGGAAGAAGTACGCCGGCAAAAAAGATGGCCGGAATACTTAAAACTACGCCGTAAATAAAAACAGTATTGATATCGGCCTGGAACATATCTGCGACAACGACAGGCGCTGGATGCGGTGGTAGAAACCCATGCGCAACAGAAAGTGACGCAGACAACGGAATACCTAGTTGAAGAAGTGGAATTCTTGAAACAAAACTGAACGTATAAACAATGGGAATCAGCACCAGAAAGCTTGCGTTGTACATCATCGGAATCCCGATAATGAATCCGGCGATTAGAATTGCATACTGAATACGTGCCGTCCCTAGTCTGGTGATAAGTGTATTCGTGATTTGAAAAGCGGCCCCACTAAGTTGAAGAATCTTTCCCAGCATCGCACCGAAGGTGATCAGTAAGACCAAGCTTCCCATTGTATCTCCGATGCCAAACGTGATGCTTTTCATCAAGGCTCCTGCCGACATGCCACTCAATGCTCCCGCAACAATAGCCGCCAACAGCAACGCAAAGAATGCGTTTAGCCTCACCTTCATAGTGAGGAAGACAAGCAGAAGAAAAGCAACACCAAGAGCTATCAGCGGCATAAACTAATTTTAAGCATATTAAGTCAATACAAAGGTTCTCTCAAACTTTCGGGCTACAGGAGACAAATAATGATACCGAGAACGTTTGCAGAATCAGTCCCCGCTCCTATTAAAGGTTTCCGGGGCTTCAAATCCTACCTTTGCCGCCAGACCGGGGTTAAACCACGTCTCGACTTCGATGTTGCGGGTTTCCCGGATGGTCTCCAGCTTCCTTCCATTAAGAATTTTCTTGGCTGTCTGTGCGACGTAAATACCTTGCTCTTCGGGTACTTTTGTAAGCCCAAACACACAAAAGGGCATAATGAAATCATCACATGTGACGACCGGTTTTGTTATGTGCTCCGCTACCCATTTTTCAGCCTCTTCATTACTCCAGTTTTGTATTGAACCATTGGTAGGGAGATACAGGAAATCATTTTCTTCATTGGCCAAAATAAATGCCCGCTGCCAGTCGTCGAACGAATCCACCAAATAGTAAGTCGGCATAAGTCCGGCATTCCTATACAATGTGTCAAGGAGTATTTTGTTCTGCATTTCTGAAAGTGAGTTTTCTGAAACAATAGCCACTTGCTTAATGTCAGGGTAGCGTGATTTCACTTCCTCCAATAATTGTCGAAGTGGCAATACCTCCAGCATACCAGTAACCTTATCATTCTGCAGGTCATAAGCTTCAGATGACCAGTTTATACCGCAATAAACCACGGGAATATTGAGTCTATCTTGATTAGGCTGGATCACATAATGCACCGCAGCGTCATCCGAAACAATAATGACATCGGGTTTAATTGAATCTACCATTGCAAGGATGGACTGAGTTTGCCGATGGATGGACGCGCTGTCGTACTTGCGTTTTGTATCCATAAAAGTCTTAACCACGCTGAATGAATCTGATGGGAGATTTTCATCCAGTCCCTTCATGATAGAGTCACTCGGAGGATAACCCTCATGATACGAATTGATATAAAGGATAACCGGCAAAGACGCACGCTCCTTGCAGGAACAGCATAGAAGGATACCCATCAATACATTTATAATCCGCATCGTTCCGCTATTTATTTTCAAAGAAGGTTGTTACGGAATGTGCAGGGGCTTCATAAGTAACGACATTGTCTTTAACCAAAATTTTTCCAATACCCACGTAGTTATCCCCGTCAAAAGGAATTTTTTCGGCCGAGGCTTTAAGTTTATAAGCCTGACTTCCAGACGTTCTAAAGCCTTCAAACTCCTTTCCACTGGTGCCTTTCAAGTGTACTGTTATCTGTTTCGGCTGTGAAGATTGATTCGTTACAATAAACGCATTAGCATTTTTCGTTCCGTTGGCGGCGAAGGCAATTACATTTAACTCCGAATCCATGACGAAAGCGTCGACGACGGCCATGCCAGGGCAACCAGCCCGACTTACTTGCTTATAATAGTAATATGCTTTCTGAATCTCCCAGGTTCCATCATCAAATACGCGTATAGCGCAACCGGGATTAGGGTCCGGTTTGTTCCAATGAGAGGCTCGTTGGATGCCGGCCCACGGTATAATTCCGTTTACTTTGGCGTCTAGGATTGATCCCTGAATCTCCTTAATGAAAAGTTCATCCATTACAAATATTCGCGTGTCTGTACCACGAGCAACATTCCATGCCGTAGAGGTAGTCCAGACATGCAGTTCAGGACGGATAACCCGTAATCGATCCGTCCCCGAACTGCTATGAGGCCCAAACCAATGGCCCGACCGCAGTTCACCAACATAAAAACCGTGAGACGTAATCAGGTCAAGTGCATTAAGGGCATCCCTATCTGATTCCAACGCCGATGCAAATCCCCATGCATTGAATCTGTACCAGTTGGTATATTCTCCATTGGTAATACCTGCATTCACACCCTTTTCCTTCAACACTTGTTTGAGTTCCTTTACTATTGAATTAGTTTGTGACGGCGAATAAAAGAAATTATAATCGTGCCCACCCGAGTGTGTTTCGTCTACCGCCCCACTCGCCGGCCAGCGTCCCCAATCTTCTCCTTCATTGTGCAGTGAAATATATTTTAATGGAAGCTTTTCTTTCTCGATAAGAAATTTTGCCCAGTCGGCATAATACAAGCATAGGTCTCTTGAAAATGTTGGATCGAGGTCCCGGCCTCGTAAAGCTTTCTGTTTCGTCATGTAACCGGGTGGGCCATACAGTGTTGTAATAATAGAAATATTGTCCCCGCGTACTTTCGTCTTCGCGACACCGCGCTGAACAAAATCACGCATATTCCTTGTTGTCGTTTGATGATCAAAGGGCCCATTTTGAACAGATTGATGAAACGGATCCAGAAACATCTTCACAAGGGACACTTTTAATCCGTCGTCACCAAAAATAAGGTTGATGATCTGCTCTTTGTCCTTTTCTTTTAAAATACTGAATCCACCGTAATCCTGCGGAGAAGATTTATAGTCGAAAGTCTGCGATGTTTCCACGTAATTGAATCCAAATCCATCCCAGCTACGGATTACACGGGCAAAATCAACCTCTGAATAGGCGATAGTCATTGAGTTTTCCTGGCCGTAGACTGAACTAATAAACAATACTGATGCAAATAAGAAAAAACCAGGATGCCGATGCTGATGTATAAAGCTCATTAATGACGTTGGTTAGAAGTCTACTGAGTATAAAATTATTACACTTTAGTTAAGGGTGTAGCAATTTACCTGAAGTACGGCATAATTGTTTAAAAACAACGTTGCCGAATGAAGGTTCTTTCTTAAATTGACGATATGAAAGATGATCAGGCTACAATTAAAGATATTGGTAAGATGCTGGGTATTTCTACAAGCACAGTATCTCGTGCGTTGCGCGGAAGGCCAGATGTAAACGCTAAGACAAAAAAGGCAGTAAAAGAACTTGCTGAAAAATTAAACTATCAACCCAATCTGGTGGCATTAAGCTTAGTGAAAAAGAAAACTAAGACCATCGGTGTAATTATCCCAAGTTTCACAACTTGTTTTTATTCTGAAGCAATCAGCGGAATCCAGGAAATTGCACATAATGCCGGATACCACATCATGATCTGTCAGACAAATGAGAATTATGAAAGTGAGAAACGCAATATTGACATCATGCTATCCAGTCGTGTTGATGGTTTTATTGCTTCAATAACACGTGAAACCGAAAACCTCGATCATTTCCAGAATTTGATTAATAAAGGAATACCATTGGTAATGTTTAATCGTACCGGAAACCTGGACGTACCGATGGTCATGGTAGACGATTTTGACGGTGCGTATAAGGTAACAAAGCATCTTATCGATGTAGGGTGCGAGCGGATCGCCCACATTTCGGGTCCTGAATCCTTGTTGATAAGTAAAAACCGGTTGCGTGGTTTTCTTGCCGCGATGAAAGACTCGAATAAAAAAATTTATGAAAATCTGGTGGTGTACTCGGATTTCAGTCTCGAAAGCGGAATTAAATGCACCCGTGAACTTCTTGAAAAATCGAATCGTCCCGATGGTATATTTGCCGTATGCGATACTGCGGCATTCGGCGCTATTCATGTAATCAAAAAGGCTGGATTAAATGTACCGAATGACATTGCCGTTGCCGGCTTTACCAACGAACCAATGGCCCAGATAATTGAACCCGCACTTACAACAGTATCGCAACCGATATACCGCATTGGACAGACTGCCGCCAAAATGTTTATAGACATGCAGGAAGAAGGCGAAGACTATGTGCCGGAGGCACGAGTATTGAGAACGGAATTAATTATCCGCGAATCTACTGCACGCAAGAAGTAGACACCCTATAAAGTTTCATGAGCACAAACGTTGAGAAACGTTAGAACAATTACTCTAACGATCAACTAGTAGCCCGCATTGTGTTCCAATGGTGCCACGTGTTAGCGGATTGAATTCGACGAATTTTCTGAATCCGGTTACCACTGTTCCGGAGCAAACATTGAGGCTTAGTAGCTTAGGACAGGTGCGGCGGGTTCCCCAATCGAAACGAAAGAAAACCTTCATCCAGTAATCAATCCGGTATAATGTTATACAGGGTTGAAATTTTTAAAATAAAAAAGCCGCCCGTTGTTAAGTGGGCGGCTTTTAGTATATAATTAGATGAAATCAATTATGTTATTCAACTACAAATCTTATTAACTGCGATTTTTCGCCCGAAACAATTTTCATCATAAACAGGCCGTAACCAAAAGCCTTTGTGTCAACAGTTTCGTTAATATTGCCATTTACAATTTTCGAAAAAACAATCGTTCCGTCAAGATGGAAGATGTTAATCAAAGAGGTTCCTTCCGAAGGCATTTGGATGTTTACAACATCACGTGCAGGATTGGGGTAAACCGATAACCCGTTATTTTCTACATTACTGATCTCTAACTCACCTATGCGAGACTGTGAAGTTGCAGCCTTATTACTTTCAGTTCCTCCAGAAACCAATTCGAGTTTCCAATTAAAACTAATGCTCGACCAGTATGTATTGACCCAGACAAGATCACCACTGGGATTCCAGCTCTCTAAAGAGTATGAAGACCCGGCGTGGTTTATTCTTCCATAGCTTCCAGCAATCGGAACTGTCCATTGGGCTGTATTGTCGGTAGTGCTGCTTAGCTCAGCGTCTGCGTATTGGATTGTGCCGGCACGCAACCTCAGTCCGCTTGCCTTATTTTGAATATGATAGGTTCCACTTCCTGCATTAACCAATTCCCATAATTGCGAATCTGATGTATTATCAGTACCATCGGCCATTATGTCGGAACCAGAGGTAGTGCCTAGTGACCGCAACAGCTTTCCTGTTTTTTCATTGCGTATTGCATAGTAGGCTGTACCTCCACCAGTGCTAGCTTCAATATCGAGTTTGTCAAGGTTTGGCCCTCCATTGGATGTTGTTGCAGTAACACGTATTGTGTTGTTGCCACTGTTTAGATTGGCAGCAATGCTCACTGTTGTCCAGTTTGACCAGCTTGTGGTGTGTGGGGCAAAGTTTACCGTTCCAACAGAAACACCGTTTACAATAACATTACAAGTTCGATTTACAGTTGAGCCATTTGCATAGCGGAAAATAAGCGTCTTACTGCCTGCCGAAGACATGTTGATATTGTTCCATTCCATCCAGGTGCCGTTCCCACCGTAATCAACATAGCCACTTCCTGTATAGTTTGAATGGTCTGTGGCAATTGCACAACCAGATTGCGAAGTGTAGCTTTCAGCCTGGTATGTTGTAGTCCCAGGGCAAGCAGAAGTTGTAACATTCAATCCCGTACTGGCAGCCGAAGTATTCCCGGCCGAATCATATGCTTTCACGGTCATCGAGTAAGGTGTCGCGCAAGTCAGGCCTGTTACATTCATCGAGGTGGTAGTAGTTGTCCCCTTAGAAATGCCGCCAGCAAATACCTCATACCCAGCAACGCCCACATTATCGGTCGAAGCTGTCCAGCTTAACGCGAACGATGTTTGGGTGATGGCAGACGAAGCCAAACCTGTTGGAAAAGTTGAGGCCTGGGTGTCGATGATGACACCGGTTAATTGTGCTGTACCCATTAAACTCGGGTTTGACCATGTATTGTCATTTGTACCAAACCAAGCCATTTTACCGTCACGGGCACCGCCATTGTCGTCATCGTTAACTTGAACGTCAATGCCAATCTGGTTGTTTTGAGCAGGTGTAACGGTTAGTGTTGACCATGGTATTTTAACTTCCAATCTGTAGCCACCTGTAAAATTAACGATGGATCTTTCAACACCAGTAATTGCATTATTCTTAGTCTCGCGTATGGTGGCATCATTGTAGCGGAACGCAAATTGAAAATCATTTGCACCGTAAGTAGTTCCTTTGCTGTTATCCGCGTCAATAAATATTTCAACCGCATCGTCCTCCCACCAACTTGTTCCCGAATCGTTCATTTTTATATCATCAGTAATTTCAATAAAAACATAAAGGTTCGTATTGTCCCACAATGCTTTCCAAGTTCCCGACAAATCCGCTGTTGATGATACTGTGCCCAAAGTTAACTTGTTTATCGAGTAGGCAGTGCCATTGTATGCTGCGTCCATTGTGCCATCAATGATTATTGCCGTTGACGTATTTGGTATTTGTGCATCAGCTGCTAAACATACAGATGTTGTTACACTTAGGGCTGTGCTTGCAGCCGACCAGTTGCCGGCAGCATCGCGGGCTCTTACGGTCATGTTGTATGATGTGTTACAAGTTAATCCTGTAACGCTCAAGCTAGTCGAAGCAGTTGTACCTTTTGAAATGCCATTAGCAAATACCTCATAGCTAGTAACTCCTACATTGTCAGTCGAAGGAGTCCAGGTTAACGTGAACGATGTTGGGGTAATGGCCGATGAAGCCAAACCTGTTGGAAAGGTTGGAGCCTGAGTGTCGCTTCCACTATTGGGCACACCCACAAAAATGCCATTTCCATTGGTTCCTATAAATACCCTTCCGAACACATTGCGGTCGGCAGCCATAATATTAGGCTCCATACCCATTTCATAATCATTGGTACTTATTTTTGTCCATGTTGTACCATTATCGTCCGAACGGAAAATACCTTCAACACTATTTACAGTGCCAAAAACATAAACTGCGGGATTGGATCCAGATCCTTTTCCAACCGTAACCAACCGGGCTGTTGATACACCGTTAATTGTAGACCAAGTTGTACCACCATCGGTAGAACGTCTTAAACCACTTCCGAGTAAACCTAGGTAAATAGTACCCGCTTGGCCAGGAACAGTAACAACATTTACATATGCACGATTATCAAGACTTGGTAAGGATGAATTAACTGTTGTAAAACTTGATCCGTTTGTACTTCTATAAAAATTTCCGGAATTGTAAACATAAAACGTATTGCCATTTACTTTATCGGCTGCCAGAGGTTGGATATAAGTGAATACATTCGAACCTCCAATAATAGGGCTTGGCAAACCACTGGTTGCAGACCATGAGGAACCATTATTGGTAGAATAAAATACTCCCCCATTCTGAGTAGCCCAAACCATTGTTGTACTATTTGCCGAAATTGCAATTCTACCGCCGGTACCCGGTACACTGCTTACATTTGTATATGACGTGCCCCCGTTTGTTGAGTACGCCATAAAACCAGGGCCACCCCAATCATGGCGGCCAACACGAGCAATAAAATTGGGATTTGTTTCTTGAAATGCTACACCAGTTGACAGGTTACCCGAACCCACACCGGCACCCCAGATAGTTTTTGACGGAGGTGTTGTTAATGATGTATGGTCAAATCCACCGATATCGGCCACCCCGCTCAACAAAAGATTATTTCCAGAAGGAGGACAAGTCAATGCTCCAACAGTAACCATTTCTTCATGACCTTCCGCACGGGCTTTCCAAACTACAGTTGATGCCCATGGATTGTAGGTTTCCCATGTATTATACCAATCGCTAAACCAAACACGGTTTTGATTAAATGGGTCCCATAACACTTCGAAAGTAGCCGCAGTAAAATGATGGCCTGGCGACCAGGGTGCCTCTGTAACATCACGAGTGTTGTTCATCAGTGTCCAGTTTGTACCACCATTTGAACTACGGTACATATCCAAATTATGCGACCAGGCATGTTTGCTCACGATAACCTGGTTAACATTTTGGGGGTTGACCGCAATTGCTCCATAAACAGTAGATCCACCGGGAGTGATAGCCGTCCACGTTGAACCATTCCATTTATTAACACTGTTTTGAGTAGTAACATACATTACACCACTACTATGCATCGAAGCCCTGCGAACTGCTGATGGGGCGCCTGACATTGCAGAGAAAGTAGCTCCACCGTCAGTACTTCTCAAAATTCCAGTAGCATGTCCCAGATATACAATATTGGTGTTAATAGGATCAAACACTACAAAACGACCATTAGTAGTGTTCACCTGGGCCCAGCTGGTCCCTCCATTTGTACTCCTTTGTGTACCATTTGCTTTAGTTGTAAGAATAATAACATTACTGTTTGATGGACTTGCAGCCAGGCGCTGCCCGGCGGTTTGATCCTGATTTGCACCCACAGCAATATTAATGTTTAAGCGCGTCCACGTAGCACCACGGTCGTTTGATTTCCATACTCCACCATTTCCAGCCCAATCGAATTTACCTACAGTAATATAAACCGTATTGCCAGAAACATCAGAAGGATCTATGGCAATATCGGCAGCTGCGCCACGCCACCATTCGCTATTCTTCACTGAATTAAGTAATCCAACCCATTTCTCGTTTGTAGCATCCCAGCGGTAGCAGTTGCCAACATCAGTTCGTGCATAATATAGGTTTTCAACTTGTGGGTGGGCTATAATTCCGGGTACAGAACCCCCTCCACCAATTCGTACAGTATTCCAGTCGTATTGGGCAGAAACAAAGCTGCCCATAAACACTAGAAGTGTACATAGTAAAATTGTAAAATTCTTCATAAAATATTATAGATTAGTTAATTAAAAATAAAATTGACTTACTCAATTATTCTCCATTGCGATAAATTTTAATTACTCAAGTTTCGCAGTTTTAAGTACTCAAGTTTCGCAGACTGATTAGTAAACTTCTCATAATAGGCGTTGGATTTAAGTGATAAATTACATTTGCTACAACGGCAGTGGATACATAGTAGTAGCCGTTGGCTTACCAAAGCTTCCGCTTATTTCAACCAAATGCAATCGAATGAAACGCTTTTAAAACAACATTCTTAAATAACGTTACCGGCAACGTTCTTGGGAGTTTAAGGCAGATTAGTCCATATTCGCTTGGCTAACAATTTAACATTTCATCAACTTTATTTGATGAGACCACTTTGATCAGAACGCCTAAGAACTTTTTGCTAACAACCTCTAACCTTGCTGCACCAAGTGCCCGATGATATTGCAGCAGCAGGTCTCACCAACGAACCAATGGCTCAAATTATTGAACCCGCACTTACAATAATATCGCAGCCAGTATATCGCATTGGGCAGACCGCAGCGAAGATGTTTACAGATATGATGGAAGAAGGCGAAAACTAGGTGCCTGAGACTCGGGTATTAAGAACAGAGTCAATTATTCGAGAATCAACAGCCAAGAAAAAGAATTTGTAAATGCAGGATGTGATTGATATTGATCGACCTATCTGAAACTGTTGCGGTGTTATCTTCGCATTGTACCAATATTCGTTTAACTCATCTGCGTAATAAGAGATAGCTTTTATATTAAAAGTGCAGTCGATCTTTGAGCGCTGACTACAAATTCAATCTGTGCAATAATTTTATTTTTTGCTTAATGTTGCCAACTTCGTTCCGTGCGTAACGGCGTAACACCAGTTCTTAAATCAGAAATCCACGCTTTTAACTGAAAAGGTAGCCACTCCGGTGCCTGCAGCACCGAAATCGTTTATTCCCTCTACTACTACATGATAGCTGCCTTGCAGGTCGGAAGTGTAAAACTCAATTTGATGTTTACCATTTTCATCTGTTTTGACATCTGGCGACCATAATAATAAATTACGGTGGTCAGGCATTCGTGTGTACCGAAGTTTGTTGGTGCTATATTGAGGTGAGTAAAATTCGCGCTGGCGCTGTACTCCTTCAAAGTCAATGGATAGCATATGCGGGTCCAATTGAAAGCCACCCAGATCGCCCGCGTACGTAGAGTAACTTACAATGCCAGCCATCTTTAATGGACCTTGATAAAATGTATTCGTTAACACCTCGAGCTTCTTAATTTTCAAAGGATCAAAAGTCATAAGCTTATTCAGATCAAAAATCGGAATACCATCAAGGAGCACGAGGGGATCTTCGCTGAGAATGCCGCCTTTGATATTGTCGACTACAATAAAGTGAAATCCATCCCTTCGCTTTCTTACCAGTACCCCTGGTCATGGCCACTGTAGATTACAGCCTGAACATCGATTGATTTTTCATAGAACGCCACGATATTCTTTTTAGCAGTAGTGAAAAGCAGCGTATCATTGATTAATGTTTGAGCCTGTGCCCTATCAGTACAAATTATAGTTAGACAGAGTAACGCGGCTAAAGAATTGTTATACATAACGTTTATTCATTAGAAATTCACTCAACGTTGCCTGTTGTAAAAATCAATCGAACACATGAAACCTAGTTTATAGTTACATAGATATAAGTTAATGAATCCCAATTCGAATCCGTCAAAATGACAGCACCCGTGTAACCATCAGTCCATTGTACCTGTACATATATGGGCTGACTTTGTGTGTTTTGCGAAACTATAGTACCTCCATGAACCGTCCACACACTATTACAATTTCCCACAGGACTATCTGCGGTATAGTTATAAGTGCTGTATTGACTCACATTTGTGGTCCCTGAAATCTGAACGGAACTGACATCACAATTAGAATTTTCTTCTGCTAATATCTCTTCGTCGTTCAAAGAAGCATTAGTTTCTTTGCTAGTGCTTACGGAACTGAATGATAGGCTTACTGTTAAAACCATTAACATTTAAGCCTGATAGTGAATTTTTGGATCATTTTTTTTAAATTAAATGTGAAAATTGATTTTATCTTGTGTTCGATTGATTTTGCTAACAGTCCTCATTAAAACCTGGTATTCTTGCTGCACCTGCAGATAATTTTGGTGTTTGCTCATCCGCTTCTGCATTAATGTTATTTTCCACCTTTAATTTCTTTCATCTGTATCAATTGTTTTGACCAGATATCCCTCCGGCAACGTGGCATTAACATGTTTTAATGTTCTGAAAATTTATATTGTTAAATTCTGCCTTTCATCTTGCCTGATCAATCTATTCGCTATTATTTTATTGTTTTTAAGAAAAGATCGTTGCCGGCAACGATCTTTTCTAGTTCATTAAAAACCAGTTTATTTGGATTGAACTTCACGAACCAATAGATCCAAAAAATAGTGACTGAGGAAAATGTTGCTCGATTATAACATCGATTTTCATTTATAAACTCTTACATAATCAATCAAAAATTCATGGGGAAATTTTCGATTGTCAATTCCTTGTTGACCACCCCACGCACCTCCTATGGCTAAGTTTAAAATAAGATAATGAGGATTACCAAATGGCCATTCATCGTGTGTTGCGTTTTCTTCCTTTTCATACGTGAAGTATTTTACATCATCAACAAAGAAGTCAATTTTATTTTTCTTCCACTCCATAGCGTAAACATGGAAATCATCATAGGGCGTTTCAATGACAATTGAATTTCCCTTGTTGGTTTTCTTTACATGATTATATGCTTTCGTATGAATGTTGGCATGAATCCGTAACGAATCAAAGCCCACGTGTTCCATAATGTCAAGCTCACCGCATTCTGGCCAGCCCATACTGGTTTTATAGCTCGTTCCTAAAAGCCAGATCGCGGGCCATGTTCCACGCCCTATCGGGAGTTTTGCGCGGACTTCAACTCGTCCATAGAGGACATCTTTTTTACCTTTGGTAACAAGACTTGCTGATGTATACGGATGTTCTTTTGTCGAATCATAATGGGAAGTGATCACCAGATGACCATCCTTCACCTCCGCATTTTTAATTGCCTCTTCAGTATAATATTGAGATTCCTTATTCCTTATATATCCCTTTTCGTAAGACCATATTTTCGGATTCGGTAACCCGGGTTTATCAAACTCATCTGACCAAACGAGTTTTCTTGATGATTGTGCTCTCACATCCATGTTCCCCAAAGCAACAATGATAAAAATTATGACCAGACTGCGTTTCATATTCTAATACTCGTTTTAAATTTTAAAATTAGTCAACACGATCACTTGGTTCAGCTTCGGGAATAAACTGATCTTTATGTGACTCTTCAAAGATGAGAACCTGATCAACTGCAAAACCCGGAGACCTTCCAGCAATTTCAATGTCATGCAATCCGGCGGCAAAGTCATACTTAGCCCATTCGCCTCTCTCGTCAAGTGTCCACTTTTTAACCTGCCAGTCATACGTTTTTCCCCATTCATTTTTATTTACACTTGTCCAAACATCATTATCGCCGTCTTCCTTCAGATGGTAGTTAAGTACTTTTACATAATAAACCCCGGGGGTTTCGATCTTTATTCGAAAGGAAATCCGGTCTGACAAAGAAACAGAATCGTAGGGTTTGGATTCCGGACCTGAGCTGGAAGCTCCCTTCCAGATAACGTAACCAGTACCCGAAAAGCCTGGAAAGTCAGATTCTGTTTTCCATCCGGATTGTTCACTCCCAAAATGACCGTCCTCTGCCTCTATGCGAACAATTCCATCCACTTCCACCCACGTCGTAGCAGAGGTTTTGTCCCTACAAGCAGAAAACAAGAGCGTTGAACATAAAAACAATATCGTAGGAATTTTTTTCTTCATATCATTCAAATGTTTAAAGTAAACGAGCTACCAATGTGAGGTAGATAAAGATGCAACAAATCCGCAAACGAAATTGCTTCTGATTTGTAAATCAGAAATGTACTCTAAAAAAACTTGTCGGGAACGTTGACGAACGCACTAAAACCAGAGCCTGCTGGGGGAAATAAAAACATAGTAGCCTCTCCCCTGTATCTACCTAATAACAGAAGGTTCTGATCACCGGAAGGTATCAACACCATCTGATTTACAACTCCCGGAGCGCTAAAGCCGGAGGTTCGATTCCATAAGGGTGTGAACGCGCCTTTCCCGTTACCTTTGAGAACGACTCCATACCCTGCATTGTGGTGTCCTAAGAATACATCAGACGTTTCTGAGTTACCCGCCAGCACCAGATCAATATTTCCATCTCTATCATAATCAACCGGTAGAATTGATTTTACCGGGGCAAATTGACCTGCGACTGGCAACTCTGTCGAAGTGAAGGTACCGTCACCGTTGTTTCTCAGTACAATGCTCGAAAATGTACTGGCCTGCCGAAGACGTGCACCTGTCATTTCTGAAGGAGAAAAGATCGTTTCGATGGTTGCAGCGGTAAACGAGGTGTAACGAGGAAATTTTTTTCGTGTCGGAGGTATTTGATCAAACAACCTGTCACGCGTGTGAACGGGTCGCTGGGTTCCGTCAAGATTATAAAACAGCAAAGGATCAATTCTTCCATTAAGATCAAAATCTTTAGAAATAAGGGATACAGGTTTCTCTCGTGATGGCTGAAGCCGCGAATTGTGACCATAATTTCCGGCTATAACATCCGGCAAACCATCATTATCTACGTCTGCTATGGCGAGAGATTGCCACCATCCTGTTATCCCGGATAACCCGGTTTT
This sequence comes from Chryseolinea sp., assembly GCA_041747735.1. Taxonomy (GTDB): domain Bacteria; phylum Bacteroidota; class Bacteroidia; order Cytophagales; family Cyclobacteriaceae; genus Chryseolinea. Next base: position 26,109 of record JBGTEP010000041.1, read on the forward strand.
TTCAGTAACATTTATGAACTTTCCATCAACATTTCTAAAAAAGAAAACAGGATTCCACTTTGAGGCGACGACAAGATCCAACATACCGTCACCATCGAAGTCAACCCACCGTGCATCTGTAACCAAGCCTAATGTATCGAGAAAGGGAGCGATTTCATTTGTGACATTGGAAAACACCCCCTGATTATTTCTTAAAATTCTTGAGGGGGCTGCTTCAGGATATCTTTCCGCAACTGTTCCTCCACCCACAAACAAATCAGTATCTCCATCATTGTCGAAGTCAGCTCCTACGACAACTGTAGAAGGGTGGGGAAAAGTTGGCAACGCATTTTTAACCTGAAAGAATTGGCCTTCCCCATTACTTAAATACAAGTGGTCTTCAAAAATGGGATTTGAAAATTGCTCGCCGGAACCTCCAACACACACATAAAGATCCGGATGCCCATCACCGTTGAAGTCAGTAAGTAATGCTCCTGTTTCATGAACTTCTTTTGGTACAGGACCAACCGCAGGGACAAATGATCCATCGGACTGTTGGAGGAATATTTGTCCTGTTTGTCCTTTACCTCCTCCTAGGTATACGTCCACCGTCCCATCGCCATTCACATCACCAACGGAGAGCGCGGGACCATATTCCGAGAATCCATGGGGCAACGTTCGTTGTATTGCAAAGTCATTGAAAAGCTCGTCCTCATGTTTAAATGAGAATTTTTTAGTTGCCGCAAATGCTTTCTCATCAGTCTCTTTTGTTTGATAAATATTTTCCTTCTCTGGCTTAACGAGGATCGTTTGATTGGATGTCAACTTGCGGCGCGTGACATACGATTTATCAGGCCAAATCACAACCAGACTGTCAATCTCCGAAACATTCCCAATGCCAAAATGAATAATATTTTCAACAGTAGATTGATATCCGCGAAACGGTGAAACTTCCTGCATCTGCACTTTGCCTTCATTGTACAAAAGCACCTTTGCTCCATAACCGGCTAAATTTTTCGCACGTCCAAAAACCTTAACGCGTAAAAAGCTATTGATAGAAGATTCAGTTTTATTCTCATAAATACCAGCGAAATCATTTACGTTCGAAAAGACGAGATCCAGGTCGCCATCGTTGTCGAGATCAGCATAGGCGACTCCGTAAGAAAACGTTGGTTCATCCAATCCCCATAAAGCTGTTTTATTTGAGAAAGTAAGGTCACCATTGTTGCTGAAAACCCGATTAGGAATTTTTACCTCTGGCAGTCGCTCCATTTCAATTAAAAATTGCTTTTTAAACCAGGGGTCATTTGCCTGAAAATTAGGCGGTCTGTTGTACATGATGTAGTCAAGATTATTCAGGCTCTTTACCATGCCTGTTGACACGACAATATCTTTAAAACCATTATTGTCGAAGTCTGCGAACAACACACCCCAACTCCAATCCGTTTTATCGACACCTGACAATTGTGCAATCTCGCTGAATGTACCATCTCCGTTATTTAATTGAAGAACATTTCTTTGATATTGAGGGATGTATCCGTTTTGCACGATTCGGTTGAACCTGTCATACCGCATGTCACCAATGGTAAGCGTTTGCCCAGTAAAATCTTCCGGCAGCATATCAACCACACAAATATCCACCAGGCCATCATTATTAATGTCAGCCGCATCGGTACCCATACCGGAAAAACTCTGACACTTGAAATAGGTGGAAGCGGATTCTGTAAACGTACCATCTCCGTTATTAATATACAAAAAGTCATTGTACACCTGATCGTTGGCAATGTATACGTCTGGCCAGAAATCGTTGTTAACGTCTGTAACGACTATACCCAAACCATTTCCCTTAAAATCAACACCTGCTTCAGCAGTAACATCAGTGAAGGTATTGTTGCCGTTGTTCCGGAAAAGTTTATCCGTATTGTCTGATTCGCCACGCTTTGGCTTGGGATCTACGGTAGAAAACTTTAACAGTTCCTGACTACGTGTGATTAGATAAAGATCAAGGTCGCCATCCAGATCATAGTCCAGAAAAGCGGCATGGGTCGCCCAACTTGCATCGTTCAAACCATAGGCCTTGGCGCTCTCAATAAAAGTGTTGTTTCCCTGATTTATGAAAAGCAGATTTTCACTTCCTGCCATGCATATATAAACATCAAGAAATCCATCACCGTTTATGTCGGCCATTGCTACACCTCTGGCCCACCCCTTGGTAGTAATGCCAGCCTGCTCAGTAATATCTTCAAAGTGGAAATTGCCTTTATTCAGATACAATTTTCCAGTAACCATATTGCCGGAAAAATAAATGTCACTGAGCCCGTCGTTGTTGATATCTCCAATAGCTACACCCCCACCGTTGTAAAATGGGTCAAATTCATAGATATTTAAAGAATCACTTTTAATAAGATCATTCGAGAATAAAATTCCGGTCTGTTTTGGATCAAGTTTCTCAAACAGCTTCTTCCCGGCTCCCTCCAGCCCCGTGCACCCGGAACAGAACAAGATACAAAGCAACAAATACAGGATTTGTATAAACAATCTAGAGTTCACTACCATACTTCTTTCCAAATCTATCAACATAGAACGATTTCTCTCCTGATCTTACAAATGCGTAGCCCCGATCAAATGCCATTACTTCATCGAATGACTCTGGTATCAAAAGTTTTCCTTCATCGGAAAAAAAACGAAACATCTTATCCTGGTAGTCACGTGCGGCAATAACTCCTTCCTTACAATCCAGGACTTGGGAAAAGGCGAAGGGAAGAATCGACTTGCCCGACGTATCAATCACACCCCACAGTTCATTTTCATAAGACATTACCGAGGCAGTACCCTCATGAAAATCTTTAACCTCTTTAAACTGAAAATTAATGACCAACTTTCCTCTTTCATCAATGAATCCCCACCGCTGAGTTTTTGCTTCCCTGACGGCTGCTACACCGTCGCAAAACGAATAAGCATCATCGATAGCAGGAAGTTCTAACATTATATTCCCGAATCGATCTATAAACGAGATCGAATCACTTTTTACGACCATTGCTTTTCCCGATGAAAAAGAACCGGCGTAGTCATACTGAACAGGTATCACCACTTCACCAGAACTATCAATAAACCCATATTTTTTATTTATCACGATACGGGCTCTGTCATCAACAAAGAGACTTGCTTCGTCAATAAAAAATGGAACTTTTGTTTCACCGGAATTATTGAGGAATCCCCATTTACCATTTTGCAGTGCCGCGAACAAACCTTCAGATTGTTGCCTAATGGCCTCGTATTCAATTGGAATAACCTTCTCTCCCCTTTTGTTAATTAAACCCCACCGACTTCCCGCTTTTACAATAGCATAACCATTTTTAAAATCTGAAGCATAGTTGTACTCGGGTGCGATAACAAGTTTACCACGCTGATCAATGAAACCGTTTCGCCAGTCAACAACCACCTTGGCAAGACCATCGGAAGGAAGAAAGGCATCATCAAACAAAGGTGAAACAACAACGTTTCCCCTAGTGTCAACGAAGCCAAATTTTTCATTTTGTAGAAAAGGGATAAGTCCGGGATCACTTTTACCACACGAGACGAACCCTAGGACTATGAATACAAGAAATATTCTGAAGTTTTGTATCATACTATAATTTTCTGTTTTCATCGCCTGGCTGGTAAAGGAGATACATTACCATCATTGTCAGCATTTCATCTGTTGTCGACATATTTCCCGCGGAAACGACTCTCCGTGGCGGCTGAAAAGGATTATTTGGATTTGCTGATGTATTATCAAACGTCGCTTCAATGACTAACGTAGACCCTGTCGGTATCTTGATCAGCGCTTGAGAATAATAAATTTCCTGCCACGCGAAATCCCATTCAGGAATTTTTATCAACCGAATCGTATCCTTTTTCGGGTCCAGTGCATATGCTTTAATACTTTTTCCAAGAAAGTGCATATGCGGCCAAATCGAAAACACTGAAATGTCTGCGTTAACAGGAAGATCAACTCTATGATCAGAGGTTTGTTCCGGTTCAAGTACAAGCGCCGGTTTAATCGTACCCAATCCCCCTGTGCCGACGGAAATGTTGCTTGCTTTTCGCAAAGGGGTTCTTTTATGAAAGTAAACATTCAGATAAGAGTTATCCGTTGCGTCAATCGGCGTTGCAGCATAATGCATTGTAATCATCAACATTCCTCGACGTGGCATGCGAAATCCGATATCTTCGGGAAAAGCGACGGACCCCGCTCCGGGAATCCATCCCGCAAAAAAAGCAAGATTCCTTGAAAGATTTTGAAAACGTTCCTTTTCTGCTTTTGAGTGTTTAACATCTACGGCAACGTTGAAAGGACCATTGTTCCCTTCCAAAGAAATATCATCCTGGACGTCGTAAAAGTAATACGTACAATGATGAATCAGTTTTTTATTATCGCCTACAAATTCGATTTCAGCAACGTATTCATCGGAAGGAAGCTCGAATGGAACGTAGGTTAATAGGAATACTTCTTCATTGTTGCCAGGAATTAAATTTGGCTTGCTAAGAGAAAGTACAAGGTCTGGGCGCTTGCTCTTCTCTCTGAGTTCCAATGCCGCTAGGGTATCTGAAGTTCCTTCATTCATTCCTCCATCAACCCATTGTCCAATCAAATCAATTTCATTCTCGGTTAAATGCCGTTCGTTCTTAAACGTAGAATATTCAACATCCGCAAGCCATGGTGGCATAATACGATTTCGAGTAACATATCTGATATCCTTCGCTCGTTTGGCTACATGTTCATAAGTAGCCAGCGTGAAGGGTGCGGGGCCCTTTTCATTATGACATGAAGAACATTTAGTAGAAATCAACGGTTGAATATGGGTTGAGAATGTAATTTTTTCTCCTTCCACTTTTGTGGATTGCTCTGATTGTTTCACCACACAGCTGCTCAACGTGAGTGTAAAACCTAAAAGGATGGTGGTTATACGCCGCTGCATAATACCTCTTTATTAAAAATTGCGCATCCAATCGGCTCGGTAGTATGAAATTGCACCCACTTTGAGGAAAGTGCTTGTTCAATGGCCTCGTTTAGATAATGTTCCGTGACAACCTTCCTTTTTTTACCCAGGCTGATCATTCTATTATCACACTGCCCTGAATAAAGGACTCGACCTTTGCTGTCCAACAAGAAATACTGTGGGGTTACCGTTGCGCCAAGCGAATCTTTCAGAATGTGTTGTTGATCATTAATTACGTTCATCCTGATTTGGTATTTATCGACAAACGCATTGATTAGAGTGTCGTGATCGGTGAAATTTGGAAAAACTGCTGTGAAGATAACGGTTGATTTATATCGTTGATGAAGAATATTCAGGGTTCCAGTCTGTTCAATGCTTAACGGACATTCCGTACTCAGAAAAGCGTATACGGTGAGCGGCCTTTCAATCGGGCTGCAAGCTAACACAGTGAAAAACAATATAGGGAATGCTATTCTCATCAACGCTCTAAAAAAGAAAAGACCAGAAAATAATTTTCCGGTACTTTTCAAACAAATATAAATTTTAGTTTCGGCTATTGTGGCGGTGTCAGCAGATTTGGATTAGTGATCTTATTCTGCTGCAAAATTGGCAAATACCAGGTTTCAGGATCACTGGAAACCGGATTTACCAGTCTTACCGTTGGATCAAGCCAAGCTTGCCACGAACCTGAAAAAGAGTACTTTGATCCGTCATTCACGTAGTCGGCCAGCAATGTTGGTCTCCCTCGTAGACTTATCCTCATTAAGTCAAACCAACGATGACCTTCTCCGGCAAGTTCCATCGCCCTTTCCTGAACAATAGCGTCTTCGATCTGATCTTCGGAAGCTGCTGCGGTAAGCTCTGTGGTAGTTCCGACAATTGTAGCCACCGGAAGTTGGGCACGGGTACGAATCACATTGAGGTCAGCAATGGCACCTTCTTTATCGCCGTTTCTGTTGCGGGCTTCGGCACGCATCAGATAAACGTCGGCAAGACGGAAAAATATGAAGTTCGGATCAGCCAGGTTGTCACCTCGCTGACTAACCCTTACCGTTACGCGATTTTCTGGAACAGGCGAAGGACTTAGCGATAACCATTTGTTGAAGTACGCATTCTGCCATACCCACGTTCTTCCATTACCCCGTACGTTATCGCGATAGTCCAGGTTATTGGGGCTTTCATGAAGATCGCGCAAATAGGTTGACGGTACCATACCTACCCTTGAAGACAGAAGATACATGCCCATGTTTCTATCATTCTGGGAAGCATCGTATAACAATTCAAAAATGCTTTCGGTGGTCATTCCTGTGGAGAAATTACTGTACCAATTTGACCCCGATACTAGGCTGTATGTCGGAAGGGTAGACCCGATGATTGCTGTGGTCTGATCAATTACCGTCTGATATTGATTTCTCCACAACGCCACCTGGGCAAGCAATGCCCTGCCTGCAGCAATTGTTGCTCGCGTCTTGGTATCTCGGTCGGATCCAAACTGCGGTCGCAGATGCTGATTCGTTATCACAATATCCACGAGTTCACTCTGCACAAAATCAAGCACCTTAGCCTGGGTTGTCCGCGTAACCTGGAAGTCCATATTGGCCGTAGTTGGTTCTGTCAATAAGGGAACATCCTTCCAGACCCTAGCCAACCAGAAATATGCAAGTGCACGGAGGAATCTGGCTTCTCCCACTGCGTAATCAGCATCAATCTGTCTGAACTCGCGGTCTGTGTTTACAATCAGAGGAGCCTTTTCAATAACAACATTTGCCCGGTTAATAACGTTGTAGAATCCACCCCACTCAGTAAAGCCGTTGGCATCCGTTATTTCATTTTTTTGCAACTGGCCCCATGGTGCGCCACCCCCACAACAAAATCCCCATCCCGGTTGCATTAAATCACCCCGGGCTTCGCCGTACGCAAGCATTGATTCACTCTGAGACTGAAAAGCATCATAAATTCCGAAGATAGCACCCTCTGCATGTACTCTGGTTTGCCAAAAATTTGCGTCTGTAAAATCACTCACGGGCTCGATGTCCGTCACCTCACAGCTCATTACAAGCAGGATTGCCAGAACGGACAGATAACCTAACAATCTGGTGTATAATATTCTTAATTGGTTCATAAGAATTGAATTAAAAGTTAACAGTCAAGCCCATTGTGTAAACTCTGGACTGTGGATAATTAAAATAATCAATACCGTTGAGGATGGGACTTCCTTGTTGTGCGAACTCAGGATCCTGACCAAGATATTTTGAGAAGGTTAGCAGGTTATTTCCGGCTACATAAACTCGTACGCCCTGAATTTTATCGCGGAAGACTGACGAAGGGATATTGTAGCTCAACCGCACGGCTTTCACCCTAAGGTATGAGCCATCTTCCAGCCAACGTGTAGACTGCCGGTTGTTGTCGGCAAACTGCCCTTCAATTCGTCGCGCGATAGGCACGTCAGTGATATCGCCCTGTTGACGCCACCTTCTAAGACTGGCAGTCAGCGTATTATCAGGGCTTCCGGCATCACTCAGGCGCTGGCGGGTGGCGTTAATCACATCCTTACCGTATTCGAAGTTGAGGAATATATTAAGATCAAAATTCTTATACGTAAACGTATTATTAAGTCCTCCGAAAAAATCCGGCAGGGAACTTCCTATTACTACCCGGTCATCAAGATTGATAACGTTATCTCCATTAATATCTTCAAAAATTACGTCACCCCCTTTGAACAAATAACCAGTGGACGAATTGTTTCTTACGCCGTTTTCGTTGTCACTGTCACTGGCATAGATTCCATTTGCCCTATATCCGTAAAAAGTTCCCAATGATTCTCCAACGCGGGCAATACCAAAAAATCCATCCCGTTGAACAATCAAGTCTTCATCGTTAAGCAATCTTTCGATCTTGTTGGTCTGTCTTGCTGCGTTGAAATCCACATTCCAGGTGAACGGACCTTGAAATATCCGCCCGATAATATTAAGCTCAATTCCTTGATTGCGGATGTTACCGACATTATCCCATTTTCTTCCAAAACCACTTGTGTTTGGAAGACTCACCTGAACAAGCAAGTCCTCTGTGTTGTTAACATAGTAGTCCGCTATTACCGTTACCCTACTGTTAAACATCGAGAAGTCGACTCCTATATTCGATTTGGTTGTCGTTTCCCAACCTAAACCAGGTGCGGCAAGGTTGCTCTGGGCAACGCCGGCAGCACCGGAGTAATTTGCACCGACACCGTAGAGTGTAAGCGCTGCTCCCGAAGGAATATCCTGATTACCCGTCTGGCCAATGCTTCCCCTGATCTTAAAATCATCCAAAAAAGTCACCCCGCCGAAAAATGGTTCAGCTGACACGCGCCAAAAGGCAGAAACTGCGGGAAACACCGCCGCTCTGTTTTCAGGACCAAACTTGGAAGAAACATCTCTTCTGATGTTCAAAGAGACCGAATACTTATCGTTATAAATGTAATTGACTCTTCCGAGAAGAGATGAAATCCCCCACTCTGAAATGCCGGAGCGTATATCCCTAAAGTTAGGTCCGGCATTTAAAGTCTGGATAGTATTGTCGATCATACGATCCGTCGATCCGGTAATGCGTTCCCATTTGGATTTCTGGTTGGTGTAGCCGACGAGTGCGGAAAAATTATGAACACTGGAAAAAACCTTGGAGTAGGTAAGAATGTTTTCGTTTATCCAGGTTATATCCTGTGTCCATTGTTCGTAGGCCTGTCTGTTGATCCCGCGGATACCATCCGGAGCAAACCGTGATTCCTTCAATCCGAAAAAGTCAAGTCCCATGTTAGTTCGGAAATTCAGACCTGGCAAAATGTCGTAGGAGAGATATACATTACCGATAGCCCGGTTATTGTACTGATTATTTTTCAACATCTGCGAAACCTGATAAGGATTGTTTCTGTCTTGAAAATCCGCCGTTGCAAATACACCCTCAAGGACTTCGCCTGTAGCCTGATCTATCCTCCACGGAGAAAGAAAAGGCATCTTAAACATCGAAAGCGCATAGGGGTTTGTTGAAAAATTATTCCCTTCATCAATTCGGTTAGTTTCAGACCTGCTGATTCTAACGCTGTTTCCAATCTTCACTTTTTCTGAAATCTTATAATCAACATTTATGTTCGTGGTGAATCGTTCAAAACCAGACCCTACTACCGTTCCATCCTGTGTGGTATATCCGGTACTGATGCTATACCCAAGTTGTTCAGTTCCACCGCGGAATGAAATATTATAATCCTGAATTTTACCATCCTGTCGAACAAGACTCTGCCAGTCTGTATCCCAGTTGTACAAAGGGTAGTCCAGACGTGTTGGATCATTTAACAGTGCTGGCCATTGTGTGAACCATGTAGGCTCGGCGTTTGAAGCACCTTCGAGAAACATCGTTTTCATTTCCGGCCCGGTTAACAAGGGAAGTTGATCAGGTGCTTTGGTTATACCGGTATAGGCGTTAAACGAAAGCCTTCCCGTTCCTTTCACTCCCCGTTTTGTTGTAATAAGGATTACGCCGTTTGCAGCACGGGCACCATAAATTGCGGTGGCAGCGGCATCTTTTAACACTTCCATACTAGCGATATCATTCGGGTTGATATCAGCCAAAGGATTCGAACTACCTCCGCCAGCAAGTTGACCACCAAATGGTACTGAAGTTACGGGTACCCCGTCAATAACATATAAGGGTTCATTACTTGCATTGATAGATGTGGTTCCGCGTATCCGCACGGTGACGCCGGAACCTGGCGCTCCAGAGTTATTAATTACAACAACCCCTGCAGCGCGGCCCTGCAACATGGCATCTGCGCTAATGATTGGAATATTTTCAAAGTCCTTGCTTCGAACCGAAGAAACCGCTCCTGTAAGGTCTCGACGCTCCTGTTCACCATAACCGACAATGACCACCTCGGACAAAGATTGAATGTCGGGCGTAAGCGAAACATCCATCGTCGTTCTCCCACCAAGAGCCATCTCCTGACTGGTATATCCAATAAAAGAAAAAACAAGAATAGCATTGTCATCTGCAACGTTGATTGAGAATTTACCATCAGCATTTGTCGTCGTTCCTATTGACGTCCCTTTAACCAGGATGTTTACACCAGGCAGACTTTCATTATTCTCAGTTGCTCTCACGGTACCCGTTACAACTCTTGAATTTTGCGCCATAACCATCGAAGATCCCAGGATTGCAAAAAAGAGTATCAACCAGAAACGGTCGTAGAATTTTAGTATTGGTATTTTCATATCGTCCATATTAATGATTTAAGACTTTATTTATGATGTGTATAACGGCATTGCTACTCTGTATATCCGGAGTGACAACTATAGCCGGATCAAACGTAAACGAACCGGTACCGCCAGAAGTTGAAATCGTCATCCCGGGGGTGAGAACAGCGCTGGGTTTGTAGTCTATAAGGATGTGTTTGTTAAGCAGCGTTAAAAGCTCATTCGTTGGGAGATCTTCTAAGGAATCCAGTCCTTTGTCAGTAAGATACGCTTCGACGGCTTCATCAGAGGGAGCAAAAATAGTACGGCGTGTATTTTCATTGGCAATATCAACAGCTAGCCCATAAGTTGCGACGAAAACAGAATCGTCGATGATTCCATCAAAATTACGGTCTATAGAAAGTAACGGATTGAACACTTCCTGTGCAAATGTCTGGACCGCATCGGAGAAAAGACCTACCTCTTGAAGTTCGATTAGTTTTTCACCACCGTTTGGTGCCGGACTAAGCAATTGTCCTAGTTCATGGATGACACCATTATTGGCGTCGACATCAGACATTTGACCATAGCTCACACCATCGACCGAAAACGGATCTCTACTGAGCGATACATACTTTCCGCTCCTCGTCACCAGACGATCATTTACCTTAACGGCCGATCGATATTTCAGGCCGATTCCGATGTGATAATTAAGCAATTTGATAAATTCAACTTTTTCTTCTTGTCCTGTTGGGTTAAGGTCAAGGTTTCCCAGCGCTGTATTGTTGGGAGCATAGACTGTCCATAACCCCGAACTTCCTATGTAATTTATCAGCCCCGTATTTTCGAGGGCCTGGACAAATTTGGAATACTCGGGATTACTCCGGAGTTGATCTTCGATTGTTTTCGATTTTGCTGGATCCCGTTCGAAGAAACTTTCGTCTCTGCAACTGAAAAAGAACACCAAAAGCATGCACGGAAAAAGCAACAGCTTTAACGATTTGCAGAGGCTTCCCTGGCGAGAATCTGTTTTGGTCATAAGTGTTTGGTTTAGATGAATGATAATTTCACAATCACAAAACCAAACTTGATTTTTAAAAAACAATCTTGCAATCGTTTGAACGCTCCGTATAATAATGTTTTGAAAATAGCGTTGCCGGCAACGTTGCCGCTAATCTTAGTGCTTACCTGCGAGCTTGCTCCCGGCCGTCTGTTTCACGCCTATACCTTTTTTTGGTAGCAAAACACGTTTAAACTATTCTATCGAATCAAACCAAACACATTGGTTTGAACAGTAGAACGACGTGGTTTTAATGAAGGCAGCTCAACATTCGAATACTCGTGGAACCTAATGATGAAACTTGAGTTCATTGAGTTGTCATTAATATACAGTCGCGACCAAACATGCAAGAGAGATACCTAACAACGAAAGATTACATATATCTTTATGGTGACGTAACCAATTTAACCGACTCCGCGGCTAGCCAGAATATAAAATTTCAAGATGGACTACCTAAAGAAAATCCTTACAGCATTTGAACTTCATTCCGCAGAAGAAATACAGCAATGTTTTGAAAACGGAGTTAATCCAAACCAGGTTGTTAATGATCAACCACTTATTCATCATTTGATTAACATGTATACACGTGGACCTTCATTCAAGAAATGTGTTCAAATGTTTGTGGACCACGGACTCGAATTTAACGACAAGGTATTGCTGTCGGTTTTATTGGATGATTCCAGCAAACTTGACACTCAATTGGCCTCCAACAAAGACGCTTTACCAAAACGATATTCATTTGACTGCGCTTTCACTCCTCTTTACAAAGTTTCCTTATTACATATTTGCGCTGAGTATAATCATTTTTCTTGCGCACAAATTCTTGTAAAGCACGGTGCGGACATCAACGCACAGGCCGGACGTGACGACAATGATTTCGGAGGTCAGACTCCCATTTTCCATACCGTAAATCAAGATGCAAACAAGTGTACTGACGTAATGAATTTTCTTGTTGCTCAACACGCGGATTTGACATTGACAGTAACAGGACTAATTTGGGGTAAAGGATATGAATGGGAGACATTCATTCCTGCTGTAAATCCAATTAGCTATGCTATGATGGGACTTCTCCCCCAGTTCCACAGGACGGAGAAACAAACTTATGAGATCGTTTCATTATTATTAAACGCTAATTACGGAATCAACTATAATCCCGCCAACATTCCAAATAAATATCTTAGCGCACAACTA
>JBGTEP010000042.1:0-34725 GCA_041747735.1 Chryseolinea sp.
CACTGTATGTCCGGCTTCCTCTATCCGTTTTACGAAACCTTGTGCGCGTTCTCTCGACCAGACGATGTTGTTGAAACCGTAAAAAGCAAAATTCCGGAAGCCTTTCTTCAGAAAATACTCAGCGCCCACTCTCCCGGTTTCAAGATAATCTCCAGTAATGTTAGGGATATTGGTAAACCTTTCTTTAAAATCCTGAGCAATTACCGGAATCCCGGCTTGGGTAAACTTGATTACCTCCTCATCGTTGTAAAACTGTCCGATGATACCGTCTGCTTCCCATTCTTTAGCAAATTCCAGAATGCCATCAATTCCAATGCTTTCGCGATAATATGGCGGCATTCTACAAAATGTCCACGGGCCATTATCTCTTGAATACCTCGTAATTCCGCGGAGAAGATTTTTGTAATACTCTTCGGCAAAGTCGCTCAGCAAAATAAGCTTGATCATGATAGTATGTATTAGGTAAAATGAGTTTCGCGTTTTTAATGTTTCTGGAAAATGATACTGCCACGGATTAACAATTCATATCGGTTTCTCCCAACCCACTACCTGTCTTTTAAACTAATTCTGATAATGCACGGTAACGCAATCACGTCTGTCATGGTTGACTTACTGCCTTGTTCTTTATATCTGCATAGGTAAAAAGTAGAGTTTGCTTTAATTTACCGAGCAAAGCTTCGCTGTCAATTTCTGTAAGTTGGTTCAGTGGTTGGCGTACCGGTCCGCAATCAACCCCGATGTAGCGCATAATTTCTTTCCCCGAAACAATACCATCGTATTGATGAAGGATTTTATATATATCATCCGCGTTTCCTTGCAACTTATGAACCGCGTCTGAATCTCCCATATGATACGCCTCCAGAATTTTTCGGTAGAAGTTGCTCATATAATTGTAGGTACTGCCTACATAATGTCGATTACCGATTTGATATAGCGTGAGAAAAGCTTCATCAGTACCCCAATAAAGCGCGTAGTTATCTTTTGCATAGTGGAGGCAATTCTGATAGTCAACAATATCGGTAAAGCTATTTTTCAGTCCGGCAAAATTCGGAATACGTTTTACCACTGCCTCCAGAAATGAAATCATGGGAAAGTAAACTCCTGTAAGCGATGGAATATTATAATAATAGAATGGAACATCTGGTGCGGCAGCAGCGATAAACGCACACTGATCCGCAAGGGCTTTTAAATTTTTCGGTCGAAAATAAAAAGTGGGTACCATTGCAATGCCATCCGCGCCGTGATGTTGGGCATGTTCAGCCATCTGTGCGGCTTCGTATAAATTACAACTTCCTACATGTACGAATACTTTAAAATCAGACCGGTTAGTTTCTTTTCGATACGCAAACCATTTTTCCACGACGCACTGCCGCTCTTTTAGGCTAAGGGACATACATTCGCCAGTGGTACCGTTGAGAAAAACTCCCTGGGAACCGGTTTGAACTGCATGTTCAAACAAGTGTGGTATAGGGCTATAGTTTATTGATCCATCAGCTGACATCGGTGTGAAGGCAGCATTCAGAATTTCAATTCCCGGAGGTTTAACGCTGGTGTGATACATCAATGAGGGCTTTAAACGCTACACAAGATCGAAATACAGTTCGGCCCAATCAATGGAACGCATTCTTAAAATGATGTATAAAATTCTGGTGTATTTAAGATAGCATTTCTACCTTGCCCGCGTTATCTTTTGACGTGAAGGTATTGTTAAAGAAATGTAAACAGTATGAAATCACAAGGGACTGGCGGATCTCATCGCTATAGTGTAATCCCGCAAAGTGTTCAGCAACGGATATTACAACATCCCCTTTGCAGTAATTTATTTCTTACGGAAATTGGTTACGAAGACAATAGTCGCTTTCAACCGTTTACGAAAAGCAGGACCGGAAATCACTATTTGTTGCTCTACGTCGCTGCAGGCGAGGGATCGTATCGAATAAAGGACCAGGAATATAGCCTCGGTCAGAATGATTTTTTTGTACTCCCGGTGAGGCTAACGGATCAGTTGAGTGTGTCGGAGGGCAAAACATGGAGTATTTACTGGGCATACTTTTCGGGTAGTCAGGCTGCAAAGGTTGCCAGTCATCTGATAGGAAAGGGTCTTAAACCGCGCAAAGCAAAACCCTTGGTTGGGCGTATTTCTCAATTTAATGACATTCTTCATCACCTTGAATTGATGGAGAATATTGAGAATCTGGTGTATGCAAATAGTCGCTTTTATTCTTTTCTTTGTTCGTTTCGTCTTACGGTTTTGTCATCGCGGAAGTATGGTAAAAAAGATGGCGTTATTCAAAGCATTGAATACATGAGGGAGAATATTACGAATATGGTCTCGCTACAGGATCTGGCTGTCGTAGCGGGTCTTTCGGTATCACATTATTGCGCTATGTTTAAACTAAAAACAGCACAGACTCCGTTGCAACTTTTTACTTCAATGAAAATCCAGCGCGCCTGTCAGTTGTTACAAAACCGAAACCAAACGATAAAGACCATCTCCTATAATCTCGGTTTTTTTGATCAATACCATTTTTCCAAAGTATTTAAGCAGGTTATGGGAGTTTCCCCAAAAAGTTTCAGAAATGTTGGTGCTCAGGAATAAACGGTTGGACGCGAAAGTTTTTCGTAAATACACTTTCAATTTTAACATTGTCGCATTTTGAGGTATCTTAATCGCTATTGAAGGTTGTGAGGTGAAAGTGATTTGTAATCTTTAGTTTTTATATGCCGGCCTTAATCTAGCCAGAACACACGGTCGCCCTGAAGTTTTAATAATATCCTTTAATGAAAAAAAGTACCTTCATTGTTCTTCTGATTTTTTTGATTTTTGCAGTCATCTCTTTTCTTACGAATATTCTTGGCCCCCTCGTGCCTGACATTATAGACAGCTTTGACCTGAGCATCGGCCTTGCAGGATTTCTACCTTTTTCTTTTTTTGTTGCCTATGGGGTAATGTCAATTCCTTGCGGCGTTTTGATCGAAAAGTATTCGGAGAAGACTGTACTCATTACAGGTTTTGTTTTAGCATTCATAGCCGCCTTGGTTTTTGCACTGTTTCCGACATTTGAAATTGCGCTGCTCTCATTGTTTTCTATTGGTATCGGGATGGCTATGCTACAGGTAGTAATTAATCCATTGCTTAGGCATAGCGGCGGAGAACAACATTTTGCATTTAACTCTGTGCTCGCGGATTTTTTCTTCGGCGCAGCTTCCTTTTTAAGCCCGCTTCTGTATAGCACACTTGTGGGTAATATTCATACAGGAAGCTCAAGCCTTGTTTTTGCAATTTTTGATAAACTTGTATCTGATGAGATGAAATGGGTTTCATTGTATTGGGTATTTTCCCTTACAAGTCTTTTCATGATTTTGCTGATTGCCATAATTAAGTTTCCGGAAGTAGCGCGCCGCGATGATGAAAAGATGGATACTGGCGTTGCACTCAAAGTATTACTAAAGAGTAAGCAAGTGTTTTTCTATTTTATTGGAATATTTTGCTACGTCGGTACGGAGCAGGGTATTGCAAACTGGATATCTGAATTTCTGCAATTGTATCATAATGTTGATCCTGCAACCGGAGGGGCCTCAGCCATTTCCAACTTTTGGGGCCTCATTACGGTTGGGTGCTTTTCAGGTCTGTTACTTTTGAAATTGTTTGATAGCAGGCTGATATTAAAAGTATTTGCATGCGGGGCAATAGTATCGTTACTGCTGGCACTGTTTGGCAGTCGGGCTACTGCACTTATTGCTTTTCCATTGACAGGTTTTTTTCTTTCCATCATGTGGTCAGTAGTTTTTTCTCTCGGGATGAATTCTGTAGCACATCACCACGGCACATTTTCGGGGATATTATGCACCGGTATAGTGGGAGGTGCGATCGTTCCGCTGGTCATTGGAGTAGTGGCAGAGTTAGTAGGATTAAAATTAGCCATGACGTTTATGTTTTTGACGTTGGGTTATATCTTCAGTATCGGTATGTGGGCAAAGCCGTTAATTAAAAACGAGACAATAAAATTGAAAGATCTTTTTAAAGTGAATCCAGCCAGTTAAGAAAGACATGTTTTTTTTTTCACTCGTAATTAATTAGTACGCCATGAATCACCTGCCACTAGTCGACCTGGCAATAGTAGTCCTCTACCTCGCGGCCATGATAGGGGTAGGGATTTATTTTTCCAGACGCAATACAACCACTGATCAATTCACAAAAGCATCTGGGCACATACCGGGATGGGCACTAGGGATTAGTCTTTACGCAACCTTCCTAAGCAGTAACACGTTTCTTGGCGTTCCGGGAAAAGCTTTTGGTAGTAACTGGAATTCATTCGTATTCAGCCTATCGATGCCGTTGGCTGCATGGATTGCCGCCCGCTACTTCGTGCCATTTTACAGGAACACCGGAATAATCAGTGCCTATACGCACCTGGAGCATCGCTTTGGTCCATGGGCAAGAACATATGCGATGTTGTGTTTTGTTCTGACCCAACTAGCACGCATGGGATCCATATTTTTTGGAATTGCTTTAACACTTGAGGCACTTACCGGTATCGATATGCGCACCATTATGGCTGTCAGCGGAGTTTGTATTATCATCTACACGATGTTAGGAGGGATAGAAGCTGTAATCTGGACAGAGGTGGTACAAGGTATCATCAAAACTATTGGAGCACTTGCCGTATTGGGTATTGTGATCCTGGAGTTGGATCATGGAGTTTCGGACATTATGGTTATAGGCAATGCAGATGATAAATTTAGCTTGGGTAGTTTTGACATTACCGACTACACCACGTCTACATTCTGGGTAGTTCTTTTATATGGATTTTTTATCAACCTCAACAACTTTGGTATTGACCAAAACTATGTACAACGTTATCACACAGCGCGAAGTGAAAAAGAAGCTTCCCGGGGAATCTGGCTTTGTGTGTACTGGTATCTGCCTGTTTCACTATTGTTCTTTTTTATCGGGACTGCATTGTATGCTTACTTTGATCAACATCCGGAACTGATTGCAGCGGTAAAACAACAGGTGGCGACGGACAAAGGAGTTGCCGTTTCTGTTCTTACTCCTGCAGACTATGGTGATAAAGTGTTACCCCATTTTATGGTTACGAAGGTGCCGCATGGCCTTCTTGGATTAATCATTGCGGCCATCCTTTCGGCTGCCATGAGTACCATCAGCAGTGGTATGAACAGCAGTGCTACGGTATTTCTGAAAGATATCTACCAACGGTATATAAATAAAAACATGACTGCAAAAGGGGAATTAAAAGTGCTGTATGTATCAACGGCCCTGATTGGTTTGCTTTCAATCTTAACGGGTATCGCGATGATCGGTGTAAAAAGTATTCTCGATTTGTGGTGGCAGCTCGCGGGAATCTTTGCCAGTGGTATGCTTGGACTATTTTTACTGGGGATTGTCAGCCGAAGTGCCGGTAACGCTGTTGCACAACTTTCTACGATTATTGGAATTCTTGTGATTGTGTGGATGACCTTTTCATATTTGCTGCCACCGAAGTACGAAGCCATGCGAAACCCCTTGCACATGAATATGGTCATTGTGATTGGCACATTATCCATTTTCTTAAGCGGATTGTTGATATCTGGAATCCGAAGGAATTCTCGTACGTCTTGACGTTATGGTAATGCGCAGATGGATCAGAGGCTTTACTATTTCTATTTTATGTTTCTCATGTAAGACACAATTTCCGTTTATGAAGGAAACACAAATAACCTCCGGAACCTACGGTCATACTTTAAATGCCACACAGATATTTTCATTCGATGATCAATGGATTGTCTACGATACGCGCAACGATGATACTCATATCGGGAGAACCGGAGCTATTGAGAGGGTGCATGTAGAAACGGGTGAAGTCCAAAAGCTGTACGCAACAGAAAATCAGACGTTGTATGGCCCGGGAGTTGGGGCCGTGGCATGGAATCCTGTAAACAGTAACATTATATTTATTCATGGGTTACAGAATTGCGACAGCATACGGCCGTACAGTATGACACGGAGGTTTGGGGCGATAGTGGACACAGAAAAACCTGGCGTCATTTCTCATGCGGAAGCACGCAGCATTAAAGAGCCGTTGGTAGCAGGCGGGTTGCGTGGTGGTACCCATGCCCATAGCTGGAGCGCCGATGGTGAATGGATAAGCTTTACATACAATGATTTTGTAATTGAACAATTGGAAAAGTCGACTGGAGGCGTGAAGGATCTCCGAACGATAGGAGTTATGGCTCCAGTCAGTATGGTGAATGTTGGTCATGAAGATAATGAGAACTTTTCAGGAAAATACTTTGCTGTCGTTACAGCAACCGTTACAGAACATCCCGAACCAGGTAATGATGAAATCGAAAGGGCATTTGATGAATGTTGGATTGGAACGAATGGTTATCAGAAATCAAATGGTCATCATCAAAGGAGAGCAGTTGCATTTCAAGGCACTGTACGCAGAACTGACGGTACACAAGTCACCGAGATTTTTGTATCTGATATTCCAGACGATTTTACTAAGGCTGAAGAGGGAAAACCACTTGAAGGAACCTTGAGCAGCCGCCCGAATGTACCGGCGGGATTGACTCAAACGCGACTTACTTTTACCGAAGGAAACAAGTATGCAGGAATACAAGGACCTCGCGTCAGATTACGAACATCTCCCGATGGTAGTAAGATTTATTTTCCAATGAAAGATGACAATGGTATTGTACAGCTCTATGCTGTTCCGACGGCAGGGGGGAAGATTGCACAGCTGACGCAGCTGAAATATTCCATTCAGGCGCAATTTAATGTTAGTCCGGACGGAAAGCATCTGTCTGTAGTAGCGGATAATAGTATTTGGCTGATTGACAGTTTTAGCAATGTGCAAGAAAGAATTACAGCTGGTGTTCATAATGACTATGCGCCAGTTGGAGGAGCGATTTGGAATAAGCAAGGAAATGTATTGGCATTTAACCGTTACGTTGGGTCAGGTGATGATCTGTTTCTTCAAATTTTTAAGATTGAATTCTAGGATACCACTTGCAATGCGTGTCCGTTGATGGCAGGATAGCTATTCACCAGAGACGCGATCCAGAAGTTGGAATCTATTAGCAGCATTTTCGTTTTTTGGCATTTTTCAATCCCGATGAGTTTGCATATATTTTATTTGGTTACAGTATTTTCTACTATAGCCAGGTCACATTCTTGCGGATTATGAGAATACACTATCTGGAAATCGATTGCAAATAGAATGGTGTTGTAAAGCTAGGGAAACGTTTGCTGTTGGTGTCTATGGTTTTCAAGTATTTCACTATTTTTGCGGCCCGAATTAGGTATAAAAGAGTATCACGTTACAAGTTTTCAGGAGGACGCATCTCCACATTTAGTTCAACTCATATCAGATGGATAGAAAAGCCTTTTACAAAAAACACCTCAAAACAGATCTTTCCTCCGGACTTGTAGTATTTCTTATCGCACTGCCACTTTGTTTAGGTATCTCACTTGCATCGGGTGCACCCTTGTTTGCAGGAATTATTTCAGGGATTGTAGGAGGAATTGTAGTGGGTTTCTTGAGTGGTTCGCAAGTGAACGTAAGCGGTCCCGCCGCGAGCACAGCGTTGGTAATGCTCACCGCGATCACAACCCTTGGTTCTTACCAGGTAGCTCTGGTCAGTGTTGTCGTCGCCGGTATATTTCAGATTGCACTGGGATACATGCGAGCCGGTACGGTTGCATATTACTTTCCGTCGGCGATGATTAAAGGTATTCTTGCTTCCATTGGTTTGATCCTTATTTTAAAACAAATTCCTCACGCTGTCGGCTATGATAGGGTATTCGAAGGAAGCGAAAGTTTTAGTCAACCTGACAGTCGTAATACGTTCTCGGAATTGTATTATCTCGTTGACAGCATCAATGTAGGGGCTGTCATCATATTTATAATTTCATTAGTTATCATTCTCGCATGGGACAGACCAAGTGTAAAGGAGAAGTACCCTTTCTTCAAGTTTTTTCCCGCAGCATTGGCTACTGTAATTGCAGGGGTTTTAATTAATGAGTTATTCATGGTTTATTATCCGGAATTGGCCTTAAGCGGTGAGCGATTAGTTACGTTGCCGGAAGCGTCCTCATTTGGCGAATTTCTAGGTTTCTTTACCTTCCCCGATTTTTCTCAGATCGGCAATCTTCAGGTATACTCGTTTGCGCTCAGTTTAACCTTTATCGCCAGTCTTGAATCTTTACTAAGTACAGAGGCAGGAGATAAACTTGATCCCTATAAACGCAGAACCTCAACGAACCGGGAATTGAAAGCGCAGGGAATTGGAAATATTGTAGCAGGTATGATTGGCGGACTCCCGGTCACCGCGGTGATCGTACGAACCTCTGCCAATGTCGCAGCAAACGGAAGATCTAAGATATCCACAATCACGCATGGTGTAATTATGTTGATCTGTGTTATGACCATTCCTTTTATGTTGAACAAAATACCCTTAGCAGCTTTGAGTGCTGTATTGATCGTAGTGGGGTACAGGCTTACGTCCATTACACTGTATAAAGAGATGTATAAGCAACGAAAGCGTAAGTTTTTACCATTTATTCTCACTATCCTGGCCGTTATGTTTACGGATCTGATTACAGGAATATTGATTGGTGGTGCTGTTGCCATATTCTTTATTCTTCGTGATAACTATAAGACACCGTTCTTTTTTAATAAGGATGCCCATAAAGATGGAGACAATGTGAAAATTGAATTGTCGGAAGAAGTTACGTTTTTGAATAAGGCCAATGTGTTACTCACACTTGAGCACTTACCGGATAATATAACGGTTACGATAGATGCAAGTCGTTCGCAAAATATTGATGAAGATGTGTTGGAAATTATTCTCGAGTTTAGAAAAGCCGCTGAACTAAAAAACATAAAACTCAATCTCATTGATTTTGAAAGACACTTTGCAAGGACCAGACTGACCGTTTAATTCCGACTTGTTTAGGTCAAAGGAAGCAAAGCTTCTCACTATCTTACTGCATTTAAAATCACCCTTGAGCAGATTGGAGATCGAAATGCGGTACTCCCAACGAACCGGAAATGCCGGTACCCATGATATTCATTCATCAACATCCCGGCAAATGCCGAAAACCACCGCAAAAACTTTTAATCCATTTATGTGCGCGGTAACGGGCTTAACCGCAGAGTTGATTAGCCAGTTTAAATCGTATTGGAACAATTTCAGGATCCGCGAGGGTGCCAAAAAAAGTCGGTGTTTAATTGTGAATGTTACGTGAATAAGTAGCAATCGATTGTAAATTCAGTTGTTTTATATACATTGAATTTGAAAAAGGGATAAATTGATGGGTAAGCCTGATTTTCAAAGAGAACACGACTTGATCAGTAGCCTGCGTGAGGGTGACGAAAATGCCTTTGCCTACATTTTCAAAAAGTATTGGTATCAACTCTATGCTGTAGCGTATGCGAAGGTACATTCGCATGAAGTTGCCGAGGAAATTGTTCAGGATTTATTGGTAGCACTTTGGGAAAAAAGAAGTGTTTTATTGATTACAAACCTCAATCATTATCTCCACGCATCTCTACGCAACCGGTGTATAGACCTGATCAGAAAAAAAGTTAGTCAGGAAAAATATTTTGAGCACTGTAAGGCTTATTTTCCGCTATCAAATGCAAACGAAGAAAACCTGGTTGAACTTTCTTCTGCTATTGAAAAGGGTATTGCAATTCTTCCGGAAAAAACCCGCGATATTTTTATCCTTAATCGAATCGAAGGTTTGCCCAACAGCGAAATCGCGAAAAGGCACAAACTGACTGAAAAATCGGTCGAATATCACATTACTAAATCTTTAAAGCAGCTCCGTCAATACCTCAAGGATTACCTGTTGTCTGCGTCCGCAGCTTTCGTGTCCATTTTTTTTTAGAAAAATCAGTGCAATCGATTTAGGGAAAACGGCAGGTTGCCCGTCTTAAGGACATGAATGGTCAAAATCCCTCAAAAGAGCAGTTCCGGCAAATGTTGATGCGTTATTTGGAAAACCAGGCATCAGATGTTGAGAAAGAATTTATTGAACAATGGTATGAAGCTTACGGTCAGGATTTTAAATTAAACCTGAACCCGATACAACGCCAGCAAATCGAAGATCGGCTTTGGAAATCGATAGAAAGTAAGCGATCAGCGGTAAATATACCTACCAAAAAGAATGATACTTCGTACCGTTCCCGGATAGGATGGTTATCCGGCTTGGCTGCATCGCTGTTGATCATTTTGACATTTTCCCTCTACTATTCTTCCAATGAGGTTTCGATAATAAAAACGGAAACGCCTGTTGCTTTAAACGTTGAATCTTCTTCGCTAACGAATACCGGATCGGTCGCAAAAGTTGTGTCATTGGCAGATGGAACCGTAATCCGACTGGAACCGAACAGCAGTCTGCGTGTTTCTAATATAATGGATAATCTAAAGCGCGAGGTGTATCTGGAAGGAGAGGCATTTTTTGAAGTTGCGCACGACAGCCTGCGTCCTTTCTATGTATACACTGGAACGATCACAACAAAGGTACTGGGTACTAGCTTCACCATTGGTGCCCGTGAAGAATTGATCTTTGTAGCGGTGAAAACTGGAAAGGTTTCTGTAACACAAACAACTCAAAAATCTACCAGTCCAAGGCATACGCTAACTGAGGAAATCATTCTGACGCCCAATCAAAAAGCAGTCTACAATGGTAAGCAAATTACCATGGCAATCGTCGATAAGCCTCAGCGAATTCTCGAAGAAATAGCCGAACCACTCATGGAGTTTGATGAACAACCGGTGGTGACCATACTGGCCGCCCTTGAGGATGCATATGGGATAGACATTGTATACGATACAGAATTAATTAAGTCCTGCATCTTGACCACAACTCTCTCAGACGAAGACCTGTACGACAGGCTCAACATCATTTGTAAAGCTATTAAAGGTACTTATGAGGTAGAGGGTTCACAAATCAAAATCGTAAGTAATGGATGTAACTAAAAGATTGTGCCTATGAGATTATAATACTAAAAAAGAATCCGATGATGTTCGAGCATCACCGGATCAAAAATCCTGCTTTTCCAAGGGAATTGCAGGCCATGTTTCTGTCAGTGTTAACAAAAACCATATAATAATATGAATAAACTCAAACCTATTCAAGGGGTCCTTTTTGATTTCATGAAAATCACAATTACACAAATCATTCTGGCTGGGTTATGTAGCGTTCTTGCCTTTAGTTTTGATACGAATGGCCAGGAATTGCTGGATAAGAAGATTTCATTGGTAGTAAAAAATGAGACTGCCAAGTCTGTCCTCAACCGGATTGAAAAGAAAGCTGAGCTGAAATTTACATATCAGCCTCAGATTGTTCGCAATTTGAAGGGCATCTCCATCGATTCGCCTGAAATCAGTGTAAAGGATCTGTTAGACGAAATCTTTAATACTTCTGTCTTATACGAAGTAGTGGGTAATCAGATTATCTTAAGCTCAGTTGATAATCCTGAATCTTCTAACGCAACGATTAATTCCAGAATTGCTATTGCTATCAGCGGAACAATTACGGATGAGAGAGGAGATGCTTTACCAGGCGTAAACGTTCTGGAAAAAGGGACTTCAAATGGATCGTCAAGTGACGGTGAAGGAAGATTCAGAATCAATGTTGAGGATAATAATGCCGTTCTTGTTTTTAGCTTTATCGGATATGCCACACAAGAAGTTGCCGTGGGGAATCGTACAGAGTTCAATATTTCTTTGCAACCCGATGCAACATCACTTGAAGAAGTAGTTGTAGTAGGTTACGGTACCCAGAGAAAATCTTCTGTTGTTGCCGCTATATCTACAGTGTCATCCAAAGAAATTAATGCGTTACCCGTTCCAAGTGTAGAACAGGCGCTGCAGGGAAGAGCGCCGGGTGTAATTGTTACCAATAATGGAGCACCAGGCGAAGCACCACTCGTTCGTATCCGTGGTATCAATTCCATTAACTACGCCTCAAATCCATTGTATGTGGTTGATGGAATCGCGCAAGTGGGAAATTTTAATCTGTTTGACAGTAAGGACATTGAATCCGTTGAAGTTTTAAAGGATGCTAACTCAGCTTCCATTTATGGATCAAGAGCAGCGGCAGGAGTTATTCTGATTACAACCAAGAAAGGAACCAGAGATGGAAAACTTCACGTTCAATTGGATTCATATGTAGGTGTTCAAAACGCATGGAGACAGTTGGATCTGTTGAATCGCGACCAATATATTCAATATGGTACAGCCCTTTTGTCAAACGCCGGGGCAGCTTTACCACCGCGCTTTTCTTCTCTTAACGATCCGATCTATGCCGGCTCATCGCAGACATTTGCGCAAACCGAAACGGACTGGCAGGATGAGCTTTTCCAATCTGCACCGATTACGCAAACCAGCATTTCTGTAAACGGCGGAAATGAAAATTCTCGGTTTTACGTTTCAGGTGGTTATTTCAAACAGGAAGGTATAATGAAAGGAACCGGCTTTGAACGTTTCAATTTCCGAATCAACTCCGATCATAGACTTGGGAAACGAATTACAGTCGGACAAACCTTATTCGTTGGTAGTAGTAATCAGCAAAGAGAGCAAAATGCTGGCGGACGTACGCAGATTCAAAATATGATCCGAATGGTGCCTTATATTCCGGTGTATAATCCTACGAACATCGGAGGTTTTGGCGGAACAACTGGAGCAGATGGATCTGATCCTCAAAACCCGGTACGTTCGGGTACGCAAGACCTGGATATACAGGATAATGTAAGGATTCTAGGAACAGTCTTCCTGGAAGCTGAAATAACAAAGTGGTTAAAGTACAGAGTCAATATTGGTGCAGATTATAACTCTGGCAGACAGTATGTTTACCAACCCATATATAATGAAGGATTCAATGGGCGAAATCAGGCTGCCTTACGGGATGTAAGAAGCAATTATTTTTCTCCGATCTACACCAACCAGCTGACATTTGATAAAACCTTCGGTAAGCACTATATAAACGCAATTGCTGTAATAGAATATCAATCGACAAGCAGTGTGTCGTTAAATGGTTTCGGTAACACATTGACAAATGAGATCAAAGAATTGAATGGACTGAATAATCAGTCTGTAACCGGCAGTCGTGATGAATCCGTGATTTATTCGTATATCGGTCGTGTTAATTATGAGTATGCTAATAAATATTTATTTAGCGCTTCTATTCGTAGAGACGGAGCTTCTCATTTTGCGCCTGGTAAAAAGTTCGGTAATTTTCCTTCCATAGGGTTAGGTTGGAGAATTAGCGAGGAAGGTTTTATGAGTGGAATTGAGGCAATTTCAGAACTGAAACTACGAGGAAGCTACGGTGAGCTCGGTTATATACCAGGTAATTATCTGTGGCAGCCAGTTGTGTCAGTAAATACAAATGCCGTCTTTGGTGACGCACCGGCGCTGGGTGCTTTCTATGATCGCCTGGGAAATCAGGATTTAACATGGGAAGTTACCAAGATGACCAACTTCGGTATCGATGCAGGTTTTTTCAGAAACAAACTTACTTTCTCGGCTGAATATTTTGACCGTACAACCGACAATCTTATCCTAGATGTTGCTCCCGCAACGTCAACGGGATATTCTCAACCTACTTCTGCGAATATCGGTGATATGAGGAACTGGGGATTTGAGTTCCAGGCGGGATATACAGAAACCACGGGCGACTTAACATGGAATGTATCGGGTAACATAGGTGTCGTCAAAAATGAAGTTCGCAAATTAGCTTCTCCTACGAACACGCTTGACCGAGGTGCCAATGGTGATTATGGAAATACAGATATTACTCGGACAGAGGCAGGTCACCCTGTTCAATCTTTTTATGGCTGGGTTACCGACGGAATTTTTCAATCTGCTGATGAGGTGGCAGCTGCACCGACCCAAGCCAATGCTGCTCCTGGTGATATTCGGTTCCGTGACATCGACGGTAATGGTGTAATTGACGCTGACGACAGGGTATATTTGGGAAGCTTTCTACCAGACTTTTCTTACGGTTTAAATTTCTCAGCCAACTATAAAGGTTTTGATGCCACGTTGTTTTTCCAGGGTGTGCAAGGAAACAAAATTTATAATGGCACAAGAGTATTAACGGAAGGTATGCTCAGACTGTTTAATTCGGGCACTGCTGTACTAGATGCGTGGACACCAACCAACACGAATACCAATGTACCCCGTGCTGTCAACAGTGATCCTAATGCAAATTCAAGAACATCAGATCGTTTTATTGAAGACGGTTCTTATCTGCGCCTTAAAAACCTTAGTGTAGGGTATTCAATTCCAACAGAGAGTTTAAGGCGAATCACCAAAAATGCTTTAGGCAATCTCAGAGTTTATGTGGCTTCTCAAAACCTGCTTACGATTACAAACTACAAAGGGTATGATCCTGAAATTGGTTCACGCTTTAGTAATCAGTTAACTCAGGGAATCGATTATGGCCAGTTCCCTCAGGCTCGCACTTTCCTGATCGGGTTGCAGGCAGGGTTCTGATTATTCCTTAGATGACAAAACAAAATTAAATTTTTCTTTAAATAAAATTTGACTTATGCGATATAGATTATTTAAAAATGGATTGGTGATTGCAATGCTGTTCGCAGCCTGCAATGAGGCAGACCTGGATAAGTTAAACCCAAACGGTGGAACACCTGAGTCCTACTTTACGACGGAGGATGAACTCACGAAAGGTGTAAACGCAGTATATGCCAAGGCTCAAAGTATACAACTCACCGGACGAGAGTGGTTCTTCTTGCATGATTTGCGCTCAGACGACGTGGCTTCCGGCGGAGGTCAACTTGAAGGAGCAAGGAATCAAATTCTAACGGGCGCCCACCTACCGCCAAACGCCGTTCTTACCTCTGTATGGACAGGATTTTACAGAACGATTCACCGCGCCAACGCAGTGATTGATGGCTCAGCAAATACGCAGAATATTTCTGACGAGCTGAAGGCTCGACTGGTGGCTGAGGCACGATTCCTAAGAGCCTGGGCTTACTCGGAGTTGATAGTGTTATGGGATGATGTACCATTGTATTCTACAACGGTGCGATCATTATCAGAGTCACAGCCGCGGGCATCTGTATCAGATGTTTACCAGTTTATCACTACAGAACTCACGGAAATTCAGGCACAATTGCCACTCACTTACTCTGGTGCAAATGTGGGACGGGCAACTCGTGGTGCTGCCCAAGCATTGTTGGGCCGCGTTTACATGGAGAGGGGTCTTGATTTTTATGACGAAGCAAAAGTTGAACTGGACAAAGTTCGTACTTCCGGCGTCTACGCGTTGGAGGACGATTATGTCGATAACTTTTTGGAAGAAACTTCCTTTAATGGTGAGTCTATCTTCGAAATAGGATTTGGTAATGATCAGTTTAATTGGGATGCTGATGGGAATAGTGCTGGAAATGTTGAAGGGAACAGCCGTACACAAGAGTACTCAGCCATTGGGTGGAGAAACCTCATACCCTCGAACAGCCTTATTGCGGAATACGAAAGAACATCCAATGGATTTGCTGAAAATGATCCGCGCTTTTCTGATAATTTTTATCGCATTGGAGATGAATTCAACAATGGGAATTCTGTTCTGACAGATGCCTTAGTACAAGGAAACCTTTCCAATTTTGAAGGTGGTCAGGAGAAAATCAGTTGGAGAAAGTATACCAGTATCTACAAAAACGCTGCAACCTTTTATACCGGCGCAATGAACATGAGAATCATTCGGTACGCTGAAGTGTTGCTTAATCTTGCCGAGGTAGAAAATGAACTCGGTAACCAGGCAACTGCCATTGGATATCTTAATGAGGTGCGCAATCGTCCAAGCGTAGATTTACCAAACTATCCTATTGCAGGCAAGTTTCCGGTGAACAGCAAGGATGAAGTGTTCAAGGCAATTGTACATGAAAGGAGAGTCGAATTAGCGGGTGAGCAGCACAGAAATCGTGATATCCTTCGCTGGAGACGTCAGGGAAAACTTGCATCGGAGCCGATCAGTTATTTCCAGGCAAACAAGTTTGAAAGACTACCTATTCCACAGGATGAATTTGCAACAAATGCAAGTCTTTCCAACAGCGATCAGAATCCTGGTTATTAATAGAATTTTTTCAGTTATAAAAAAGCCCCTTAATTGATAAGGGGCTTTTTTATAACCAATTTTACCCTTCACTCTGAAAATATCTGAGGAGTGCTTTACATTAACATAAAGAGCATGCACATACATTGGACGTTTAAGTTATTTGGAGGTATATGCTTTCTACTGTTTTTAACAATCCTATGTTCTGGCTGTAAAGAATCTGCGGAACCTGCGTTGTTTAAGCTGCTTCCTTCATCTCAAACTAACATTGTGTTTAACAATCTTATAACCGAGTCCGACTCCTTGAATGTTCTCCGGTTTGAATACATCTACAACGGTGCCGGTGTAGGCATTGGTGATTTCAACAATGACGGACTATCAGACATTTTCTTTGCTGGAAATATGGTTTCCTCAAAGTTATACCTCAACACCGGGAATCTGACCTTTAAAGACATCACCACCGAGGCAGGAACAGAAACATCCCTATGGTGTACAGGAGTTGCAGTAATCGATATCAATCAGGACGGTCTGCTCGACATACACGTATCAACGGTGCATCACAAACGAGGGCATTCCAGTGCTAACCTTCTTTTTGTAAACCAGGGGAATGATGATGGAGGTATTCCGATTTTTAAAGAAGTGTCCGAACAGATCGGCCTGGCAGATCTTAGTTATTCTACGCAAGCAGCATTCTTTGATTATGATCTTGACGGCGATCTGGATATGTATCTGCTTACAAATGCATTGGAAATTTATAATCGGAATACATTAATAGGGCAGTTCAGGGGTTCGCGTAACAGCATCGACAAACTCTACAGAAATGAGGGTATTGGAGCCAATGGCCTTCCAGTATTTAAAGATGTTTCAAAAGATGCTGGTTTGCTCGAAGAAGGATGGGGGCTTGGAATTGCAATAGCCGATATAAATAATGATGGCTATCCCGATGTGTACGTCGCAAATGATTTTCAGTCGAATGACCTACTGTATATCAATGATAAAAATGGAGGATTTAACAACCAGATCGATCAGTACTTGCGCCATCAGTCACACAATAGTATGGGAATGGATATCGCCGATTTTAACAATGATGGACTTGAAGATATCATTGTAGTAGACATGATGCCTGACGATAACCTAAGGCAAAAAACAATGTTCCCAAGAATTGAATATGACCGTTTTAAATCAGCACTTGAAAAAGGCTATCAGTCCCAATATGTTAGAAATACATTGCAGCTTAATAATGGCAATGGCTCGTTTAGCGACATCGGTTATCTGGCAGGTATCTATGCAACCGACTGGAGTTGGAGTGCTCTATTTGCCGATTTTGATAATGATGGGCACCGCGACATAATAATTTCGAATGGGTATCGAAAGGACGTAACAAACCTTGACTTCGTCAGCTACCGAAAAGAGTCAACGATGTTTGGTACTCAAGCTACGAAAGATAATATCATCCTTGAGTCACTAGAGAATCTTGCGGGAGTAAAAAAACCGTCCTTTATTTTTAAGAATAGTGGTAACCTGACTTTCACAGATAAAACAACTGAATGGGGTCTGTCACAACCATCTTACTCCAATGGTGTAGCATATGCAGACCTCGACAGTGACGGCGATCTCGACTTGGTGATGAATAATATAAATGATGAAGCTTTTATTTATCAGAATACACTGATCGAATCAAACTTAACGGGTGAGGGAAAATCAAAAAACAATTTTATAAGAATAAAATTAATCGGAGACAAGGGTAACACACATGGCTTAGGCTCGAAAACAACAATCCATTATGGCAATCAAATACAATTTGATGAACATAAACTCCAGCGTGGATATAAAACTACAGTAGAACCTTTCGTTCATTTTGGACTGGGAAGTTTTGATCGGTTGGATTCCCTTGTTGTAATCTGGCCAAGCGGAAAAAAGCGGACGTTGAGGGATGTGAAAGTCAACCAGGTAGTGATGATCGAAGAGAAAGATGCTACGTTGTATCCGCCGAGAGAAAATGAGTATCGTCCCCAGCCTTTTTTCAAGGAAGTGTCTAGTGATATCGGGTTGACGCATGTATCATTGGAGGATGATTATATCGATTATAAAACTCAGCGACTGCTTATACAGAACTATGCACAAGGAGGTCCGGGTATTGCGGTGGGCGACATAAACGGAGACGCCCTGGACGATCTAGTCATTGGCGCAGCTGCTGGTCATGCGACCCGAATATTTCTTCAAAGATCAAATGGCAGTTTTTTCCTGGCAGATTCGATTAGCAAGAAGGAAGAGGATATGGGTATACTCTTGTTTGATGCTGATAACGATGGTGACCTTGATCTGTATTGTGTAAGCGGGAGCAGTGAATTCGGTGATGATCCAACGATGTATCAGGACAGATTCTATCGAAATAATGGAAATGGAAAATTTGAAGCAGACCAACTTTCAGTACCCGTTATCAATAGTAGCGGTGGTACTGTAAGAGCGTGTGATTTTGATAAAGATGGAGACCTGGATTTATTTATTGGAGGAAGAGTCAGTCCGGGGAAATATCCGCTACCACCCGTAAGCTATCTGCTGCGAAATGACGGAACAGGAAAGTTTGAAGATGTGACAGTAGGTATGGCTGCGGCACTGAATAACGTGGGCATGGTAACCGATGCACTTTGGAGTGATTTCGATAATGATGGATGGGTTGATCTGATACTGGTTGGTGAATATATGCCGGTTACATTTTTTAAAAATGAATCGGGAAAAGCTTTATCCCCACTAATGTCGTCCGCTCCTGATGACCATTTCTTGAATCAGGTTGGGTTCTGGAATAGTATTGTTGCGGGCGATTTTGACAATGATGGTGATATTGACTACGTCGCTGGAAATCTTGGACTGAATTCATTCCTAAAAGCCTCCGATAAAGAGCCCGTATCGATTTATGCAAAAGACTATGACGATAATGGTAGCATCGACCCGATCCTTACACATTTCAATGGAGGTAAAGAATATGTGGTTCATTACCGCGAAACCCTGATTGATCAACTTGCGTTCTTTCGTAAGAAACTTACCCGTTACGATACTTATGGAAAAGCAACTTTCCCGGATCTTTTTACGAAGGAGATGTTGAAGGATGCATATGTAATTACGGCCAATCAGCTATCATCTACATATATCAAGAATCTTGGGCAAGGAAAATTCTCCTTCTCTGAATTGCCTGTCCATGCTCAGATAGCTCCCATTTTCGGTATGCAGGTACTGGATTACAATCTTGATGGTAATCTCGACATTCTTGCAGTAGGAAATTCTTACGCATCAGAACCCTTATCAGGTTGGTATGATGCGGGTATAGGTACCGTTTTGAGAGGTGATGGCAAGGGAAATTTTACTTCTTTGAATGTAAAAGAAACCGGTTTTTTCATTAACGGTGATGCAAAGGCCTTTGTTGAAATTCTGCAAGCCAATGATCAGTCTTTGTGGGTGGCAACACAAAATCAGGATAGTATCCGTGCTTTTCGGCCTCGTCTATCTGATACCTTGCAAATCGTTAGAATTCTTCCAGCGGATCAATGTGCCGAGATTTTGTTTTCGAATGGTCAAACACGCAAACAGGAGTTCTATTTTGGAAGCGGTTACTTGTCTCAATCATCACGTGTATTTAAAGTTCCTGTAAACGCCACTGCGGTAAACATTGTGAAAATTAATGGTGAAAAGAGAGTAATCACTATTCAGAAATGAAAGATAAAAGGGGAAACAAATGTTGAATGTAACGAAGCTGTTGCAATAAACTGTAACCGGAAATTTTTATCTTGGTGACGGAAAAGAAAATAAAGTAAGCCATAAAATATTATGAACTGTTTCAGTAGGAGTAGACCCTGCGGAATGATTTTTCATGGACATTCCACTCAAACATAAATAAGCACATGAGCGAGAGGCAAAATGGAAAGGGTAAAATAATAATTGTTAAGTGCAAGGTATGAGTACGACAAACACGCATAATGAGCGAATTGCAAGGATGACGTTCGCCTCAGTATATCCAATGTATATTGCCAAAGTTGAAAAGAAAGGCAGAACGAAAGAAGAATTACTTCAGGTCATTGAGTGGTTAACCGGCTTAGATGCACAACAGATCAATGAACTTGTTGAAGAAAAAGTGACATTTGAAAAATTCTTTGAGAGAGTAAAGTTAAACCCAAACGCTTCGTTGATTACCGGTGTAATCTGTGGCTGCCGTGTAGAAGAAATCGAAAATCCGTTAACACAAAAGGTACGCTATCTGGACAAGTTGGTGGATGAACTGGCGAAAGGCAGAAAGCTGGAAAAGATTTTGCGTCCTAAGTAGTATTTTTCGACGTCAAAAATATTGTTAGTTTCTTCAATTAATATCGGGCTATCGATGCCTTTCCACCTCTATAAAGTTTCCCGTTCTTACAAACCATTCACGTGCGGAAAAAGTGTTACCGAAGCGCAGCCGCTTTAGTGTTTGTAAACTGATTTGCACCAAAATTTGAACAACCTTGATTGATAGTTCCATTGTTTGGTTTCCAGCCAGACCAGACCTTGTAAGGTTTTGCTGTAGGATGATTGAAAATCAATAAAAATCATATACTTCGGATTCAAATCTTTCGACACCGAAAGGTAACCCCGTTTATTCAGCGTCATTAATCAGGTTTTTCGGGCAGTATGGCGTTTTGAGCGTAAATCTTACGCTGCAAGCAATCTCTCATTAAAATCACCGAACTTGGTTACACTAAAGTTATCCTATGAAAAAATTACTTGCATTTATTTTATGTTTTTCAATCTTCTTTTCAGTCCTGGCCCAAGACCATGAAGTCGACAGCCTGCAGCTGTTCATGGAAGAGATGGAAGCCTCATTGCAATATCAGAAAGGTGATATTCCCCTCGAGAATGGTATTGGAATTCTTAAGGTCCCTGATGGATTTGGTTATCTCGATCCAAAGCAAACGGAGTTCGTCCTAGTTGACTTATGGGGTAACCCGGATGGTACTGGAACGCTGGGAATGATCGTACCGGATAACGGTGGAGTAATGGGGGAGCAAGCCTGGGCTTTCATTTTAACATATGAAGAGATGGGTTTTGTTAAAGATGATGATGCCGATGATATCGACTACAACGAATTGCTGTCGGTCATTCAGGATGAGGCGAAAGAAACCAATACAGAAAGAATGAGGTTGGGTTATGAAGCAATCGAAATAGTTGGTTGGGCCGCAAAACCATATTACGATCAAACTAAAAAAGTCTTGCATTGGGCAAAGGAGATCAGATTTGGTGAAAGTGAAGAAACAACATTGAATTATAATGTACGCATCCTGGGACGACAAGGCGTCGTGGTATTGAATGCTGTAGCGTCGATGGCTGATTTACCTGCGGTGGAGGAGAACATTGACCCGGTATTAAATGCTTTTAGTTATTCCGATGGAAATAGGTATGCCGATTTCAATCCGGATATAGATGAAGTAGCAGCATGGACAATCGGGGGACTGGTTGCTGGAAAAGTCCTTGCAAAGGCAGGGATTCTGGCGTTACTATTGAAGAATATCAAGTTAATTGGGCTGGGTCTCGCCGGTCTGTTTGCCGGAATCTGGAAATGGTATAAAAGAAGAACTGAACTTCCTTCCGTTAGAACTATCGGAGGAAACGATAAACCTGAAGCCTGATTGTAAATAGGAATCAAACATCTTTTGCAAGTATGGTAAAATGCCAAGCTTAATTGTTTTTAACAATTGTTAATTAGTTAAAGCGTGGTTCAAAATTAAAAATTTCTGAAGGTGTTCTGGACGTTTTCATGAGCTGTAATAACTCAGTTACCTTTTCTGGATTCGAATTGGCTAAATTATTTTGTTCAGCACTGTCGGTGGCGAGATTATATAATTCGGTTGTAAAATCTGATGTTAACACATTGTAGCGCACTAACTTCCAATCCCCTTTGCGAATCGCTTGTCTGCCTTGCAATTCATGAAATTCCCAATAAAGAAAATCATGTTGTTGTTGGTTGCCATCGCCTAAAAGGATGGGTAAAAATGATACTCCATCGGTCCGGATATCAAGGGAAGTATTTGTCAATGCTGCCAGAGTTGGCATCATATCATAAAATATCGACGGGTGTTTATTGGTTGTTCCCGCTTTTATTTTTCCCGGCCATTTGACCAGCAGGGGAACACGTATACCACCCTCATATAAGTCGCGCTTATAGCCTTTTAACGATCCGTTACTGTTAAAAAAATCCGGATCAGCACCACCCTCCCGGTGTGGGCCATTGTCGCTAGTAAAAATAATTAGTGTATTGTCAGATATGCCAAGTTCTATCAACACCTCCATTAACTCACCGACTTGGGCGTCTAATCGGCTTACCATTGCTGCAAAGACTGCTCGTGGAGTAGTTTGGGAAGAATACCCTTCTACGGCAAAATTATCAGCTCCATAGTCGTTGCCCATATGCACACTTTCTTTATTATTAATTCCCCACGGAGTTTCGGAAAACTTTCCTCTATACATATCCATAAATTCGTCATCAGGGGCTATTATTTCTGCATGAGGAGCTACGTATGGAATGTAAAGAAAGAACGGATTGTCTTTATTTCTTCGAACAAAATCCAGTGATTTTTGATGTATAACATCTGGTGCATAGGTTTTCTTTGTTGTCCAGTTATTTCCCGCTAATGGAAATTTTTCGTCATTGTGCCAGAGGTATTCAGGGTAATACCGATGTGCATACCTTTGACATAAGTATCCAAAAAATTCATCGAAGCCTTTTTTAAGCGGGCTCCCTGTAGTGTTTTGCATACCTAAGCCCCATTTACCAAAAGCTCCGGTTATATAACCGGCCTCCTTCATGAGCTGAGCAATTGTATATACATCCTCCCCCAACGGCTGCTGCCCCTCACTACCGACCTCTTTATTACCTCGAACAAAAGTATGCCCGGTATGCAGTCCTGTTAGAAGGCTTGATCTGGAGGGAGCACAGACTGTGCTTCCGGCGTAATGCTGCGTAAATCGCATACCTTCTGAGGCCAACGTGTTAAGGTTTGGTGTTTTTATTTGTTGCTGGCCATAGCATCCTAAATCACCATAGCCGAGGTCATCGGCTAAAAGGTAAATGACATTGGGTTTCTTACTTACGGACTTTTTTTTCTCTATGCAAGAAGTAAGGATAAAAATAGATAGACTGATCCACAAAAATTTCATCACGAAAAATTATTGGTTGATAAAAATTTACTTGTTGGTGTTTGTTTGATTCTAGGTTTTCGTAACCAATGTAATCGACAAAACTTAATCAACCTAACTTAGCACGGACTAAGTGTTGAAGTTCTTGAATTTTCTAGCTAGTTGTATTGAGAGTAAATAAGTTAAGACTGCGTTTTCGGAAATACCTAAAGTATATTGAAGTTTTTAGAAAATTGAGGTTGTCTCTCTGTTTGTTAGTAGCGCGCTTGAAACATTTGTATACAACAGGCTAGAAATAAAAAAGAAAGGAAATTATAGTAATAAAGTCTTTCAAATGAATGCGTAGTTGCTTCAAAGATTTAGTGAGATGATATTCGATGGCTTTTTCAGAAAGATTAAGTATTGATGCTATTTCAGGAATAGTATGTCCTTCTATTCTGCTTAATCTGAATATCTTTTTAGATTTTTTAGGAAGATGAGTGATACCCTCATCAATGGCTTCTTGCAATGATAGATAGTCGACAGTATGGTCCGTTAAAGATTCTGATTGTGGTACAAATTTTTTATAGTGATCCCAATATTTCTGTTGCAATATTTTAGACTCAATATAATTTATCGACTTATTTTTAATGCATGCATAAATATAGGAGGAGACATTGCTAATGCAATTTGTTGCGCGTTTGTCCCAAAGCGACATAAATACGTCTTGAGCAATTTCTTGTGCTACCTCGTGAGAATTAACGCGTGCGTAGGCATTGGTGTGTGATCTTTTCCAATAACGTAACACGAGTTCCTCGAAAGCTTGTTCATCGTTGTTCTTGATGGCTTCAATCAAACTGAGGTCTGTATGGTTGGTATAGGTTGCCAAAGCAATAATTCCTTAACACAATCATAACGGAAGTTTTTGAGAAAAGCAATAACGGTTGCGAAATCGATAGAAATCAAAAATAAAGTAAAAAAAATTAAGGGTAAACCACAGTTTACCGGACTTCCCTTTATGATGACCAAGGAACAGTTACACATATTGTTGAAGAGGTACCGCCAGGGCTTGAGTACTCCAGAAGAATTGGAGCTACTCGAGTTTTTTGATAAGAATCTTTTAGAAAACAACCATGTATACTTGAACGAGCAAGAAGAAGAGTTGCTAATGAGTAAGTATAAAGCCGCGCTTCACACGCATATACGCGGATCAGCCTTAAACACTTTCCCAAAAAACAAAGCGAGCTTCATTATTGGATTTCCACGTTTTGCAGTGGCGGCAAGTATTGTTTTAAGTATTGCAAGCGCCATTTTTTTTGTGAATAAGTCTTTTTTTTCTCAGCAAACCGATCTCCGGGTAAGTGCGAGCCATGTAAACAGATTTGATCAGGTGATTACAAATGCGGACAGCGAAACGTTAACGGTTGATTTGCCTGACGGAACAAAAATCATTCTGGAACCAGGTGCAACAGTAAAATATAGCGATGCTTTTGCCCTCACAACTCGTGAAGTTTTACTTGAAGGTGTTGCATTTTTTGAGGTGACGCGCGATGAAAGCAGGCCATTTTTGGTATATGCAGGCGGGGTCGTTACTAAAGTTTTGGGCACGAGTTTTACAATTTCAGCAACACCTTTTCAACGTGATGTCACAGTGTTAGTTAAAACCGGAAAAGTTTCTGTACATAAAGACGAGGAATCTTTAGCAACAAATATGGGAACGATAGTTACCCCTAATCAAAAAGCTATTTTTAATACGGAAGATAACACGTTGTCTAGTTCGATTATTGAAAATCCTGAGCCCATACTGTCAGAAGCTGAGGTAAGGAAAATAAGATTTACGAACGCATCGGCATCCGAAATTTTTAAGGTGCTTCAAAAAGTTTATGGGATAGAAATTCTTTTTGACGCGGAGACTTTTGACGGATGTGCGCTGCGAACTTCAATTACTGAAGGTGGGATTTTTAATCGATTGGATATCATTTGCAACGCCATTGGTGCGAGGTATTCTGTGGAGGGTACTCAAATAAAAATTGAGGGACCTGGATGTAAACGTTAAGATTAAACTTTAAAGATTATGCATATGAAGAAACACTAACTAACAAGAAAAGCGAAGCCGATGATGGGTCTAGCATCACCGGCTTCTTACAGAGGTTACCGTAAAGTATGCCTCCATTCATTTTTGCCTTTTTCAAACAAAAACTTAAGAAAGTTATGAATAAACTTAAACCTATTCAAGGGGTTCTGTTTTTTATTATGAAAGCAACCTTAGCACAAATGTTCGTAATGGCCGTACTGACTACGCTGGCGTCTGCGGCGAACCTTAGCGGCCAGGGGATTCTTGACCGTAAGGTTTCCTTAACGGTTAAAAATCAGCGTATTGAATCAATTTTGGCCGAGATTGAAAAGCAAGCTTCCGTTGCAATTACCTATAATGTGGATTTATTAGAAGATTTAAATCTGGTAACTCTGCGCGCGAAGAACACTACTATTGGTCAGGTTTTGGAAAGACTGTTTACGCCTGATATTGATTTTGTGGTGATTCACAATGAAATCGTGCTTAAGCCTTCTCTTTCAGATAAAGTCAATAGCGATAGTTTTCTTTCTGCTTCAGGTAAGTCAGCAAAGGACGCTGAGGGACGATTTTCCTTAAGAAACCGGCAAACAATACGACAGGATCGACAAGACGAAATTATCGTTAAAGGAAAGGTTACCTCAACGATTGATCCTGCTGGATTACCAGGTGTAAACATTATCGTAAAAGGTACTACAATAGGTACAGTGACTGATAATCAAGGCGATTACATCATCACTGTTCCTTCGCGTGAAGCCGTATTAGTTTTTTCCTCCATCGGGTTTATTACAGAGGAAATTCAGGTGGGCAATAACACAGTGTTAGATGTTTTACTTGGAGCTGATATAAAAGCACTTGAAGAAATTGTAGTTGTTGGATATTCGGAGCAGTCACGTGCCTCACTCTCAACAGCTGTTTCCACAGTTCAAGGCAAAGAATTGATTAATCAATCTACGGGCGATGTGCGGAAGGCACTGCAAGGTACCGTGCCAGGGCTGACAATTGTCGACCAGGGGGGAGCGCCGGGCCAGCAAAATGTTTCGATACGAATTAGAGGTATCTCATCGGTTAACAACACCGATCCGTTAGTACTTGTGGATGGAATGGAGCAACAGCTTACAAATGTGGATGCTAACGCCATCGAAAGCATAACGGTATTGAAAGACGCAGCTTCCACGGCTATCTATGGATCGCGTGGTGCAAATGGTGTTATTCTGATAACAACCATTAAAGGTTCAGAAGGGAAATTAAAGATTGCTTATAATGGGTTTTATGGAACTTCGTATCCCACACGGTGGCCAGATCCTATCGATACGCGCGGTTACATGGAGATGCAAAATTTGGCTTTTGCTAACTCCCGAAATCCAACTGTTCCATTTCCAGATATTGATGAATATTTGGAAAGAAATAGGCAATATCCTGAATTGTTTCCAAAAGCATTTCCAGACAATAGCGAGTTCTTTCAATGGGCACCATTATCTAAACATTCACTGGTCGTTTCTGGTGGCACCAAAGCTATTAGCAGCATGTTTAACATAGCCTATGAAGATCAAGGAAGTATCATTCCTGGTAGTCAGTCTGATAGAATTCAGCTTCGATCGAATAACAATTTTACACTTTCAAAAAACATAAAGTCATTTATTAATGTGTCGTATAATCGACTAAATGCTCTAAGTCCCAGAACAGCATGGTCTGACAACCAGTTTAACCCAAGAGAACAAGCTCCGTTTTACTATCAGTTAATGTTTAATACGAGCGAGTTTCAAAATCAACGTTTCCCCGATGGAACTTACGGATTTTCGAATAAGGGTGAAAACATTTGGTATCTAACTGATAGGAACTACCAGGGAACGCGTAATTTAATTAATGATGATCTTGTTCTTTCTTCTGGATTTGACGTAAAGTTTTTGAAGAAGTTTACTTACCGGGCATCCTATTTGGTTAATTTTAATAATGATATGGTATCCGATAACTTGCCGCGTTTTGAAATTCGGAATTATTGGAATGAGAATTCAACAGTTGCTCGTAGAGATATCAATGAGTATTCAGAAAATCGGAGGGAAAATATACGAACAACATTAAATAGTCTATTATCCTATGACAATACTTGGGGTGATCATACCGTAAATGTACTCTTAGGGTATTCTGAAGATGCGTATAAGGGTACTGGTGTTTTTGCCCAAGGCAGAGATTTTTACAACAATGATATTCGCAATCTTTCACAAGGTGATCCGGAATTGCGAACAATACAGAGTAGCTTTAGTGAGTGGGGTCTTCGCTCATATTTCGGACGGGCGGCATATTCTTTTAAAGATAAATACTTTGTGGAAGTTAACGGCCGTTATGACGGCTCCTCAAGATTCCCGAAAGGAAATAAATATGCATTCTTCCCTTCAGCGTCAGTTGCCTGGAGATTATCAGAAGAAAACTTCTGGAGTTCGTTGCAAAATACAATAAGTGATTTCAAACTCAGGTACTCATATGGCGTTACCGGTAGTCAGAACATTGATAACTACTCTTATATACCCAGGCTATCGGTTCAAAATAATTATGCTTTTTTTAATACAAACTCTGGCGGAGAAACGCTGGTCACTGGTGTAGGGCAGCGTGATTTAGCTAGTACAGAACTTACTTGGGAAACAACTTCTCAACATAATGTGGGTGTCGATATGTCATTCATGAGTGGAAAGCTTACGTTTTCTTTGGATGTCTTCAGAAAAATAACGGATGGAATATTGTTAGATGTGCCGGTGCCTGCAGTTATTGGTTTAAACCCTTCTAAAACAAATGCAGGTATTATTTCAAATAAAGGTTGGGAATCTGTCATAACCTATCGTGGCCAAGTGAACAGCTTAAAGTTTGATATAAGTGCGAACGCATCGTTTGTGGCTGATAGGGTCGAAGATTTTGGCGGTTTGCCTAACCAATTTTTATTTAATCAACGATATTATCGAGGCGTGGGTACCTCCCTTTTTGCTCTAAATGGGTTTAAATTTGATGGGTTTTATAGAGATCAGGAAGACATAGATAACAGTCCTGCGAGAGGCAATCGAGCTTCACTTTTCCCAGGCGACGTTAAATACAAAGATTTAAGTGGACCAGACGGCGTGCCAGATGGAATTATCAACAACGAAGACTTTACAGATTTAGGATATGGCGTTCCCCGTTACTTTTATGGATTAGTAACTAACCTTGATTGGAAGGGCTTAGATCTTAATATGCTTTGGCAGGGAGCAGGTGGTCATCACGTACCGATTTTTGGAAAAGTTGCTGAGTCTGGGGGATATGGCGGATGGATGCCGGCTTATTCTGCTTCGGATTTTTGGACTGGACCGGAGGATGTAAATGCGCGATTCCCTATACCGAGACAAAATCCAGGTAATAACATTCAATCCAGTGATTTCTGGTTGGTGAAAGGTGACTACTTTCGATTGAAGTCTATCACGCTAGGCTATACATTACCCTCTGCACTCACCAGTAGAATACGAATAGAAAAAGTTCGTGTTTATACCAATGCGATTAATCCATTTGCCTTCTCGAAATTATACAAAGACTGGCAATTAGATCCGGAAGGCCGTATTGGAAGCTTGCGCTACGATTACTTCCCACAGATCAGGTCTTACAATGTAGGATTGATGCTTACTTTTTGATTAAGTTCTTAAGCAAAAAAAGTTTACACTTTAAGATATATATTATGACACTGAAATTATCACGACTGCTTCTGGCAGCTATGTTCCTGGTATCATGTGATGCCGATCTTTTAGAAAAGTTTCCAGTGGACACACTGAATCCATCAATATTTTGGTCTTCACCGGAAGATGCGGTTGCTGCTGTAAATAACTTGTATACACACCTTCCGGATAATCGGGACTGGCTGTATCGGGAAATGATGTCCGATTTTGCAATAGGATCTTCGGGCGATGAAGGAAGAAACAATATTTTAGAAGGCACTAATGATGCGAATGCTGGATTTTACAGGAATTTGTGGAGAAGCTATTATGGTCGGATTGCGGCGACAAACTATTTTCTTGAGAATATCGATCAAGTGCCAGGGTTAAGCGAAACCTTAAGAAACCGAATGACCGGTGAGGCTAAATTTATACGCGCCTTCACCTACCTGAATTTAATTATGGATTTTGGTGATGCTCCTTTAATAACCAAATCACTTACTGTTTCAGAGGCATCTTCGGTATCCAGAGAAAATAAGTTTGCCATCTTTGATTTTATTATAGATGAATTAGATGAGATAACAAGTTACTTACCTTCCCGCACAGACTATATTGCAAGCGGACAAGGTATTGGGCGCATAACTTCGGGTGCTGCGCTGGCTCTAAAGGCCAGAGCCGGACTCTTTGCAGGAACATTGGCTAAGAATTTTTCAGGACCAGCTTCAGATAAATATTTTCAAGCCACAATCGTCGCTGCAGAAGCTCTGATGGTTTCCGGAGAATATCAACTTAACAATGACTTCGGAAAACTTTTTAAGTATGATGGCCAATATAGCCAGGAGGTAATTCTGTCT
The DNA here is from genome assembly GCA_041747735.1 of Chryseolinea sp. Lineage (GTDB taxonomy): Bacteria > Bacteroidota > Bacteroidia > Cytophagales > Cyclobacteriaceae > Chryseolinea. Next base: position 29,827 of record JBGTEP010000042.1, read on the forward strand.
AGAATTTATTCAAAAAATTTGTTGCCGCATTCATTTTTTAACAATAATGCACCTCAAGTTCTTACAGGTAGGCCAACAGTTGATTTAAGTATATCCAGAGGCCTCGTCGATCATTTTCAAATGAAAGCGACAGGAAGATCTATTACAGATCCTGCTTCCGGTTTCAATTCAACTGATCCATATTTGGGAAGAGACCCACGCATGGAGCATACTGTATACTTTTCTGCCTATGACAACACGTCTTTTTGTTCGGTCATCAATGGAAAGAGATGGGATATGAGACCTGATTTACCGGCCGACCTTCGTGTGGCGGATGTTTTAAGTCAGCTCGGAGGGGCGAACAAAACTGGTTTTGCTGTGCGTAAATATATTGAACCCGAAGCGGATGCTGGACAAGGTGCGAATGATGGTATGAACCTCATCTTGATTCGCTATGCTGATATATTGTTAATGTATGCAGAGGCTTTGATAGAATTAAATCAAAATCTTGATAAGGCGGCAACATTGATTAATACAGTTCGCAGCCGTGCCGAAATGCCGCTTCTGGAAGACAGTGGATTTTCAACTTCCGATCTGCAGAGTCAGGTGACAATGAGAGGAATTGTTCGCCAGGAAAGATCGGTTGAGTTAGCTTTAGAGGGGTTACGCCTTTTTGATATCAGAAGATGGAAAATTGCTGAAAATATTATTGATGGCCCTGTAGCTGGTATATTCTATGTCGATTATACATCTGGTGAGCTTGTCGATCACAAATGGCAAACGAGAGTACGTCTGTTTGATAGCAACAGGGATTATTTGTTTCCAATTCCTGAAGCAGAGAGGCAAATAAATCCTAATTTATCACAGAATCCAAATTGGTAGTCAGACTGTGAATACTGGATTTTAAAAATTCTAACTATAAGTTTCCTTAGAATTTTGGAATGGTCATGGATGAAACTCAAACAGAAGAAAGGAAATATCCCAGACCATTCCATCATAACCTATCTACAAAATTAATTAGAAATGAAATGCCTATCTAGCTTTTTAGTTTTAGGCTTTGAGACAAGGTATTCCATGTGACCATTAAATAATATTTAACTATGAAAAACTTTATGATAATAATAAGCATATTCGTCATCTCAGTGCTGGCGGGCTGCAATGATGATAACTTCCAAACGTACCCCAATACCCCTCCGGTTCTTCAACTAACAACCGAGGAGCTAACAATAGGCCTTGGAGCTTCTGCCTCAATACAAGGTCAGGTTTCAGATGATTTTGGAGTTAAGTTTTTAACCATTTTTGGAGGAGGTTTGTCTATAAATACTCAACTGGACGTTTCTACCAGAACACAGATTAGTGACTCCTATACTTTAAATTACTCGTTCACCGTGCCTCCCAATACTAGTGCAGGCGAGTACACAATCACAGTAACCGCTAAAAACTTAACGGGGCAACTTTCCGCTAAAACTATTAAGGTTAATATAGTTCCATAGGCAAGGAATGAAGATATTTTTAGCTGACATCTCTTGTTAAATGGAGGTTCTTGCCTCACGGGAGGAATAGAGATTTTCTCTTGAAAATTAAATTACGGGAGCTTCATTGGTATCTACTTGGCGTAAGCTACAGATCTTAACGCTCGAGGTGTCACTAAGCCTTTTTATTGCACAGCAAATATTTTCAGATATGAAGTTGTTTTTCTTCCTAATGGCAGGTTTGTATTGCCTTAGCATTGTAAAAAGTGACGGTCAAAGTGTTAATGAGATTTCTCCAATGGAAATTTCAATGTATGGCTTGTATGAAATGGTGCTCGTAAATGACAAGCCATACTCAAATCCTTTTGCAGATGTTACGCTTACCGCAACAGTAAAGCATGAGCGGGGGATCACGGTTGAGGTATTGGGTTTCTATGATGGCAACGGAACCTGGAAAATACGGTTTAGTCCTGAAGTAACTGGCCGTTGGAAATGTTCAGCTCTCTTTTCGGATAATGACAAAGAATTTACGTCGACTTTTACCTGTACTCCATCGGTCTCAAAAGGAAAACTTTGTAAGAATCTGTATAACCCGTATTGGCTAAGTTATACTAACGACGATCGCACATTGCTTCGGAGCCTTCATGTTGGAGACCGATTCATGGCTAGTAATTGGGATGACCCAACAGATGATGGCGATGGCAATGCGAGAACAATTTTTTTGGATTGGTGCGAAGTGCAAGGATACAACATGTTGTCAATAGGTAGTCTCTTTACGAATAGGAATGAAAAAGGCCGGGGGCAGGGTTGGATTACGCCAAAACCCTGGCCGCTTAATCCCGATGAATTCCAAAAACTGGAAATTATATTGACTGATCTGCAAAGTAGAGGTATGACTGTATTTCCCTTTGCAGGGCTTTTTGGTGGCGCTGGAGAATGGCCTGTAAAACCAGAGGAACAAGAACTATATATAAAGTATGTTTTGTCTCGACTAGGGCATTATGGAAATATTATTTACAACGTCGCTGGCCCGGAACCTTTTTGGCGTGAGGAAATAAGTCAGTATAAAGGTGAAATGCGTAAGGTCGATATTCAACGGCTTGCCTTACTGATTAAGAAATATGATGTTTATGATCATCTGCTAACTGTCCATAATGAAAAACGTGCCACGCAATATGGCGATCCTTTTCTTCATGAAGCGTGGTATGATTTAAGCACGCTACAAGGTCCTACTACAGTAAACAGAGAAGAACTTTTCGGTGGCTTGTCTATGAATCACCATCCACGCAAGCCTGCCTATGCTCAGGAAACATTGTGGCATGGGAATCTATATCACCCAAAATATTCCGAGGATCAGCTTAGAAAAAACGCCTATGCTATCCTTTTTGCTGGTGCTATTTTAAATTTTGCTGATATGGATGGTAACTCGTCAACCGGATTTTCCGGAACGCTTAACCCAGTTGATGTAACATCAACAAAGCATGCGATTATCAAGTCTGTATGGGATTGGTTTGAAAGTATACCGTTCCATCGATTAGATGCCAGACAAGATTTGGTAAAAAATGGATTTTGTCTGGCTAAGGAAAATGAGGAGTATTATGTGTATGCAGATACCACTGGGCAGGTAGAGTTGTTTCTAAATACACCTTACGATATGTATTCTGAATGGATAAATGCCAAAAATACGTTGGAGAGAAGAGCCGGCCCAACAGTGAGATCAAAGACGATCTTTAACACGCCAATCGATGGTGACGATTGGATTCTTCATGTCTTTGCAAAGAAACCTGAAAAGATTGGGGTTGGCAACTTTCCTGATATAGCTATTGACAAGACGGGAAATGTTCATGTCGTCTATAATCGAAATGGACTCATGTATAAGAAATATAGTCCACTAACGAATCAATGGACAAGCGAGATGGAAACAGGTTGCGTTTGTGAAAATGTGAATCGGTCTGACCCGGATATTGTTGTTGATGGCAAAGGTATACCACATGTATTTTGTGGAAAAGAATATGCTTACTTGAAAAATGCGAAATGGATAAAATCAATTCCTGGAGGTACACGCGATACAGAATTAGCTATTGATACGAACGATAATATTTTTTTAGTTCATCGAGGTGGTAATCACGGTGGTTATGTAGGCTTAAAAATGAAAGCCTGCAATAGCAGGAAGTGGGTTTCACTTCCTGATCCTGATCTGGGCAATAGCGGATATAACAACCATGTGTATCCCGATATCGTGATTGATCAAAAAAACACTATTCATGTAGTGCAACGCCACGGCCCCGAAGTGGAAGTAACCTACAGGTATTCTGATGATGGCGGGGCAACCTGGAAGAAAAGTGAGCCTGTTACAAATGATCGGGAAGAGTCTCCGCATATTACGATCGATGCCAGCGGAACGGTAATCATTACAAGTGGAAGTGGTGAAGTTTGGGAAAGACGCAATGGTGAATGGAAAGGCATTGGAAAAAAAATTCACGTGCATGGCAGGATGCAACCCGAGCTTGCTTCCGATAAATCGAATAATCTGTATATAACGAGTTTCGGTGGCCACTTTGCCACCCGTTATAAGAATGCGTGGTTAGCCGAAAATCGACTGCCCCGTATGCAACAAAATGCATCGATTGGTTTTGTGGAAACAGCAGGCAGTGTTGATTTCGCATATGTTATTTGGGAGGAAGGTATTGGAAATGCGGATGAAGGAATGACCAGCGATTCAAAAATATATGTAGCTAAACTTTATCCAGATGGTGTACTCCTTGGATTACCCTAATGGGTAATTCAATTAGATGAGCAACAATATTTAGAAGAATGATTATACTCTTGATTGATAACTTTTGAAAGCGTATGCACTATGAATAACATTACTTAAAACTTAATTATTCGCATAAGCGAATAGCGATTGCATTTTCTTAAATCAAGTGTTTTTGGTTTTAATAGCGATATCGTGTGGATGAAAAATAAATACTTGGTAGGTGTATACTGAGAAGTATGTAATCTAATTGTATGACAGAAATTTCAAACACAGATAACCAAACTTAAATTTGTAAAGTATGAGAAAGATAATTTTACTACTTGTTGCTTTGCTGCACATTATTGTGTGCCTGGCACAACCAACCGCCACAAGTGTGGGTATGGTTGATTTTGCCGTACATGGCAATCTCAACAGCAATGAACGAAATGGTACAACCGATGTATCTACAAAGCTCGAAAATGCAATTAATCATGCAATTAATCAGAGCAAGACTTTGTTTATTCCAAGTGGAACCTATAGGGTTTCAAAATCATTTATTCTCACGGGAAAAACTGGTTCGCACAATGGACAGCAAGCTGTTGTTATTGTTGGTGACAAATTCAATCCTCCATTGATCAAACTTGCCGACAATTCCAATGACTTTCAAAATGGATCTAGTGATGTGGCCAATGGCCCGAGGGCGGTTTTTAC
>JBGTEP010000043.1:0-78945 GCA_041747735.1 Chryseolinea sp.
GGTGGAGCAGTTGGTAGCTCGTTGGGCTCATAACCCAAAGGTCACAGGTTCGAGTCCTGTCCCCGCTACAAGAAAAACGATTCCAAACCGAATCGTTTTTTCCGTTTTATGCTATTCTATGATTACAGTTTACGTGCTCCATTCTGCTCGATTAAATAAAATTTACATCGGCTTCACCTCTGACTTGGAGAAAAGATTAATGTCGCATAATGAACTTGCTACAAAGGGGTGGACCATCCGATTCAGACCGTGGGTACTAGTGCATACAGAAACGTTTTCCAACAAACAGGAAGCGGTGAAAAGGGAGATGGAACTGAAGTCTTTCAAAGGAAGGGAATTCATAAGGAAGAATATTCTTTTACAATAAGCGCGTGGGGCTCTTATCCGCCAAGGGGCGGACACAGGTTCGAGTCCCCGCTACAACATAGACCGTCAGAATACCCTTGGAAGGGTTCTTCTGGCGGTTTTTTTGTTTCGGAAAGCTTCCGCGAAACGGGGCGGAAACGGAAAACCTGCCGATAGGGCTCCACCTGGCTTTATAGTATTGAATTCATGGTGCTGTGTTAAGAATGTGCGAGAATAGGTGTTATGATTAACATTGCAGCTACGGGATTGCTAGCGTTTCTGAACAACATGGCATCCGTCAAGTCCGAACCGCTGATAGTCACAGTTTGTTGAGCGTATAGGTCCATAGTGAGCATAAGACATACCAATGCGCACAGGTAATTCACAATCCTTTTCATTTGTTGAGGTTTAAGGGGGGGTTTGTTTTGAGACTTAGTAGATGATCTCGCCAATATCGAATCGTCCTTCGGTTATCACAACGGTGCCCGGGCATTTATCGCTCTCTGCTGTAAATTGGAAAGTTCCAGCCAGGATGCCTTTACTCTCATCCCATCTTGATATTTTCACGTGCCCGCTCGTCGGCAATTCATAACTACACGAACCTTCTTCGTCGTATTTCAAATATTGAAGACCGCAACAGCTATTTTTATACAGATCGTATATTTTGTTGATCTGCAAATCGGGTGTAGCCAGAATCGAAATAAATATGGTCTGATTTTCTATGTAGTTACCAGCATAAATATTCACTGCGAGGGTATCTGGCAAATGAAACACTTGCGCATGCGTGCCTGGTCCACTCGGACCCAAAGAAATAAGCAGCTTGCCATTCACCAAGCATCCAAAAGTACCTTTGCCTTCCATTGTAATTGGCGGCAATTCGTCGTCTTCACGGCATGTGCTGAGTAAAACGGGAATGGCAAGAATAACGATAACGGATAAAGATTTCATCGTATCGGGAGGTTAAAAGTCCAGTTCTTTATCCTCATCCGAAAATTGGTAGTTGGGATTCTTTTTTACAAATTCCTGCTTTTGATTTTGTGTCTCTTGCATTAATTGTAGGTAGCGTTGATACTGCTCTGTTGTAAGAATAGAAGCAAGCTTTTCTCGCGCAGGTACATTCACCGATTCCCATCGGCTGGCGTCGGCAACGGATTTCTTTTGTAGTGCCGAGAATCTTTCCTCCATGAGCTTCTGCACTTGGCTGACTTGCTTTGGGGCGAGAGAAAGCTCTCGTTCCAGACGGCGTGCAACCACTTCACTTTTGAGTGTGTAATTTTTCGTCCTCAGGGTATCAGTTCCCTGGGCATGAAGGCTATAGAATGCGATCATCAATAGCCCGCCAACGAGTAACGTTTTTGTTTTTTTCATACTAACGATTTAGGGGGTTTATATTCGAATATAATAAAAATGATTTTTCGTATCAACACTTCTGCTTGACTAGAAATTAGAATCCGATGTTGAACTTACTACAAAGGTTGAATTAGGAAATCAGGCTTGGGTTGTTCACACTGAACTCTTTCTTAAACTAGCTTGAGGCCATGAAACGAGAAAAAGAATTAAATTCCAGTGAAAAGAAGGAGTTGCTACGAAAAGTAGCAATCAACAACCGATCACTGGGCTCATGTGGGGGGACACAGATTCGAAGTCTCTGGTTACCGACCTGACGGGCTCGAAAAATCTGATAATTCCTGGTGAACATTTCTAATCGGTACACAGTGGTAGTTACAAATCCTAAAACATCAATTAAAAGTTTTTTAGATTTTCGAAGGACTATCAGTAAATTGCTAATACCATCAGATCTTTTATTTCACGTTATGCAATCGAAAAAATCAATTATCTACTTCTCCGTCGGCTCTATACTTTTGGTTAGCATGTGTGCTACTGCGCAAACAATGAATGAGAACATCCTCGAGTCTAATGAAGACTTCTCAGCGGTCGAAGCATATTTTGTCCTTGCTGACAGATTAAAAGAAAACAAAGAACCATCTGAGGTTGAGTGGGACAGTTTTTTCCAGTCTCCAATTAATTCAATGATGATTTCATCCGGGGCAATGGATGTTATAAGGTTTAAGAATAACCTAAGGCAAGTCTATTCAACTAGCGGGGGAATTGAGTTTGATCCAACCAATGAAGAACTGATACATCACACTAAATATAAGGTCAACGAGAAAAACTTAAAAAATCATATCATATTTTTAAAGACTTCAAGTGTTACAGATAGTATTCTAAAATACCTTTGTCCTTACTTGCCAGGTAGGCTTTGTTTAAAACAAAATGTCCCGAAACAATACTACATATTCTATGGTAGTGAGGATGCTACGGGCGGACCAGGTATGGTGATAAACGATTTATACCTATCTTACAAGATAGATAGCTATCGGCTAGGGCTTCTCTCCGCGCATGAAACATTTCATTCTATTGTGACGAAGGCTTTCTCGGAAATGATCAAACCCGCGGAAAAGGGTAACGATCACAATATTGAATTGCTTTACTTCTTGAGTAACATTTCTCAGGAGGGTGTGGCAGACCTCATCGACAAAAACATACTTAGCAATGCAAAATCGCCATTAAAGCAAAAAGTAGAAACGCTAAAATCGGATGAATTATCTTTAACGATCGAGTGCATCTCAAAACTCGACAGTTTGCTAGAAAAGTCCGGAAGGGATGGGGACTTTAAATTGAATTTTAACACACTGTTTACTGATTATAGCAAAAATGGTGGTCATATCCCTGGAAGATTGATGGGGCTTGCTATAAAAAATAGTGGATTGCTATCTGAACTTTTACCAGCGATTGAAGATCCTATTTTATTTTTTGAAATATATAATAAGGCCGTTAGTAAGAATAAACTTAATATGCCTTCCTTTTCAAAACCAGCCTTGACATATCTACATAAGGTAAAATCTGAATACTACAAAAGCAAATAAGCTTGTTGGTCTGCCGTTGCATTGGTTAATTCGGATAGTACAGAATAGACACTAGTAATTAGTGACGAATTTGACTTTAACGAGTCTGAAGTAAAATTTCTTCAAACTGCCTAATGAACGTGCCCCCATAAAATCTACAGGGGCACTGATTCATACAAAATAGTGGTTAACAAATTATTTTCTGATACGAACTAATGCTGCTCTTCAGCTGCTTCAACATTAATCGCAGATACGGCGACTTCCGTTAATTTCTCGTCGGCTAACTTTTCCTCTTCCAACGTTTCTTCGAGTAACTGAGCAACATCATCCAGTCCTAATGTAGTAGCGAAGGTTCTCAATGTTCCATAGGTTGCGATTTCGTAGTGTTCAATTTTTTGACCTGCGGAAATTATTCCGGCATCGCGCATTGAACCTTCTTCACATTCCTCCATAATAGACTCGCCCTCTTTGATCAGACCTTCCATGGCATCACACTTTTTAGAGACCGGTTTTTTATCGATCAAGCCAAATACTTCTTCCAGACGTTCGACCTGTACTTCTGTTTCAGTCAAGTGATTTTCCAATGCTTCAACAAGTTCTTCTGAGGTAGCCTTCTTTGCCATTTTTGGAAGTGCCTTTAGAAGTGCTTTCTCCGCCCAATAAATGTCCTTAAGACTGTCTTCGAACAACTTCATCAGTTGAGACGATAACATTTCACTTTTTTGTTCCTTTTTGGCCCCGCCATTCTTTTTCGATGACGTAGACTTTCCGTTTGATTTATTTTCCATAGTAGTTGTTTGGATTAAATTTTCAATTGAACAGAAAAATACGTGCCGCTATTAACCACCTTGAAAGTGCGTTTTATCAGGCTTATTCCAATAGAATTATAGATCGAGCTATGAAGATGTAGAAATACATTCCGGGACATAAAATATTATTTCTACATTTTCTTACCCACTTATTGCGAAAGGTAAATGTTGCTTGCTTACCTGAATGTTTAAGGCATCACCTCCACCATTCCACCAACTACAAACTCTATTATGGGCAGGCGCAACTCAACGCTTAACTAAGTCGATGCGTGATTCAAGGATAGTTGAGGTTAAGGATAGAATAATGTAGAATTATATACACGTCCTAATCCCAATTTTTAATTTCCGTGACGTAAGTCACCATTTTCGTCACCTTCTTTACTTGTTTGGTGATGCTATGAAACAGCATAAATGGTTAATAGCAGGCAATTTGAAATAGTAAGAGCCCCAATGATAGTTTTGTCGATAGCTAAATTTTGTGGCATCATTATTTATCAGCATTCTGTTCAGTATGTCTAATAAATCAATTCAACCACCCGAAGCTATATGAAAAGAGATGGATCAACAATAAGCTTATGGCAAACAGAAAGTTTTGTCCCGAGTCCAATTACATTGTCGAATTCTTACGATGTGATTATTGTTGGGGCTGGAATGACAGGCGTTAACACGGCGTTAATGCTCCAGAAAACAGGTAAAAAGTGTTTGCTGGTAGAAGCTTTTAACCTCGGCTTTGGAACAACAGGAGGAACGACTGCTCACTTAAATACATTGCTCGATACACCGTATAGCTCCATCACAAAAAACTTTAGCGAAGATGCCGCGAAAATAGTTGCAGATGCTGCAACTGGCGCTATAAAGTTGATTGAACAGAACATCTTGAATTACACTATTCAGTGCGATTATAAAAGCGCACCTGCCTATTTGTACGCTCAGGACGAAAAGGAAGTGTCAGCGTTGGATGAAATTTGTGAATCGGGAAAAAAGGTGGGAATAGATATGAATTACATATCCACCTTACCCATTACAGTTCCTTTCGCTAAAGTATTGAAGGTTGAAGGTCAGGCAAAATTTCATCCAATAAAATACCTTATTGCATTGGCCTCAGAATTCGAAAAAATTGGCGGTCACATCCTTACGGATTGTGCAGTGCAAGATGCAGAACAAAATCAAAACACAATAACTGTTCACACTTCTCGCGGGGTGATGAATTGCCTTAAAATTGTTTATGCCACACACATTCCTCCCGGGATAAATTTATTGCATTTACGTTGTGCACCATGGAGGAGTTATGCTATTTCCGTTAAACTAAACAACGACCAATATCCCGGCGCACTCATTTACGATATGAAGGATCCATATTATTATTATCGAACACAGGTGATTGATGAAGAACCTTATCTTATTGCCGGAGGAAAAGACCACAAAACAGGTGATGTACAAAATGCGTGGGTACTATTCACGAAACTTCGCGCTCACGTTGAAACAATATTTGATGTAAAAGAAATTACACATCAGTGGTCTTCGCAATACTTTGAATCGGCTGACGGACTTCCCTACATTGGTGTGCTGCCTGGCAAGACTGATTCCTTTTATGTCGCAACCGGATTTGGGGGAAACGGTATGATTTACGCCCACGTAGCGGCGAAGGAATTAACGAATCTTATTACCAATCACGAAAGTCAGTTCGACAATTTATTCTCCCCATCACGAATTAAGCCCATCGCTGGTTTTGCCAACTTTGTAGATCACAACAAGGACGTTGTAAAACATTTTCTTGGAAAGTATTTTTCGGTAGAAACGCTGGAAGTACTGGCAGAGATTGCTCCTGGTGATGGTAAGGTGGTCAAAATGGATAATGCACACGTGGCCGTTTCAAAAGACATGAATGGGAAAATACACGCGGTTTCATCTGTTTGTACACATATGAAATGTGATGTGAATTGGAACAACGCAGAACATGCATGGGAATGCCCTTGTCACGGCGCCCGATACAGTATGGATGGAAAAGTACTTACTGGTCCTGCCAGTCACAATCTGGAACCAGTTAAATTAAACGAAGCGGTTGAAACAAATTGATATAAATTTTATCGGTCACTAGGTAGTTAAACAGTACAGCAATTAATGAACCTGTTACAGTAGCCAATAGTAGAGAGTATTCGTTTTGAAAACCCGTTATTAAAAGGCGAAGCTGATTATTGACATCTACACCCAACTGAACATGAGGGACTAATACCGTTTTACCTTAGCGTTGACTGCTTTGGAAACGTGTAGAACAGTCCACGGCCAATCAGATACAGGTTCTTCAATAAAGTAGACGTTACCTGCTTTCGTAAATCGACTCATTAAATATTGAGGTCTAAAGGATCGGTAAAGTAGATAATGTCAATTCTGCCCGGGATAAGACGGTCATACATAACGCAGCTGAAGAGTTAGCGCAGGAAATATCATCTTTTAATCTGGGTAAATTTCAACTCGATTTTGACAGCGAAACAGGGCAAGAGTATTTCCGCAAGCATTGGGACGAAACCAGAAGACGTGGGGTTGCATGTTTCCCAACGCTATTTTTAACTAAACAAAATGGAGGATGAAAAAGGCTCTGTTCCAGCTCGACCCTGTTTTGCAAGAAGTTGAGCCAAACACTAATTTGTCACTTTACAAAGAATTTTGGGGAAGTCTGATTGAACGCGAAGAATTGGAGTTTACTGAAAGTATACCTCAGATATAACTTCCGAACACAATTGGGATGAATTGAAAAGATTCCTAATCTAAATACTATTGCTGGTATTCCCACAAAAGTTTCCTTCTGAAATTCGACCATTACCTATTAGGGGTCATGGTAGAAAAGCGGTTATTTAATAGCATTATATCGCTTCATAACCCGCAAGACTTCTTCAACCGGAAGCGATTTTACAACCCGACCATCCTTCCCTGTTGTAGTCTTTGCCATAAAGAGAGAGTTAATTATGGCCTCCTCGGTTGCTTCGATTACAGCCATAAACAGCGGAGACATCGCATCATTGTTTAACACAGTTACAGACTGTGTTTTACTTTTATTTGAGTGTAGTATCCGTAACGTTGGATCGGTGGAAAAGGCAATAACATAATCACCACTTCCATTCGATGCAATACCTCCCGTGCGGGCAAGACCCATCATGGCCCGCATCGCCATCCTTTCCAGATTCCGCGAGTCAACGGGTGCGTTAGTGGCCACAACTATCATGCAAGAGCCATCACTGCTTCCCTTATAATACTGATTGAGTTCTTCACCAATAGGCACACCGTCAATTTGCAACACTCCTCCAAAGTTCGTCTGAGCAATTACTCCGACGGTGTAACCTCCGGAAGATTCTGGTAGAACCCGGGATGATGTTCCAATTCCACCCTTATACCCAAAACAAATAGTCCCGGTTCCAGCCCCGACGTTGCCCTCTTCGACGTTTCCTGTTGTTGCATTTTGAATCGCCTCTAAGACATGCAATTTCGTAACATGCCTCCCACGAATATCATTCAGTCCACCGTCGTTCGTCTCACCAACCAACGCATTTACAGATTGCACTTTCTCATTTCCGGGTTGACTCAATGTGTATTCGACTACAGCATCGATAGCGGTAGCAACACTCAGGGTGTTTGTAAGAATCACCGGGGTTTCCAGATTACCTAACTCCTTGACTTGCGTGCTTCCGGCCAGTTTTCCAAATCCATTACCCACAAATACTGCCGCAGGAATTTTTTCCTGAAATAAATTTTTGTCGTGAGGAATAATGGCGGTCACTCCAGTTCGAATATTGCCGGTTGATATTGTTGTATGTCCAACTTTTACCCCTTCAACATCTGTTATCGCATTGAGTTTGCCGGTTGGCAATACGCCAATATTTATTCCATGATTCCGTGCTTTCTCTAACTGTTGGCCTGTTGATTGAATTGCCGATGCCAATATTAAGCCAAGAAGAATTGTAAAGTTCCTAAGATTCATTGAAGGTCTTTTGAGGCAATCGTAACAGTATGAATGGTTCAAGCGAACCCTGCAGTTATGCTCCTGGGCCACGCTGTCGTGCAATTTCTTCAAAATTTTCCAAATAGCGTTCTAGGTTTTAGAATTCTTTGGTAAATCGGAAAGGTCTAAAGCGATCAGGAAGCGATGATCTGGGGGAGATTCGAACGCGGTAAGAAATTCAATCTCAATTTCTTACCTTTCGTCATTTATTCGCTAACGTTTGTTCTTTTACAAAATCGGGCCATTTAGCCTTTCCTAACCTTACTTATGGAACACCATTAAAAATTTCATCTATTCCGGAAAACAAAAATACTATCACTTTCGTTTTTGATAGTATTACTATTATTTTAGGAAGTATGGCTATACTGACTTTCAAGCTTACCGAAAACCTATACATTAAAGATCCCCAGGAAACAGAGCTGGGCAGAAGCATCGTAAAAAACAGCATTACACTCATTGATAAACTTGGGTTTGAAGAATTTACATTCAAAAAACTGGCGCTCGAAATTGGCTCAACCGAGGCATCTGTCTACAGATATTTTGAAAACAAGCATAAATTATTAATCTACCTGATCGATTGGTACTGGACGTGGCTTGAATACATTATTGAATATCACATCAACAATATTTCTGACCCTGCAGAACGTTTGCGTATTTGTTTAAGGAAGCTGGTAGAGGAAAAAGTTTTTGATCCAAACATCGCCTACCTGGATGAGCGTACTTTACATCGGATTGTAGGTGTAGAATTCGAAAAAACTTATCTCACCAAACAAGTTGATATTGATAACCGGGATGGTCTTTTTCTGCCGTATAAATCCCTGTGTAAAAAAATCGCTTGTGTGATAAAGCAAGTCAACCCGGCATATGAGTATCCACACTCCCTTGTTAGTACAGTATTGCTGATCGTTTACCAACAACTTTTCTACGCGCAACATTTGCCCGCGCTTTCAGATATAAAGTATGATCCTAAAAAGCACTACAAGAAACTGTATGCTTTTTTAGAGAATCTGGTCTTTAAAACTATTCAAGCCTAATACTATGACGAGTGACCATATCATACGTGTTCTCCGGGAAGCCGCTCGTACCATCAAGCATGAATTCAATCCTGACGATTTGCGTTTCGTTGATGCAAATAGACGTACTTATACACCCCAGGAATATCCTGAATTAAGGAGAGATCTGATTGAAGCTGGCAGAAGGATAAACCTACTAATCCTTGAGTATACACTTCCTCTCGTCAAACTAGTGGATTTTATTAATGAATCGTCTGAACCCGTTCTGCTGCTGAGAAATGAGGGTGATGATATTAACCCTGCATTGATTCAAAAACACAAAGGGCAAGTACGGTCAATTCTACTTTCTGAAGAAGGGATTATTTCAGAGTTTGATATAACATCGCCATGGTTAACGAATGAAAATGGAGAAACTATCAGCTTCGTTATCCTGCCGTATAAAAGCATTGTTAGCGACTACAATGCCCAGGATGGTGTAGGGCAGGAAATGTCACCTGTAAAAAGACTATTTCAGCTGCTTAACACAGAAAGGAAAGAAATTATTTACATCCTGGTATATGCGTTAATAATTGGCTTGGTGAGTTTGGTTTTGCCCTTGGGACTTCAAACCACCGTGGAACTAATTTCCGGAGGGGTATTCTTCAGTTCTGTATATGTACTAATCGGGGTTGTGATTCTTGCCGTGCTGGTTGCAGGTGGGTTGCAAATCGTCCAAATAAGCTTAGTGGAACATTTGCAGCGCCGAATATTTGCTAAAGCTGCATTCGAATTCGCGTTCCGGATCCCAAGAATAAAAGCGGAATCGCTGATGGGCAACTATGCTCCGGAACTGGTCAATCGTTTCTTTGATGTAGTAAATATTCAGAAAGGTTTGCCAAAATTGCTTATCGATCTTTCCTCCGGCGCAATTCAGATATTTTTTGGTCTATTGTTACTCTCACTTTACCATCCGTTTTTCGTTTTCTTCAGCTTTGTACTCGTGGCCGTGATTGTAATAATGTTTTATGCCACAGGTCCCCGTGGATTGAGTTCATCGATCAGCGAATCCAAGTACAAGTATAAGGTAGTGCAATGGTTGGAAGAATTGGCGCGAACCATCAATTCATTTAAGCTAGCCGGCAATACCGACTTGCCAATAAAGAAAACAGACTTTGCGGTTAGCAATTACCTTAAATACCGAAAAACGCATTTCGGAGTCCTTATTACACAATACTCATTTTTCGTTTTTTTTAAAGTTGCCGTTACTGGTGGGCTTTTAGTCATGGGGATTGTTCTGGTCATTGACCGGCAAATTACACTGGGACAGTTTGTAGCCTCGGAAGTGATCATCATCTTAGTTTTAAACGCTGTTGAAAAAATGATCATGTATATTGATGTTATCTATGATCTTCTCACGGCTGTTGATAAAGTTTCGCATGTAACCGATCTTCCACTAGAAAAATCAGGAGGTTTTGATTTTCCGAAAAGCCTTACCGGTAGAGGTTATGGTGTAACAATCTCCAACCTTCGTTACACTTATAAAAACAACACATTTCCATCTTTAACCAATATAAATCTAACCATTAAGCCCAAGGAAAGGATTTGTTTTGCCGGATCTGGAGGAAGTGGTAAAACAACCTTGACGAATATAATCGCCGGACTCTTTACAAACTACGACGGCGGCGTCGCTATAAACAACCTTTCTCTGCGAGATATTGACATTACCCATTTACGTGATAAGGTTGCTAAAAATATTTCGCAGGAAGACATTTTTGATGGTTCTATTTACGACAATATCACAGTTGGTAAAAGTACCGCAAATATAAATGACGTCATTGACGCACTGCAAAAAGTTGGACTAACGGACCGAATTAACGCAATGCCTGATGGTCTTCATTCACACATTATCAGCGCTGGGAAGGGACTTTCATCCTCAATGATTCATCAGATTATTCTGGCCAGATGCCTGGCCAAGAAGCCTGAACTTATTATTTTAAATGACTTCTTCTCTGGCCTAAGCAAAGCGGACAAGCTACAGTTAGTCCAGTGTGTTATCAACCCTGAAAGTAACTGGACCTTAATTGCAGTTTCAAATGATCCACTTGTAATGGCAGCATGCGACCGCGTCGTTGTTCTCGATCAAGGACGGATTATCGCCGATGATAATTACGAGGCATTGGCTAAAATTGGATTGATCAATCAATATTTTGAATAGTATGGCGAAATTTTCTAATCCATATGTTGGGCAGCAAGAAGGGTTTGATAGCTTGTATTCGCTTCGCTCATTGAGAACCCCTTCGGGTGGCAAAATTCTGGCTCGATGGTTAGTAGCATTTTGTATTTTAATGTTTATCGGTTTATTCCTCCCGTGGCAACAGAACATAAGAGGTACTGGACAGATTACCGCACTGAATCCAATGAACAGACCACAAACTGTTGAAGCCGTCATTGCCGGACGTGTGCAGCACTGGTATGTGAGGGAAGGTGATTATGTCGAAAAAGGTGATACCATCGTGAGCATCACGGAAGTGAAAGAGAAGTACTTTGATCCTCAATTGTTGATGCGTTTAAAGCAACAACTTGCAGCAAAGGAAGGAAGCCTTGCATCCAAAGATAAAAAGGCACGGGCACTCGAACGGCAGATCGCCGCTCTGCATGAAGGTATGACCCTTACGATCGAGCAAGCACAAGCGAAACTCGAAGCCGAAAAAGTCAGGTTTGAGAACGCAGAAAATCAGTATCAACGAAATAAAAAGCTCTATGAAGCTGGTAACATTCCGCTAACGAAGGTACAAGAGTTCGAATATAAGTTTCAGGGTAGTCAGGCGGATTACCGGAATGCGCAGATTGAATTAACTCGTGTTGAAGCGGAATACCTGGATAAAATAAGCAAAGCAGAATCTGACCTCAACAATACCTTGGCAGAAGCCTTCGATACACAGGCGGATCTTGCAAAATCACGCAATGAATATACGAATACGGAAATTCGGAATAATCAATATCAGATACTTGCCCCACAGGACGGATTTATTGTGAAGGCTATGAAAGCCGGTATCGCTGAAACCATAAAAGAAGGAGAAGCTATTTGTACGATCATGCCAGATTTTTCTGACCTCGCAGTAGAAATGTATGTTAAAGCGATGGATGTACCGTTAATCAGAAAAGGCAGAAAGGTACGTATCGAGTTTGATGGATGGCCAGCTTTACAATTTTCGGGTTGGCCAAGTGTTTCGGTCGGAACATTTGGTGGTGAAGTTCGGGTAATTGATTATGTCAATTCAAAACCCGGAGAATTCAGAATTCTTGTAGTTCCCGATAACGATGATGAAACCTGGCCAAAGCAACTTCGGGTTGGTTCCGGTACCAAGGGGTGGGTTATGCTTGACGATGTACCCGTTTGGTATGAAATCTGGCGACAGTTAAATGGATTCCCGCCAAGCCTTTATTCAGCACCGCTGGACGAAGTGATTAAAAAAAATCCACCGGCGTACGAAGAAAGCGACAGCAACGAATAAACAAATACACTAGCACTATACAACCATATGCGATTGGCAAAATACCTGGTCTTACTACTTTTCCTCCAGGGAAAAAGTCTTACTGCACAAGTGTTAACGCCTGTCGATACTTTGTTTATTCTGCCCGACTCCATCAAGCCATTTACAATCGACAACTTCTACCAACTTATTATCGAAAATCATCCGATCGCCCGGCAAGCTTCGCTTCTGTCAGAAGTGGCACGACAGGAAATCCGTCTAGCTCGCGGAAGTTTTGACCCGAAGCTTGAGACGGCATTTCTTACCAAAAAGTATAATGATCAAGAATACTATTCTATATTAAACGGCTCCCTAAAATTTCCTACTGTCTTTCCTGTGAATCCGTCGATAGGTGTCGAGCAAAATAAGGGCGAATTTTTAAACCCCGAACGTTACCTGGGAAACGAGTTTAATTATCAGCAGTTTTATGCAGGTATCTCTTTACCATTGGTTCGCGGTCTGATTACAGACGACCGTCGTGCTGCTTTACGTCAGGCTTCTTTGTTCCGTGACTTGACAGAAGCCGAACAGGTTACACTGGTCAATGATTTATTACTAGATGCCGCTAAAAATTATTGGCAATGGTATTATGCATACTACAATTATCGGCAGCTTGACCGAAGCGTAATCATTGCGACTGAAATTTTCAGGCGAGTAAAAATAAACTTTGAGTTCGGAGAAGCGGCAACCATAGACACGGTGCAGGCAAAGATTACTTTACAGCAACGCCTGATTGACCAACAAGAAGCTCTACTTGATTTTCAAAATAGCGGGATAGAACTTTCAAATTTTCTATGGGATAGTCTCAACAACCCTTTGGCCCTGGATTTACAGTGGGCACCAGTGTTACAACCCGATCCCTGGATAATGACCGATGGGGGCTTAGCGGAATTGGCACAAGAGGCGCGGGAAAATCATCCCGAACTACAAAAGCTTCGGATAAGACTTCAACAATTGGAAGTTGACCGAAGACTTGCAGCAGAATATTTAAAGCCTCAGCTTGACCTTAATTATTACTTTCTCAACCAGCCGTTTAATCCGGAATGGGCAACATCTATTCAGTTTGGTGACAACTATAAGCTGGGAATTGATTTTTCATTCCCGATTTTTCTTCGAAAGGAACGTGCCAAACTTGCCATAACGAAAGTGAAAATATCCAATACCCGTTATGACCAAACGCTGACCGAACGAGAAATTATTAATGCCTTGAATGCAACGTATAATCGGTTGGTAAATCTGCAATCCATTATGAATCAACAACGCGAAATGATTGCAAACTACGAACGATTATTAGGAGCGGAACTTCTAAACCTGGAACAAGGTGAGAGTGACCTATTCAGGATCAATATTCAGCTTGAGAGTTTAATTCAATCACAAACAAAATGGTTGAAGCTCATCTCAGATTTTGAGAAGCACAAAGCGTTTCTATATTGGGCTGCTGGTACGCGCAATTTGGGAACACCATAGCTTGTGTGAGTAACACCTCGGTAGCTTTCGAACGTCTTCACAAGAACGGATCGAAAATTTAGTCGTATGGAAGCATTCCATCATCCGTGACAAGCATAATCGTCCAAAACGAATTCTTTGTATTGAAGGGTTATTATATTTCTCTTATAAGTTCAACATACAACTCCGTGAGTTTCTCTTCTGCTTTCCCGGCAATGGCAATGATTTCCGCGATGTTCGCGGGCTCGAGATTATCCGGGTCGCAATCATCGGTGAGTACAGAAATAGCGCAACACGGCAGCGACATATGGTTGGCAACGATTACTTCCGGAACTGTGCTCATACCAACAGCATCGGCGCCAATGCGTCTGAGAAATCTATACTCAGCTCGTGTTTCCAGATTAGGACCGATAACGCAAACATAAACTCCTTCATGAACTGTGATGCCTCTGGCTTTAGCAATAGATAGTATGTGAGTATTTAATCCACGGCTGTAAGGCTGACTCATGTCAGGAAAACGTGGCCCAAAGGTATTTTCGTTTTTGCCGCGAAGAGGGTTATCGGGCTGAAGGTTAATATGGTCGTCGAGCAACATCAGTTCGCCTTTTTTCCAATTCAGGTTCATATTGCCAGCGGCATTAGAAATCAGTAAGTTTTTTATACCCAGCATTTTCATCACCCGTACCGGCAACGTTATTTGCTGCATGCTATAGCCTTCGTAAAAGTGAAAACGTCCTTGCATTGCCAGCACCTTCTTGCCATAGATCTCTCCGAAAATCAGTTTTCCGTTGTGAAATTCAACCGTTGAAACAGGAAAATTCGGGATAAGTTGATAATCAATAACGAGTGGATTTTGAATTTCTTCAACGAATAGGTTTCCTAATCCTGTTCCCAAAATAACTCCAACGTCTGGATTGGTTACTCCCTTGGATTTAAGATACTCTACAGTTTCGGCAATTTGATTGACCATGTATAAGCATATGAGGTTTGTCAAACATAGCTAAAAAAATCAGACTGATCAGCTCCCAATTAAGAACGGATGGACCTTACTTCAACAACCCGCCATTCAGACGAAGCAACTCGGTTTCAGCAATTTTCGCAAGGTAACGTGCATTGATCAGCCGATTGTAAGCATCTGCTAAACTTTGCTGAGCAGTTCTCAACTCAATGAAAGTGTTAGCACTTCGTTTAAAACTTTCAAGGGTAATGTACAGGTTTTCCTTTGCCAGCAAAATATTTTCTTCTTCGATCAACAGTATTTTTAATGCATTTTCGTAATTGGCAAATGCATTCAAAACTCCGACATCGACATTTATTTTTGCTTGTTCGTATAAAAGTATTTGCCTTTCAACGGTGATACGCGCTTGCTGAATATCCCTTCTATTCGTAAAACTATTTAAAATTGGAAGGCTAAGGGTCAGACCGTAATTGAAACCTTTATTTCGATTGAACAATGTTGTAAATTCGTTGATGGCAAATTCATTTATAGTTCTTGAAAAATTATAGGATGACGTCAGGTTAAGAAAAGGGTAGCGTTCGCCTTTTCTTTCCCTCAGTAACAAAGATGCTATTTCAACATCCTTCTTAAAAGAAAGAAGACTATAGTTAGTATTTTCAATATTTATAAAATTCTCATCTGCTTTTAAATTCAGATCAATTACGATCGAATCTGATACGTCGTAAACCGCCGGTAACTGCATACTCACAAGCCCGTTAAGTCGATCTTTCAATTGTAAAATGATTGCTTCTTGCTGCAATACCGCAGTACGTTGCGAATTCAAATCTACTTTTGCCTGTAGCAATTCCGGTTTTGCACCTGTTCCCACATCCAACCTTCTTTCGGCTAATCGCACGCGCTCTTCGCTCACGATCATCTGCTCTTTAATTGCGTTCAGCTGCTGCTTTTGTCGGACAACATCATAATAATTTGTCACTACATCAGCAATAGTATTCACCATCTGATTTTTCACGTTCAAGAGACCCTGTACTTCCAACTGCTCAAGGCGCTCACGGGTAGCAAACATTCTGGCTCCATCGAACAATAGCCAGTTCAGTTGAATTGAGCCAGCAAGGTTGTTCGATCTTATCCCGTTGCGTTCCACTTCGGTATTGTTCGCGAGTTCCTGCTTTTGATCATTATAATTAAAGACTCTGCTTCCTGTGGCATTGATAACCGGTAGAAAACCGCCAACGGCATACTTGTCATTCGTCGATGCGGTAAGAACCGTATTCTTTGCAATTTGAACATCATAGTTCTTTTCCAGGGCAAGAACAATTACTTCTTCGACGGATATCGATTTTACCTGTGCGTTAGAATGTATTGCCATCAGGCACACTACTAGCAGTGCACCGAGTGCTGAACTAAGCTTCATACACCAATTCCGTTTGTTTAGGAGTTTTTTCACCAAAATCAATATGCTTTTTCTTCCTTGACAAAAAGGTATACATAGCAGGGATAACGAATAATGTAAGGACTAAGGAGAACATAATACCTCCAACGATAACAATTCCCAAAGGCTGTCTACTAGTAGATGCTGCTCCGATTGAGAGTGCAAGTGGCAATGAACCCAGCGCCATCGTTAAACTGGTCATTAAAATAGGACGCAGACGCAAACGTGAAGCTTCCAAAACTGCCTCCATTCTGGACACGCCTTCCTCTCTTCTCTGATTGGCAAATTCTACAATCAAAATACCATTTTTGGTAACAAGACCTATTAACATAATCATCCCAATTTGCGAGAATATATTTAGTGTCTGGCCAAAAAGATTCAATGCAATGAATGCACCAGCTATTGCAAGTGGAACGGTAAACATGATAATTAATGGATCTACAAAGCTTTCGAATTGAGCAGCCAAAATCAGATATATCAGTACAAGGGCAAGTAAGAAAGCAAACGACGTATTACTGGAACTTTCCGCGTAGTCTCTTGACGTTCCGGTAAGTGAAGTTGTAAATGTATCATCCAGGACGGAAGCTTTTATTTCTTCCATAGCTTTGATTCCGTCTCCGACGGTGTAGCCAGGCGCCGGGCCGGCTGAAACAGTCGCAGATTTGTAGCGGTTGAAATGATAAAGCGATGGTGGGGTCGTAGACTCTTCAACAGTAACGAGATTATCCAGCGACACCAACTCGCCAGACCCAGTGCGTACGTATAAACTTTTGAGATCATCCGGATCATCTCTGTTGTTCCTTTGCACCTGACCCATTACCTGGTATTGTCGTCCCTCCCGTATAAAGTATCCGAAACGAAGATTACTGTAAGCAAGCTGTAACGTCTGGGCTATGTCCTGGACACTAACGCCCAGCTGTGCAGCTTTCAGGCGGTTAATTTCAACCTTTAACTCTGGCTTGTTAAATTTTAAGTCTATGTCTACGCTTTGAAGCACCGGATTATCATTTGCAGCTTCCAAAAATTTTGGAACCGACTCCTTCAACTTATCAAAATTGTTGTTTTGAATTACAAATTGTACTGGCAGGCCAGCTCGTCTGTTCACAGAAATGGTCTGCTCCTGAATCGGAAATGCTCTTCCCTGCGGGAAGTGTACCAGATTTCTACTAATCATATCTACAATTTCCTGTTGCGATCGATTTCTTTCATCCGGATCGACTAACGTAACGCGTATAAACCCTGTGTTCACGGCTCCTCCACCGCTAAATCCAGGAGCAGTTACGGAAAGCGCCGTTTTATATTCGGGAACAGAATCGCGTACAAAATCGACCATCTGTTGCACGTATTGATCCATGTAGTCGAACGAAGTTCCTTCTACCGCAGAAAGTTGCAAACGAAACTGGTTGCGATCTTCCATGGGTGCAAGCTCTGACTTAATAGTCGTCCCAATAAAATATGCAGATGCGAGACAGGCAGCAATTATTATAAATGAGAGCCACCGTACCTTCATGAAAGCACCAAGGCTCTTTTGATAAAGGTTTTCCATCCCTTTAAAGAAAGGTTCTGTAACCCTGTAAAACCAGGAATGTTCATGATGGCTGCGTGTAAGTTTTACACTCAATACTGGTGTTAATGTTAGTGACACAAAACAAGAAATGAGCACAGCTCCCGCTACTACAATTCCAAACTCCCTGAAGAGTCTTCCCACAAAACCTTCCAGGAACAAGATGGGTAGAAATACAACGGCCAGGGTAATTGACGTTGAAATGACTGCAAAAAAGATTTCTTTTGACCCTTCTCTTGCGGCCTGATATTTATTCATACCCTGCTCCAGTTTTTTATAAATATTCTCGGTAACCACAATGCCATCGTCTACCACAAGCCCGGTCGCCAACACAATTCCCAGCATCGTGAGCACGTTTATAGAAAAACCGCACAAGTACATGATAAAAAAGGTCGCTAATAATGAAACTGGTATATCAATTAATGGTCGTATTGCGATGATTAAATCCCTGAAGAAAAGGTAGATAACAAGTACAACCAGCAGAAAAGAAATAATCAGTGTCTCCTCCACTTCTGAAATTGCCCGTTTTATAAATATCGTTTGATCCATTGCGATACTAAGGGTGATGTCATCTGGGACATCTTTCTTTATCTGATCCAAACGTTTATAAAATTCATCTGAAATTTCTACATAGTTTGCACCTGGTAAGGGTACAATCGCCAGGCCAACCATAGGGATATTGCTCTCACGCAAAACCGACTCTTCATTCTCCGGCCCGAGTACAGCATCTCCAATATTTTTTAATCGAATATCACCTGCCGTCGTAGACTTGATAATTACGTTCCGGAAATCATCCTCCGTATAGAGCCTTCCAAATGTCCTCACCGTAAGTTCAGTTGCATTCCCGGCAATCTTCCCGGATGGCAATTCTACATTTTCCTTATTTAATGCGGCTTGTACATCCAACGGAGTAAGACCGTACGCACTCAGCTTTGCAGGATCAAGCCATATACGCATGGCAAATCTTCTTTCACCCCAAATCTGTATGCTGCTAACACCCGGAATGGTTTGCAAGCGCTCTACCAGAGTGTTATTAGCATATTCAGTAAGTTGAAGCGGATTCTTTGTACTGCTTTGAACCGTCATCGAAATGATGGCGTCTGAATTGGCATCTGCTTTAGATACTACGGGTGGGTTCGGAAGGTCTTCCGGAAGAGAGCGTGCTGCCTGAGAAACTTTGTCACGAACATCATTTGTAGCGGTTTCCAGATCGATACCCAATTCAAATTCAATGTTGATATTACTACTGCCTACACTTGAAGAAGATGTAATGTTCTTGATCCCGGCGATGCCGTTGATTGATTTTTCCAACGGCTCCGTAATTTGAGACTCAATTATATCCGAGTTTGCACCCGAATAAGTAGTGCGCACACTTACATTGGGGGGATCAATTGCCGGATAATCGCGAATGCCCAGAAAATTAAATCCAATCGCCCCGAACAACAAAAGCATGATATTCATCACGAATGCGAGAACAGGACGCTTTAAACTTAATTCTGAGATATTCATAATCTAAGATTTCAAATCTACTCCTCGGAAACTACACGAGTTACCTTAACTTTTGAATTCGGCCGTATGGCCATTAAACCTGTAGTAATTACAGTATCCCCAACCTTTACACCACTCAGAATCTGAACAAAGGCTGAGTCCCTGATTCCAGTTTCAACCACTGCATATGAAGCACTATCTTTTCTAAGAAGAATAACTTGCTTGTTGCGCGCCGCTGGAATAACGGCTTGTGATGGTACAAGCAAGGCACGATCACTTTTACTTAGTTGCAAGTTTACTTTGGCGAAAACTCCTGGCACAAGCTCTTTGTGGCGTTCATTTACCAAGGCTCTAACCCTAAGGGTACGGGTATTCTGATCAACACTGTTTTCGGTTGCGATAACCGTTGCTGAGTGATATTGATTACCTCCATCCACTTTAAAACTAACCTTATAACCGTTTACAATTTCTTTCGCATATTTTTCGGGGACAGAAAATTCAAGCTTAAGCTGATCGACCTGACGCAATGTGGTGATGATGTCTGTTGGAGAAATATAAGATCCCAGGCTTATGTTCCGGAGACCAACCCTTCCATCATAAGGCGCCCTGATCTCGGTTCTTGATATTGCAATCTTTGTAGTTTCCATATCCGCCCTCAGGTTCTCTACATCCAGTTCACTTAAATCGTAATCCTGTTGACTGATCCCATTTATGGCTAATAGTTCTGCGCTTCGTTCCTGTGTCTTCTCACGAATCTGCAATTGAACTTCCAGTTTTCTCAATTGTGCCTGCAAATCCTTGTCAAACAACTTTACCATCAACGTTCCTTTCGAAACATTTGTGCCTTCTCTGATATTCAGTTGAATAATTCTTCCTGGAACCTCAGCACGAATTTGTGTTTCCTCGAAGGGTAACAATGACCCCGGGACTTCAATTTTTTCGCTTATCGAACTTTGACGAACAACATAACCATCAACCATGATAGGGCCCTGTGTCCTTCTTCCAGCCGCCACGCCAGCTCCTTTCTTTGAATTGCAGGACCCCGTAAGGATAGCTAGGCAAACTGGTAGAATTCGGATAACAATATGCATAAATGATTGTCAATAACTTGTTGTAAACACGGTTCCCAGGCGTCAGGTTCAGGAGAGGCTCATTCCCTGGGCAGACGATAGAAAAGCCAGGTGCAGCCCCACTACCTGTGGAATCAAGAGGGATTTCTCATCATTGGTCACTATGAAGTCTGCTAGTTTCATTTTTTCATCTTCCGGCATTTGGTTGTTTACGATCGCCATTATTTGACGTTCCGTACGATGTCTATCTCGCTTCAAAATCCGCCTTACCCTTAATGCGGTCGGTGCATGTACCAAGATCACTTTATCCAATACAGCGTCAGAGCCCGTTTCAAAAAGCAACGCTGCTTCTTTAATCAAATAGGGATAGCTGTTCATCTTACCCACCCATTTGTTATAATCTTCTCCGACACTCGGATGAACCAGGCTATTCAACACGTTTAACTTTTCCTGGTCGTTAAAAACTTCCTGACTTAAATATGATCTGTTGAGACTCCCGTCCGAATTGTACGACAATGGTCCGAATTCTTTTTTGATGTTTGATATGAGTATTCCATCGGTGGTCATTAGTTCTTTCGCATGGCTGTCGGCATCATATACAGGTATTCCCAGACACTGGAAAATTTTACAAACAAGACTTTTCCCTGAGCCTATGCCGCCAGTGATGCCAACTTGCATTGTCTTCTGCACTGCTAAAACTTTATGACTATAGAATCCAATCTTAGAACTTCTGCAAACGGTGGCAGACCGATTAACTGAGGTAATACCTTCCTTTCTCCCTTTACGAAATCTTTCAAGTCCACAACTGCTTTAATTGAATCCGGGTTGTAGCTTTCGTATGCTCGCTGAGGAATTGCTATTTGACACAAAAGCTTTTTTCTTTCTATGAAAGGCCATGATTGTCTCGGTGCGTTAATAACCTTCAAACTTACTGAATCTGTCACTCCAATTAACTTGTCCACATCAAAGCTTACATCAACTGTCGGTGGAGCTCGTTTTATCAGGCCATCGTTTAAGAATTTTACCTCTACTGCTTCGTTAAAATTTTCATCGATATCACGCTGAGAGATTTTTAGATAAACAGGATCTGATAAGCCGGTAATTAGCTTAACCGGACCTTCAATGGATATGGAATCCGGCGCAATCCGAATCGGACTCACGATAGTGTAGTTGTCTTTGAGAAAGGTTGGAGGAAGATCAATCGTAACCTTCACCCTTCTTTTGGCGATTGGCTCAATCGCCAAAAGAAGGGTGTCTGTCATTACAAAATTGATTTGAAAATCTGCCAGTTGATTCGCAAAAAAAGCTGGCAGTGTACTGCCAACAATTTTTTTTACTTCGGCTGGTCTTTCGAGGGGAATAACTAATGGTGGGACCTTTAATCCAGCGCTGCGCCGAAACAAATTCCAACCTATTCCACTAACATTGAGCCTCACAGAATTTGGCAAAGGTATCACCGGAATAAAACGTTCCTCATCATAGTCGAAGACTAACGGGAAGCTGACCGTAGTGGAATAACTTTTATTAAGTGCATTAAAAAACCAGAAAACAGTGGCTGTGAAAATGCACAACACTACTGCCCTCCAATTCTTTTTGTTAAAACGAAGTATGTTGAGTATGGAATCGAAAAAACTCATTTCACGAAGGGGTAATACGAATTAATGCTTTCTGGAATAGTTGATGATATAGGGCGGAAAATTACTTCACCAACAAAGCATACTCGGCAGCTGCTAATTCTTGTTGGCTGCTTTCGTTGCTTCCAATGATATAGCTGTTTTATTGAAGCGAATGCGACCACCCTTTTCAACTTCAAGAACAAAAGTGTCTCCCTCGAGGTCTGCAACATAACCGTGTGCTCCACCAATGGTAACTACATAATCTCCTTTTTTGATTTCTTCGGAAAATTTCTTGGCATCCTTTGCTTTCTTCTGTTGTGGGCGAATCATGAAGAAGTAAAACACCAAAATGATTGCTCCAAAAATGACAAATTGAAAATAGGGGTTGCTCTGTTGTGCTTGTAAAATGATCGCGTACATATTTTATTTTTTTATAAGCACAAAGTTATCTCAATTAAATAAACATCCCAACCTGCCCATGGACAGATTGGGATGTTGTTTGCCTAATTTGGCATGTATACTATTTTTTTACCGGACCTTCGTCAGGAGCAGACGTGTCTTTTGGCGTAACCATAGCCTTAAACCTCAACACTGTTTGCTTAGGCCATGTATTCGCTGTTACCGTAACGGTCTTATTCTGAATATTAGGTTTGCCATTGCTGTCAAACTTAGCTTTAACAAAACCGGTTCCTCCCACCGGAATCGGATCCTTAGACCAATCAGGCACGGTACATCCACAAGAACCCTGTGCTGTTTGAATAATTAACGGTGCCACACCGGTATTTTTAAAGGCGTATGTATATTCAACAACCTGGCCCTCTGTAATCGTCCCGAAATCGTGGTCGGTTTTCTGGAACTCCATTGTCGGGAGTGGTCCTTCCGGCTTTACTTCCGGTGCCTGAGCAACTGGTGCAGGCGCAACTGCCTGAGATGCCTTTCCACCCTCCAACTCTTGTAGCCGACTTTCAAGTTGAGCGATTTTTTTCTCAGCATCGCGGTCTTTACACGCAGTAAACAGCACCGCTACCAAACCCATCAAAAACAAAGACTTTACAATGTTACTTTTCATATCCGTTCTCATTTTTAGCATTTCACACCACACTAACCCTTTTTACCTCGAATCTGTTCCAACAGCTCGTCGACGTCTTCCAAAAGACGCTCAGCTTTGTTCTTGGCTTCATCGACCACCTTTTGTCCCTGAGATTTTGCCTCCGATGTAAGAGGTGTTTCCTTTCCGGAGACAAACTCGTCAATAACTTCCTGCAACATGTTGCGATACTTGTCCAATTGGAACGAAAGCTTTTCGCGGGTTGCAGTCCCTTTATCAGGCGCATATAAAATACCCAATATTGCTCCGGCTGATGCCCCAAAAAGGAAAGCTGCCAATGTGTTCCCACTCTTTTTACCCATAAAATGACAATTTAACCACCGTTCGACTGCAAATTCAAGATTTTAACAAATTTTAACAAATTTGGCTTGAAGACATTCACTCATTTATTGTCGATCAAACCTCTTCCACTCTTCTTCATAGCACCCGAATCCTTCAATTCTTTTGCGATCACATCGAGAATACCGTTGATAAACTGACGGCTATTGGGCGTACTGTAGTTTTTAGCAAGTTCGATGTACTCGTTCATCGAAACTTTAACCGGTATGTTAGGGAAGATCATCAACTCCGCAATGGCCATTTCAAGGATCATCCTGTCGGTTAGTGGTAATCGGTCGACTTCCCAATTCCTGGTGTTACTCGCGACAAGCTCCTTGAAATTATCTTCCAGGTTCGCTGCCTTATCATAGAGGCGCTCGATGAAGTTTTTATCGTCTTCCCAATCCATCGAAAGGGTATGCAGAGTCAGCTGCTCTTTTGATTCGGGGTCATACGACTTCACCGTTTTTTCCACCAAGCCCTTTACAATATCCTTATCTTCAGCCCATCGGAGAACCTCCTCTTCAAAGTATTCATTGATGACTGATTTCCCCAGAATAACCCGGCGGTAGAGATAATTGATAAACTTCTTTTGGTCATCAAGCGTCGGGCTCTTTTTGTCGATGTAGTTCAGATATTCATTATCCTGTCGGATAACATCGCGGAACCATACTTTCACCCGATCCATTTTATCCTGCCAGTGCTTACCCAATTTCAGGGCATTCTTCTTTAGTTCATCACTTTCAGAAAGCGCTTTAATCCAGGCATTATTTACAAAATTCTTATGACTGACTTTTTTATCCGATGCCGCAACTTCTGAAAATGCCGGTACTAAGTTCAATACTGCGATGTAGTGGTTATAAATCTTTTCGACTTCACTAACCAGGTTCTTCTTGAAGAAATCTGTATCTGTTTTGGATTGGTTTGTATAAAACCGAAAACTGTCATTCACCACTTTTTTGATTCTCAAACTATCATGGTCAATAGATGTTTTACCTCCGGCAAACGCCTCAGCGAAAAGCTTGATAGCCTCCTTTTTTTGAGCTGTAAGCAGTGGTTTATCCTGAACTTCCATTGAATTCAGGTCTGGCAAAAAGGATTCATTAATTTTTTCAAGGCACAACTCATAGTTCGCATCCTTGCACTGTTGCAATGCAAAGAGGTTTTGCATCACTTTGATCCGAAGGCTCCTTCTGTTAAGCATGATAAAGAACAGCTTTAAATACAATACCCATCTCTGAAATTGTTGGTCGGGGCATTAATAAACGTTACTAACGCACTTTCAGTTGAACGGGGACGCAAAAATAAAACATCCCGCCAGCTTTCACTAACGGCAGTCTAATTAGTTTATTTCAACCTATTCCGAATTTCCCAGATATGCTTTCCGGACAATGATACTCTACCGCTTACCCCTTAAAGAATCCGTTTTATCTACGATTGTTGTAGTTTTGGCCGACTCATCGCATCTGCTACCGGTAATAGACATCGATATTGTGTTTCAACCGGTTGCAAGAACTATCGCGAAAATATTTCGTTTTAGATGGGGCCAGCCAAATTGTTTTGAATGAAAGAATTAAAATACCTCAATAAATATCTCTTCAAGTATAAATGGCATCTGATTCTTGGAACACTGTTTATTATCATCTCGAATGTGTTTCAGATTGTTCCGGCACAACTGGTACGACATTCGATAGATCTCGTAGTCGACAACATACGGATTTACCAATCGTTTGAAGGGACCGTTTCACAAGCAGATTTTTTTCAGATTTTTGCACTCGGCATTCTTACGTATGCTGGATTAATTCTCGTTATGGCGCTGCTACGGGGAGTTTTTCTCTATTTCGTCCGGCAAACCTTAATTGTGATGTCGCGCCTGATTGAGTTTGATCTGAAGAATGAAATTTTTGAACACTATCAAACGCTTCCACTAAGTTTCTACAGAAGAAATAATACGGGTGATTTGATGAACCGCATCTCAGAAGATGTTAGCAGGGTACGTATGTATCTTGGTCCGTCAATTATGTACGGGCTAACGCTGGTAACACTTTTCCTTACGCTCATACCCTACATGTTCTCCATCAGTGCAGAGCTTACGTGGTATGCCATTAGTCCTCTTCCATTCTTGTCACTGAGCATATTTTTTGTGAATAACAGAGTTGAAAAACGTGCTGAGCAGATTCAGAAAAGTCAATCTAAGCTTTCAACCTTTGTGCAGGAAGCTTTCAGTGGTATCAGGGTGTTAAAATCCTTTAATCGTGAACAAGAATCTATTTCCAAGTTTGCTTTGGAGACCGATAACTACAGGAGAGAATCTCTGAAGCTGACGAAAATTCAGTCTCTGTTTTTCCCGTTGATAATGGGATTAGTGGGTGTAAGTACTATTCTTACTGTATATGCAGGAAGCACACAGGTAATAAACGGCAATTTAACTTTTGGAAACATTGCAGAATTTATCATCTACGTAAACTTATTAACCTGGCCTGTAGCCTCATTAGGATGGACGAGCAGTTTAGTACAACGCGCAGAAGCTTCTCAAAAACGCATCAATGAATTCCTCAGTACGAAAACGAATATTATTTCGGAAAAGGACTTGGTTCGGGAGATAGATGGGAAAGTAGAGTTTAGAAATGTAAGCTTCACGTACCCTGATACCGGAATAAAAGCTATAAAGGATATTTCATTTGTCATTAATCCTGGCGAATCTCTTGCCATTATTGGAACGACTGGTTCGGGAAAGAGCACCGTTTCATCGCTTATATCGAGACTGTATGATGTTCGGGGTGGTGAAATCCTAATTGATGATATTCCAGTTACACATTACAATTTGAATTCCCTTCGCAGTCAGATCGGATATGTACCCCAGGATGTATTCCTATTCAGCGATACCATCTTTAACAACATCGGCTTTGGAATCAAAAATCCGGAAGAAGCTAAAGTCCTGCAGGCCGCAAAAGACGCTGACGTCTACGAAAACATTATTGAATTTCCACAAGGTTTTAACACAAGGGTAGGCGAACGTGGGATTACATTATCCGGCGGACAGAAGCAGCGCGTTTCTATCGCCCGGGCTATTGTACGGGAACCAAAAATATTAATGCTGGATGATGCGTTGTCTGCCGTTGACACAAAAACTGAAAACAACATCCTGAATAGCATGAAACGTATCATGCAAAACAGGACCACGATTATTATTTCGCAGCGGGTTTCATCAGCAAAACTTGCCAACAAAATTATTGTATTGGTTGATGGAATTGTGATCGAAGAGGGAACACACGATTCACTTCTTGCTAAAGAAGGATTTTACAAAGACCTTTTCGAAAAACAGGGGCGGCCCGAGGAAATTGAAACTAAGCGTGAATTGAATTAGCGATTCGGCTTACTTCAGCTATCGTCCTACGCTAGAAATTGAAACGCCCTCCAATTCCACCAAAGACTCTCAGGTTTAACGGTCGGTCTGCGAATTCAAGCATCAGGCTTGCTTCTCCGAAAAGCGTTATCGGAACACCTTGAAAGGTGTATTCCACCCCGGCTATTAGTTCTGGTCCCAGATCGATATCTGTTCGGCGATCATTTACCACGTTAAAGGGGAACGCTCTGTTCTGGTATACAAAATCAACACTAGCGAACTTTAGGACAGCGCCAGGTCCCCAGTACCAGCCCAAGTCACCTATCATTCCTTCAATCGGAATTTCATATTGAAATAAATAGCGTGCCTGAAAAAACACAGTACTCCTTACGTTGTGTGAATTATAGCTGTACCCATCATATCGACTATAATCCCCAAATGAATTTCGATAGTAATTATCGTTCCAGCCAGGAGGAGTAGTGCCTAAACCAAATTCAAACGCTCTGTGGTCTGATAAGTACCGCTTATAAGTAATCGCCATTGGAGTACCTATACGCAAACCAATAGATTGCTCTTGAGCAAGTGCTCCGAATGTTCCAATAGAAAGAAAAAGTACAATTAATATTCCGCGCATATGATTATTAAAAAACGTATCGCAATCCAACGCCACCCTCTACACGACTCCAGCCCGGGTCTGCTGAAACATCTGTGAAATACTCCAACTCCATAAAGGCAGAAATCGGAATTTTAAAGTATGCATATTCAATTCCAACCACACCCTGAGGTCCCATTGTAAACCTTGTTTTGTCGAATCGGCCAAACCGGTCTGGGGTACTAAAGCTTTCCTTATAGGTATAGTCGTACTGAAGTTTCGTGTTTTTCCATTCCCACCCGGCGCCGATGTATAGTTGAAGACCTGGGGATATTTTTGATGCATCGATATGATAAAGAATTTTGACCTCACCAATCAGATCAGATATTACCTTGTGGGTGTAATATTCAATCGAAGCATCGCTGGTGGCGAAAGTGTCTGTGACGATATATTGGTCAAACTTTTCTCTGAAATAACGATTATACAAGCCGCTCGAAGCCCTTCCGACGTCTGCGACCACGGCAAAAGTTTTGTTAAAATAGTATTTGTAAGTAATGGCAAAAGGATCACCAAGCTTTATCCCGATTCCCTGATACGGGTACTTGCTGTCTTCAAAGATCGGACAAATCGTTTTTGCTTTTGCGCCTCTGATACGCGCAGCAGACTTATACCTTTCAGTCGTGTACATGCTCTTTCCTCCATTATAAATACGCGCCCGTTGAGCCATGGTAAGGCTGCTCAATAAGCAAAGGGTGGTTACAATGAGGATTTTCTGAAAGCACATTAAAGGCAAATATATACCTTTTGCTTCTTTCAAATGGTATACAGACGTTTATCGGACGAATATTGCCTTAAACAAACTCTTTATACTGCATTTTGTGGAGTTGTGAGTAATAGCCCTCCCGCGTAAGCAGCACATCATGTTTGCCGGTCTCCTTAATCTCGCCATGATCCAGGACTATGATTTTGTCTGCCTTTTGAATAGTAGACAGTCTGTGTGCAATCACAATGGAAGTCCGGCCACTCATCATCTTTTCAATAGCCTGCTGAATCATTTCCTCTGTCTCACTATCAACGGAGGAGGTAGCCTCATCAAGGATCAAAATTTTCGGGTCATACACCATCGCCCGGATGAAGGATATTAACTGACGCTGTCCAACGCTGAGCGTTGCACCACGTTCCATTACGTTGTAAGCGAGCTTTCCGGGAAGGCGGTCTATGAATTTTCTGGCTCCGACAAGGTCCGCAGCATGCCATACCATTTGTTCTGTTACCTCCGGATTTCCCAGGGTAATGTTAGTCATAATCGTATCAGAGAAAAGAAATACATCCTGCAGTACAACACCGATATTTTTCCGAAGGGATCCAAGGTCATACTGCTTAATCTCCACGCCATCGACCTCAATAGAGCCGCGATTAATTTCATAAAACCGGTTCAGCAAATTGATGATGGAAGATTTACCTGCCCCGGTTGCGCCCACTAAGGCGATGGTTTCTCCAGCTTTAATGTCAAGGGTGATACCTTTCAGTACATACTCTGCGTCATTATAAGCAAACCATACATTTTCAAACTTAACATCTCCCTTTACCGTTCCGGCCAACTTCGTTCCATTGTCTTCGATGTGCTCTTTCGAATCCAATAAATTCATAATTCTGGAAGAGCTAACGATACCCATTTGGAGTGTATTATAGCGGTCTGCAATCATACGAATAGGCCGAAAAAACATCTGGATATACATGATGAAGGCTATGAGTTTACCGATGGTGAGTCCTGATTCTTCATAGTTAATTACACCTTTAGCACCATACCATACAAGTAAGCCTATACCCGCTGCAGCAATGATTTCAGCCACCGGGTAGTAAATAGAATAATATAGCACCGACCTTAAGTTTGCCTGTTTATGCTCTTCATTGATATTATTAAACTTTTCAAATTCCCGTTTCTCACTTCCAAAAATCTGGACGATATTCATTCCCGTGAGATGCTCTTGTACAAAAGTATTCAGGTTGGATACAGCATTCCTTACATCATTAAAAGCAACCTTGATTTTCTCCTTAAATACATACGTACTTATAAGCAATAGCGGTATCGTTGATAAACATAGCAGTGCCAGCCGCCAGTCCTGATAAAACATGAACGCCAGGATAAAGATAATCTGAAGTAAGTCTCCCACCATGGCAGCAAGCCCTTCACTAAAAACATCTGCAAGGGTTTCAACATCTGAGATCGTTCTCGTCACCAGTCTTCCGATCGGTGTTTTATCGAAGAATTTCAAACGTAAACTGATTACATGTGCATATAACTTGGCACGGATATCCCGAATGATTTGTTGCCCCAGCCATCCAGACAAATACGTATGAGCATATTGGGTAACAGAATTGAAAACCAGCAAACCGAAAAGGATCACCATCATGTTAACCATTGCTTCATAATTACCAAAAGCAACATCGTTATCCAGCGTGTACTGAATAAGAAACGGCCGGGTAGGAGCAAGTATTCCCAGGAGTATAGTGAGGATTACCACTGCAGTGAATCTACCACGATACGGTGTAACAAATCTCATCAACCGTCTTAGTACTGACCAATCGATGATATTGCCGCTGCTTACTTTCTCTTTCTCCACTATTTAATTTTTATTGATGATACTCCGCTGATTCCTTGATAAATATTCGGGAAGGATATTTAACCTTTGTCAGGTATAATCCCTGCGGAGGAACATTCGCCCCTGCTTTTTTTCGATCCCGACTTTGAATAATGTTTTGAAATTCTTTCAAAGATGTTTTTCCAGTACCCACATCCAGCAATGTGCCCACAATTGATCGTACCATTCCTCTTAAAAAGCGATTCGCTGTTATCGTAAACACAAGCATTTGTCCCTCTTCCCTCCATTCGGCCTTTTTGATTTCACAAAGAAAGTGATTTACATCTGTGTGTACCTTACTGAAACACTCGAAATCGTGTTCACCCACTAATAACGCAGCAGCCTTGTTCATGGTTTGAAGGTCGACTGGTTTAAAAAAATGCCAGGCTAATCCTTCCAGAAATGGATTCTTCTTCCGTGTTATCCGGTAATGATAGGTCCGGTCTAAGGCATCAAACCTGGCATTTGCATCCGCTCTGACTTTCCTTATCGCCTTAACAACAATATCTCTGGGAAGAAATGAATTCAGCTTCTGGATGAGTGATTGGCGCTCAAAAGGTTTTTCGATCTCACAATGAAAGAATTGTTGTTCACAATGTACACCGGTATCGGTGCGCCCACTTCCAATGATCTTAATTTCCGTACGAAAAATCTGTGATAAAGCATTTTCAATAACCGACTGAATGCCAACTGCATTTAACTGATTTTGCCAGCCGGCATAATTCTTTCCGTGATATGATATTTCGAAAAAGTATTTCATGTATTAAACATTTCGTGCAGAGGAGCAATGGGAGATTTGAAATTAACTTCTCATGTTCTCGTACACCACTGCGACTCCCTGCCCGACACCAACGCACATTGTCGCAAGCCCGTATCTAACGTTGCGCTTTGCCATTTCATGTATCAACGTAGCGCTGATACGCACACCGCTACAACCCAGAGGATGCCCGAGCGCAATTGCACCTCCGTTTACATTAATAATTTCTTTGTCCAATGAGAGGTCCTGAATACAGGCCAGTGACTGGGATGCAAACGCTTCATTTAATTCTATAATACCAATATCATTAATGGTGAGTCCAGCTCGCTTCAACGCCTTTTGTGTTGCAGGCACGGGGCCTATTCCCATATACTTTGGGTCTACTCCGGCAACGGCCATAGATACGATGCGTGCAAGCGGAGTCTGATTGAGTTTCTTAATAACATCATCACCGACAATTAAACAGGCCGCTGATCCGTCATTTATACCAGATGAATTGCCAGCAGTAACGGAGCCCTCTTTCTTAAATGCAGGTCTTAAAGATGCCAACGCCTCCAACGAAGTTTGACGCGGATGTTCATCCTTCTCGAATTGGGTAGGTTCACCCTTTTTTGATGGAACGGAAACACTGACTACCTCTTCTTTGAATCGTTCTCGGGCTAAGGCTCTGAAATACTTTTCTTGTGAAGAGCAAGCAAATTCATCCTGTGCCTCACGGCTGATCTTCCATTTTTCAGCAACATGTTCTGCAGTCTCGCCCATTGAATACGGATGATAGACTGCCGACAATTTTGAATTAATAAATCGCCAGCCCATGGTTGTGTCATGCATTTCCGCTTTGCGTGAAAAGGGTTCTTCAACCTTCCCAATAACATAAGGAGCACGACTCATACTTTCGACACCACCTGCGATATAGACGTCACCATCTCCTGCCATGATTGCGCGTGAAGCATCCATAATAGCCTGTAAGCCTGAACCACATAACCTGTTGACAGTTGTTGCGGCCACCTCTACAGGCAGCCCTGCCAGTAGCGATGCCATTCGGGCTACATTTCGATTATCTTCCCCTGCCTGATTTGCCGCACCAAAAATAACATCTTCAACACGTCCCGGGTCAATAGACGGATTCCTGTCAAATAAATTTCTGACGACCAACGACGCTAAGTCATCCGGTCGGATGGAAGCAAGAGCTCCTCCATACTTTCCAATAGGGGTTCGGAGGATATCAACAATGTAGGCTGCTTTCATATTTTGAGGCGTATGATGCTAAATGCTTTTGATTTAAGACATTTCCAGATACACCTGACAGGTTATCATTTTAGACTATAAATTTTATTTACTTTGCCGGCAAGTTAAAGGAACACACCTATGTGGCAAAGAATTCAAACGGTATTTCTGGTAGTAGCTATCCTGTCATTATTGGCAAGCCTCGTTTTGCCCATCTGGATAATTGAGGTGGATGGAGAAGTAAATGTACTTACGCCGTTTTATTATTTAAGAGGCGATTCTTATCAATATAATCCATATTCCTTAACCGCATTATTGGCTATTGCATCGGCAACGCTGGCATTTATTGAAATCACCAAGTTCAAAAACCGCCTTACGCAGATGAAAATCGGTGCACTCAATTCTCTTTTCCTGGCTGCCACGATCGGATCATCTTTCTATTTCGCCACCCAGCTGATGAAAGGTCTTGCAAACGGGGGAGGGCAATACGGTTTGGGAATGTGGCTACCTGGTGTAGCTGTACTCTGTAATTTGCTGGCGAACCGATTCATCCGGAAAGACGAAAAACTTGTGCGTGATTCTGACAGAATCCGGTAATTCACGCCATAATCCATTCTTTATAGTCAATCACGTTTTTGATTACCGATTGTAGTCAGCACGCTAACTGTAAGTAAATCCAGTTGACAAATCCATTTATCGTGAATCCCCAATAATTGAACTTTGATTTACCAGGTAAATGACAACCTGTCAGAACGGGTTTACTGGAACAACTTTTGAAAACCCAGTGCCCGGGAGGTATTTATAAGGATACCCCTGCTATTATTAATATTTAACCCTGAAAACTGAACAATATGGCAGAAGTACAAGAAAAAGGTACCATCTCGATTCACACCGAGAATATTTTTCCCATCATCAAAAAATTTCTTTACTCCGATCACGAGATCTTTTTACGCGAGTTGGTAAGCAATGCAGTCGATGCAACTCAAAAACTTAAAAAGCTTACTTCACTCGGAGAATACAATGGCGAAACGGGGGACCTTAAAATTGAAGTAAGTTTTGATAAGGATAAAAAAACCATCACCGTCAGCGATAAAGGTATCGGTATGACCGGTGAAGAAATCAAAAAATACATCAACCAGATTGCCTTTTCAGGAGCGACTGAATTTGTTGAAAAATTCAAAGATAAAACTGATGCAAAAGATATTATCGGAAAGTTTGGACTAGGTTTTTACTCAGCCTTTATGGTTGCCGACAATGTTGAAATAATATCAAGATCATTTAAAGTCGCTGAAGACGAAGCTGCACGCTGGATCTGTGATGGATCAACGGAATTTGAACTTTTCCCGGCAACGAAAGACCAACGTGGAACTGATATCATTCTTCATGTAAATGAAGATTCGTTGGAATTTTTAGATGAATGGAAGTTAAAAGGAATTCTTGAAAAATATTGTAAGTTTCTTCCTGTTGAAATTAAGTTTGGAACAAAAGATGAAAGTGTAGAAGATGGGGTTGATGAAGAAGGTAAGCCTAAATTCAAAACGACTCAGGTTGACCGGATTATAAACAACCCTTTACCACTTTGGACCAAGTCACCATCGGACCTAAAAGATGAAGATTATCTAAGTTTCTACAAAGAACTTTATCCATTTTCTGAAGATCCGCTATTCTGGATTCATCTCAATGTAGACTATCCCTTTAACCTGACGGGCGTCCTTTACTTCCCAAAAGTGAAGAATGATTTCGAGATACAGAAAAACAAAATTCAGCTATACTCACGCCAGGTATTTATCACCGATGAGGTAAAAGACGTAGTCCCTGACTTCCTCATGATGTTGCATGGTGTGTTGGATTCACCCGATATTCCATTGAACGTTTCCCGCAGTTATCTGCAAAGTGACGCAAGTGTGAAGAAGATCAGTCAGCACATCACTAAAAAAGTTGCGGACAAACTCTCAGAGTTGTACAAGAAAGATCGTGTAGATTTTGAAAAGAAATGGGATGACATCAGCATCTTCGTTAAGTACGGAATTATCAGTGATGAAAAGTTTTACGATCGTGCCAAGGATTTTACTTTGTTGAAGAATGTTGATCGCAAATATTTTACATTCGAAGAGTACAAAGAAAAAGTAAAAGCATCGCAGACCGACAAAGACGAGAATGTTATTTACGTCTATGCTTCTGATGCCGGGAAACAGGACAGCTTTATCGAGGCTGCAAAGCAAAAAGCCTATGATGTTCTTTTGCTCGACGGCGTCCTTGACAATCACTTCATCAATACCCTTGAGCAAAAGCTTGAGAAAGTTCAGATCAAACGCGTTGATAGTGAAACAGCAGATAAACTCATCGACAAAGGTGAAAAACTGGAAAGCGTTTTAAGTACAGAAGAGCAGGAGCAAGTAAAATCTGTATTTGAAAAAGCTATCGCCAACAAAAACATGACGGTTGCGGTTGAATCACTTTCGCCTACAGATTTACCGGTTGTAATAACCATGAGCGAGTTTATGCGAAGGATGAAAGACATGGCGAAAATGGGGGGCGGTGGCTATTCCTTTATGGGAACTATG
The DNA here is from genome assembly GCA_041747735.1 of Chryseolinea sp. GTDB lineage: Bacteria > Bacteroidota > Bacteroidia > Cytophagales > Cyclobacteriaceae > Chryseolinea. The sequence continues at coordinate 34,708 of JBGTEP010000043.1, forward strand.
CCTGATAATTACAACGTCGCTATCAACGGGAATCATACCATTGTTCAAAAAATTCTCACGGCAGAAAACGATGAACAAAAGGCGAAGCTTGCCAAGCAAGCATATGACCTGGCCTTACTCTCTCAAAACATGCTTACGGGTGCTGATTTGACCAGCTTTATTAAGCGTAGTGTTGAGCTGGTTTCCTAAGGTTCATTAAAGACACAATTCAAAGCCCCTCTCGGATTTCTAAATTTTGGAGGGGTTTCTTATTTTTACAATATCAAAATCATTGGCACGTTAAGAATAATATGAAATTTCTCAGGCCGATAGGAATACTTACCATCCTTATTCTCCCGCTCGTTTCATGGAGCCAGGAGGAAGAACCAGAGCAACGATTCACCATTGATACACCGGTTAACCTTGATTTCCAAAAAGAGGAAGAGCCCGTAAACACCAAAAAAAAGAAGGTTAAGAAAAAGGTGTATTATGGCATTAAGACCAAGAAAGGTTTTACCCGCAAAGGCACAGGTGACAAAATAACGTATGAGCTTTTTTACTACTTGAAAAAATCAGAAAAGCCCAAGACTTTTGTCCGTGATATTTATTGGTACGATTATACCCGGCGTGAAATTCGTAAAACGACAACATTTGATCCCAAGAAAGGGGTACTCCTTCACGGCCCCTATGAAAAACGCCAGGGCCAGGTCGTTCTTGAAAAAGGCATTTTTTATCAAGGAACCCGCCACGGCCGGTGGATGAAATACAACCGCGACAGTACCCTCCTGGATAAGGATCGATACTATCAAGGTTGGCCAAAAGAATCTCTGGTAAGCTATTACGATCCGCAGCAGCGCAAGCGAATGAAAGAAATGACTCCTATTGAATATGGCGAGAAGGAGGGCTATTATTATTTTTTTCATGAAAACGGCCAGCTTGCCGTACAAGGCGAATTTCAGTGGAATGAAAAAGTAGGGGACTGGACTGAATTCTATGCGAATGGTAAAAGAAAAAAAATAATTGCCTACCCAAAGGCTCCTTTCGACGATCAGATGAAACCCTACATAAAGGCAGAATGGAACGATAAGGGTAAAGAGATTTATCGAAATAATAAAATGGCGAAGTGACGCATCCGATTATTGGAAAAGTTGTTTAACGTTGTTTTATCATTCACCACTGCTTCGCTTAAATTCCGATGACGATCCCCGATAAGCAAACCATTGAACAGGCGCACTCACGCATAACACCTTTCATTCATAGAACCCCGGTCCTGACTTCAGCAGGTATCGATGAGATGGCGGGGTGCAAACTCTTTTTCAAGTGTGAGAATTTTCAGAAGATTGGAGCATTCAAAGCAAGAGGCGCGATGAATGCAGCCCTTTCACTGTCTGAAGACGACCTTCAAAAAGGAGTGGCCACACATTCCTCCGGAAATCATGCTCAAGCACTCGCCCGAGCTGCAAAAATGCTGGGGGTGAAATCGTTTATTGTTATGCCGAGAACCTCCCCGGAAATTAAGAAGAGGGGAGTGCGTGGTTTTGATGGCGAAATTTTTGAATGTGAACCAACCTTGCAAGCTCGTGAGTCGACTTTAGCAGAAGTAATAAAGAAAACCGGTGCCACGGAGATACATCCTTTCAATAACTACGAGGTTATCGCGGGTCAGGCAACAACAGCAAAAGAATTTTTCGAAGATATAGCTGATCTTGATGTCATTCTAGCCCCTGTTGGTGGAGGAGGTTTACTAAGCGGGACAGCACTGGCTGCAAAATATTTTTCTCCGGGCACAAGTGTCATTGCCGCTGAACCTGCCGGAGCTGATGACGCTTATCGTTCGCTGCAAAGTGGAAAGATTGAGCCGTCTCAATCAAACTCTATTGCCGACGGACTGCTCACTTCGTTGGGCGATAAAACATTTCCCATTATCCGCGAGCATGTAAAAGAAGTTATCACTGTATCTGATCCAGACATAATTTCTGCAATGCGACTGATTTGGGAGCGCATGAAAATAATTGTAGAACCCTCCTGCGCTGTGCCGCTCGCAGCAGTGCTTAACTCCAGGGAAAAATTCCTTGGGAAAAGAGTGGGCATTATCTTATCGGGCGGTAACGTCGATTTGGATCGCGCCCTGAAACTATTTACACAGGAGAAACAATAGATCGCAGTCTATTAGTTGTTCTTCCTGAACTGATCAAATTTTGATTCAACTGTTTTCTTCGGAAATATGTTGTTGCTCATATCGACATCAGCCAGTTCATAGTTTGGATCAAGTAGAATGTTGACGACCTCCTTTTCCTTAATGAATACTTTGGTGATTTCTTTCTCATTTATCCGCCAAACTTCAGCCGGAATTTTTTCGATTTCCCTGGACCCGTCCGCGTAAGTCCACTCGATGACCAATGGTGTCACCAATCCACCAATATTTTTGAATTTTACCTGGTAAATATTTTTGCCTTCCAGTTTCAAACGAATAGTATTATCATCTACACGACTCTTAAACTCTCCGTAAAATCTTTCTGGTGTATCCGTAAGTGAAAACTCCTGAGGACCATTGCTAAAATCATTGGGCGCGCCTCCATTCTTACCGGAAGCTAAATCTCCTTGCTTCGATTTAATTTCTTTCTTCTCTGGATCAACCCTTTCCGAACGTAACTTAAACCACTTCACCTCTTCCATATTTACGTCTACATTGTCGGTAGTAAAAAACCAACCACGCCAGAACCAGTCAAGGTCAACTGCGGAAACGTCTTCCATGGTACGAAAGAAATCAGCCGGCTTTGGATGTTTAAAGGCCCAGCGTTCAGAATATTCCTTTAGAGCCTGGTCAAATAATTCAGGCCCCATAACCGTTTCACGAAGCAGAGTTAACGCCGCCGATGGTTTTGTGTATGCATTTGGCCCAAACTCATTTCTGCGAATATTGTCAGACATGGTCATAATGGGTCGCATCTGACTTTTGTCGCCTTTCATAAAAGGAATAATACCTTTTGGTGTACCATGCGTACCGTATAGTTCAGGATAACGAAGACGCAAGGTTTCCTTCTCCAGAAAAGTATTGATGCCCTCGTCCATCCATGACCATTGACGCTCATCAGAGTTTACAATCATGGGGAAAAAGTTGTGACCTACCTCATGTACAACGACCTGTACCAAACCGGTAAGTGTCTGTTTAGAATATTTCCCGTCTTTATTGGGGCGTTCGCCGTTGAAACATATCATTGGATATTCCATACCTTGGTGTGCCGTGTGAACGGAATAGGCTACAGGATAAGGATACTCAAATGTTCTTTCCGAGTATAATTCGAGCGCATTTTTTACGGCCTTGGTAGACTCTCTTTCCCATAAAGGATTCCCTTCTTTCGGATAAAGTGATTGTGCTATCGGAGTTTTAGTTTTTAGTTTTACTGCCTGCGCGTCCCAAATAAATTTCCTTGAACTTGCAAAAGCAAAGTCGCGTACGTTCTCCGCATAAAATTCCCAGGTACTCTTCTTGGCCGATTTAATCTTTTCCTTTCTAGCTGCCTCTTCCTGCGTAACAATGAAAACTGGTTTATCAAAAGTTTTCTTCGCTCTTTCGAATCGCTCCAGTTGTTCTTTGGTAAGTACTTCTTTTGGATTCTGAATGGTTCCAGTAGCCCCTACGATGTGATCGGAAGGAACCGTGATCCGTACTTTATAATTTCCGAAAACCAAGGCAAACTCTCCCTGTCCCAGGAACTGTTTGTTCTGCCATCCTTCATAGTCATCATATACACACATCCGTGGAAACCATTGTGCAAATGTGTATACATAGTTTCCATCCTCAGGAAAGTATTCATATCCACCGCGGCCATCAAATATCTGTCGGTTGGATTCTGTAAAACTCCAGGCTACCGAAAAGGTAAATTTCTCTCCGGTTTTTAAGGCCGATGGGAGATCAATCCGCATCATTGTATTGTTAATAATAAAGGGAAGATTCTTTCCTCCGGCGTCTTTTACAGATTTAATTGTATAGCCCCCTTTATAATCGGATACCGTAACACCCGCAGCATTCTTGAAAAAACTGGCAGGCAATGAATCCTTTACAACACCGGTTCGGGTAAGATTTGTAATACTTCCATCAGCAAAAAGATTTTGATCAAGTTGTAGCCAGAGAAAGGTCAGGCTCTCGGGTGCGTTGTTGTAATACGTTATCGTCTCTGAGCCCGTGAGCAACTGCGTATTGTCATCAACTTCCACGTTAATCACATAATCAGCTCTTTGTTGCCAATACTTTTCGCCCGGGGCACCGGAACCTGTGCGATAACTATTCGGGGTTGGCAACATCTCGCCAAGCTGCTCAAATTTTCCATTCCAGCCACTATCCTGGGCCTGCGAACACAACGTAAACGCAATAAATATACCTCCAAGCAATCGTTTCATTTTGGCTAATGAGTTAAATGAGTTTCAGAGGTGCAAAAGTGCCTGAAAATTTTTCTGAGTCCAAAATTAATTTTCAGGCACCTTTTATCTCTTCAGGAAAACGTTTTTCCTGCAATCGGATCTCTATTTCGACTTCTTTTTAAATTCGTCGAATTTTGATGCAGGTTCTGCTGGTTTGGGGAAAACGTTGTCTTGACGATCAATATCAGCCAGCTCCTGATTTGGGTCGAGCACAATGTTGACTACCTCCTTCTGTTTTACAAAAACTTTGGTAATTTTCTGCTCATTAATCCTCCATATTTCGGCAGGAATTTTTTCTATTTCCTTTGTTCCGTCCTTATACGTCCACTCAATGATAACAGGCATTACCAGTCCACCTTTATTGGATAATGTGATCTCATAAATATTTTTGTCATCCAGTTTTTGCATAATAGCCTTATCGTCAACACGGCTTGCGAATTCTCCATTCAACCGCGGATCTGTAGCGATCAGGCTAAACGGCTCTGCACCATTATCAAAATTGTCAAACTTTTTTGCGCCCGTTTTATTAGAAAGATCACCCTTTGCAGTATTTATGTTTTTCTTCTCCATATCGGTCTGCGCCTTGCGGGTCTTAAACCACCTTACCTGATCAATCGATTGATCATTCACATCCGTTGTGTAAAACCATCCTTTCCAAAACCAGTCGAGGTCTACCGCAGAAGCATCTTCCATCGTGCGGAAAAAATCGGCAGGCTTGGGATGCTTGAACGCCCAGCGTTGAGCGTATTCCTTAAAAGACCTGTCAAAGAGTTCAGGACCCATTATGGTTTCGCGAAGCATAAATAACCCTGTTGCAGCTTTCGAATATTGTTCGGGACCGAACATAATTACTTGTTCAGAATTGGTCATTAACGGACGCATCTTTTCCTGATCCCCTTTCAAGTAAGGAACAAGGCCGGCAGGTTTTCCTCTGTTCCAGTTGATATCCGGATACCGTTCTAACTCCGTCATCAATTGAACAAAGCTATTAATGCCCTCATCCATCCAGGTGGATTGACGCTCATCGCTGTTGATAATCATAGGGAAAAAGTTGTGCCCTACTTCGTGCACAATAACACCGATCATTCCCTGACGTGTTTGAGCGGAATAGCTTCCATCTTTATTGGGTCTTCCAAAGTTAAAGCAGATCATGGGATACTCCATTCCAATGCTTGCTGTATGAACTGAAATTGCAACCGGGTATGGATAGTCTATTGTATACCTTGAATAAACTTCAAGGGTATTCTTCACGGCCTTTGTAGACTCCTTTTCCCAAAGTGGATTACCTTCTTTAGGATAGTATGACATCGCCAGCGGAGTTTTGTTGCCAATCTTTACAGCCTGTGCATCCCAGATGAATTTACGGGAACTACAAAAGGCGAAGTCACGAACATTTTCCGCATCAAATTCCCATGTTTTCTTTTGCGTTGCTTTCGATTTTTCCTTTGCTGTTGCCTCGGCTTGTGTAACGATAATTACGGGTGCATCGAATGATGTCTTAGCGCGTTCAAAACGTTCAAGCTCTGTCTTTGTCAAAACCTGGGATGGGTTTTTAAGTACACCGGTAGCTCCAATCATATGATCGGCAGGAGCGGTTATCCGCACTTTGTAATCACCAAATGGTAAAGTGAATTCACCACGACCTAGAAACTGTTTGTTCTGCCAGCCTTCATAATCATCATAGACACACATGCGTGGAAAAAATTGGGCAATCGTATAGATATAGTTGCCATCTTCAGGAAAATATTCCATGCCACTTCGCTGCCCAAATACACTCCGGTCAACAATGTTAAATGACCATTCGATACTGAACGCAAATTTGTCGCCGGGCTTTAGAGGCTGAGGCAAATCGACGCGCATCATTGTATTGTTAACGATATGGGGGAGTGGTTTACCATTAACTTCTTTGACACTCTTTAACTGAAAGCCTCCTTTAAAATCAGAAAGCTGAGCAGCGTATGTTTTGGCAGCCGCAGAGTCTTTCACCACGCTGGTTGTAGTGGAGGCAAGGGTGTTATCTTCAGCAATGATATTTTGATCAAGTTGTAACCAAAGGTATTTCAATACATCCGGTGAGTTGTTGTGGTAGGTAATTGTTTCAGCTCCCGTAATGCTTTGGTTCACATCATTTAATTCAATGTCGATCGTGTAGTCTGCTTTTTGTTGCCAGTATTTTGGACCGGGAGCCCCGGAACCTGTACGGTATTCATTCGGAGTGGGTAGGGTTTGTCCGAGTTGTTCAAACTTCCCCTGCCAGGCCGGACTAGTCTGAGCATAGGAAACCCATGACCCGGCGGCTATTAATAATGTGAAAAATTGCTTCATACTATGTTAAGTTAATTGAGTTATTCTATCCAAAACCTGTTTTCCTTCATGAGGATAAGTGCGATCCCTGCGACGGCAGACGATATAACCATTTTCCAATCCCTGCGGTTTACACCGAACAAATCCACCAAGATAAAACAGATCGCCATAAAAAGGACAACGATTACTAGTTGACCAACTTCAAGGCCCAGGTTGAACGCAAGAAGTTGGGTTACAATACTCTCATCTCTTCCAAGGATGCTCTTCAGATAATTTGAAAATCCCAGGCCGTGAATGAGCCCGAAAAAGCCGGCGTAGAAATAATTCATTTGCATCGGCCTGTCGGAGATGTGATTTTCATTCTTAAAAAGATTTGAAACGGCTGTCACAAAAATTGTAAGCGGAATCAAAAATTCGATCAGTTCACTTTTTACCGTTACGATATCAAGCGTAGATAATGCCAGGGTAATTGAATGGCCTATCGTAAACGCAGTAACCAAAATCAACACCTGTTTCCAATCCCGGCTGATGTACAAGGCACTTAATGCAATGACAAAAAGGATGTGATCATACCCATTTGCGTAGTCCAGAATGTGATCTTTCCCCAGACCAAAATATAATTGAAATTCAGACATAAAACCACCTTTTAAAGCCAAAAAAGGAACGCAAGTATAAGCGATTAATTCCAATATTGATAGGAGACACCATGCACCCGATTGAGTTCTCTGATGAACGGTTAAAAAGGTTACTACTAGTGACCGTATAATAAAATTCCATTTCGGTATTGTTTCTGAAATCACAATCTTTGCCTCTCATTATGATTTAGCCAATGCTTCCGATACCATCTCTTTTAACGACCGTCCCCTATTTCTTTTTTGCCAGTCTACTACATCCTATACACGTGTCGGTAACTGAAATTGAAATGGACGAAAAAGACAAACGCCTTGAAATAATGATGCGTGTTTTTATGGATGACCTTGAGCTTACGTTCAGGCAAAATTTTAACCAGCCGGAATTAGACATCTTAAATCCCAGGGGATCAACCCTTGATGGAATGATGAAAGAGTATCTCAAATCCCACTTTAAAATTACCCTTGATAACAAAACGCAGGTGGTGGAGTACCTGGGTCACGAACAAGACGGAGAAGTCTTTATTTTCTATGTGGAAGTAAACAAAGTAAAAAAATGGACAACGATTCAAATATTGAATGACATCATCATGGAAACGCATCATGATCAATCTAACCTTGTGCACGTCACTGTCGGAGAAAAGGTAAGGAGTTTGAGGCTGACCAGAAGTAAGCCAGTGGATTTGCTGACTTTTGAAGTGAAGTAATAAACCGAAATCTCACGAAGAATCAATACGCTGAGGACTGTTCGTTACCATGCAGTGAGTTTTGGCAGAATGAAAAATGTATCATCTTCGCAAATAAATTTGCTTTGTTCGTTATGTATAGGTTTGTGTTTTTTAGTGTACTGATATCATTAATAGTCTCCGGATGTGGTGGTGAAAAAGAAGCGTGTGTATTCATCCCCGAAACCGGCGATATCTCTTTAACCTTAGAGTTTGAGCAATTACAAGAGGTGTTCGTAAATGTTAATTCAAAAGAGGAGTTGATTGACTTGTTAACAGGCAATCCGGTAATCAGAGATGAAATTTTCCGAAGAGCAGAATACCCTGATGATTCTATTTTTGTTGACGAAATATATGCGCGGTTAACAAACCCTCATCTTGACACATTACTTCTGGAAACGCAACGAGTCTTTGGAAATCTATCGTCACTTCAGGCCGAGTTTGAGGAGGCCTTTACGAACCTGAAGTATTATTATCCCGACTTCACACCTCCAAAAATTCAAACGGTGATCTCAGGGTTGGACACAGACCTTTTTGTCAGCGATTCTTTGATTGTCGTTGGTCTCGACTTTTACTTGGGCAAAGGAGCGAAGTATCGGCCGAAGATGTATGAGTACCTTCTGCGCAAATATGATCCAAGTGATATCGTACCCTCTTGTTTACTAATCTATGGAATTGGTGATCGTTTTAATAAGTCTAAACTAAGTGACAAAACAGCTTTGGCGGATATGATTGCCTTTGGTAAATCTTTTTATTTCGCAAAGCACATGTTACCCTGTGTCCCCGACAGTATATTTCTCTGGTACACACCCGAGGAAATGAAAGGATCGCGCAAGAATGAAGACCTCATTTGGAAAAGATTGATTGAAAGTGAGGTTCTTTTTTCAACCAATCATAAAGTAAAGCAAGATTATTTAGGTGAAAGACCCGTCACAATTCAGGTTGGAGAAAAATGTCCGGGACGTATTGGACAGTGGGTGGGGTGGCAAATCGTAAAAAAATATTCATTATCTCATCCTGAAATCGACCTGCCCGGATTGATGGCAGAGGATGACGCACAACAGCTTTTTAAAGCATCCAGGTATAAGCCCACACAATAGAAATCCAAACAGAAACAGATGCTTTAACTATCTTTAAAACAAAATCCAAACTTAATTTTAACTATGCGACAAAAAATTGTAGCCGGCAACTGGAAGATGAACAAAACCCTCGATGAAGCCAACACGCTGGCCTCTGAGGTAAAAGGTATGGTTGCTGATGAAGTAAAAGGCGATAGTAAAGCAATTCTTTGCGTCCCTTTCCCTTACCTGGTATCCATCAAAAATTTGCTGGGCTCTGATACCCGCATATCCGTTGCGGCTCAAAATTGCAGTGAGCACGAATCAGGTGCCTATACGGGCGAAGTCTCTGCGCCCATGCTCAAATCAATAGGCATACCCTATGTCGTGCTCGGACATAGCGAGAGAAGGCAATACTTTAATGAGGACGGAGCACTCCTGGCTAAAAAGGTAGATGTTGCCCTCAAATACGAATTGACACCAATATTTTGTTGTGGTGAACCACTTGAGGTAAGGGAGAGCAATGGACATGAAGCGCTTGTAAAAAAACAAGTGGAAGAAAGTCTTTTCCACCTGGATGCCACGAACATCGGGAAGGTTATAATCGCTTATGAGCCGGTTTGGGCTATTGGAACAGGTAAGACTGCCACTTCACAGCAAGCTCAGGATATGCACGCTGTAATTCGCACTCACCTGGCGGAAAAATATGGACAGGCAACTGCAGACTCGATCTCGATATTATACGGAGGAAGTGTGAATGCTGCAAATGCAAAAGAATTATTTGGACGCCCCGATGTAGACGGGGGATTAGTAGGTGGTGCTTCACTTAAATCGAGAGAATTTACAGAGATAATTAAATCCATCTAGAGCATTTTGATAGCGGGCCGTGATAACTTCAGTGTTCACATTTTCCTTTCGTTGTACCTAGTAATACTTGAGGAAGTTGATGTCCCATCCGAATTAAAATAAGGCAAAATCGAACATGTACTATACCCTGCTTAAGGTCACCTGTGACCCCGACATTTCAGAAATTATTATGGCTGAGATTGGTGCGGTTGGATTTGATAGCTTCCTTGAAACTGAAAATGGATTTGAAGCTTATGTAGAACTGGAGAATTATGACAAACTATTATTGAAAGACCTGCAAGAGAAATACACCAACAACCCGGCAGTAAATTTTTATCAGGATCGAATTCAGAAGCAAAATTGGAATGAAGAATGGGAAAAGAATTACGAACCCATTATTGTAGATGAAAAGTGTCTGATCCGCGCGGATTTTCATCAAATCGAAAAAAAATATCCTTACGAACTCATTATCACACCCAAAATGTCGTTTGGAACGGGCCACCACCAAACAACATACCTGATGGTGAAAAACCAGATGGCCATAGATCATAGCAATAAGAGAGTAATGGATGCAGGTTGCGGAACGGCGATCTTATCTGTAATGGCATGTAAACTGGGAGCACGTGAAGTTGAAGCTTTCGATATTGATGAGTGGAGTGTAAGTAATGGAAAAGAAAATATTGAAGTCAACGGATGTACTAACGTTCACCAACAGCAAGGGAAACTGGAAGATTTCAGTTTCGAAGGCAAATTTGACATCATTCTTGCCAACATTAACAAGAACGTGTTGCTTGATGAAATAAGGCTTTACAACCATTATCTTACTAATGGGGGCTTACTCTTGCTTAGCGGTTTCTACACCGATGATATTTTGGATCTGTTAAAAGAAGGTGAAATATATAATCTTATCGAAGAACGCAGGGACGAACGCGAAAACTGGGCTGCATTGCTTTTAAAAAATAATTCCTGAAGCTTGTTTTTCAGGCATCATTTAATCTAACGTTACCTCTCTTTAACGCGTGGCAAAGCTGATGCTATCCGCTCCTGGCTAACAGTTTAAAGCCTTCACGTCAAAAATAAATTTCGTAAAGCGTTATTAAATCATAACTCTAACCCTGTATCTTTCTTTACAAAAATGCATATGAAACCAATCGTATTCACAAAGCTTTCTGTTATGATGCTCCTCCAATATTTTGTCTGGGGGTCATGGTATGTAACAATGGCCACGTACATGGCAACGTTTTTGGATTCGTCCGGAGTACAGATTGGTTCTGCTTACAGTGCTCTCGCTATTGCTACCATGATATCACCATTTTTTATCGGCATGGTAGCCGACAGATTCTTTGCCGCTCAGCGAATCATGGGTGTATTCCACATAACCGGTGCATTCCTTCTTTTCTTCGCTACTCAAATTTCTAACAACACTTCATTTTACTGGATCATATTATTGTATTCACTTTTATACATGCCCACCATTGCGCTTTCTAATAGTATTGCTTTCTCACAAATGACTGACCCCGGAAAACAGTTCCCCTGGATTCGCGTCTTCGGAACTATTGGATGGATAGCCGCTGGCTTAATGATTGGAGCGTTGGCGATTGAAAAAACTCCCTTTACTTTTCACATGGCCGCTGTTGCTTCACTGGCGCTTGGATTGATCAGCTTTATTCTTCCAAATACACCACCTAAAGGAAAGGAATCGGGCGCAACCGCATCAAGTGCCCTGGGAACGGAAGCATTTGTGCTGTTTAAGGATAAACCATACCTCATTTTTTTTATAGCTGCTATTTTAGTATGTATACCCCTCTCATTTTACTATGGTTTCGCCAATCTGTTTCTCAACGACATCGGTATGGAGAATGCAGCAAGCAAAATGATTCTGGGACAAGTATCCGAAGCTGTTTTTATTCTTGCTATTCCATTTCTCTTCAATAATATCGGCGTAAAAAAAATGTTGTTGCTCGGAATGGTCGCCTGGATATTACGTTACGTTTGTTTTGCCTATGGAAATATTGGTAGTGGTGTTTGGATGTTGTATGCCGGAATTATTCTCCATGGTATTTGTTATGATTTCTTTTTCGTAACCGGATACATGTATACTGAAAAAAAAGCGGGAGAAAAAATAAAAAATGCCGCACAAGGTTTGTTTACGTTCGCAACGTATGGGGTAGGTATGTTTATTGGCACCTGGTTTTCAGGGCTTACAACGGATTACTACACGGTAAATGATACCCAACGGTGGAAGGAAATCTGGTTTGTGCCAGCCTACATCGCTGTGGCTGTTCTGTTTTATTTCATCCTTTTCTTCAAGGAGAAAAAGACAATAACGAAAGCGGTTTGATCAATTTCACTATCACTATCTTTTAACTTAAATATTTTGACTATGAACATTGCTATGCTCGGTGCAGGCTTCATTGGAAGATTTTACGCAGACTCTCTTCAAGGATACCGGAATAAGGATAAAATAGTGAGCATCTACTCCCGTAAATTAGAAAGCGCCAAAAAGTTCGCGGCAGATTATAAGGTAGCATTTACAGCCACATCCCTGGAAGACGCCATCAATCGTCCGGAAGTAGAGGTTGTTTGCATAGCGCTGCCAAACAACCTTCACGAAGAGGCCGTTATGCTATGTTGCAAATTCAATAAAGCAGTAATCTCTACTAAACCTCTGGGGCGCAATGCAGCTGAATCTAAACGTATGCTTGAGGCCGTAGAAGAAGCTGGTATTTTTAATGGCTACCTGGAAGATTTGGTCTACACTCCCAAATTTATTAAAGCCCATGAAAGCATTAAAAATGGTGCGTTGGGCAGGATCCTTTGGGCAAAATCACGCGAAACACACCCTGGCCCTCACGGCGACTGGTTTTGGGATATGGAACAGGCAGGCGGAGGATGTATCCTCGATCTCGGGTGCCATTGTGTTGAAATTACAAGGAGCTACATCGGAAAAGATATTAAGCCGGTGGAAGTTATGTGCTGGGCCGATACACAGGTTAAACCGATCGATGCTGAAGACCATGCTATCGGATTGATCAAATATGAGAATGGTGCCATTGCACAATTTGAAGTTAGCTGGACCTTCAGAGGCGGCCTTGATTTACGTGATGAAGTTATGGGTACTGAAGGTACAATTTGGATTAACAGTTTCCTTCGTACAGGCTTTGAAATGTTCACCACCGGTAAAAGCTCTGACTACCTTGCTGAAAAAGCAGAAAGTAATTCAGGCTGGCTATTTCCAGTAGGCGATGAGTTGAATGAGCTCGGTTACAACCACATGTTTATGGATATGTTTAACTCTATGGAGGCAGGTAAACAACCCCGGGAAACCTTTTACGATGGCTACATTGTGAACGCCGTCCTCGATGCTGCCTATAAATCAGCCAAGACGAAATTGTGGGAGCCCGTTATCCTGGATATCTGGCGCGGAAAAAGTGGACTGTCCAAAGACCAGCATTTAACAGAATACGATTCAGATCATTATCTGGTAAAGGAAGAAATAACTCACTATGGTGCTAAAAAGCTGATCTTGAAAAATAAATCCACAGGGAAAATATTTCAGAAAGAAGGTTAGCGTTCTGTTCGTTCAAGAAAAAGGTCTCGGAACTTTTCCCCGAGAACTTTTCTTGAATACACAGATTCTGCGAGCGTGCGACTCGACTGCTGGTATTGATGCAAAAGTTCGGGGCTGTCTATAAATGGTTGAATCTTCTTTGCAAAATCATTGGGAGATCTGGGATCTATAAAAACACCGCATCGATGAGTTTCAATTTCCTCCTTAATCCACCCTCCAAAATTGATCAAAATCAGTTTGCCTGATGCCAGACCATCAAAATATTTATTGGGAGATCCGGTTTCCAGAATAGGGATAGACTTGTACGAAATGAATGTTGCGTCCGTCACATTCATTACTTCGCGGACACCGATACGGTTTTGAAAAGGGATGAATTTCAGATTGCGTAGGTCATATTCCTTCTGCTTTTCTTTGAGTTTGTCGACCATAGCGCCATCGCCGCATAAAAGAAAAAAAACCGGTAGTTCAGCTTGTTGACTTTCAAAGGCATTTTGCAAAAGCAAGTCTAAATCATTTGCCAACCCGAATGCGCCAATATAGGAAATCACAAATTTTCCTTCCACACCAAATTTTTTCTCCAACGCTTTTTCCTTTGCGGCCGGTTTGTAAAAATCCGTATCCGACATATTAGGAATAACATGCACGCGCTGAAGAGGAGACTTCTGCTCAATGGCAGATTTTATCACCGTTGAAAGGGCTACGACGGACAAAGCATTATTGTATATCGATTTTTCCAGCTCGTATAACACACGTATAAGAAAACGGTTTTTTACAAAGCCCATTTGAATCGGTGCGTCTGGCCACAAGTCCCCTACTTCAAAAATATAGGGAATGTTGGATCGAAACTTTATTAATCTGGCCGATATACCTACCGTTAACGGCACGGATATAGCATAACATATTTTTATTTCCGGAATGTTAGCTGCGAGACGGGAGGCCATCCAGCCATAGCGTAAAAAAGAAAAACTTCTCTTCCAAAAACCAAATCGATTATCGTAAGCTACCGGTAAATAATGTATTTCTATTCCTTCGTAGTTTTGCTTTCTATAGATCGTGTCGCTGGTGGCCGTTATTACAATGGGATTGATTCCTGAGTCAATCAGTGCCTTCGCAAGGTAATAGGAGCGTAATGCTCCCCCGTAGAGTGGGATATTGAAATGTTGATGGAGAATCAGGATGTTCACGGTGCAAAGAAAGGAATTTGTTCACCGTTGCGGGTTCTTTACTCTGTAGATTTTTAACCAATCATGGGAGATGTATTAGTACCGACTGAAGGTTCCACAAATATACCGTTAGTATTCAATGATCAGATCCCATCCAATTTGAGTTTAAATATTTGAATTTCATTCGTAGTTTCGCCAAAGAAAATTTTTATGAGTAAGACTGTTTTGGCGTTTTTGATGGTATGCACATTAGCGGGTAGCTCTTTTGCACAAATTGCTTTATTCAATGGGAGAGACCTTACCGGATGGCAAGTTCATGGTACGGAAAAATGGTTTGTTGAGAAAGGCGAGTTGATCTGTGAAAGCGGACCGGATAAAGAATATGGCTATCTGGTTTCTGACAAGGAGTTCAAAAATTTTGAGCTTCAGGTAGAATTTAAGCAGGAGTCTAATGGCAACAGTGGCGTGTTTTTTCACAGTTCTATAGAAGGCACAAAGATTAGCGGATGGCAGGCAGAGGTTGCGCCATTGAATCATAGCACGGGCGGAATTTACGAATCATATGGACGCGGGTGGTTAATAAAACCGGACCCTTCCGAGGAAAAAATCCTTAAAGAAGGAGATTGGAATACCATGGTTGTAAAAGTAGAGGGCAATAAAGTTATTACCTGGCTCAATGGCCAACAGATGATAGAATTAGAAGACGCAAAAATTGGCGCGGCAAATGGAAAAATAGCCTTACAAATTCACGACGGCGGAGGTGTGAAAGTAAGGTGGCGAAAAGTCGAAATCAAAGAGTTGTAATCCATCTTTCAACAAAAGAGGGATTACAACTACAACTCTATCACGATCGAGTTTCGAGCTGGTTTTGAGCGTAACTCATAATGTTGAGTACTGCGATGGAAGATGGTTCAAGCTGTGAGGCATCCATGCTATTTTTCATAGCACAAAGCTCAGCATATTGCGCTTGCAACGCACTGTGGCAAATGAGGGCATTGTTAATCTCCCTCTCCTCTTTTTCCGTCGTTTCGTGGTATAAATACCTGATCAAGTCCGTTTGGGTAAAAGTTTTTATCATAGGCTCTGTTTTTCACCATCCTTTTCCGCAAATTGATGAGCGCATAACGCATCCGTCCTAACGCTGTGTTTATACTCACCCCCGTGCGTTCCGCGATTTCCTGAAAACTCATTTGCAGATAGTGTCTCATAATCAACACTTGCTTTTGCTCTATCGGCAGTTCTTTGATGTAATCTCTGAGTTTTGTTCTTGTATCACGAAAAATCTGTTTGTCTTCCATGGACTCTTCTGCAAACTCCATTGAATTGAAAAGTTTGCTGCCGTCTTCCAATACTACCTCTGGATAACGCTTGTTTTTGCGAAAATTGTCTATTGCCAAATTATGTGCAATCCGGCTAACCCAAGGCAAGAATTTACCCTCTTCATTATACCTTCCACTCCTGATGGTGTTGATAGCTTTAATGAAGGTCTCCTGTAAAAGATCCTCCGCGGTGTATCTGTCTTTAACAATCAGATAAATCGCCGTATAAATCCTTGATTTGTGTCGGTTTAAAAGCATTTCGAAAGCTTCTTGGTTACCGTCCTGATATAGTGACACGAGTTGGCGGTCACTTAATCTGCTGTCTATCATTCTTACTCACATTTAGGTAACGTAGAGGTCTGTTTCGATATTGCAGGGGTTAGTGGAACAAATTGAATTGAAAAGGTAGAAATTTTTTTAAAAAGCGCAAAAAATTTTGTAGAAATTCTTGCCTCTCAAATAATTTATTCACCTATTTGCTCGCAAATCCTGCGCTACATAAAATCGGTATGGCCATTAGTAAGAAAAAAGTAATAAAAAGTCTTGAAAATCTTTCAGGAGATTTGCTCGAACTTATTCACAATCAATACCCGAACGGGTATGAGAGTAGTATAACGCGCATTACAAATGCGAAGCGGGAGCCAATTTTTGTATTCCCGCTGGAAACGGAAGACGCGACCTATCTGATAAAAGTCCCCGTTACCAAAAATAGCGATGGGGAATACGACGTTGAGTCGAAACCGGAAACTGAGTTCGATAAAGCAGAAGATAGCTTCGATGCACCAGATGCATTCGATTCAGCGGGAGGCGAGGATGATACAAACAGCGACTACGATGAAGATGGAGGAGGAAGAAAGGGAAGAGAAGCAAGTTACGATCCTGACTTTGACAATTAAATGAACTAATATTTTCGAAAAAGTGAACACCATCTTACGCGATGGTGTTTTTATTTTATTTCCATTCGTAAAACTTTACTTTCACGACTCTAGGTACGCACACAATAGTTATCCCCTGTCATTCTCAAACTTTGAATTCTTAATTTTCGATTTCCGTGAGCAAAAACCCTTCAGTACAACACGATTCGCATCTCGACTCACACCTTGACGAGCTCAATCCAAAAGAATTCATCATCATTAAAAGGGCCAGGGTAAATAACCTGAAAAACCTCAGTGTTGCCATACCCCGAAATAGACTGGTAGTGATAACCGGTCTTTCCGGTTCAGGAAAATCTTCCCTCGCCTTTGATACGCTTTTTGCTGAGGGTCAGCGCATGTACGTAGAGAGTTTAAGCTCTTATGCCCGCCAATTCCTGGGTCGTATGGAAAAGCCTGAGGTAGACTACATCCGTGGTGTCTCCCCGGCAATCGCCATCGAACAAAAAGTTAACACCAGAAACCCTCGATCTACAGTTGGTACCACTACCGAAATATATGACTACCTGAAACTCTTGTTTTCAAGAATTGGGAAGACGTATTCACCAATAAGCGGAAAAGAAGTGAAAAGAGATACGGTAACCACCGTCGTCGATGCTATTA
This sequence comes from Chryseolinea sp., assembly GCA_041747735.1. Taxonomy (GTDB): domain Bacteria; phylum Bacteroidota; class Bacteroidia; order Cytophagales; family Cyclobacteriaceae; genus Chryseolinea. The sequence goes on from JBGTEP010000043.1 coordinate 52,259, forward strand.
ATAAGTTCCCAAGTCAAACGCGGGTTATGATCGCCTGCCCACTTCAGATTAAAAAGGGAAGAAAACTTCAAGATGAACTCAGCTTGTTACTTAGTAAAGGGTTTGCCCGGATACTGAGTAACGGAGAGGTCAGGTTTATTGAAGAAATGATAAACCCCGATAACGAAGGTGGTAAGAAAAAGAAATTAACCACAAAAATCAACGATACTTTTGAAGTTCTAATAGACCGTACAACTATAAATCCCGAAGATGAAGACACCACCTTCCGGCTTTCCGACTCAGTGCAAACTTCGTTCTTTGAAGGTGAGGGCGATTGTATAGTTTATGCTGAAGGTCACGGGAAAGTTCAATTCTCCGACCGATTTGAGCTGGATGGAATGATTTTCACGGAACCCTCTATCAACTTCTTTAGTTTCAACAATCCTTTCGGAGCGTGCCGGACCTGTGAAGGCTTTGGGAAAGTGCTGGGTATAGACGAAGATCTTGTCATTCCGGACAAATCTTTATCTATCTACGAGGGCGCCATCGCCCCGTGGAAAACTGAAACGATGGGAGAATGGCAAAAACCATTACTTAAAAATGGGATCAAATTTGATTTCCCGATACATCGTCCATACAACGAATTAACAAAAGCACAGCAAGACCTTTTGTGGAATGGCAATACCTATTTTGATGGAATTCATGATTTTTTTAAATACCTGGAATCAAAGACTCACAAAATTCAATATCGTGTTCTGCTTTCGCGCTATCGGGGAAGAACAAATTGTCCGGATTGCAAAGGCACCCGACTTCGAAAGGATGCGCAGTATGTGAAGATAGCTGGATCATCCATAACAGATTTGGTTCTGCTGCCAATTGAAGATATGCTGGTGTTTTTTGATAAGCTTAAGATCCCGGACTACGATAAAAAGATCTCGGAGCGGATTCTTACCGAAATACATTCCCGACTGGAATACATGGCCAAAGTTGGACTTGGGTACCTCACGTTAAACCGTTTAACGTCTACGCTATCGGGTGGAGAATATCAGCGTATTAAACTTGCTACATCTCTTGGAAGTGCTCTTGTAGGCTCAATGTATGTTTTGGATGAACCGAGCATTGGCCTTCACCCAAAAGATACAGACCGAATGGTAGGTGTACTGAAATCATTAAGAGATTTGGGAAATACAGTTATCGTTGTTGAACATGAAGAAGAAATTATGCGTGCCTCCGATCAGATCATTGACATCGGTCCGGATGCAGGAAGCCATGGTGGTGAACTTGTTTTTCAGGGTTCAATTAATGAGATAAATGGCAAAGTGCGTTCGCACACAACTGATTACCTTAGTGGTCGTGAAGAAATTCCTGTTCCGAAATCACGAAGGAAATGGAAAGATAGTATTATAGTCTGTGGTGCACGGGAAAATAATCTTAAAAATCTGACAGTCAAATTCCCGCTTGCTGCCTTAACAGTAGTTACAGGGGTCAGCGGTTCAGGGAAATCAACGTTGATCAAAAAAATACTTTTCCCATCCGTAGGACGGTTGAGTGGATCGGCATCTGAAGCACCCGGTAAGTATGACAAGTTGGAGGGAGATTTTAACAGAGTAACACAGGTGGAATTTGTGGATCAAAATCCAATCGGTAAATCATCGCGATCCAACCCGATAAGTTATGTAAAAGCATATGATGCCATCCGGCAACTGTATGCTGATCAACATCTGTCTAAGCAAAGAGGCTATAAACCTTCACACTTTTCTTTTAATGTTGAGGGCGGGCGATGTGAAACGTGCCAGGGAGAAGGAGAGATAAAAGTTGAAATGCAGTTTATGGCTGATATCTATCTGAAATGTGAGAGCTGCCACGGAAAGCGATTTAAACAAGAAGTTTTGGAGGTAGAACATCTTGGTAAAAATATAGCCGATGTACTTAATATGACCGTAGAGGAGGGTCTTGAATTCTTTCATGATAAGAAGAGTATCTATGATAAAATACTTCCGCTGAATGATGTTGGCCTGGGCTATGTAAAACTTGGTCAGTCTTCAAACTCCCTTAGTGGTGGAGAAGCACAAAGGGTGAAGCTGGCTTCATTCCTGGGAAAAAATTCGCCCGACGGAAACATTCTGTTTATTTTTGACGAGCCGACAACGGGGCTGCACTTTCATGATATTTCGAAATTACTCAAGGCGGTTAATGCGTTGGTAGACGAGGGGCACACTGTAATCATTATCGAACACAATCTCGAAGTAATCAAATGCGCTGACTGGATAATCGATCTTGGCCCTGAAGGCGGAGAAAAGAAGGGTGGATCAATTATGTTCGAAGGTACTCCTGAGGAAATGGTGAAGAAAGGCAAAGGATATACAGCGGAGTTTCTACGAAAGAAACTCCGTTGATAGTTTCTACAGAGTTCGTTTTACTTCACGTTGTTCGTAGCTTTCAATTACATCACCGACTTGCATATCGTTAAATCCATCGATACCAATTCCGCAATCAAAACCTGTTTTAACTTCACTTGCATCGTCTTTATGGCGCTTCAGTGAACCCAGTTTTCCAGCGTAGACCACTATACCGTCACGGATTAGTCGCATTGGATTATTCCGTTTTATTGATCCGTCTGTAACCATACAGCCCGCGATCGTTCCAATCTTTGAGATTTTGAACACCTCGCGTACCTCTGCATTACCAACAATAATTTCTTCAGTTTCAGGAGCGAGCATACCTTCCATCGCGGCACGTACGTCATTGATCGCATCGTAGATAATTGAATACAAGCGTATTTCTATTTCTTCATTCTCAGCCACACGTCTTGCCGCAGCAGAAGGTCTTACCTGGAAGCCAAGAATAATGGCATCAGAGGCTGACGCTAACAGAACGTCCGATTCAGATATCTGTCCTACTCCTTTGTGTATTATAGCAACTTGAATTTCCTGAGTTGAAAGCTTCAGTAAAGAGTCAGTGAGCGCTTCAACAGAACCATCCACGTCACCCTTAACAATTACATTTAACTGCTTAAAGTTACCGATCGCCAAACGTCGTCCGATCTCATCAAGCGTGATATGCTTCTTCGTTCGGATACTTTGTTCCCGCATGATCTGACCACGCTTTGTTGCAATCTCTCTCGCCTCGCGATCCGTTTCCAGAACAGTAACTTTCTCACCAGCCTGCGGCGCTCCGTCCAGCCCTAATACAACAACAGGGGTTGCTGGTCCGGCTTCTGATACTTTCTTTCCGGTATCATCAAACATGGCCTTTACGCGACCGTAGTTCGCACCTGCCAAAAGGATATCACCTACACGAAGCGTTCCTGTTTGCACCATGATTGTCGAAACATATCCACGGCCTTTATCCAGGGAAGCTTCAATTACAGAACCGGTAGCATTCCGGTTAGGATTTGCTTTCAGATTTAACAGCTCAGCTTCCAACAGAACCTTTTCCAAAAGTCCTTCGATACCCATCCCTGATTTTGCGGAAATTTCCTGACTTTGGTATTTTCCTCCCCACTCTTCAACTAAAATATTAATCTTTGATAGTGACTCCCTGATTTTTTCCGGATTTGCGGATGGCTTATCAACTTTATTGATTGCGATAACCAGTGGTACACCCGCAACCTGAGCATGATTGATAGCCTCTTTGGTTTGTGGCATCACATCATCATCGGCAGCTACCACGATAATCGCGATATCCGTCAGTTTAGCACCACGGGCTCGCATCGCCGTGAAGGCTTCGTGCCCTGGTGTATCAAGAAATGCAATCTTATTACCACTCTTGGTCATTACATCATATGCCCCTACGTGCTGCGTTATACCACCGGCCTCTGACGCTGTAACTTTTGTATTTCGGATATAATCAAGCAACGAAGTCTTTCCATGATCAACGTGACCCATAATGGTAACAATTGGCGCACGTGGGACCAGGTCGGCTTCATCGTCAACGTCTTCTTCCATCTCAAGTTCTTCTTCTGCTGACGTAAACTGAACAGCATATCCAAACTCGTCTGTAATAACGGTAATCGCTTCAGCATCCAAACGCTGGTTAATGGAAACAAACATTCCAAGACTCAGGCAGGTAGATATTACATCATTCACCGACACATTCATCATGGAGGCCAAGTCATTGGCTGAAATAAACTCTGTTACTTTAAGTGTTTTCGATGCCTCTTGATCATCAAGCATTTGTTGCTCTTGAGCATCGGAGTTCGCCTGACGTTTTTCTCTTCTGTATTTAGCACCCGATCCCTTTTTATTGCCACCACCACTAAGTTTGGCGAGTGTTGCTTTGATCTGATCTTGAATCTCCTTTTCGGTTGGTTCCGCTTTCTGTACCCGGGTAGGCTGAGGACCTCTTCCACGCTGTGGCTGCTGTGCAGGCCGTGTTCCTTTTCCAGCTCCTTGTTGAGTTGTACCCGAGCCCTGCTGGGGTCCTCCCTGATTGTCTGAAGCAATACGTTTTCTCGGACGCTTGCCTTTATTATCTTTTTGAGTGTCAGATGAAGCAACTGGAGCATCCTTCTTTTTTTCTGGCAATTGAATCCTGTCCAATACCTTCAGCCCCTGAAGTTTGTCTGCTCTACCCTTTATCAATTCTTGTTCTGGCTGTTTCTCTTCACCAGCGACGGGAGGCGCTTGTGCTATCACTACAGGCTCATCTTCCTTTACAATTTCTTCTTTCGCAGCGACCGGCTCTGCTTTTTCCTTGATTTCTTCTTTTATCTCTGGAGGCGCTGGCTTTTTCTCCGCAGCGACTGCAGGTTTTTCATCTTCTTTCTCTTTAACTGATTTCTTTTCTAACTCAATTTTCCCAACGACCTTAATGCCATCAAGTTTTGTTTTTTCACGTTCAATTTTCTCGGGCTTTGGTTCTTCTTTTGCGATCAGTTCTTTCGATCCAAGGTTCTTGATCATGATGTTCCCCTCTTCATCATCTACCCGTTTTTTGGAAGACTCTTTTCCCTTTTCAAGAACAACATTCTCAGTATGCTTAACTCCTATAGAAAGGCCGGATGCCTCAAGTTTTTCGGTAGCTGAAGAAGCGAACTCTTTAGACAAAAGACTGGCCTGCTCGGGCGTGAGTTTAGCGTTGGGGTTGTTTTCGACCTCAAAGCCTTTCTTAGACAAGAATTCCAAAATGGTATTGTGACCCACGTTTAGTTTTCTTGCCGCCTGACTCAACCTGATCAATTTTTCCTCTGCCATACTCAAATATGCCTGTTTTTTAAAGACTTTAAAACCTAAACACCAGTTCCGCTCAAATTTAACCTTCGCTTAATCGAACTCAACAGCACGACTCGAGACGTCTCCCGCTCCGCGCGCAACATGGCGAGGATTTAACTTTTTATTCAAATTCCTTTTTCAAAATATTTAATACGCCTTCGACTGTTTCCTCTTCGAGGTCAGTCCTTCGAACCAATTCTTCCCGTGAAAGAGCCAAAACACTTTTCGCGGTATCAAGTCCGATGCGGTTCAGTTCTTCAATTACCCAGGTCTCAATTTCGTCTCCGAATTCATTCAGATCTACATCCTCTTCTGACTGTCCTTCTGCCAACTCTCTGAATACGTCAATTTCGTATCCCACTAACCGGCTCGCCAATTTTATATTTAATCCGCCTTTACCAATCGCCAGAGAAACCTGATCGGGTTTTAGATAAACGGAAACACGACCGTTATCCTTATCGACTTTAATTGAACCAATTTTCGCAGGACTAAGGGCTCGCTGAATGTATAATTCAAGGTTCTCTGTGTAATTGATTACATCGATATTTTCATTTTGTAATTCACGCACAATAGCATGAATCCTTGAGCCTTTCATTCCAACGCATGCACCGACAGGATCGATCCGATCATCGTAAGATTCCACCGCTACCTTCGCGCGCTCACCTGGTTCACGTACTACTTTTTTTATGGTAATAAGTCCATCGTATACTTCAGGAACTTCCTGCTCAAAAAGTCTTTCAAGGAATACTGGCGATGTTCTTGACAAAATTATTTTCGGATTGCCATTCACCATCTCTACCTTATGAACGATAGCGCGAACATTTTCACCCTTACGATATCTATCCTTTTGTATTTGTTCACTTCTGGGAACAACAACTTCATTACCTTCAGCATCTGTGAGTAATACCTCTCTGCTTAGCACCTGATATACTTCACCGGCAATAATTTCGCCTACCAGTTCCTTATATTTTTGGAAAAGGATGTCTTTCTCAAGATCCTTTACTTTTTGAATTAAGGTTTGTCGGGCTGTGGTAACGGCCCTACGTCCAAAGTCATCAATGAAGATTTGCTCTGAAACTTCTTCCCCAACCTCAAAGTCAGGCTCAATTTTATGAGCTTCCGTAAGACTAATCTTATCGAAATCCCAGATATCTTCGGAGTCGTCGTCGACAATCTCTCTAAAGCGGTAGATTTCCAAGTCTCCCTTGTCGGCATTAACGATGATATCGAACTTCTCATCCGACCCGAATTTCTTCTTAATCATGTTGCGAAACACATCTTCTAAGATCCGGATCATCGTGGGCCGGTCAATATTTTTCTGTTTTGCGAATTCAGCGAACGACTGAATTAATTCATGTGCATCCATGGTTGCGTCTATTTGAAACTAACTAACACAAATGATTTTTCGATTTCTGAAAATTGAATCTCTACTGGAGTAAGCACTTTATTCTTCCCCATCCCAGTTTCCTGAACGATGGTTATTTTTTCTTCTGTGCACTCTAAAAGTTTTCCTTCAATAATTTTATCCTGAAGTTTTACCTTCAATTTTCTGCCAATGTTTTTTTTGTACTGACGTTTCAGTTTCAGGGGTTGATCTAATCCTGGCGTTGAAACTTCCAATAAATAGCTGTTATTCAACAGCGGTAATTCATCAAGCGTCTTTGAAAGTTCCCGGCTGATACCCGCGCAATCGTCGATATTTACGCCATTATCTCCATCCACTATTACCATCACTTTTTGAGGGCCGTTCCTGGAAGAAACTACTACATCCACTATAAAATGACCCGGTTCGGTCAATTTACCTTCAGCTATCTTCTTAATTTCTTCCGCAATCTCCATCCGAAAATTTCTATAAACAAAGAGGGGACTACTTTGTCCCCTCTAAAAGAATACTCAGAAACTTTCGCAAAAGTATGTCTTTTTTGGTTTATCCCAAAAGGTAGAGAGAAATTATTAAGTTCATACAGCCAACCTCCCTGCGCCGGGAAATACTTACATTTTCCAACCGTGTCTATTAAATGTACTCTGGTATATTCTTTAAGTATAACCCATACCCACTTTTCTCCAGGGGTTTTGCAATTTCCAAAAGGTGTTCCTTTGAAATAAAGCCCATCCGATAAGCTACTTCCTCGATACACCCAATTTTTAAACCTTGGCGCTGTTCGATAACCTGAACAAAGTTGGCGGCCTGCATCAATGAATCAAAAGTTCCCGTATCCAACCAGGCAGTTCCGCGGCTCATCGGAGCTACCCTTAGCGTCCCTCTCCGGCGGTACTCATTGTTTACGTCAGTGATTTCGTACTCGCCCCTTCGACTTGGCTTCAACGCTTTTGCAATGGAAACTACCTCATTGTCATAGAAATAAAGCCCCGGAACAGCGTACCTAGATTTTGGTTTAAGGGGTTTCTCTTCGATCGAAATTACGTTTTTATTGCCGTCAAACTCTACCACCCCATAACGTTCAGGATCATGAACATGGTAGGCAAATACCACTCCCCCTACGGGATTTTTATTTGACTGCAGCAGGCTATGCATACCTGAACCATAAAAGATGTTATCACCTAAAATCAAAGCAACTTTTTCTTCGCCTATGAACTCTTCACCGATTATGAAAGCCTGTGCTAAGCCTTCAGGGTTAGGTTGTACTGCGTAGGTAAACGAACAACCTAATCGGGTGCCGTCACCCAGCAGTTTTTCAAAGGTAGGCAAATCGTGCGGAGTGGATATGATAAGAATCTCTTTAATGCCTGCCATCATTAACACCGATAGTGGATAATAGATCATTGGTTTGTCATACAATGGCATTAGCTGTTTGCTTATTGCCATTGTAAGTGGATAAAGACGAGTTCCGGATCCTCCTGCCAGGATTATACCTTTCATAAAATAAAAATTAACGTGAGTGAAAAAATTACCTGGACTGGTACATTTCCGAGTAGTACTTTAAATACTCGCCAGATGTAACGTGCTTCAGCCATTCCTGATTCAACAAATACCAATCTACCGTTTTTTCGAGACCGGTTTCAAAAGTAACTTGTGGTCTCCATCCGGTTTCACTAATTAGTTTGGATGGATCGATAGCATATCTTAGGTCGTGACCAGGTCTGTCAGTCACAAAGGTTATTAATTTTGCCGACGTTCCATCTTCTCGTCCGAGCTTTTGATCCATTGTGTGACACAAGAAGTTTACCAGGTCTAAATTTCTCCATTCGTTGTTTCCCCCAATATTGTATACATCACCCGTTTTCCCCTTGTGAAAAATTGCATCGATCGCGTGGGCATGATCTTCAACATATAACCAATCCCGGATGTTTTCTCCTTTACCATATACTGGTAGTGGTTTGTTATTGATGATATTGTTGATCATCAACGGAATCAATTTCTCGGGAAAGTGGAAAGGACCATAATTATTGGAACAGCGGCTTATAAGTGTAGGAAGACCAAAGCTGTTATTAAAAGCCGTGACAAAATGATCGCTTGCGGCTTTAGATGCCGAATAAGGCGACTGTGGATTAATTGGAGTTTCTTCCGTGAAATAGCCACCGTGCGCGATCGAGCCATAGACCTCGTCGGTGGAAATATGGTAAAAAATCTTATCCTGAAAATTTTCGTGCCATGCTGCCTGCGCGGTACTTAAGAGATTCAGGGTGCCAATTACATTCGTGCTGGCAAACTCCGCAGGATTGTGTAGCGATCTGTCAACATGCGACTCGGCTGCCAGGTGAATCACACTGTCAATTTGAAGTTTTTTGAACAGACCGAATAAAAACTCGACATCCAGGATATCCCCTTTCTCAAACTGATAATTGGATTTTTTTTCAACATCCTTAAGATTTTCCAGGTTTCCGGCGTAGGTCAACTTGTCAAGATTGACTATCGAGTAAGCAGGATATTTATTAACGAACAGGCGCACTACATGAGAGCCAATGAACCCCGCTCCACCTGTTATTAATACTTTTCTTTTTAGCATAACCCAGTTTTACCGAACGAATTTTTCAAACTTTTTATGATCACGTTGGAAAAGCTCTTCTTGCGGAAGAGATTTGAAATAATCATAGGTAAGCTTCAACCCTTCAGACCGAGATACTTTTGGTTCCCATCCTAAAATTTGGCGGGCTTTAGTAATATCTGGTTGGCGTTGTTTTGGATCATCCTGTGGCAATGGTTTGTATACCACTTTTTGTTTTGTACCCGTAAGCTTAACGATTTCCTCAGCGAAATCTCCTATAGTAATCTCATTTGGATTGCCAATGTTCATCGGCAAATGGTAGTCGGACATCATAAGCTTAAAAATTCCGTCTACCTCGTCATCGACAAAACAAAACGATCGTGTCTGTGTTCCATCCCCAAAAACGGTGAGGTCCTCGCCGCGCAACGCTTGTCCGATGAAGGCGGGTAATACTCTTCCATCATTAAGTCTCATACGAGGTCCATATGTATTGAAGATCCTTATTATTCTGGTTTCCAGGTTATGATAAGTGTGATAAGCCATAGTGATCGCCTCCTGAAACCGCTTTGCTTCATCATAGACACCGCGAGGTCCTATTGGATTCACATTTCCGTAGTACTCCTCTACCTGAGGATGCACCAATGGGTCACCATAAACTTCTGAGGTTGATGCTACCAGGATTCTGGCCTTCTTAGCACGCGCAAGGCCAAGCAAGTTGTGTGTGCCAAGCGAACTCACCTTGAGTGTCTGAATCGGGATTTTTAAGTAATCAATCGGACTTGCAGGCGAAGCAAAATGAAGAATGTAATGCAACTCCCCCGGTATATGCACGAAGGTTGATACATCGTGATGATAGAACTCGAAATCCGGAAGCTTAAAAAGATGTTCAATATTACGGATGTCGCCTGTGATCAGATTATCCATTGCGATCACATGGAATCCTTCCTTGATAAATCTGTCGCAAAGATGAGAGCCAAGAAACCCCGCTCCGCCCGTAATTAATACACGCTGCTTAGCCATTAACAACCTCCCTTCCAATACTAAAATACTTATACCCTAGTTCTTTCATTACACTTAAATCGTAAAGATTTCTACCATCAAATATTACCTTATCCTTCAGAATAGACGATAATCTGTCAAAATCAGGAGCGCGAAACTCTGGCCATTCTGTAGCAATGAAAATTGCATCTGCATTTTCGGCCGCTTCATAGGGCGTGGTAAAATATTGAATTTTGTCCTTCATTATCTTCTCCACATTTTTCATTCCTTCCGGATCGTGTACTTTTATAATGACACCTTCCTTTAATAACTCCTCAATGTTATAAAGCGCAGGCGCTTCGCGGATGTCATCAGTATGTGGTTTGAAGGATAATCCCCAAACAGCGATAGTCTTTCCTTTAAGATCACCTTTAAAATATTCTTTGATGCGGGGGATCAGTTTAGTTTTCTGACTTGCATTCACATCCATTACCGCGTTGAGAATTTTAAAGTCATACTTGTAATCCTGTGATGACTTTGCAAGTGCCTGTACGTCCTTTGGAAAACAGCTTCCTCCGTAACCAATACCTGGAAACAGGAAGCGCTTGCCTATTCGGCTATCCGTCCCTACCCCTTTACGAACCGAATCGACATCTGCGCCAACGAGCTCGCAGAGATTTGCAATTTCATTCATGAATGTAATCTTGGTCGCCAGGAAGGAATTTGCGGCATATTTGGTCAATTCCGCGGAGCGTTCATCCATAAATATTATTGGGTTGCCCTGCCTCACGAAGGGTGCATATAAGGTTTCCATTACCTTGTGGGCTTTGGCAGATGTAGTTCCCAATACTACGCGGTCAGGCTTCATAAAATCTTCCACAGCAACTCCTTCACGTAAAAATTCAGGATTAGAAACGACATCAAATTCGACCTGACAATTCTGAGCAATCCGCTCTCTTACCTTATCGGCAGTTCCTACTGGTACCGTGCTCTTGTCTACTACTACTGTATAATTTTTTAGCAACGGACCGAGGTCTTCAGAAACCTTTAAAATGTACTTAAGGTCAGCCGAACCGTCTTCGCCAGGTGGTGTTGGTAATGCCAGAAAGATCACTTTAGCGTCCTTTATCCCTTCTTCAAGGTTTGTTGTAAAAAAGAGTCTGTCCTGTTTAATGTTGCGTTCGAACAGTTGTTCAAGGCCAGGTTCATAGATAGTAATTACGCCTTCCTGGAGTTTTTTAACTTTCTCCTGGTCAATATCAACGCATGTAACGGTGTTTCCCGTTTCCGCAAAACAAGTTCCTGTTACAAGACCTACGTATCCCGTGCCAACTACAGCAATTTTCATGGTTAAATGTATTTTAAGGCGCGAAATTAAAACATTTCGCCATAACAAGACCATGACCGAGATCGTCAAAACGGCATACATTGAACATTCTTTGGCTATTTTGACTAACACTTGTTTGTTAGCGTACTGAAATCGCGTAAGTTTGCACCCTTAATCAATATGTTAATATGGAATTAGGTGTAGAGGATCATGTTTCGTTGGACTTGAAAGAAACAGGAAATCAGAGCTTAATAAGTGAAATGGTGCGTGATTTCGGTAACCGTGACATCAGACCTAAAATGATGGAGTGGGATGAAAGTCAGGAATTTCCGATAGAACTGTTTCATAAAATGGGCTCTCTTGGTTTAATGGGAGTTCTCGTGCCTGTCGAGTATGGTGGAGCAGGTTTCGGATATCTGGAGTATATCACAGCCATTAGTGAGATCTCCAAAATTGACGGTTCCATCGGACTATCAATGGCTGCCCATAACTCACTGTGCACAAACCATATTCTACAATTTGGCACCGCGGAGCAAAAACGTAAGTATTTACCAAAGTTAGCAACGGGCGAATGGATCGGAGCGTGGGGATTAACAGAGCCTAATACGGGCTCTGATTCAGGGAACATGAGAACCACCGCGACAAGGGAAGGCGATTATTTTCTAATAAATGGTGCTAAGAATTTTATAACGCATGGAAAATCAGGCCATGTAGCAGTGGTCATCGTACGAACAGGCCAAATTGGAGATTCACGGGGAATGACAGCATTCATCATTGAAAAAAACACTGCTGGCTTCACTTCCGGAAAGAAAGAAAACAAATTGGGAATGAGGGCATCGGAAACTGCAGAACAGATTTTTACTGACTGTAGGGTTCACAAATCTCAAATGCTTGGTGTTGAAGGAGATGGATTTAAGCAGGCAATGAAGATTCTCGATGGCGGGCGAATTTCAATTGCAGCCCTGAGTCTAGGGATTGCAATCGGTGCGTTTGAGGCGGCTTTGGCTTATTCAAAAGAACGACACCAATTCAATCAACCTATTTCTAAATTTCAGGGTATAGCCTTCAAACTTGCCGATATGGCCACTAAAATTGAGGCCGCAAAATTACTCACTTTCCAAGCCGGCGATCTGAAGAACAAGGGTCTAGAGGTAACAAAAGAATCTGCAATGGCTAAACTCTTTGCATCAGAAGTTGCCGTCGAAGTTGCCAATGAGGCGGTCCAAATTTTTGGAGGATACGGATATACAAAAGATTTCCCTGTGGAGAAGTATTATAGAGATGCTAAACTCTGTACTATCGGCGAAGGGACATCGGAGATTCAAAAATTAGTTATTTCAAGATCAATTTTAAAGTAATTTTGAATAACCCGTGACTTTCTCATATATTTGCAGCCCTAAATAAGAAATATGCTAATTGTAAACGTAAAGGAAAACGAATCAATTGACAAAGCCCTTAAGCGCTTCAAAAAGAAGTTTGAGAAAACTGGCGTTTTGAAAGAATTGCGTGCCCGCACTTCTTTTACCAAGCCATCGGTAAGCCGTAGAGCAGAGATTATCCGTGCTGCGTACCGTGAACAGATGAGACTTCAGGACGCCAAAAGCTAATAGTTTCGCCAAACATGATTATTAAATGTTAATAACTCAAGAAGTTATCAACATTTAGTGCCCAATAATTACACTAATCCCCTTAGGAATTTTTCTAGGGGGATTATTTTTTTATCTTGCTTGTGCTGGGTCTTGTGTAGCTTGCATGACAGAATCTTTCTTAAAATACTTACAGTTCGAAAAGCGCCTTAGTGGCCACACACTAAAGGCCTATACGAATGATCTGGAACAATTCTCAAATTTTCTTGAAGGTAACTTCCCTGGCACTAATGCTCACCGTGCGGATTACAACCATATCAGGGCATGGATTATTCATTTAGTTGAAACCGATATTGGGCCAATTTCTGTAAACAGGAAGATCGCCTGTCTCCGATCGTTCTTTAAATTTCTTCTGGCGCGTGAACAAATATCTCGTGACCCATTGGTGAAAATAAGAGCATTAAAAACCCGAAAAAAGCTTCCTTCTTTTGTCAAGGAAGTTGACATGGAAAATCTCCTAATCGACTCAAATTTTGATAAAAAAAACCATGAAGGTATTCGCGACAAACTGATCCTGGAGTTATTCTATGCCACGGGAATTCGTCTCTCCGAGCTAATCATGCTAAGGGAAAATCAAATTGACTTGATAAACAGAACGATAAAAGTTATCGGAAAAAGAAATAAAGAAAGGATGATCCCCTTTCCCACCGGTTTCGTTCATACCATTGAAGCCTATAAAATTGCCAGAAATAACATAGTGTCGTCAATGGACCATGGATACCTTTTTGTCACGAATAAGGGGGAAAGGTGTTATCCGATGATGGTCTATCGAATTGTGAAAAAATATCTGAGTATGTATACTTCATCCGAAAAAATCAGTCCTCATGTACTCCGCCACACGTATGCAACGCACTTGCTAAACAAAGGTGCAGAGATAAACGCGGTGAAGGATTTACTGGGACATAGCAGTCTTGCTGCGACACAAGTGTACACACATAACACCCTTGGAAAGTTGAAAAAAGTTTTCGACCGGGCGCATCCCAAAGCATAACGTAAAATCAATTAAATGTTAAAACATTCGTTGAAAAATATGATGAGGTGATTACCAAATGACTTAACGGCTGGTCAAATCAAAGCCGAACTGTTTTTTTGTTCAACTTAAATTTTTACAATTATGAAGTTACAAGTTCATTCCATCCACTTCGATGCAGACATCAAGCTTATCGATTTCATTCAAAAGAAACTGAACAAGCTGGAGACTTTTTATGATCGCTTGGTTGATGGTGAAGTTTTTCTTCGGCTGAATAACGAAGGCGTTGAGAATAAAACAGTTGAAATTAAAGTTAGGGTCCCCGGTAATCAACTTTTTGCTGTTGAGAAAGCCCGGTCTTTTGAAGCAGCCACAGATCTTGCCACAGATGCGCTGCGTATTCAACTGAAGAAATTCAAAACCCGGGTCCATAGTGGCCGCGTTTAATCCCACATAATCGGATAAGAAAGTAGCAAGCTCCACTTATTATTTTCCTATCCTACTGCCCCCGCAGCCAGCAACCTTTCAAACTCTTTCCATGAAATAATTATTGCTGAACGTCCACTTGGTTAGGTTATGGGAGGTAAAATACTTTTCAAGTTCTTCTTCAATCGTTTGATAATCGGAAAATGACGCCCAAAGAACTACAATGGGTGACTAATGACAAAGATCATGGGGATTGTAGATTGAAATCATTGGTGGGTTACCTACCAGTTGGTAACTTGTATTCTGTTTTAACTAGTCATTCGCCCTTATCCATTAATGGTGAACGAGATTACGAGCTTTATGCAATAGTTCTACGGCAATTCAGTAGGTTTACAGCATAGAATCGGATTCCAATGCCAACCGGATTTACTAGGAATGTTCGCGATGTTATTACCTTGACACCAGTGATTTTTATGAACAAACGAATTTTACTTATTGGATACAACTATTCGCCCGAACCGACTGGTATAGGTAAATACAATGGGGAAATGATGGAGTGGTTTGTTCGTCAGGGTTATGAGTGCACTGTTCTTACATCATATCCCTATTACCCTCATTGGAAAGTTCAAGAGCCTTATTATAAGAAAAGATTTTGGTATTCAGTTGAGGAAAAAACCAATACTGAAACGAATGGCAAATTAAAGGTTATACGTTGTCCGCAGTACGTTCCCGAGAAGCCCTCAGGACTAAAACGAATACTTCTCGACCTTTCTTTTCTGATCTCAGCAATTGTTCCTCTGATTGGTTTGCTTACGCGGAAAAAATTTGATTTTGTTCTAACGGTGGCCCCATCGTTTCAGGTTGGCTTACTGGGTATTTTATATAAGAAAATTAGAGGGTCAAGAATGGTATATCACATTCAGGACCTTCAAATTGAAGCCGCGCGCGATTTAAATATGATTAAATCCAAGGCGCTTATCCGGCTGTTGTTCAGAGTTGAAAAATTCATTTTCAATCAATCAGAAATTATCAGTAGTATTTCTGACGGAATGGTTAAGCGGATAAAAGAGAAAGCAAACAGAGACGTTTTTTTGTTTCCAAACTGGACTGATACGAAACTTTTCTATCCGATAGAAAACAGAGCCGCTTTAAAGCATGAATTTGGCTACACCGCTGATGACAAAATCATTTTATACTCCGGGTCAATTGGAGAAAAGCAGGGTTTGGAGTCAATTTTACATGCCGCTAACGAATTACGTCAATTTGAGAAATTTAAGTTTATTATTTGCGGATCGGGTCCATACAAGCAAGAACTTGAAAAAATTGCAAAGAGGTTAAACCTGCAAAACATCAACTTCTTACCCATTCAGCCGTACGAAAAATTCAATCAGTTTCTTAATCTCGCTGACCTGCATTTAATCATTCAAAAGGCAAGTGCAAGCGATTTAGTGATGCCGTCCAAACTAACGACCATACTATCTGTTGGAGGATTGACGCTTGTTACAGCTAACGAAGGGTCGGGTCTACACACAGTGCTTACAGAACATAAAATCGGCCTTTTAATAGAAGCAGAAAATCAACTCGCCCTTAACGAGGGCATTCGGAAGGCCATGAGCGAGGATTTCAGCTACATCAACAAAAGAGCCCGTAGGTATGCAGAATCATACTTATCAATTGAAAACATAATGCGTAGTTTCGAAGTAGCTCTGGTCTACGAAGGTAAACAGGATTTGATCCAAGACACTTTAGCAAAGGAAACGTCTGTTCAGGTTTCCACATCCGACATCAGCGTAGAGGCTGGTACAAATCCGCATTCTAATGTTTAAGATGAAGACTTCACTCGAAAATCAAATTTACATCCTTCATATAGAAGCTTTTGCGTAAATTTCCTTTAAAATACTGATCCCTCTCGAATTAACCCATTTTTGAATTAAATTATCATTACGTGAAAAAAAACAGTAGCCTGAACAGCGTGAAATACAGCTTATTTTTCTTTGCAGTTATCATTGTCACTTCCTCATGCACCAATCGAAATCTTGTTTATTTCAGCGACTTGCCTGCCACAACAGATTATAGCACGCCAATCAAAAACTATAGTCCACCAAAAATCCAGGTGGATGACATTCTCAGTATCTCCGTAAGTAGCTTAAATCCTGAATCGAACGTTTTGTTTAATAACGTACTGCTTCCACAAACCGGGAGTTCCAACGTTATAGCCGACAAAATCAATGAAGGATATCTGGTTGACGAAAGCGGCTCTATAAATTTCCCGGTGATCGGAAAAATAGTCTTAAAAGGATTAACTAAAGAGCAGGCCACTGAAAAAATGACTAACCTAATCAAGGATCATGTTAAAAACCCGATCGTTAACATTCGCTTTGTTAATTTTAAGGTTACTGTAATCGGCGAAGTGAATCAGCCTTCTACCTTTATAACTGCTACAGAAAAAATAAATATACTGGAGGCACTTGGCCTTGCGGGTGATATGACCGCTTTTGGCAAACGGGAAAATGTCTTAGTGATTCGGGAAAAAGACGGACAAAGGACGACTACAAGGGTCAATTTAAATAACAAGGATGTGCTTAACTCACCCTTTTTCTATCTTCAGCAGAATGATATAGTTTATGTTGAGCCCGACAACAAGACTAAGGTTGCCCAAAATGCGGCCGGAAATCGCTACATCGGTATATGGGCTGCCGTGATATCGGCCGTAGGCTTTGGTATTGTCACAATAATTGTGGCGAATAATAACAATAATTAACAATTTGGTTACCTATATAAATTTTGAACCATGGCCGATAAAGACACAAACATAACTGAAACGGACTATATTGACGTAAAAGAATTGGTATCCAAGTACCTTAAATTCTGGCCTTGGTTTCTGGGAAGTTTGGTTATAAGTATAGGTTGCGCCTATGCATATCTCTATTTCACTACACCTCAATACAGGATAAACAGCACTTTACTCCTAAAAAATGGAGATGAATCCAATCAGGGGGGTGCCAAATCTTCTTTGGGGGAAATAGACTTGTTTAATACCTCTCAAAAAATTGATGATGAAATTGAGGTGTTAAAATCTCAAAGCTTGATGCAAAGAGTTTTTTCTGAGCTTTCGCTTTTTGTCACCTACTATCACACGAAAGGATTAAAAACTTTTGAGCTTTATGGGAAAGACATTCCAATAAGGGTTAGCGTTGATAAATTGCATTCTTCAGCATTTCTGGATCCTATAACGATTCAACGTAAAACAAGTACCACATTTGAACTGAAGGAGGAAAGTGGTGAAGCTAGTACCCATAAGTACGGCGAAGAAATATCAAAATCTTATGGAATATTTACGGTCATAGCAGCACCCGTAGAAGGATCAGAAGTAAGAAAAAACGAACCCATAATTGTAAAGTTTCATGACGTTAACAGACTTGCCAACGAGTATAATGAAAAGTTAAAAGTCGAAACCGTCAATAAAAAAGCCAGTGTTATAAGGATAAGTCTAATCGAATCGATTCCTCAAAAAGGAACGGACATTATCAATAAATTGCTTGAGGTTTACGGCAAAGAAGCATTGGAAGACCGAAGGCTCGTGGCAAACACTACCATACAATTTATCGATAACCGCTTAAAATTTCTTACCTCAGAACTCACCGATGTCGAGAAAGACGTAGAGCAATATAAGCGCAAGAATGAAGTTACCGATGTTACCTCAGATGCCGATCAGTACCTTACGCAGGCAAGAGATTACAATCGGCAGCTTTCAGAATTGGGAATCCAAATTGAAGTACTGGAATCCATCGAGCAATATATCAATAAACAACCCGGGAAATACGAGCTGGTACCAAGTACCTTGACCATCCAGGATCCCACTTTAATTCAATTGATTACCAAATTTAATGACCTGCAGTTGGAGAGAGAAAGAATGCTTCGTACCACGCTTCCGAACAACCCACTGGTGAGAGATTTGAATGAACAGCTAAGTAGCCTGCAATTGAATATTCTTGAGAACCTGCACAACATAAAGAATGGACTTGTTATTACGCGCAAAAGTCTTCAATCCTCTTCGGGCAGATTCAGATCTCAGATACAAAAAGTCCCTTCAATCGAACGTGAGTTACTTGAGATAAACCGACAACAAGGCACAAAAGGAAATCTATACCTTTATCTTCTTCAAAAACGTGAAGAGTCCGCCCTTGCCCTTGAGATTACGGTTTCGAAATCACGCATGTTAGATCCTGCTACGCCAGAAGATTATCCGGTGAGTCCGAATAAAAAGCTTATCTACTTGCTCGCCTTACTTATCGGACTAGGACTCCCTTTCTCAATCATTTATATTAAAGATGCTCTTAACGATAAAATACTCAGTAAAAAAGATATCTATCACGGCACCAGTACTCCAATTCTGGGAGAAATTTCGCTGAATTCCACTGGGACAAAGCTGGTGGTAACACAGGAAAGTGGTACCGCGATTGCGGAGCTTTTTCGCCTTGTCCGGTCTAATCTTCAATTTGCAACGGCTGGAAAAGAAAACCGGGTAGTGATGGTAACGTCCAGTACTAGTGGCGAAGGGAAAACATTCTTTTGTATTAATCTGGCAGCCAGTTTAACGCTAATCGGTAAGAAAGTCGTCTTGCTTGAACTGGATCTTCGAAAGCCAAGTTTGTTGAAACAACTCGAACTGCCACATGGAATTGGGATTTCCGATTATCTTGTTTCCGGTGGTCAGGTGTCAATTGAAGATGTAATAAAACCCTTTAATGCTGTTCCTGGCCTTTACATTGCAAGTTGCGGATCAATTCCTCCAAATCCCGCTGAGTTGATGATGTCCCAGAACTTAGAGCATTTCGTTAACGAACTGAAGGGGAGTTTTGACTATGTAATCATTGACACAGCGCCCATTGGAAAAGTGGCTGATGCTTTTAGTTTAAGTTCGTTAATAGACTCAACTATTTATGTAGTCCGCTACAATTACACCGCTAAAGGACAGCTTGAATTAATTGAAGACATCTATAAAAACAAAAAATTGAAGCATCCAATGATTGTCATTAATGGAGCGAAAGAAGGCGCCAAACATGCCTATGGTTACGGATATTCCTACGGATACTCGAAAAATAAAAAAGAAGAGATCAGCGTATCCTGATTTTGACTTTATATATCGTATCATAGTAAAACCAGGCTACTATAATTAGAAATTTCTATTAGTTTGTCGACTGCATCAAGATTAATATCCGGAAGTGCCGCATCATGGGTGCAGATATCGGTGGTGATGATGGCCCAGCTGGCTCTTGTTCCGATCTATCTGATTCATTGGAGTGTCAAAACATATGGTGTCTGGCTTGCTATACAAGCGCTAATAAGCGTCCTCTCTACACTCGATATGGGGCATCAGACTTTTCTTGGTTATGAGTTTTTACGTTTTGGACGCGAGAATCAAGAAAAGATTGGAAAGTTTATGTGGTCCGGAATTGTAATGGGGATCGTAATCAGTATCGGTCAAGTCTTATTGATTGTAATATTCGTGATTTCCGATGCCCTTCCTCATCTTCTTGGAGAGTCTAGCGCCCAGAATGAGGCACTACTTTATGCTGCGGGGGTAGTTCTTGTTTTGCAAAGTATTACCTGGTTGGTTTGTACAAGCACAACAGGGTTAATAACCAGGGCTCTTGCCCCCTTTGGTTATTATCCACGAATGGCTTGGTGGGGCGTTGTTTTTGCTCTGGTGAATGCCTTCGCACCATTAACTGCGGTTGTTCTGGGGGCTGACCTACTTGTTACGGGAATTGTTCTTGCGTGTTCATTGGTGGTTTTAAGTATTCCTTTCTACATCGATCTGATAAAATTGATGCGCAAAGAGAGAATACCGTTTTCGCGTCCATCGTGGAAAACCGGGTTCACTAACTTTATTCAATCATTGGCATTGTTTGCAAAAGGGTTGCTTGAGAATGTAAGGCAGCAAGGTGTAAGGTTAATCCTGGCGCCACTTTCAGGAACTGTGGGTTTAGCAGCCTTTTCTACTATGAGAACGGGCGCCAACGTTGCGCTTCAAGGGTTAAATACCATCATGAATCCTTTGATGCCAGACTTAATGAGATTTTTACATGATCGCGATCAGCAGCGTAGCGAAGTGGGCTTTGGTACCATCTGGATTGTGCTTATAGCGTTCATGGCTCCTGGGGTTGTTATTTTACAGGCGTTTGTCGAACCTCTCTACTTAATTTGGACGCAGGGTAAGATTCCCTTCAACCCATCACTCTTTGCAGTTCTTTCTCTCGGTGTACTTGTGTATGCTTTGGTTCAACCTGCGATGGCTGTTGTAATTGGAAATAACCTGATTAAGCCTCAACTAATAATTTCAGTGTTTACCGCCGTAATCGTAATTGGCGGCGTTTTTTCTTTAGAACCTTTCCTTGGGATTCTGGGCGCTGGGGTAGCACTGTTGGCAGCTGAGAGTGTTGCCGCCATCGGTTACACATACTTTGCAAAAAAGTGGCTCATGGAAAACTCCCTGACTTGGCCCTATAAGTCGTTTGGAATAGCTGCCACATCCGTGGTTTTGGCAGCGATATCAATGGGATGTATGATCGGGTTACCAAACCTGAAATGGATCATCTTCAGTATTTCATTGCTGCTTTTGGCATGGAACATATGGAGGTATTGGAGGGCACTACCTATACTCGCTACACAGCGAGCCATTCAAATCATTACAAACTTACCTGTCATAAAAAGGTTGTTCCTTGTTTAAGTATCTCGCAAAAATTGTATGCCCTCAAATCTAGCCGAAATCAGCATTCTAACTCCTGTTTGGAACGGATTGCCTTATATCAAAGAATGCGTTGATTCTGTTATGTCTCAATCGTTTCAGGATTGGGAACTGATCATTAGTGATAATGGATCTACCGATGGAACCCGGGAGTACCTCGATTCTCTAATCGATCCGCGCATCAAAATTTTCAAGCAGGAGAAAAATCTGGGAATAAGTGGCAATTTGAATTTTTTAATTTCTGAAGCAACATCATCTCACGCCTATATCCTCTGCGCTGACGATTATTTCTTACCAGGAGCGCTGCAGAATGTGATAAGCGAGTGGCGAAATGCACCCTCTGAGACAGCCTTTATTGGATTCAACTGGAAACAAGTCTTAAACCATGATGTACTTGGTCGTTTTTCATATGATATACTCCCGAAAAAGCTCAATCCAGAATATGGCAAACTGGCATTTTTCCTTTTTGGTAATCTACCTGGTAATTTATCGAATGTATCAGCAAACGTTGAGTTGCTCAGAAACGCAGGAGGCTTTAGTTTGAATTATCGGTTTGCTTGCGATTTTGAGATATGGGCCAAGCTGGCGAGGATAAACGTGATGATTTTGAGCGATTCCGAAACTGCTTTCGTACGTCGTCATCCGGGTGCTGCTTCCAATTACCTGAATAAACAGGGACAGCTATTTGCTGAACACATCACGATTTATGAAACGCTGATTAACGAGTTGCCCGTCCGTGATCGCACGGAATTGATCAAATACTTTAACATTCAGGTGTGCTCCTTTCACCTGCGGGAATCTCTACGCGCCGTAGTCTATGGCAGGTTGGCGAATATCAAGATGTACATCAGCATTAAATCGGTGATATTCTGGCCAACGTGGAAAAGACTTCTTGTTTGCCTGCCTTTCGCTTTGTACGAAACAGGACGAGAGCGGGTACTAATTAAAATGGCCCGCCATATGATAAATAGCGACAATAAAATACTCAAGTAGAAATGCCGAAGAGGACTGCATACATACTCGCCTTTGTCTCATTGACTATAATCCTGATAATAGAATTTTCATTGAGAAAAATTTGGGGCCTTGGTGATACACTTCTTTTTCGTGCAGATAAAGATTTCGAATACATCGCACAACCTAATCAAACCAAGTTCAGGTTTGGGAACAGGATAGTTTACAATGAATACTCGATGAGAAGTTATCCGCTCAGTCCCGATGACGACTGTATCGTTCTTGGTCTTGGAGATTCAGTTATTAACGGTGGTTCCCTCACGGATCAAGATAGCCTTGCTACATCGATTGTAGAGAATGAGCTTCGGGGCATCAGATTTCTTAATATTAGCGCAGGCAGTTGGGGTCCGGATAATTGCGCTGCCTATTTAAAAAAGTATGGTAGCTTTAACGCAAAATTAATGATACTATTTGTAAGCAGTCATGACGCTTATGATAACATGACTTTTGAGAATATTGTAGGCCACCACGAATCATATCCGGATAATCAATACGCGTTGGCAAGTTTTGAACTTCTGATGCGGTACGCACTGCCGGGAATGATCGGCCCGCTGACTGACAATTCAGAAGCACGGCAACTTGTAATTAATAAAAACGGAGAAGATTTTAACCCAGGGTTCGAGTTTATAAAGAATTACACTAAGACCCTCAACATCCCACTCATCATTTGTTTACACGCGGAAGAAGCCGAGATGAATGAAAACAAGTACAATTCCCAAGGGGAAGAGATTATCCGTTTTTGCAAAAAGAATAATGTAAAACTCATTTCTGGTTTGGAGGTTGGAGAAAACTTATCACACATGAGAGACCAAATTCACCTAAACTCAAAGGGCCAAAAGCTTTGGGCAAACGTTTTGCTCAAGGAAATTAAAGAAACGTTGAGTACATGTTTATAAAATTTTTGATATTGTTATAATGGACCATGAAAATCTAAACTATACAGGATCAGGAAATCTTGCCCGGAATGGAGATGGACAGTTTATCACAAGAATGGTTCGCATGTCCTGGATTTTTCTCGGTATTTGTTCCGCTTTCCAGATAATTTTTTTTTGGAGCATTGAAAACATTATTTCCATCGGCGCTGTCATTTTAGGGTGGATAATTATCACTAAAATTTTTCTTCAATTGTCGATGCTGGAAAGATTTCCACTTTCCACTTTCCTTGTTATTGCCTTCGGATCTACGCAGCTCTATTTACCGCTGTTATTTACAACGATTGAAAACAAATCGTTGATTACTAATCTGGAATTACCCGAGGAGGTATTCTTACACACTATACTTGGTATCACGGTTGTTACTTTGGCTCACGCCTTTTACCGCTTACTTTCCAGAACCTCTACTCGGAGGTCATTTTCACTTCTGACAAAAGCAGGATTCTTCGACCCTCCAAAGGATATTCAGTTGTGGTTAATGGGGTTTATAGGATTGGGTGCGTCGCTGTATGTTTTTTTCGTAAATCCGGATGTTGGAACGGGAGTTACGAGTGGTTCGTCGCTAGATAAAATTGTGCAAGGTCTCGTACCCTTCTCTTATGCTCCATACTTCATCCCTTTCGGAAAATTATATGGTAATGACGAACCTCGTTCGAAGCGAATCGTCATGTTTCTTGCTATTTTTACCCTTCTCCTATTTGTTATCAGTATTGGTAGAAACAGCAGGGGCGCCTTCATGTTTGGATTTACTTCCCTCGGATTTTCATATGCATTAGCCCTTCTCCTTGGTATTTTTAAGACAAAATTAATCACCTTAAAAAATGTCGCCATTGCTGGTTCGCTTGTTTGGCTCTTGACAGGTCCCGTGGCTGATCTCGGCACGGCAATGGTAATTGTAAGGGGTGAGCGAGATGTGGTTGATGCCGTGGAACTAATTGAACTTACTTTTGAAACATATGGTGATAAGGATGCTATTCGGAATAGAAGGGAAGAGGACAAAACAGTGAGTGTTGACACCGACTGGGATGAGCGATACCTTGATAACATTTTTACGGCCAGGTTTGCAAATCTGAAGTTTAATGACATGAGTCTTATTGTTGCTTCCAAGCTCAGAAAGTACGATCCTGATATGCTCGATTATTCGCTTGATTACGTATTATCTTCCTCTCTTCCCGATCCTTTCCTGAAGGCCTTAAACATTGATGCTGATAAAGATGTGATTTTATCGCATTCGATAGGTGATTTTCTTTTCCTTGTAGCAGGGGGATACGGATTTGATACTGGATTCAGGACAGGCCATTTTGCCGGAACAGGAATGGCAACTTTTGGATGGTGGTATTTACTTCTCCTCGGGTTGGGTATGATCCCTGTCTTTCTGCTTTTCGATAAGTTTTGCAGAAGGAATCCAAAGCTTAGTGATGACCAGCCTATTAATCAACGATTACAATTTAGTTTTTGTGGAATACTTTCCATTTCTACCATATTTCAGTTCTTACCAAATGAAAGTATTATTGTGATAGCTTCTTTTCTTATTAGAGGCTGGATTCAATTAGTCATTCTTTATTTTTTGATGTTTCACATTACCCGAATCCTAAGCAGCTTCGTCAGAAATTCAAGGTCAGTGAGGTTTAAGTTTTCGTGATCAAAATGTTCGATGTCATTTCAATTTAAGTGTCAATGTTAAATATTCTTTATCTCGGAGATTGTTCCCCCGGTTGTACCTCGTTGCACAGGGCTGATGCACTCCTCCGCGTCGGTCATTCTGTAGTAAAATTCGATCCCTATAAAGAATTTGCAGGGTCAATCCAAACCCGAATCCCAGGTTTCCTGCACCATAAAACAGGATTTAGGTTTTTGCAATCCAAAGTTATTCGATGGTTGAATGAGGTCGTGATTCGTACATCCCCAAAACCAGATTTGGTTTGGATAGATAGCGGAGAACTGTTTGGACCGTCCTGCATCCGGGTATTAAAAACGCTGCATTGCCCGGTGATTGTCTATAACATTGACGATCCCACAGGTAAAAGAGATGGTCATAAATTTGATTCGCTCATCAAAGCAATGCCCTTGTTAGATTTGATAGTTGTCGTCAGGCGGGAGACAGAAGCTGAATGCTGGAAACTTGGCGCAAAGAGAGTGCTTAGAATTTCCAGGAGTTATGATGAAGTTGCGCATCAACCTTTTCGAGACAGAAATGAAATTCCTGAACAATTCAGGTCAGAGGTTGTGTTTTGCGGAACATGGATGAATGGTGAGAAAAGAGATGAATTTATAGCTGACCTTATCGATCAGGGTGTACCCGTAAGTATCTGGGGAGACCGTTGGGAAAAAAGCAAAAACATATCCAAACTTAAGCCATTCTGGAGAGGTAAAACTCTAAGGGATCGCGAATACGTAGCCGCAGTTCAGGGAGCAAAAATTTGCCTGGGTTTTCTTTCTAAGGGCAACAGGGATTTGCACACTACCCGATCACTGGAAATCCCGTACTCGGGAGGTTTGTTTTGTGCAAAGCGTACCACCGAGCACGAGGAGTTTTACAAAGATGGTGTCGAAGCAGTGTTTTGGTCAGATACAACGGAATGCGCTCGACTCTGTAAGAAATTGCTTGCTGATGATTCTCTCCGTGAAAGTATTGTCAAAGCTGGAATGATTCGCGTTAAGGCTCTAAAAGTCGGTAATGAGGATATTTGTAAAGCTATCCTTGATAAGGTTTTTGAAAATCACTGAATGTAAACATGAATCTCGTATTTTTTACTCACCCTTCGTTCCTGGGGCACCAAAGCATGCCTCGATTTGCAAACATGCTTGCAGAAGGGATGAGGAAACGAGGACATAGTGTTTCTATTTGGTCCCCAGAAGCCAGGTTTTCTAAGATTGGTCTGCCCATGGTATCCAAAAAGTGGCTCGGCTACATTGATCAATATGTCTTATTTCCAAATGATATTCGAACGCTTTTAAAGACAACGCCAGAGAACACGCTTTTTGTCTTCACTGACCACGCATTGGGACCTTGGGTCCCCCTTGTCAGACATTACCCCCATGTTATTCATTGTCATGATTTTCTAGCCCAGCAATCCGCGCTAGGTATGATCCCTCAAAATCGCACAGGCTGGACTGGACAACAATATCAGAAGCTTATACATCGCGGTTATTCGAAAGGAAAGAATTTTATTTCTGTCTCAGAAAAAACGAAAAGCGATCTGCATCAATTTCTTACTTTCCAACCAGAAATTTCTGAAGTAGTCTACAACGGATTGAACCAATCTTTCAAGCCATTGGACATCGCTCATGCAAGAATTTTGTTAGGCGAAAAAATTGGTCGTGACCTGAGAAATGGTTTTCTATTGCATGTTGGAGGCAACCAATGGTATAAAAATCGTGCTGGCGTCATCGAAATTTATGATGCATTTCGCAAAGATTTTGAACACCAAATCCCTTTACTATTGGTTGGTGAAAAACCAAGTGAGGATTTAATGAATCTGTATTTTCGATCCCAATTCAAATCGA
>JBGTEP010000044.1:0-1852 GCA_041747735.1 Chryseolinea sp.
ATTTGATGAGTTTTTCGGCTATTTATGTCAGCGATTTGCCCATCGTTATTATCCAGAATATCTCTGGCAAAATGATCAAAAATATCCAGTGGAGGGCAATGATTGGACAAATAAGGTTACCTATGCCCCTGATGTAATTCATGAAAAATCATTGGAATTTATCAGAGAAAATAAGGATAAGCCTTTCTTTCTTTATATTCCATTTGTGGCGCCACACGCAGAAATAATTGCACCAGAAGACGAATTTCTCGAAATGTACGAAGGGCAATTTGAGGAAACACCTTGGGGTAAAAAAACTGGCAATGTATATGCAGGCAACGATTATGGCGCTGACAATTTTGATGTGGCAGGTTATGCACCTCAACCCATTCCCCGTACTGTTTTTGCCGCTATGGTAAGTAGGCTCGATGCCCAGGTTGGTGAAGTAATGGACTTGATTAAAGAACTAGGCATAGACGACAATACATTGGTAATTTTTACAAGTGACAATGGCCCACATCAAGAAGGTGGAGCTGATCCAGATTTTTTCAACAGTAATGGTCCGCTCAAAGGCTACAAGCGCGATTTGTACGAAGGCGGTATTAGGGTGCCGATGATTGCTCGTTGGCCAGGTAAAATTGCCGAAGGATCCGCAAGCCAACACCCATCTGTGTTTTATGACATGATGCCAACTTTGGCAGATCTTACACAAACTACTTTGAGCGAACCTATCGATGGTGTGTCCTTTTTACCTAGCTTAATGGGGCAGGATGGGCAGCAATCCCATGATTATCTCTACTGGGAGTTCCACGAAAGAGATGGCAGACAGGCACTTCGTCAGGCTGACTGGAAGCTTGTACGATACAATGTTCTTACAGAAGATTTTACCACCGAATTGTATAATCTGTCTAATGACGTAGGCGAGGAAAATAATGTGGCTGATGCGCATCCTGAAAAAGTAGAAGAACTTCTGGGACTAATGAAAAATGCTCGGACACCTTCTGAAATTTTCAAATTTGAACCAAGGTTTTAAAATGAGGGAAAAGAATGAAGAAAAACAGTAAGTAAAAAAGTCAGAAATGCCCAATTAAGGAAAAAAAGTCATAGTTTGTAAAGAGAAATTTCAAATTTATTCATGTATATTAATTGTGTCGTATCTTTTTATTTATCTAATTGACATAATCAATTTTCAATCTTATTCTGATCATTGATTTTTTCCAGATGTTCTTTATAAATCTTTAAAAATTTCTGGAATCCAATTTCCTTTCCATTCAACATTTCCTGATATTCTTCTGGGTACAGGTATTTTACAAAATCATAAACATCAATGGATCCTGGATATACCGGTTGAAAAATATCTGAAACCGGGCGCATCGCTTTTTCTTCCTTTGAAGCTAGCTTTCTCATTTCTCGTAAAACCGACTGGTATTCAGGTGTATCAGCCAAATTATTCAATTCGTGCGGATCATTTGTACGATCGTACAATTCTTCTTTTGGTTTACCTGGTGATAAAAATGTTTGGGCATCCTCATCGAGTTTTCCTTCCAGCTTGAGCTTACGCATCACATGAACAGCAGGCCGATAAAATTCCAAATAGGTCTGGTGTGCATCCCATGGGATCCAATGCATGTCATTTCGGATATAACTAAATTGGGGAGTGCTGACACTGCGCGATTTTTCCATGATTTCGTCCCACAAATCGCGCGAACCAAAAGCATAATCTCTTTTGAAGTCACTCCGGATAAAAGACTTTCCAGTCATGTATGATGGAATTTTTACTCCAGCCCAATCCAGAATAGTGGCTGTAATATCAACACTGCTCACCATATCGGCTCTAACCTGATTTCCTTGAATTTTTCGAGGCCAATTAACA
>JBGTEP010000045.1:0-84445 GCA_041747735.1 Chryseolinea sp.
ATCCTTCTTTCTCCGCTTCCCGAAGAAGGCTCAGCCGATCTTCAGGTGAAAATGTTCGTCTTGTTCTTGTCATCTTTCCCTAATTTAGTTGTACAAATCCGTTTTTCAGAATCTGTGCAGTCTATTAGGGGGCTAAGACAGGAATTCATAAAAGACGACAAAGATAAAGTCACAAAATTTGTTGTTAATCAAAACGGACGTTACGAATGGAACAAAATTGAATGAACGAACGCACTGAAATATCTATAATCAATCAGGCAAATCGATTGGGAATTTCTCAGGTAACCGATTTAGTTCTTAGGTAAACTCACCCGTATCAAATTCAGAACTGCAATAGAAGCCAGTTTAATATTAAGTACCCGCTCGGTGGAAAGTTGAAGTTTTTTGGTCACTGTTTGATGTTTGTCAGAATACGCTATCCACACCGTGCCAACGGGCTTTTCAGGAGTTGCACCTCCGGGACCGGCAATACCACTGGTTGCAACACCAATATCGGCGTTAAATTTCGCGCGAACAAGATTAGCCATCTCCACAATTGTAGGCTCGCTTACAGCACCATTTTGTTCTAAGATTTCCGGCCGTACACCGAGTTGACGCATCTTTATTTCATAGGCGTAGGGAATCATACTGCCCAGAAAATAATCCGAACTACCTGGAACGCTGGTTATAAGATGTGATAAGTATCCACCTGTACAGCTTTCAGCTACAGAGAGTGTCATCCTGTTTTCCCGTAAGGTTTTGCCTATGGCAATTTCCAGAGGTTCATCACCATATCCATAAATATATTCGCCCGCTATCAGTTTAAGTTTTTCGATAAGCACATTTACCTCGGCAGCGAGTTGTTCTTTTGATTGTCCATGCGCAGTGAGTCTAAGCTTCACTTCGCCAAGACTTGGTAAATAGGCAAGCTTGATATGACCTGGTAATTCGTTTTCCCAGCTTGAAATCTTTTCTGCCAGAAACGACTCACCAATTCCAACAGTCCGGATAACATGGTGATGGATTACCGGAGTGTTAAAAGTGGTTTTAAGCCTGGGGATAACAATCTCCGTCATCATAAGTTTCATTTCATGAGGCACACCCGGCATAGAAACAAAAACTTTTCCGTTTCGATTGAACCACATCCCGGGTGCAGTACCAATTTTATTTGTTACTTTCTCACAGCACGAGGGCAACGCTGCCTGCTCGCGGTTCAGGGGTGTGAGTTCGCGGCCACGACTTTTGAAAAATGCAGTCACTTCCGCCAATGCTTCTTCGTGCATTTTTAGTTCGCAGTTGAAGTATTTTACTAAGCAAGGTTTTGTCAGGTCGTCGTTGGTTGGCCCCAGGCCTCCGGTAATTAGTACGATATCAACACGTTTCTCTGCTTCAGCAAAAGCGGTTAGAATCTCGCTTTCAATATCACCGACTGTAGTTCTCCGGACTACTTTGATTCCGGCATTGCTAAGATTTGCTCCCATCCACTGGGAATTGGTGTCAACAATTTGACCATACAGAATTTCATCACCGATTGTTAATAGTTCTGCTGTAATGCTCGTCATAAGTACATTTTTATAAAATAATCATTCTCGATCCAACGTTCGGCTTTCAGTTCAAGTCTACCCTGATGAAACCATCCCATGTGAATATGAAAACAGCAAAAGTATCCCGGAAGATTGGAATTCTATCAACTTTTTTATGGATAGGGGCAATAATTGTTTTATTGAGCTCTTGTGACGTCCCTGTATAGCGTTAATATCAGAAGGGTTTTCATCAAGCTGCAGAAAATGATGTTTACAATAACTCAGATTCAGACTACTTGAACTACCAGCTACTCTACCGCGTGGAGTATACATTTAGTAAACGGATCAATATTTTCGTTCAGCCAGGTTATATGCATACAATTCGGGTGAATGAATCGCTCGATGCGCCTTTTAGTCTACGCCCACGTCGCGCGGGAATGGGATTTGGTGTCGTCTATAAACTTTGAGGTGCCATTACTTTTTAGAATGCGATTATATAACGTATTTTATAGAGGTAACATCAAGCTATGCATTTCTCTGCAACAGACAGGCAAAAGGAAATTTATGTCCGGGGCTTTTCCGGATCAAAACCTGAAATAAACATTGACGTCAAAAATCTTGAGGAGTCTTCCCGCCAGTGTATGACTCGTAAAGCATTTGCTTATGTCGCGGGAGGTGCGGGGAGTGAAATCACAATGCGCTCCAATCGCGAAGCTTTTGAAAAGTATACAATTGTTCCGCGTATGCTCCGCGATGTAGGTGAACGACAAACGGAAATCAATTTATTTGGTCAATCATTACCTTTCCCTGTTTTGCTCTCTCCGGTAGGTGTATTGGAGTTAGTTCATAAAGAGGCTGATATTGCAGTAGCGCGAGCAGCATCAGAACTTGGTATCCCGTATATTTTTTCCAACCAGGCTTCATTCCCGATGGAATCATGTGCAGAAGTTATGGGTGAAAGTCCACGTTGGTTTCAACTTTATTGGAGTAAATCAAACGCACTGGTTGAGAGTTTTATTCAACGCGCTGAGCGATGCCGTTGTTCCGCTATTGTCGTTACACTGGATACGACGATGTTGGGATGGCGACCTCGTGATCTGGATCTTGCTTACTTGCCTTTTTTGGAAGGTAAGGGAATCGCACAGTATACATCTGATCCTGTATTTCAGAAAATGTTGGATGAACCCGATGTTGCAGATTCGCCGAAACAAAAAATCACACTGCAAACCATTCGTGGTTTGATAAAGATGGTGAATAACTATCCTGGAGATGGGTTTTTCAAAAAGCTAAAGTCAAAGCGACCGTTAAAGGCTGTAAGAACTTTTGTGTCGACCTACTCAAACCCACAGACAACCTGGGATGATCTGAAATTTCTGCGCGCAATGACGAAACTTCCTATTGTGTTGAAAGGAATACTTCATCCCGATGATGCACGGAAGGCCATTGATGCAGGGATGGATGGGATTATTGTTTCCAATCATGGTGGACGGCAGGTTGATGGAGCAATTGCTTCTATGGATGCATTACCGAAAATAGTAAAGGCTGTTGACGGTACTATCCCGGTATTGCTGGATAGTGGTGTTCGTGGTGGTGCTGATATTTTTAAAGCTCTGGCCCTGGGTGCTAAAGCAGTGTGTATAGGGAGGCCGTATGTTTACGGGCTGGCCATTGCCGGGCAACAAGGAGTTAGCCAAGTATTGCTCAATTTATTGGCTGAATTTGAATTGACAATGGGTCTGGCAGGGTGTAAACAAATTAATGAAATTACAAGAGATTCCCTTGCCTGACTTCCGTTAATATAAACCGGTTTACCTGTCTGTTTGATCACGGAGTTTTCTACCTTAGCTCAGAAATTGAAACGGTATGAGGAGAATTATTATAGCACTTTCAACCATTGTATTAGGGGCGTGTACAACGGCACAGATCAATCAGACTATAGGTGATGTAAATAAAGCTATTGGAATTGAAGGAGCCCTGACTACTGCCGAGGTTGCTGAAGGCTTAAAGGAAGCGCTGATAAAAGGTATATCTTCCGGTGCTGATCTGGCATCTCAACTGGATGGTTATTTTAAGAATCCAGAAATAAGAATTCCGTTTCCGCCTGAAGTAAAAAAGGTCGAAGATAAACTTCGTCAAATTGGTTTAGGGGGAGAGGTCGATAAGTTTGTGATGACGCTTAACCGAGGTGCTGAGGATGCAGCGAAAGAAGCAAAACCTATTTTTATTACAGCAATCCGATCCATGACTATTCAGGATGCGTGGGGAATTTTGAAAGGCCAGCCTGATGCCGCTACGCAGTATTTGAAGCGAACGACATCAGCTCAACTAAAAGAAAAGTTTTTACCGGTTATTCAGAATTCGTTAAGCAAGGTAAATGCAACAAAATATTATGGCGACATCGTAAATACATACAATAGAATTCCACTCACCGAAGATGTTAATCCAAACCTGGATGACTACGCAACAGACAAAGCTATTGAAGGATTGTTTTTGATGATTGCCAAAGAAGAAAAGAATATCCGCGAGGATCCTGTAGCACGAACAACTGCGCTGCTAAAGAAAGTTTTCGGCGCTCAATAGGTTACGTTAACCAAGACCTTCGCCGGTAAACTAAAGAATTAATTTTTCGTATTGATACCCACTACAACTAACGCAAGTCCAGTCATGAGCTTATTCAACAAACATGAAGCGACACTTCACAAAGCAATAGATGCTTTACATACACGCACTTTTTTTACAGCCTTCCCTGAAAACCCATCACCTTCACTTTATGGCGAATCAGCCGATAGCAACGGAAAGGAAAAATTTCAGGCATCACTGGGCAAAAAGTTTGATGAACTTGGTGTAGACGCCACGGAATGGATAGGGGAGGAGGAATCTCCTTACACACAAGATGCATTAGAGGTTTTATATCCATCCCTTTCAGTAGATCGGTTAATTACGCAGGCAACAAAAGGCTATCATGTATGGCGACGTGTAAGTGCTCAGGACCGGGCCGGGATTTTAATGGAAAGCCTTGAACGTATTAAAGGCAGATTTTTTGAAATCGCCTATGCAACCATGCACACAACGGGTCAGGGATTTATGATGGCATTTCAAGCATCGGGACCTCATGCGGCAGACCGTGCTTTGGAAGCTATCGCTGCAGGTTATGAAGAGTTACAACGTTTTCCGGCAAGTGCAATATGGGATAAGCCGATGGGGAAATTCAATATTCAATTGCAAAAAGAATGGCGTGCTGTACCAAAAGGTGTATCGGTAGTAGTTGGGTGTTCAACTTTTCCCACCTGGAATTCTGTTACAGGAATTTACGCTAGTCTGATCACGGGCAACCCGGTGATAGTGAAACCTCATCCAGGCGCGATTTTACCGATTGCCATATTTGTATCTGAAATCCGAAAGGTACTTTCTGAAAATAATCTCGATCCCGACATTTGCCAACTTGCAGTTGATACATTCGACAACATGATAACCAAAGATTTGGCGGAGCATCCAGCCGTAAAGTTGATTGACTTTACCGGCAATGGTGCCTTTGGTAGTTACATTGAATCAATTCAAGGTAAGACTACCTTTACCGAAAAGACGGGAGTAAACTCCGTAATCCTCGATTCTGTCGATGATGTTGATAAGGTAGCGGCTAATCTCGCATTTTCGATTAACCTTTATAGTGGTCAGATGTGTACAGCCCCGCAAAACTTTTACATTCCTGAAAGCGGTATCGGTACCCCTGCTGGCGTTGTGACGTTTGATGAATTTGCGCAGAAACTCGTTGATAACATCAACAGTCTGGTAGAAAATCCGAAGGCAGGACCTTATGTGTTGGGCGCTGTTCAGAATAAAAAGACATGCGACCGTATTACGGCTGTTGAGAAAATGCCAGGTAAAGTTTGGTTAAAGTCAAGATCGTTTGAGAATCCAATGTTTAAAAATGCGCGCGTAGCCACACCCGTTGTACTTGGGGTTAATGCATCTGAAAATAAAATTTTTGGAGAAGAACTTTTCGGGCCGATTGCGCTGCTTATCAAAACTAAAAATACTGAACAATCGCTGTCGCTGGCAAAAGATCTTGCTATTACTCACGGAGCGATTTCATGTGGTGCTTACTCTACTGATGCAGGTATCCGGGAAAAGATTGCCGATGAAATGGCACTTGCTTCAACACCGGTCTCCTTTAATTTAACGGGAGGGATCTATATGAATCAGAATGCAGCCTTCTCCGACTTTCACGTGACCGGTGGAAATCCCTCGGGGAATGCATCGTTTACCAATCCTGAATATGTTAATAAACGATTCACCTGGGTAGGACACCGTGAACCCGTAAAGACTGTATGAGGTAGCTTTTGGATTAAGTTTAGTGACCTAACACTGGTAAAGCTAACCGGTGGATGGAGCTGATTTTTCTTTTGTAGAACGTGCCTGTTCCGAGTCGCCAAAAAGTATCCCGATTCAAATCTTAACGATTGTCTGAAGAGTTGGAAATCAAGGCCTCGTCCGTTCTAAAGGGTGCATTACACAATAAAGTGGCCTGTGACTGCTACCTTATGAAGATGGTATTCTGCGTATTTCTCACTGTAGCTACTCACTTGATCGCATTGTTAAAGAAAACCCTTCTTTAACTCTGAAGAACGAATAGCTTGTTTTTAGAGTGCACGGAAAATTTGGTGGATGGAATTACAAAAAGCTATGGGTTATAACAGACTTAGAGAGAAAACACGAACCAAGCTGTACCCGTTAGGAATCTATGCCTTGGCGCTTTTTGTCAGGGGACAAATGGCAGTTTGATTCCGTTCGGATGCCAAATGAGAAGACAGGCGAGGAACTCTTTGGATCAGCAGATGTTATTATCGGCAAGGCGAACCTAAGTGAATCGTCGTGTACTACATTTACCGAGAGGATAATGATAGTAAGTAATCTGATTCGATCTTTTCGTGAATTGCACACTATTGACAAATAAATCATTATCCTGAAAAAGGACTAAATAAAAGTTGAGGCACCATTCATAACTTTAACCACTCTGTATGATTAATGCGAAGCAAATCTTCAACCTTTTTTTACTCGGTCTACTGATCAGCGCAAGTTGCAGTAGTCAAAACAATGACCCGGACCTTGACAACCCGCCTGACACAGGAGATCCTGTTGAAAACAATCCACCCAACACAGATTATACTCCAGCCTTTACCGGACAGACCCGCATAGGCAGTGTGACAACCAGTACAGCCTACCATTCTACCGTGCTCACAACATCGCTTTCCAACCCATGGGGAATCACAAGTCTCCCGGACGGACGATTGTTGATAACGCAAAAAGGCGGAGGTATGCGTATCGTAACCGTTGAAGGTACAGTCGGTAACACAATAGGAGGGATGCCAAATGTTAACTCGGGAGGACAAGGTGGCCTGCTTGGTTTATGTCTTGATCCGGATTTTGAATCCAATCGAATGGTTTACTGGGTATTTTCCGAATCGGTTTCCGGAGGTAATATAACGTCAGTTGCAAAGGGTAGACTGACCGACAATGAAACAACGATTGAGTCAGCGACTGTGAT
Source organism: Chryseolinea sp. (assembly GCA_041747735.1). Classification (GTDB taxonomy): domain Bacteria; phylum Bacteroidota; class Bacteroidia; order Cytophagales; family Cyclobacteriaceae; genus Chryseolinea. The sequence goes on from JBGTEP010000045.1 coordinate 7,048, forward strand.
CTACCGTTCTAACACACCGCATAATAGTACGCTTCATTATGGCGGACGAATTCTTTTTGATTTAACGGGCAATTTATTTGTAAGCATAGGAGAAAAGTCCTCTCAGGATGCACGTCCACTTGCGCAATCCGTAAGCAGTAGTTTAGGCAAGGTTATCCGCATCACAAAGAATGGACAACCTGCTCCTGGAAATCCAGTGTTTAGTCAGGGCGGTGCTTTACCGGAGTTGTATTCGATAGGCCATAGAAATCCGCAAGGTTTGGCACTTCATCCGGTGACTGGAGAAATTTGGCAGAGTGAACATGGCCCTCGCGGTGGCGATGAAATAAACCGGTTACAGGCTGGTGCAAATTTTGGTTGGCCCACGATCACTTATGGGATTGAGTATGGTGGACAAACCATCGGTGCTGGCATTCAGCAACAAAACGGTATGGAACAACCTACCTACTACTGGGACCCCGTTGTGTCACCGAGCGGTATTGTTTTTTATAGCGGAAACCGAGTTCCCGAATGGCAAAACAATCTCTTTGTCGGATCATTAAGTGGTCAGCACATTGTACGTTTGGTTATCGACAATAATAATAAAGTTGTTGGAGAGGAACGGTTGTTGGCAAGTGAAGGGCAACGGTTTAGAGATATGACACAAGGAACAGACGGTGCTTTATATGCTATCACAGATCAAGGCAGACTGTATCGCATCGACAGGCAGTGAAGCGACCTCATTCATTTCGCAGCGATGTCTAGCAGGCGGCTTTTTTACGTTGATACCTAATTGACTTTAAAACAATTCAAGCTTAGCTTCTTTGAATCAACAAAACCCAATCTCCTGGTCCGGGAGCATTTATCTTTGATACTCCTCCATTTACCGTCCCCGGTTCTGACCATTCTCCTGTTGAGGGATTAAACCATTTAATGGTGAACTGTAGTTCTGGTAGCGCGATGCTTACGCCAGGGATGTCAGTACTTACATTAGCAGTACGGATGTCATCGAATTTTTCTTTCTGCGTGGTGGGCCGGCCTATCTGGTCAGGATTGGCTAAGTAAATAATGTATGTTGAATCATTGCGAATACATTTCAGTTGTTGCGGGATATTACCTACCAACGAATCATCGGGTTGCATTTTAACTAATGTGAGACCTGACTCACTAAAGAACCTGTTTATATTCAGAAAGTCATCAGCCCCTTCAAGCCCGACATCGAAGTATCCCTGAACACCCAAAAGGTGCTGTTCCTCAACAGGAACAGACGGCAAGTTCTTTTCATCATGGGAAATAAAAGTATGTATGCCCCCATAAGTTGCATGTCCTCCTGACAAAAGCGACGCCCACATTAACCGCCTGAAATAATATCGCGGATGTTCCGGTTTTATATACAATTCATAACGGTCTTCGTCAAGCACTACAGGATCGGATGCATTTGCGCGGTATTCGAGTATCAACCTTCCGTCAATCTGATCGACATCTTCTAACGTGATGACATCAGACCAGTCAACGTCAACAAAGGAATAGCCGGAGTACCGTGACTGATGATTCGTTATCAACGTTCCCCACGGTTCCCGTTTGGCCATATCCTTTCCGATTTTGTTGATGTTCTTTTCAGATACTCGTCTTCCCGATAACTCGACTCCCTCTTTCACGATTTCCCGGTCATTAGAAATACACCAAGTGATGTTTGGGAAGGCTGAGAATCGTGCCTGTGCATATTGAACCATCTGCAAAGTGATCAGGTCACCCTCATCATATCGATCCAGTTCTTTTTTGTCTTCTCCAAAAGGAATCAATTGTAAAATAACATCGGGATAATTCTCATAGGCATATGCAATCCTTCTGTCGATTTCCTGCCAGTACGACAAGTTTAACTTGGAGTGTTCGTTATCAAACAAACCCTCGACCCCGAAGCGTGAGCTGTTAAACCAGGTCCGTATTTTAGTCATCCCCACCTTTATGGCCTGATCAATATACTCTTTCCATTTGGGCTCATTTTGTGAGAGATAGCGATATCCGGTGTCACCGATGTGCAGAAACCATTCACCATTTTCGTATGCAAACTGTTGTGGGTCCTCAGGATGTTTCTTCAGCTTACCTTTAAGCTTAGAATCCACAACTTTAAAACTTCCACTTTTCATCTTAAAGTAAGAATCCTGATGAACTTCCCATTTCCAAACCCCTTTCTGATTACAATATGCCCGGGCTTTATATTTACTCTCGCCATCGTAAAATCCATCAACATGAACAACTTTTCCGTCAGGCCTGTAGAAGCTTACCTTTGGAAATAAAAAAGACGCATCATCGCTGACGGACTCAAAGACAATCTCATACATTCCATATTGAGCAGCTTCACCGATCCGTTCTGAACATTGCGAGATGAGTAGCATTATTGAAATCAGTATAGAATTTGAATACAAGGTTTTGTATTTCATCAGAGGGCATATTTACGTTTCCTCTTAAATTTACTATTTCCGGCCATATTTCGTGTTAAGCAATCGGCTCTTCCAGCAATTAAGCTTTAGTAAACCTACCTAGCCGTTTCATGGCATACGTAGCAGTAGCGCCATGCACAACAATTGAAAGCAATACAACCGCGGAGACGATGGACCACAATTCGCGATCTGGAAAGGACGCCGATTCAATGGCAAACGCAAGGTAGAAGAAAGAGCCGATTCCCTTGATTCCAAAAAAACTGATGGCAAATTTTTCTTTGTTGTGCAATTTCTCGCCAGCTACAGCAAGCCATGCTGTAGCTGGACGTATTATAAACACGCATACAATCGCGAAAAGCAATTGGTACCATGAAAAATTTTCAACTAAACCATGCACTAATGCTCCACCAAATAGAATAAGAACAATAGCGAGTAGAATGCGCTCTATCTGTTCAGTAAAATCGTGAAGCGTTTCATGATATTGATGTTGAAATTCATGGTTGCGAATCGTGAGCGCCGCTACAAAAACTGCAATAAAACCATAACCGTGGACCAATTCCGCAATACCATAGGTAATCAGCATAACACTGATGGCAACAAAACCATCACGAACCACCATTTTCCTTCCGGCTGAAAGCTTAAAGATAGCATAGGCCATAACCTTTCCGATCACAAATCCACAAACAATACCGACGACTATTTTTACAATCAGATCCATCAGCAGCCATTCTTTCCAATCGAAACTCCCCGATGTAGACGCTAAACCAATAGCAAGCCAGGTGAAGGGAAAAGCCATACCATCATTCATCCCGGCTTCGGCAGTTAGCGAGAATTTTACTTTATCTTTCTCTTTCCGATCCTCCAACGGAGGGCCCACCTGAACATCAGCGGCTAGTACAGGATCAGTCGGTGCAAGCACTGCTCCGAGCAACAAAGCGGCAGAAAGGTTAAAATCAAACATCCAGTTTCCCAGTAAAGCGATCAGGATGATGCTTACTACCATGGTAATGATTACCATCTTGAAGGGTATTCGCCACGACCGAAATGAAAACGGCTGATCAATTTTGAGGCCCGTACCCATCAACGATACAATCACCATCATTTCGGTTAAACGAAGTGTAGTTTCACGTTGTGATAATGGATTGGGAAATGGCAGCGCATCAGTCAACGCATAAAGTATCGCACCGATCAATACATACAATATCGAATACGAAATATTGGTAGTCTCAGTAAAGTTCGGCATCCACGCCATGCCGAGGGCGGCTATTCCGATCACAACGAATAAGATGAAGTATGAATCCATTCCGCGGATAACTCAAAGTGAAAAAATCTAACGAACGAGTTTGCGATTGATATTATCGTGCCAGCACGTTGCAATGTGTTGCCTGAACTGTGATTAACTCAATAAGCAACAGATTAGCCGGTGTAAAAGATGTTTTTACAAAATTCGCTCACCAGTTGCAGCCTTAAGTTTGATTCGTTGGAAGTATTCAAGTAGGCCATTGGGGAAAATTATCACACTATAATCTTGCGGGATTCACCTACACAACAATTTACCCCTGTTCTACCTATGGTCATATTTCGGAAAGTAATGTAAAGTATACTTGTCATTTAGACAAGATAACTTATCTTTGCAAGGAATCTTAACCACTTCATGATGAAAGAATCCAAAACCTCATTGCAGATCCTTTATTATTCAAAGTTCCTGGGTCTGGCCCTCATTATTATTGGAATTCCAGTACTGATTTTCGACAATTCTGCAGGGTCTGAAATGCCATTATTAGTAGGGCTATTCACACTTTTGATTGCCACTGATAAAATTCAGGACGAACGCTCCACGCACATAAAGACCACCTCATTGTACTTTGCCTTTATACTTTCCTATGCGGTAAAATTGATCACCAGCAATTTATTTGACCATGCATTGATCTCTTTCGAGTTAAAAGAAATAAATCATTTTCTGATATTGGTCCTTGCTCTGGCTAACGTCATTTTCTACAGTCGACTATATACCACGAACCTAAGTTAATGAAGAATACATTGAAGGTAGAGCGGGCAAAGCAGGGTATGACACAAGCTGACCTGGCAACTAGCGTCGGGGTTTCACGCCAAACTATCAACTCCATAGAGATCGGAAAGTATGTACCCTCTACCCTGTTGTCGTTGAAGATTGCTTATGCCTTTAAGACACGTGTAGATGAAATTTTCGCATTGGAAGATAAAGACTGGAGTTGAATTGTATCGGTAACGCAAAGATTCGGCGACGTTAAGTACAGAACAGAATTACCCTACGGTTCCAAAAAAGTTGGCGAAACGATAGTCATTGCTACCGCTAAAAAATATATTTTTAATTTTCGTTGCACTACGAATTTCCTCACCACGTCTAAAACTACTTTAAAGCCTCAAAGCATTCAATAAAACTCTTGATTCCCACGAGAATGGTCCCACATTTTTCTTTATCCATTTTAACTAGCACAGGCCTTTCACGAATTCGGAAAACGATCATTGCTACCAACGATTTACTTTGCACATTGCCCCAATTATATCCCTAAGCTGCGCTGCTTCGAAGTCCTTCTCCCTGATTTGTTTTATACGAATCCTTGGATTCTCGCTGAAATACTCCCAGATGAGGAAATAAATTTTCATTATCTCTCCAATTCCTCCGGAGAAACATCTTGTCCGATAACCGAGGAGGACAGTCAGGAAAAAAGGTTGGTATTGAAACATCTCGGCCGAAACGGTATTGACATATTCCGGTCCGATGTTATCAATCTTATTCAGTAGTACCGCCATGTCGGACATTGCCAGACCCTTATTCATCTCATTCATCATACCGATTTCTTACTTCATCTTAAGCCGCCACTTCGTCAGTGTTTCATCCAGCAACTCTGCTGTTGAATGAATGTCCTTTTCTTTACGCAGCATAAATCCCCGGAGCTCAAATTTTTCATCTACTCGATTTACGTAAACCTTAACGCCATTGAGATCCTGGTAGAAAAAGAATTCGTCGAATTCCTCATGATCAACCTTTGTAAACCCTATCTTCGATAGGTCTTCGACGGTTAAGTCCTTTAATGCTTTAGCCCTAATTGCCTCCAGTGTTGCAAAGTCAAGGTTGTCCAGATATTCCCTTGACCGTTCTTCGTAATCTTTTGTGAAGTCAATTCCAAAATCCATAGTGATATTGCGTTTAATCGTGTAATCTCTTTTGATTGCAGTAGTCTCTGCCTTCTTCGATGCAAGTTGAAGAAAGGTGTGTGGAAAGATAATACTTGGGCTCTACAAAATTCACTGTTGTCCTCACATTTTGTGTTCTAGAAAAAAGTGTACTGATGCCTGACTTTTCAGTTTACGATCGTCCGGACGCAATTCCCTTCATCTTCTCAATGATAATCTCAAAACGTTCGTCGGCAGTTTCGTAATACAAGTGTGCCGGGATCACTGAACGGATTTTATTTTCATTCATCATACGCTCCACGCATGCTTTTAAATAGTCAAGTACCTCACCGTTCCCAGTGAGCACTTGCTCCACTAGGTTCGTTGTGTAATTGAAGATGTATAGAATATCCTCAAAATCATGACTTGCATAGAAGTCATGAATTCCTCTGTCAAAGAACGCTTCCATCTTTGAAGCGAGGAAATAGGGGAGTGGCATAAGGCGTATCCAAACATCTTCGAGTTCAACGGAGAAAGACTTCTCGAACCCTGGCATAAACCATCTGTTGCTGGGCACCCAACCAATAACCTGAGTCGACATAACATCAATAATAAGGTCATCAAATCTAAAACGACAAATTACCTTGTCTTCATGCGTTTGAATAAAACCCTTCTTAATTAACGCCTCTCTTAATTCCTCCAGTTTGCTTGCCGTCGTGATTTGAAAAGTAAGATCGAGATCTTTTGTCGGCCGGATATCTTCTGCGGCCGGATCATCAATGTAGAGGCTCACCATTGCCCCACCAACAAATACCACCTCGAGGTTTAACTCTCCGAGAGCTTTGGCTACTTTAATGGTAGCTTTCCTGTTCACGATTTGATTCTTCATGTGCGGGATGATTATGCTAACGATTAAACTATTTCACAATTCTCTTTCTTAAAAGGTCAATCGCCAGATTTCTCTCTCTTACCTTTCCAACGCGTAGGGCATCCGTCAATGAAAGAAGTTCATAAAAGTCACGGTCTTGCTCTATGACTGGTAGAAAAGAACTATATAGCGGCTGTATGGCATGCCCGCGCACACTACCCTTGGCGTAAGGCCAAACATATTGCTCTTCACTTTCAATTAAGTTGTTAAGAGGTGCAGCACTATGCGCCGTAGGAATACCACGTACTATACTTCCCGGTTGCATCGGAAAGACCGTTGCTATGCCGTATTGTAGGAAATCCATCAACGGTTGACGTGCGACGTTTCTTCCTTTGTCAAAAAGTAACAGTGCATAAGTTGACCGGCCCAACGATTCGCTTATTTCCGACTGACTCATCATCAACCCTTTGGCAAGGGATATTTGTGTCCAGGGATTGTTCTCCTCTATTATTAGCTTGAGCAGGATCACGACATCCTGCGGCTTCACGGCCGGTATAGTGCTTTTCCTTCTCATTATCGTATATCGCGATATGCAATTATCAGTATTTATACGTTATTAATCAAATATTTATGGATAAATATCGCGTATCGCGATATGCGATAAACATCAGCATCGCTGAAAAGAAATTGGCTTTACTGGAGGAGAAGTATTTGATGAACGAAATTGAACGCAATAGCTACTCCGGGTTTCTTGCTGCCTTTTCTTTCAATATATTCCATTTCTGTGAGCTCCTTTACTTGCCTTTCAATTGTTTTGATGGGCCTGTGATTTAGCACCGCAACTAAATCTTTGGCTTTAATGCCCGTGTTTGATTGGATTGCCTCTAACAAAGATTTTAATCCCTCATTTATTCCCTCACTTATTTTTAGCCACATCTTCTGCAAGCAACATTTATTAGTTGTTGTTTTACACCATCACTTACACCATCAATTGCATCATCACTTACACGATCATTTACATTAGAAGCCACTACAAATTACTCAAAGCACCGAGTAATTTTACTCAATACATTGCGCAAATTGTTAGACCGCAATTTCGAGGTTGGCTTTAACTATCAAAAAGAACGCTGCCTCCTTTTTATTTGCGTGCAAAAGAAAGTAGAGGAGCAATATTTTGAGAATCCGCAGCTTTTATTGCTGTAAGATATTCTTCTCTCGTTCCATGAGCTTTTATAAGATCCGCTTGTGATCCCCAAGTAAAGACAGGCTTATCAAATAGCTTTTCAATAATTAAATCACCCATTAGTCGCGAGTGCCGGCCATTGCCGTTGGAGAAACAATGTATCTGTACAATGCGGTGCTTAAAGCGAACAGCAGTTTCATCGGGTGGGTAAGTACCATGTTCAAGCCAATGCTTACAATCATCAATCAACTTGCGCAATTCAATTGCTACCTGGTACCTATCCACTCCGATGTTTTTGTTGGTCTTCCTAAACTCACCAGCCCAAGCCCACACATCGCCATACATTTTTTTATGAACGAGCTTGGTAAACGTCTCAGTCAGTAGTTCATCTTTTTTAAACTTCCTGCGCATCGTCCATTGAATAGCACGTTCAATATTTTGCTGTTCAAACTCATCCAACTCACCACGGGTGGTAATGGTAGGAATAAGAAGGCCATCCTTCTCTTCTTCATCGAGAGGTGTTTGCCCGTCAACTAATTCAAAATCTAATCCCATAAGTAACGCGGCATTTCTCTCTTAATTTCATCGGCCAATTCGCGTACAGCTCTTTCAACCCTTTCCTTACTCACTTGCTGATCTTCCAGCTTCATAGTGTTATCTGTTCGCTTCACAATTTTTCGGGCAACGATCAGTGCTTGCTTTTCGAGCATTTCTTCAAACGAACCATCGCGTGGTACAAAACCATAAACGAGTCTCATGTTCAACGCTGATGCAACCTCTCGCAGGCTTTTCAAACTGATGTTTCCATTCTTCTCACGTTCTTCAATTTCCTGTGCGCTTTGAGCAGTAATTCCCAAGCGGCTAGCAAATTGCCGGAATGACATCTTCAAAGCCGTACGAATTCCATGAATCCATCCTTTAGCTGGCACATCTGAAAAATTGACATAGTTTGCCAATTTACGGTCTAATTGCTCAATTTGGAGCTTTTTTGTGTTTTTCATAAGGTTATAACCTGATAAATAGAGATCAAATATCAGGCTATAGCCTGATAAATGCAAATTTGATATCAGGCTATAGCCTGATAAAATAACTCAGATCAGGCCTTCATGCGGCTTTATGACTTAAGCGAAAGTGTAGACTTATCAACATTACCGAGGAGCTCATCTTCTTGTTCAATATTCGGGTCATACCAATCGGCCTTTTTCCTGGCCCACTCAATCCAATTCCGTAAGTCTTCATTAAGCATACCATTTCGTGAGGCTGCATCCTCTTTTGATTGAATATATTCCCGTATGAGTTTCACATCGTTATGACGTTGGGCTGCATTTAATAACAACTTAAAATCATCCAGTTCTTTTTTCTTCCTGGCTAAAATTTCGGCCCTCACTTTTTCTCTTTGTCGCTGCGCTTCTTCTCGTCTATCATTCTCAGCCCAAACTCTTAAATAATACTCAACCTCCAGTTCTATTTTGGCCACTGCTCGCGAAATCCTGTCTTCAATAAGCACACTCTTAGAATCATATATTTCAAATCTCGGATAACCCGTATAAACTTTAAGGCATAAGATATTGGTGGGTTCTTTCTTGTATTCATCCAGCTTTTTCAGTTTTTCCCTAATGGAGATTTCAAAACTCTGTTCACCTAGATGCACAGTACTTTCTTCAAAGCGATGTCCACGAGCCCGAAAAACTTTTATGATGGTATCAAACAGCCGCAAGGCACGATCAACATTATTCGGAGCAACGCGGATTTGTAGCGAACCAGTGTTCGATACTACTCCTTCGTTTTCAAGTAACCAACTTGGACGGCCATCAGGTTTCGACAGACCTTTCTTCGCTTCCGCAATCAGTGGATCAACATCAACGAGTTTGTTAGGAACTTTTAGGTTAACCCTTGGATCGTTTTCAATTTCCTGGATTCTTTCTTTTACTTCATTCTCATCCATTGCATAATTTAATATGTTTTCAAATGTTATCCATCTTTTTTAACTCCCTTCAACTATAATCCAACGTACCAGCAACGTCAAGCTAACACTATCGCGAAAACAACTAAAACGTTCACATCAATTCATAATATTTTAGAAATGTTAATAATCATTAACAATCGTTTATAATCCTAAACCTTCACTTTTTAGCCGCTATACATTTACACTGTGTAAAAGAAACCGAGTAGATGTAAATACGAATGACAAAGCTTTCGCTGCTTTAGAGTAAGAGGCTTGATCTGATTGGGAGTGATCCTTCAAGTAAAAAGTAGCATTAAAAACCATTTATTAAAATTAAAAGAATAACAAATGAGAACTCGAAATTTTTTAGTTCCAACAGATTTAATCGAAGAGTTTGCTACGGCAATCGAAGAGTATGAATTTGACAATCGCATCGTAGGAACCTCTTCAGAAGGAGAAATTGAAATCAGTATCGACTACGATGCTGATCAAAAGAAAGTCATCAACCAATTGCAAGACAAGGTTGACGAATACAACTATGACAATGAGGAAGAAGATGATGATGACGATGAAGACGAAGACGAAGATTAATGATAACCTGTAGCAAGTGTGGTGGCAAGCTCACCAGTAGTGCATCCAAAGGACGAAGCCGTTATTACAACTATTATCATTGCCGTAATGGTGGTACGGAAAGAATAGCTTCTGAGAAAGCGCATGATGCTGTTCTAAATTACTTTGATGAAGTGGCCGTTCAGCCAGAGATTGAAATGCTCTATCTTGAGGTGATGGGTACGATCTTTAAGGCCAATGAATCAAATCGTCATCAGGAGATTAAAAACTATAAAGATAATTTGGTCAGTGCCCAAAAGAAGTTGGTCTCTCTTGAAGAAAAGTACGTGCTAAACGAAATTGAACGTGACAGCTTCTCGTTGATGAAGCCTAGATTCAAAGAGGAAGTTTCAATCCTTCAAGAAAAGTTATCTGCATTAGAATCGAAAGAAACGAATTGCAACAAGTACCTTAAATCTGGAATCAACCTAATACAGAACCTCAGATATTATTACGATGCTGCCAGTATTGCCAATAAGCAAAAACTGATTGGTTCAATTTTCCCTGAAAATTTGATCATCGAAAATGGCAAGTGTCGAACCGCTCGTGAGAACGAAGTAATCGCTGTTTTAAGGGGTTTTGAGAGGGATTTTAGGAAGAAAAGACCGAAGAATTTCCGGTCTTTTCGGTTGGGTAGCCTCGACAGGAATCGAACCTGCATCAAAAGTTTAGGAAACTCCTATTCTATCCATTGAACTACGAGGCCAGATTTTAATGGCCGCAAAGATAAAAATATTGCTCAGATCACCCAATAGAAGCAAAAATTCCACTCTGGGAGTCTGCAAGGAGGCAGATCAGACTGTAGGAAAAACAAATGCATCGCAAAGGGCGGAAACCTTTTTGGTCGGAAAGGGGACAGTTTTCCCCGTTGCTTTTTAATCCGTTCTGTCGTTTATTGTTTTAAATTCATTAATTGGGTAAATGTACTTTTCAATTTAGGGCATAAGGATGAAAAATTTTCTTAGTTGTGATTGGGGTACTTCATCCTTTCGATTAAAACTTGTAGAAATCTCTACATTACAGACTCTCGGCGAGGTAGTAAATAACAACGGCATTGCAACAACTTTTTCAGCGTGGAAGACGAACTCAAATGGAAAGAGTCGGTTTTTGTTTTATGCTTCTGTAATCGGATCGGCAGCAGCCGAACTCGGGAATAAACTCAATCTTCCTTTATCTTTTGTTCCCGTGGTCATATCAGGAATGGCTTCTTCATCGCTCGGGATGATCTCCATTCCATATAAAAAGGTTCCCTTTAAAACAGATGGATCGGATTTGGAAGTACAGTGGATCAAAGCTTCTCAGGAGTTTTCACATGATGTAATTTTGATATCAGGGGCTTGCACGGAGACCGATGTGATGCGCGGGGAAGAAACACAACTCGTGGGCGCTATGCAGACGCAGTTTACTCAACAACATAACTATATCTTTCCAGGTACTCATTCCAAACATATCCATGTTAAGGAGGATGAGGTGTATGATTTTAAAACGTACATGACGGGTGAGATTTTTGCATTACTTTCAACACGCAGCACACTGGCCGAGGCAGTGGAGAAAGTCGATGGATTATTGGATGATAGCAGCGTTGAAAACTTTATTGAAGGTGTAAAAGAAAGTTCAACATCAAACTTATTGCATAGCTTGTTTACGGTAAGAACCCGTTTCCTGTTGAAGAATCTTCCTCGTACAATGAATCATGCCTATCTAAGCGGGTTGCTGATCGGGTATGAAATTCAGGATTTGTTAAACAGTAAGGTCAACGGTATTACGTTAGTTGGAGGTAGTGTATCCAAACATTATGAAATTGCTTTTCGGGCATTAGATCTTGATGTTCCGGTTACCGTGTTGAACGATAGTAACGTTACCGTTACTGGTCAGTGGGCTGTGATTTCGAATCATCCGGAAATTAGCAAGTTATTTAAAAGCTAAATCTCGGCAGTTGCTAATAAAGCTTCACCACAAGATTCTCCTGACTTATTTTTTCGGTTGATATTATCCGGAATATCCGTGACGAAATTTCTTCTGGTAAAATCCACTTTGAAAAATCAGCCTCCGGCATTGCTTCTCGATTTTCGGGTGTATCAATGATACCCGGAACAACTACAATACTCATTATATTTTTCTGGTTGGCATCGGCGTTCAGCATTGCTGACAGTTTCAGAATCAAAGATTTGCTCAGCGCATAGGCTATTGTTTTGCTTCCCTCGGCTGCCTCCAATCCCGGACGAGCCCCAAAAAACACAATCCGGCCAAAGGACTGTATCATCATCTGTTTAAAAACAGGCCTTGCTACAAGGTATGCTGTCGTAAAATTCAGATCAATCATTTTATGTAAAGCGGTTGCATCGGTCGTTTCTATCGTCCCTGTTGTAAACCCACCGACCGTCAAGATTGCAACATCAATTTGGTGATGTATACTAATGATTTTTGCGATAACGTTGTTCACGGATGTTTCATTGGTCAACTCTACGTCATAGGTAAAGAGGCTTTTGTTTTCTTGTTGTTCTAATGCGCTGCCAGGTCTTACTAAAGCCAGTACCTGATAGCCTTCATTCAGAAATTTTTCAACGGTGGCTTTCCCCAGATTACCAGAAGCACCTGTTATCAGTACATTCTTTTTCACGGTTTATTTTTTTAGACACTTGTTGTAAGAACTACTACTTAAAATAAGCTTCACTAAAATATTTGTAGATATTCAAATTACGAAACGTTTTTTCCCTTGTTCTCCTGATCATCTTTCGACTTTGTTTTCACTTGTCGTATGGTTAGATCATGGTCGCTCGCAATGTGGAATTTATTCACAGCGATGCGTTGTGATCCATAGATACCCGAATGGCCGCTGAAATAGTAGGCTGTAAAACAGACAACAGCAAAATATAAAGTATTCTCTGCACCGAATAACTCAATGCCCATCATCGTACAGGCAATTGGCGTATTTGTAGCACCTGCAAATACTGCAATGAATCCCAGTCCGGCGAATAGATCAACAGGAGATCCCGTAAGTACGGCCAATGTATTTCCAAGGGTGGCACCAATAAAGAAAAGGGGCGTAACTTCTCCTCCTTTAAATCCCATACCCAGTGTAATTGCGGTAAGCAGCAGTTTAAAAAACCAACTGAAATACGTAGCACCACCAGGTGAAAATGAGGAAACAATACTTACACCATCCTTGCTGGGATTAGTAACGCCAAGTCCCAGGTAGTCGAACGATCCGATCAAGTAGCTTATACCTACCACAAGGATTGCACCGACGACGGGGATTAGCCACTTTCGGGAAAAGTAGAGGTTGCTTTTTTCTTTTATGAAGTGCGTTAGTTCAGCAAATAAAAAACTTGCCAGTCCGAAAATAACACCTGCCACAATTACCTTCAGCAGCATAAAGAGATCGAAGGAAAAGAAAGGAATCAGGCGCTCAGCCGTTCCGTTAAACAGAATAGAATAATGAGTATGGTGAATGCCAACAGATGAACAAGTGACATCAGCAATTACACTGGCAATCAGGCACGGTATTAATGCATCATACTTTATTCGTCCGATAGCTAACACTTCCAACGCAAATATTGCGCCTGCTACAGGAGTACCGAATACAGCACCAAAGCCCGCGGCCATACCTGCCAAAAGTAAAATTCGTTTGTCTTCTTGCTTGAGTTTATACCATTTGGCAAACAGTGACGATATACTTCCTCCCATTTGTACCGCTGTACCCTCACGCCCTGCTGACCCACCGAATAAGTGAGTGATTACAGTTGTAAATAGTATTAGCGGAGTCATCCGCGCGGGCACACCACCACCAGGCTTGTGGATTTCGTCCATGATAAGATTATACCCTGCTTCGGAATTTTTGCCAAACCTACGATAGAGAAATGTAATCAGAATGCCGGCAGCGGGCAGGAAGAAAATCAACCACATATTATTCCATCGTGTTACCGTGGCGAGTTCAAGGAGCCAGAGGAATAACGCGACAAGTAATCCGGTAACAATTGAAACGGGGATAATAAGGACTGTCCAATAGAGCAAGTGTTTTGCAATAAGGATCTGTTCGGGAGCATAAACTGATTTTCGCATCCTACAAATAAATAGAGGGTACTGTAAAAAATTACTATTTGTAGGCGCCATCATTTCTGTGGAAAACAGAACATTTTAGGCAGACACCATTGCCTTCATTGACTCTGCAATATTAGAAAAATATCTTACATGGGAATCTATTGTGGACGTTTCTTTCAATCGAATAACAAATTTAGCACTGATCTGCGCCTGGATAGTTTGGTCTGCTCAAAACATAATTCAAGAAATTATATCTTGATAATTTGGTCGCCAGTAAAAAAAGAGCTGTTCAGTTCGGAGTCCTTTGCGCTTCTAACTTTAAAACTTGATATGGCAGAACAAATCCTTTCTTCTTCAGATATTTAGTCTGAACCGATCTGATTCAGATTACTCCACTTGTTCATTCGAATCCAAGTTTATCTTTCGCAACCTGAATTTCAGGTGCTTTCATAAATAAATTCCAGAGCAGCCCTGTACGATGGTTTTCGATCATCACAACAATGGGTCCCTGGTCAATGGCAAGATATCTGGGTAAGTACCAGTTATGGTGTTCACTAAAGGCATCATAAAAACCGAAACCTCCGAACACTTTGTTACCGAGGTTCTCATATAAATGCCTTAGTACCTGCATAGACTCTTTTGGTGTATATGGGAAAGAGGATAGCGCTGCAGTTGGTGAGATTACGCCGAGGTCTTCGTTGGGACTGTGTGCTGCATATCCATTCATAGAATAACTGGCTGTAAGGCCCCAACAATTTTCTCCATATCCTTTAAAGTTCCCTGGATTCTCCAAACAATATTGCCGGTTGATGAGTGTATGATTTTTATTGTGCTCCCAGTAGTCGGCATACCGATCTTTGAGATTGCGTGGATCTAATCCGAGAAAGGAATAATGTGACCAAAAAAGCGGACCGCCAAATTGTGCTGCACCATTATGTTTAAGACTCAGATGGTATCCATACTGCTCATGCGTTGAATCATTTCGCATAGCTCCGTTCCGGGCCCATCCTTCATGGTACACTTCCGCGGGTATACTGTGCGTTGGAGATCCCGCTGCCAGGACGTACATGATGAGACATTCATTGTAACCTTCTACCGCAAAATTC
Source organism: Chryseolinea sp. (assembly GCA_041747735.1). Taxonomy (GTDB): domain Bacteria; phylum Bacteroidota; class Bacteroidia; order Cytophagales; family Cyclobacteriaceae; genus Chryseolinea. The sequence goes on from JBGTEP010000045.1 coordinate 22,376, forward strand.
ATCTCCCATTGTTTTGAGGGTGACCAATGCCAATACAACACGTTCTGATTGTTTCTCCGATGCCAGTCAAACTCGATCTCTCTCCACAGCGTATCAATCCTGGAAGCAAGTTCTTTTTCCCGATCATTACCATTTTTAAAATATTCACGTACGCAAAGAAGTCCCTGCGCGAGGTATGAAGTCTCAACAAGATCAGCACCGTTATCATTTGGACTAAAAGGTTTTACTTTTCCGGTTTCTCCATCGAGCCAATGGGGCCAAACGCCATGGAAACGATCCGCTTTTTCCAGCCAGGTTACCAGTTTGGTTAAATGGTCCAAGCCTTTTTTCCGTGTGATAAATTTCCGTTCAATTCCGACGAGAATGGCCATTACACCGAACCCGGTTCCACCTGAGGTAATGACATGTTTATCATCATCAGGATAAATGTCGTCTTCGTGGTAACGCTCACGTGCTGCACCAGAAGTTGGTTCTGCACCGTCCCAGAAGTATTGAAAGGTTTTATACTGTACGAGTGTGAGCAGGGAATCATCGGTAAGTTTGGTTGTGACGGATGGTGCATCAATTTTCTTTTGTACTAAGCATGCACTTAGCAGCAACAGGAAAAAGAAAGGATAGATAGATCTTTTCATGTGTTTATTTGTGTTTGATTTTCAAGGAAACCTATGGAATTTCCATGAATAATTATCCCGTTGGGTCTACTCTTTGCTGATGGACATTTCATGGTAAAGGGTGGTTTTGGTTTGTGGTTTGAGGGTCTATGGTATAATGGCTTGTTGTTAATAGTTGAAATCCAGTTCGTCTATTGCAGATTGTACTTCTGGAGCAGACATGAACAGATCCCACAATAGTCCGGTGCGATAGTTCTCAATCATGATGATGATAGGTCCCTGGTCAATAGCGAGGTATGAGTTGGCTGTCCATCCGTCGGTAAGATTAAAAGAATCATAAAACCCATAAGGTCCCCATAAACGATCGCCAATTGTATAATAGAAAAACTTTAATGCTTTCATTGACTCTTCCGGAGTATAAGGAAAGGAAGATAATGCTGCCGTGGGCGTGATTACTCCTAAATCATTGTATGGAGAATGCGCGGAGTAGCCTTGCTGGTTATCGCTGGATGTGAGTCCCCAGCACTCATCGCTGTACCCGACAAAGTTTTTTGGATTGGCGACACAATAAGCATGATTGATGCGTGTAGCGTTTACGTTCTGTTCCCAATAGTTCGCGTAGTCATCTGTGAAGTTGGGATTCAGACCGAGGTAGGAGTAATGTACCCAAAACAAAGGGCTTGGTGCTGCCAGTGGAAGGACAAAGCCATAGTAAGTATTTCCTGTCCGGATTGCTCCATTACGGCCATAGCCATTTGAATACACTATTTTGGGAATACCGTGTGTCGGTGATGCTGCTGCTAAAACGTAGGTAATCTGTTGTTCAAAGTATCCGTATAAAGGGAAGTTCATATCCCAGTTATAATTAGGTGACCAGTGCCAGTAAAGAACGTTTTCATTGTTCTTTCTGTACCAATCCCATTCTACATTTTTCCATAAACCATTGATCCTGTTGATCAGATTGTTGCCGACCGTGTCGGGCGGAGTTAAATATTGTCTGAAGGTAATAAGACCTTGAACCAGAAAGGATGTCTCAACAAGGTCGCCGCCGTCATCTTTGGCACTGAATGGTATAGCCCTTCCGGTATTTCCGTTCATCCAATGTGACCAGGCACCATGAAATGTATCTGCAGTTTCGAGGAATGAGATAATCTTATTAAGACGTTCAACACCTTCTGTTCGGGAAATAAAATTTCGTTCGATACCGACGATGATGGACATAATTCCAAATCCTGATCCACCGCTGGTCACCGTATTTCCGGATGAATTTCTTTCACGCGCCATACCACTGGCTGGATGAGCAAAATCCCAAAAGTATTTGAATGTCTGTTGTTGAACCTGTGTAAGCAGCGCTTCATCTGAGAGCACTGGAAAATCTGGTTCCGGATCGGGAATAGTATAGAATGCTTTTGAATACGCCTGCAACACCTCACCACCTTCACCTCGAATGTTTCCCGAGAGCGTAAGTTGATGTCTCATCAGGTCTTTCAACTTGTTTGATAAAGTAATTGATACTGTTTTGTTTTCGTTCGATTGTGAAAATGTAAGCGGTATTGCTGCACCCTGGCTCGCGACGGTAAAAAATTGTGAGCTGGCGAAAGATGAACTTACCGGGTGGCTGAAGGTTATGTCAAGCGTGACGCCTTCCAATGGTACATCAGTCGCAGGGATCAACGTAAGAATTTCCGATGACCCAACTTTTATTGAGGTGATAGTAAGAGGTTCACTTAAGGTTGTGAATTCAACTTGATAACCTGCAAATACTTCTTCATTAGTTCCGCGTACCTCGTCAGGGATAATGAAGTGATATTTTTCATTTGGAATCAGGTTGGTGAGCGGTTGTGCCGAAACGGTTTTACCATCATCGAGATAGGAGAAGGTAAGAGGAATGTTTTCTTCCGGATCAAGCCGTTTTAATCGAACGGAAGTTTCAACAGACGATTTATTCAAAGGTGCTGAAAATGTAGCAACAATTGCTTTGTCAACCGGGGCCAGGGTGTTGTTTGTAAAATTATTTAAATCGAGTGAGTAAGTACCGACTCTAACTACTGACAACTGAAGGGTTCCGACGGGAGGGTTTTCATCTTCTTTATTGCAGGCCGATATTACCAGAAGCACGCATGCAATCAGTGAGATAAAATTTGATTTAAGTACAGTCATCTTACTTTATAAAAGGTAAAAAAAGGTTTCCGGGTTACCGGAAACCTTTTGACAAACTACTGAATCTGTAACGCGAATATAATTATGGTTTTCCTGAATTATACATGGATGTTATCTCAGCCTGTGTAATGACTTTATGATAGACAATTACATCGTCCAATAATCCATGAAAATGATTAGCTCCAGTTTGTGCGTAACCACCCCATGGCTCATCATCCCAAAGCGTACCAGCTCTTGAATGGATGAATCCAAACGCAAGTTCATTAACTACTTCAGGGGCAACACCTCTGTATGTAAGCCCCGTAGCGAAAGTTTGATTATCGCCTGCAGGCCAGTTGTCGAAATCCTGCTCTTTAGCTCGCTCGCCGTTAATGTAAGCGGTGCCGGTCTTATTGGTACTGTTGTAGACAAAAACAACATGTGCCCACTTGTCTTTAATGACTTCAGCAAGACCACCAGAGGCAGAGTAATCTTTAGAGAAAGTCCATCCCTGCCATCCCAGGTCTCCTGTTGCATCAACCCAGAGGTCTTCCCCAAACTCTCCTGGTCCTGCGGGATTATTATGTGCATAACTTGCGGCAAGTTTAAGATTTTCATACGCCGCATTTATTTCAAACTGGAATCCGTAGAATGCGCCGAGCCCTAAAACAAACTGACCTTTTTCAAGAGAAGAGTTTGGCTTAACCCATAAGCTTAACGCCCAGTCACCATTGTTTATAAGGTCATCACCATTAGAGATTTCAATTATACTTGTAGTACCGTTAAAAGATGCGGCCTTTCCGGCATCAGCCTTTCTTCCGTCTACGTAAGTGATGGCAACAATTTGTGATGCGGTTGCGCTAAAGTCACCCACGATGTCGTTTGCATTATCTTCAAACGTCCAGTGTGCAATCGCACCGGGAACAGCGAAAGTACCTTCGGTGGTAAAATTTCTTTCAACTGAGCTAGTAAGTAGTTGACCACCGGTACTAGCCAGTGCGCCACCAAAGTTCAGGATAAAAAGTGTACCTGTACTAAAGTTATCATCGGGATCAATTGTAACGGTATTACCGGATACTGAAATTGAAGCGGGATAAGCCACACCATCAAGCTGACGCGTAAGGGTTATTGCACTTGCAGAAGCCGGATCAACATCTGTTGAAAACTTTGCTTCAATAGTAGCATCCACCGGTACCCCGGTGGCACTTGTTGCGCCGTTCAAATCAATCGTTCCCGCGTTCAGCGAAGTAAGGGTCAATGCTGGTGGCTCTTCATCATCATCACACCCGGTTATCACGGTTGAAACCGTGGCCAATAGCCCCACAACCAGTAGAGAGCTTAAAAGCAATTTTACATTTTTCATAGTCATTTGTTCAGTTAAAAGTTAATAAAACATCAATTTTCCCATCCGGGATTTTGGTCCCAGACATTCTGGGTTAAGTCCATTTCATTTTGAGGTATAGGAAGCAATTCATGTTTTCCAGGCAAAAATCCCAATGAACCAAGAACAGTAGCTGCACGGTTGGTTCTTATCAGATCCCAAAAGCGATGGCCTTCCAACGCCAGCTCTACCCGTCGTTCTTGCAAGATGATATCGCGCAATGTGTCTTTATCGGTTTCGGTAATATCGGGCAGGATGGCATCATTTCCATTTCGTGCTCTCGCCCTTACGCGATTAAGATAGGTAAGTGCATCAGCTGTATTACCGTTTTCATTAAGGGATTCAGCTGCCATTAAGAGTACATCAGCATAACGAAGGATTCTGCGGTTATGATCGAATTGAGTAGGTACGTTGTTGCCCGGGGTCCATACCTTTTGATTATAGCATTCAATCTGGATGACATTCCCATTCGCATCTGTAGTTTCATCCGGCGTAGCGCCATCTCCCTGAATTATAATTCCATCAAGTTCTTCTCCCAGAAAAATGATCGTGTTGTCTTCCCTTGGATCGTTTTCTTCGAATGCATTCATCAGGTCTAATGAAGGCCGGTTGAATCCCCAGCCTCGATTTGGTGTACCACGAACACCTTGTACATTGCCAAATTGTACACCACCAATACCTTCAAATCCGATAGAGCCAATTTCAAAAATGGACTCTGCACCAAATTCACCTGCCTTGCTGTTAGCATCGGCAAAATCAGGCATCAATTCGTATTGCGCTGAGTTAATGACTTCAACTGCATATTTTTCAGCATTCACAAAGTCATTTTTAAACAGATACACTTTGGCAAGCAACCCTTTGGCTGCCCCTTTGGTAGCACGACCCAAGTCGGCATCGGGGAAATCGGATTTTTCAGGTAAACCATTAATAGCAATCAGCAAGTCCTTCTCAATAAGTGTATATACTTCAGCGGCATCCGATCTACCGAGTCCCAGGATTGGCGTTGCAGTAGTCATGATCGGAACATCACGCCATGCGCGGACAAGATCAAAATAAAACATGGCACGCAGATAGCTTGCTTCACCAACGTATCGGTTGCGCAGGGTTTCATTCATCGGAATCAGTGGCACTTTTTCGATTACGACGTTCGCTCTCCTAATACCTTCATAAAGTGTATTCCACCACCTGCCTAAACTTGGCTCAGTTGGTATATGTGTAAATCTTTCAAAAGGACCAACAGTGGAAGCCTGATCGTCCGGATTGCTTCCTTTGTGCGCATCGTCGGACATGATATCAAGGATGGGAAACAAGCCAGAGTGAAAGCTGGAATTCATCATGATATTATAAACTCCATTTGTAGCCAATAGCGCATCCGATGCCGACGTCGGGAAATTTTCTTGCGTCAACTGACCTTGCAGCGGTTTCTCAAGAAAGTCATCACATGCTACCGGGAGTACCAGCAGCAGTATGGATACCCGGAATGTAGTTTTTATATATGTAGAGATATTTTTCATTTCAAACTTCTTTAGAATGTAACATTGAGCCCTACACTATACACTGATGGAATGGGATAGCCGCCGTTATCTATACCGTTGTCAAGGACACTGCCACTCGAAACTTCTGGAGAATAGCCCGTAAACTTTGTACTGGTAAACACATTGGTACCTCTCACATAGATTTGTGCTGACTGAACATAAATTTTTTCAATCAAGGTTTGAGGGAGCGTGTAACCAAGAGAAATACTTCTCAACCGGAAATAAGAACCGTCCTGGATAAAGCGTGATGATGGTAGAAAATTATACCCACCGGAACTTGATCTTGGTTCTGAGTTAGTCGAGCCTTCACCTGTCCATCGATTGAAGTAGCGTTGTTCAAAATTGTAAAGGTCCGGACGAACGGTTTCCTTAGCGTTATATATTTTATTTCCCATTTGCCCTTGTAAATCAGCAGACAGGTTGAATCCTTTAAATGATGCTTCAAGATTAAAACCATATAATAATTTTGGAATGGGTGAACCAGTGTAGGTACGGTCATCACCATTTAACACGCCGTCGCCATTTGTATCTACAAATCGTACATCCCCAACGCCTGCGGTAGACAAATGCGGGTAGGCGTCAAGTTCGCCCTGATTCTGAAATATGCCATCGACTATATAACCATAGAAAGCACCAAGTGGCAATCCTACTTCACTCCGTGTGGTTCCGGCTGCATTTGGTTGATAGTCGCCTTCACTACCGCTACCTTTTACTTTCAGCGCTTCATTATGAATAGTCGTGGCAATTGCACGAAGCTTATAATTAAATCCTCCGCTTAATTCATCAGCCCATCCCAGACTCATTTCGACACCGCGATTTAATACAGAGGCAGCATTATACGTTATCGCTGCACCATCACCATTACCCAGGTATCCCGGAACGGGGAGATCAATTAAAATATCATTTGTTGTTTTCTGATAGTAGTCAAATTCAGCTGTCAGCCTGTCATTCAGAAATCCAATCTCGAGACCGATGTCGGTTTGATAGGTACTTTCCCACTTCAAATCCGGGTTTCCCGCGGGACCGTAAGTAGAACCTGTATTAAAGATTTCTCCTGGACCAAATACACCACCCACTCCGTTAAGCACAGAAGAGTATTGTTTGTTGTACAAGATTTTTTCATTTCCAATAATTCCCCAGCTTCCCCTCAACTTTAAGTTCGAGAGGACGGTGCTACCTTCCAAAAACTTTTCATTGATCACATTCCAACCTGCAGCCAAGGAGGGAAAGTCAGCAAAGCGGTTTGTGTTTGTAAATTTTGAAGAACCATCTCTCCGGTAGGTAACCGTGAGAAGGTAGCGGTTGTCGTAAGTGTAATTAGCACGGAACAGGTAGGAGATCATAGAATAATTCAGATCATCCGTTACACTGTTATTTAGTGATGTTGGCACAATATTACCTGCATTGAGGTACCAGAAATCCCTTCCATCCCTGATGATATTTTCACCTGCCGCGTTGATAAACTCAGAAGAAGTTTCTTGCATGGTGTAACCGATCACTGTATTGATCCGATGAACACCAATTTCTTTGATATAACTAAGCGTGTTTTCCCACAACCAGGTGGCATTGTCTCCGAAAGATTTGTTTAAATCGCTGGTATTGTTTTGTTGCTGTGGAGAAACAAAAAATTCAGGCGTAAAACTTACGGTCTTGTTATAATTAAAATCAATTCCAAAACTTGATTTGAATGTAAAGCCTTTTAAAAAATCAACTTCACCGTAAAAGTTACCAACAGAGCGGATACCTTTTCCAAAGCTGTTTGTGTATTCCAGATCTGCAAGCACATTGCCTACACCCGGTACAGGCGAGTAACTTCCATCACTTTGATAAGGAGTAATTGTTGGCTGCGCGCGATAGACGACAAAGACTGCATTCCCGTTTGTATTTTGCTGCTGGTATGGCGTAAAGGCCAGGTTGTTTCCAAAACGTATCGATTTGGTGAGGTGATAGGTATTATTCAATTTAATTGTGAGGCGTTCGAAGTTCGATTTTGGTATAATACCTTCCTGATTAAAATATCCAAGGCCAACATAGTACTGCATTTTTGGGGTAGCTCCCGCTGCTGAAATCTGATAGTTATGAATGGGTGCGGTTCTAAAGATTAGATCCTGCCAATCAGTGTTTGGTACTGCATCCAGATTGTTGAAGGAACCAGGATTGATTTCATTTGCGATAGTCGCAAACTCTCTGCCGCTGAGGAGGTCAATTCGCTCATTCAGGGATTGAATACTGTAATCAGCATTGATATTGATCGTAGGATACTCTTTGCCGACAACACCTTTTTTTGTCGTTACAATCACCACACCGTTAGCTCCACGAGAACCATAGATGGCTGTGGCGGAGGCATCTTTCAGCACCTCAATGGATTCTATATCAGAAGAATTCAGAAAGTCGATGTTGTCGAGGATAACACCATCCAGTACATAGATTGGATTGGCATTGTTGAAGGTTCCGACGCCACGGATTCGCACAATCGCCCCGGCTCCGGGAGCACCTGAAGCACTGGTGATTTGAACGCCGGGAATTTTCCCCTGAAGGGCTAACACTGGCGACGCGGCCGGAATTTTGTTCAGATCGGCGCCTTTTAAAGATGAGACCGAACCCGTAAGATCGGATTTCCTGACCTGCCCATAACCAATAACTACTACATCTTCAAGCGTTACAAGGTCAGATTCCAACGCTATATCTAATCTTGTGCGGTCACCAACTTGAATTACCGCGGTCTCAAACCCTACAAACGAAAAGCTTAATTGCTCTTCTCCAGGCGAAAGGCTAATCGAAAATCGCCCTTCTGCATCAGTGGAGGTACCTTTTGTCGTTCCTTGCACAACAACATTGACCCCCGGAAGCGAGCTTCCATCGGATGAATCGGTAACCCTGCCCGTTACAGTGCGGTCCTGAGCTTCACCACTGGTGACGTAAAGTATTAATAAACAGAATGATAGAAGTAATTTCATAACCTTTTCACATGAACAAGAGTTTGAAATTGTGCTTGTTCGCAAAAGTGAATTTTGGATTTGTCAGTGGATAAGAAGAATTATTTTGAAAAAATGTGTCTTTTTCACACGCGTTTATTCGCGTGGAGGGTAATGGTTTCTTGTGGAATAAAAACATTGATTTCAAACGATTTCAATACCTTTTTGGGGAAATTTGAGATGGATTTTATCGGATTAGAAACAACCCTTTTAACAACCCAGATTTGAGTCGGAAAATTTAGTGATTCGGATTCGTAGCCGCTTTGTGGCTACTGCCTTTCCGTAGTGGTTTTGAATAACTATCTGGTAGCAGGATTACTTCATCCCATCGTGTAGCGTGAGGCTTCTGGCCACCTTTTTCAAGTTCTTTGATGCGTTCCTGAACTTTTCGCTTGAAACTCCAAATGGTATTGACCCGAAGCTCCAATTGTGTAGCCAGCGCGTCGAGCGTATATTCTTTATTACCCAAAACCGTTAGATAGGCGATATAAAAGGCTTTTTCTATGGGAAACTTAATGCCGTGAAAAATGGTGTACGCCGTGATCGACTCGTTATAACCGCAACGCGTACAACGCCGTGAAAACTTATGAGTCCCTGGAAAATACTTTTCATTTGCGCATTTTCGACATTGGAAATTCACCTCCCATTTTAATGTTTCAAGAAAACGATAACAGGCTAACGTGTCGGGGTAAAGGGTTTTAAACTGTGTGTATTCCATCACCTTCTCCAGGATTCTGTCGTTAAGAACTTCTTTGATACTGTTCTTTAATTTCCAGTTATCAAGGTCGAGAATGGAGTTGATCTGATTTATTTCGAAAGCCTGCCGTTCCAGTTTTTGATTGCCGTTCAGTAACTGATTGTTCTTTTCATGAATTTCGATGGTACGTTCCTGAACCTTTTGCTCCAGTTCACGGGTAACCTGATCCTTCAGCTTCATATTAACTTCATGCTGATGTATAATTCTTTTCAACGCACGGTCGCGCATACTCTTTAAAATCCTGAGCCGGTCTCCTAAGGCGAAGGTTAAGAATAGCATTTCCAGCACGAAACTGAAGTGCAGACTATAGTGGAGTGCCGTAGTGAAGGGGAGGACGTTGAAGTTTACCAGCGCTCTGATAAAAAAACCAATAAATAAAACTCCATAAGCAATCACGAAGAAACGTGCTGGCCTGTATCCTCGTCGCCATACCAAAATACCACAAAGGAAGATTAATGAGAGCGGCAGAATTTCAATATTTCTGTAAGTAAGAAGGTGGGGGAAGTAAAATAATTCTATAACAAAATATACTGAACGGGCGACGATCATAATTTTTAACGCGCGATCAAGATTGGGTGCATTGCCTTTCGTATTTAAAAATCTACGCGTGAAAACCAGAGCCCAGAGGATTACCGAACACATCGTTATGCCAGCTGCATAATTGTTCCACTCTGGATGATTTGGCCAAAGGTATTGAAATCCTATTCCATCATAACTCATGGCATAGGCGCCAACACTAAGAATATACAGGATATAATAAATATTCTTGATTTCGCGAATAGCAAGAAAAACGAGGAGGTTATAGAGAATTATGATGAGCAACATTCCATAAAATGTACCAAAGAGAAAATATTCATTCAATGCATAGAATACAAAACGGTCGACCGAGCGCAAAGCAATTCGGATATCGGCAAACTCGTGTGATTTAATCTTGAAATAGTAATAAAGGGTTGTATCCGATTTCATATCGAGTACAACTTCAAAATTTTTATGCCTGAAAGTTCGTTTTGAAAAAGGCTGACTATCACCCATCAAAAGGTTCCGGTAGGAACCGTCATCGTCGGGAATATACATATCAATAATATCGATCGTTTGATCGTAAAATTCAAGCAGCCAGATTTTATCTGACGCTACGGAATGACGTATGGGTAAACGAATCCAGTATGATGCATTTTTTTTGAAATCTTTATTCTGGTAATTAGGATAAGCTTCAAATCGATTGGAGAAACTATTTGATGAAATCTGCCAGAAGGACAAAGAATTTGTGGTATCAATATAGTAAGTTAGAGCATTGGGCATAAGATTATACTCAATGATCTCATCATTTACTTCAAGCACGGGCTGCGCATGCGTAGCCCAACACATGCATAGTATATTCAGAATATAAAAAGCCCTTCGCCACATCTTGTTTAGTGTACGTATTTTGCTGACTAAGGTACGTTTTTTTGATCATGATACTGACTACACTTCACCTGGGATTGAATATGGCTATAGACTACTAAGCTGGCAGATAATACGAGCAGGAACGCCACTACTGAGTCATTTCGTTCAATAGGCAAATTGATGTGAGGGGTTGTGATGTCAACGCACCTGGCGCATCGGGCTTTGAGAAATTTTCCGTAAACTCATCTGCTTGTATGCGGTAGGAGTAAGTTTTATAACCTTCTTAAACTGTTTATGAAAATTTGAAAGATTATTGAAGCCACTCGCGAAACAGACACGCGTCACATCGTGATTATCTTCTCTCAATAGCTCACAGGCGTAGGCAATCCTGATTTCGGTCAGATATTGAAAATAACTTTTCCGGGTGTGTGCTTTGAAGTATCTGCAGAAAGCTGAACGTGAATGGTTTGTTAGTGCGGCGACAACTTCGAGTGAAATATTTTCGCGGAAATGACCAATGGTATAGTGATAGACACGATTTATTTTTTCGGACGATTTTTCATGCGCATCAACAACATAATTTACCGGGTTGATGAAGGTATATTCATCGGTACAGGCAAGCATGTCTAAGATGGCTAGCAGTTCCAGGATTGATGGAAGTCCATTTAGTTCACGGAGCTTTAAAAGACGTGAAGCCCCTTGCTCTTTCGCGCTTCCTGCAAATCGGATTCCCCGTGATGCGCGCTTTAGTAATTCGTTGAGATGAGCACACTCTTTTACTTCGAAAAAATCTGCTCCCAAAAAATCTTCCCGAAACTGAACGACAATAGCTTCCGGTGCTTCATCGTAGTTCGATTCGTAGTATTCTTTATCGCCCAGTCTGGTATGAGGAAGATTCTTTCCAAGCAAGAGTAATTCGCCTTCTTCGATACTTTTAATACTGTTGCCAATGAAATCAGTGCCCTTTCCTTTTATACAATAGAGTAGCTCTACTTCCGGGTGGTAATGCCATGGCGTTTCCAGCGCTCTGTCAGTCTTTATTACAATGGAGTTTTGCAGAGGCGGGATGATCTTTAGGAAATTCGGTTTGTTTGAAGTCATGTTCATCATATGGTTAATGTACATTTTAATTAAACCGGAATGGAATAATGCAAATATAGTATCGAAATTGATCAATGCAGGGGATGCAATCGTTTGTTTCAAGCGCTAAAATTGTATGGTGTCACGGCCTTAAAATCAGACATTCATCGGTATGAAATATTCATTTTCTTTGCTCTTATGCCTTTTGTACCTCTTTTCGGAGGCTCAGCTTCAGGTCAGCACAAACAAGCGTTTTCTGCAAACTGCTGATGGCAAACCATTCTTTTGGTTGGCAGACACGGCGTGGGAATTGTTTCACCGCCTTAATCGGGAGGAGGCAGACAAGTATTTGCAGAACAGGGCGGATAAAGGTTTCAATGTCATTCAGGCTGTGGCGCTGGCAGAACTGGATGGGTTGCACGACCCTAACCCCTACGGAGAAGTTCCATTAGAAAACGATGACCCGACAAAACCGCGTGAAGCTTATTTTCAGCACGTCGACTATATAATAAAGAGAGCGGAACAGCTGGGTTTGTATGTGGGCCTGCTTCCTACCTGGGGCGATAAAGTATTTCGAAACAGTTGGGGTGTCGGTCCGGAAATCTTTACTGAAGAAAATGCCAGGGTTTACGGCCGATGGATCGGTAACCGCTATAAAAACCAGAAAAATATTATCTGGATTATCGGCGGCGATCGTAATCCACGTAACGAAAGCGATGTAGCAATATGGCGATCGATGGCGGAAGGGGTTGTCGAAGGTGTAGGGGGATATGATAAGACGTTGATGACATTTCACCCTCAGCCCAATGGAGTTGAGGATGGAGGCTCGTCAAAATGGTTTCATAATGATGAATGGCTTGACTTCAATATGTTTCAAACGGGCCATTGTCGGGAGAATAATCTTTGGGACAGAATGGAAGTGGTTTACAACCGTAAGCCGACAAAGCCGGTCCTTGATGGAGAAACACTTTATGAAGACATTCCGGTTTGCTTTAATGCTAAGGACCTTGGTACTTCCAGTGCATATGATGTTCGCAAACATGCTTACATCGATGTGTTTGCTGGAGGGTTTGGTCATACTTATGGCTGTAATGATGTATGGCAGATGTATGCACCCAACCGTACGCCTACACTAAATCCCAATTACCCATGGTATGAAGCTATTGATCTACCCGGTGCAGGCCAGGTAAAATATCTTCGTTACCTTATTGAATCCCGCCCGATGTTTGACCGGGTTCCTGACCAAACTCTCATTACTGATGCATTAGGTGCGAATGATCATATACAAGCTACACGAGGGAAAGACTATTTGTTTGTTTATAGCGCTCAGGGAAAAAAATTCACTGTCATTACGTCAAAAATCTCAGGTAAAGAAATAGTAGCAACCTGGTATAACCCTCGAAATGGAGAGCTTAAGGAAATCGGAAAATTTACAAAAAAAGACCAGCAGGAATTTATACCACCCACCACAGGCTACGGACAGGACTGGGTTTTAATTGTAGACGATAGTTCAAAGAAATTCGTAACCCCGGGAATTAGGTAAACCAGACACTTTAACTTTAGAATGTATGTATAATTATAATCCCGCAATAAACTAGCGTATGCCAACTCCTCTTCGCTTTGCCGTTATCGGAACAGGCTTTTGGGCCAAATATCAAATTCCAGCGTGGTTTGAATTGGAGGGTGTCGAATTGGTAGCACTATATAATCGCACGAAGTCGAAGGCGGAAATGCTGGCAAATATTTACCATATCCCCGCAGTATATGACGATGTTCAGCATTTGCTCGAGAATGAAAACCTGGATTTTGTCGATATCATCACGGATGTTGATACTCACACCACCTTTACAAACCTGGCGGCCAAACATGGCGTAGCTGTAATTTGTCAGAAGCCGATGGCGCCAAAACTTTCTATCGCAAAAGAAATGGTTGAAGTCTGTGAGAAGCATAATGTACCTTTCTTCATACATGAAAATTTTCGTTGGCAGGCACCGCTTAGAAAGTTAAAAGAACTCCTGAATGCTGGTGTCATCGGGGATGTATTTAAGGCACGTGTTACATTCTGTTCCGCATTCCCGGTTTTTGATAATCAACCTTTTCTTACTGAGCTTGATGAATTTATTCTAACAGATGTTGGATCTCACATACTGGATGTCTGCAGATCCTTATTTGGCGAAGTTGAATCATTACTTTGCCATACCCGTTCCGTTAATCCAAAGATTAAAGGCGAAGATGTGGCAAATGTACTTATGAAGATGCAGCATGGAATCTCCTGCTATGCAGAAATGTCCTATGCATCAATTCTGGAGTATGAGCCCTTCCCGCAAACTTTTGTGCTGGCTGAGGGGAGTAAAGGCTCGATTCATTTGAAAAAAAATTATGAAATCGCAATCACAAATGCTGATGGTACTGAAAGTATAATCGTGGAACCCAGGACGTATCCATGGCTCGATCCGGACTATGCGTTGGTTCATTCCAGTATTGTGGATTGTAATCGTGATATCTTGCATGCTCTGCAGGGACATGGACAGGCCGAAACAACAGGAGTGGATAACCTGGAAACGGTTCGTCTGGTACACGCATCATACGCATCGGCACGCCAACACCGGCTTATTGATATGAAAACATTCTGATGACTCAACTAAAACTTACCGGAATATCGAAGACATTCCCGGGTGTCAGGGCACTGGACCGTGTTGATCTAACGATACTGCCGGGCGAAATACATGCATTGTGCGGTGAAAACGGAGCAGGAAAAAGTACGCTGATGAATATTCTCGTTGGGAATTTGCAACCCGACGAAGGAACGATTATCCTGAACAATGCTCCAGTGATATTTTCTAAACCCCAACAAGCGATTGAATTTCGTATTGCCATTGTGTATCAGCAGTTGAGTTTGATCGATAGTTTGAATGTTGCTGAAAATATATTCGCGAATCAGCAACCTGTCAACGTCTGGGGATTGATTGGCTTCAATGAATTGTATAAAAAAGCGACTTCGTTGTTAAGGCAATTGGATCTTGATGAGATTAACCCGCGAACGCTGGTTTCTAAGTTGTCTCCCGCACAAAAGCAAATGGTCGAGATCGCAAAAGCGTTGTCGAAAAAACCTTCCATTCTTATTTTGGATGAACCCACAGCATCTCTTACCGAGAAGGAGACCAAGACGTTGTTCAACATTCTTCAAAATTTAAAAGGGCAGGGGACTTCGATCATTTACATCTCGCATAGGCTTGAAGAAATATTTTTACTGGCGGATCGAATATCTATTCTAAAAGATGGTAAGCACCAGGGGACTTTTCTAAAACAGGATATTACAAAAGATGAGTTGATCAAACGGATGGTTGGTCGCGAAATCAAAGCGTTAAAAGTTGAGGGGCATAGCCGGGATGAAATTCTGTTGTCTGTGAAAAACATTACAGGAAAAAGATTCCATAACGTTACTTTCGAACTGAGGCGCGGTGAAATCCTTGGCCTGTCGGGATTGGTTGGGGCGGGAAGGACGGAAATTGCACGTGCCGTTTTTGGTGTTGATAGTATTGATTCGGGTGAAATTATACTGCGTGGAAAGACCCTTAAAATAAAACATTCTTCAGACGCCATATCCCACGGTATGGCCTATGTACCGGAAGAACGAAAACGCTTGGGGTTATTTTCCGAAATGTCAATTCAGGATAACATTATTGCTGGTAAACTAAGCAATGCCGTAAGCGGAAGATTTTACAGCAGCACCAAAGCCAGGACCCTCGCTGAAAATTCAAAAACAAAATTAAATATCGCGGCGCCGGGTGTTCATCAACGGGTGGTGAACCTTAGTGGCGGTAATCAACAGAAGGTGGTTTTAGCGAAATGGTTGCTCACAAATCCGGAGGTTCTAATTGTTGATGAACCCACGCATGGCATTGATGTAGGTGCCAAATTTGAAATCTATGAGATTCTAAATTTGTTGGCAGAGCAGGGAAAAGGAATAATTATGATCTCCAGTGATCTGCCTGAGTTGCTCGGTATCTGTGACCGAATTGTGGTGATAAAAATGGGAGAGGTTAAAGGTGAGCTTTCACGTCGGGACGCAACAGAAGAAAAAATTATGGCTATGGTATCAAACTAAAGTAAGTATGTTTCAAAAAATTGTTGAAGAACGAATCTATTCGCTCCTTGTGCTGCTTCTTTTTGTATGCATTGTTGCAAGCCTTGTATTTCCTGCTACGTTTCCGACATTCGAAAATTTCAGTCAGATATTGCTCAATCTGTCTATTGATACAATCGTCGCTGTAGGAATGATGTTATTGTTGATTTCCGGAGCGTTTGATCTGTCGGTCGGTTCGGTAGTAGCCTTTGCAGGGTGCCTGACTGCATTCTTACTTCAGACCTTTGGGTTGCCTCTTCCGGTAGCGATTGGTGTGGGATTGTTGGGTTCGCTCTTTATTGGTCTTGTAAATGGATATCTTATTGCATACAAGGACATTAATCCGATGATACAAACGCTAGCGATGATGGGTATTGTCCGTGGACTTGCCTTAATGCTTAGTGGTTCAGGAGTACAGAATTTGCCTTATTGGTTTAATGCAATCGGACAGTCAAAATTGCTCGGCATTCAAATGCCGATATGGTATATGTTGTTTACGGTACTTGTGTTTACAGTACTGCTCAACAAGACGGTACTTTTTCGCCAGTACTATTACATTGGTGGTAACGAGAAGGCTGCTGATCTTTCCGGTATTCGGGTAAAAAAAATGAAGATGATCGGCTTTATTATCTCCGCTACGTTGGCTGGTGTTGCCGGTATTCTGCTCTCATCACGCCTGGGGGCTGCGTTACCTACCATGGGCCGTGGCTTGGAGTTGAGGGTGATTACCGCTGTGATTTTGGGAGGTGCAAGTTTAAGTGGTGGTTATGGTAAAATTCCGGGGGCTTTACTCGGTGCCTTGTTTATGGGAATTGTAGCGAATATTATGGTGATCGCCAGGGTATCGGGCTATTGGCAGGAGATTATTTTGGGGGTAATCTTGATCACGACACTCGGGATAGATAAAGCATTGCAAAAGAAATACACCGGTTCTAATTGATCGCAGCGTAAAATTAAATACAAAATGGAAAATGTAAGATCCAAAGTTGTTCTTTTCTGCATGGCTATTCTGCTGCTTGGTTGTGAACTTCCATCGCGCAATTCGAGTGAGTCGGTAAATCAAAAAAGTATAAAGACCAAAGATCTGGAAATCGGGGATGAAGAGTATGTCATGGTGACTACCGCTGTAACTATGCCGATGTATATGAATCGCGATCAGCGTGCTTTTAAAAGGTGGGGAGAAAAAATGGGGGTAAAGATATCCATCCTCGGACCAGCAGATTGGGATGTGCCTGCCCAGATCAATGTCATAGAGGAAGTGATTGGAACACGGCCAACAGGACTGCTTATCAATGGAACCGATCCTGCCATTGCGCAGGTAATCAATAAGGCAGTAGCAGCAGGTATTCCTACCGTTGTGTATGATTCCAATATCCCCAATGCCAATCACCATGCTTTCCTTGGAACGGATTGGTATGAGATCGGTAGAATGCAAGGGGAGGAGATGGTAAAGTTAATCAACGGAAAGGGTAAAATTGGCTATATGGGAATTTTGGGAATGTCAAATATGGAAGCAGGCTTTAGAGGGTTGTTGGATGTGTTGAACGATTATCCAGAGATTGAAGTAGTGGGTAAGTTCGATAGCAAAGCCAGCGTTGAACAAGCAGCTCGTATAACATCTGATCTAATCTCAGCTCACCCCGACATTGCCGGCATATGTGGATTTGATGGACCCTCTGGTCCGGGCATTTCATTGGCGGTTAAAGAAGCGGGTAAAGCAGGGAAAATCAAAATCACTACTGTTGATGGTGAACCGGAGCATCTTCAATTGGTTGTTGATGGAACAATCCAACTACTGGCAGCTCAAAAACGTGAACTCTTTACCTGGTACGGCGCGCAGTTTTTGTACGACATGGTTCATCGTACCAATCGCTTATCACAAAATGATGCGAAGGCAGGTATTACCAGCGTTCCCTATCATGTTAATACAGGATTACTTCGGATTACAAAAGAAAATGTCAACCAGTTCATCGAGTAGTAAATAACAACGAATGCCATAGTTAAAAAAATGGAAAGAATTAGCGCCACCTATTGGATCGAGACTCCGCACCCTGTTGAACAAGCAGTGGAAGTGCTAGCAGGTGAACAATCCAGCGGAACCTTTTTGGCAGTGCCCGGAGAAACTATTGAGCTCAAGGAAAAACATGGTGCTAACGTAACACGTATTGAAATCATAGGTAAGGTTGATTCGCCCTCGCTCCCCGGCACAGCTTTTCCCTTAACTCACCACGCTATTAAATACACCCAAGCTGAAATTGAAGTTTCATGGCCGGTTGAGAACGTCGGGATCAATCTTCCGAACCTTATGGCTACCGTTGCCGGAAATCTCTTCGAACTTGGCCAGTTCTCGGGATTAAGACTGTTGGATGTACAAATCCCGCCGACTTACTCATCAAAGTATAAAGGTCCGCAATTTGGAATTGAAGGTACTCGCAAACTGACGGGAGTGTACGATCGTCCGATTATAGGAACGATCATAAAACCAAGTGTAGGATTAACTTCAGAACAAACTGCTCAACAAACAAAAACTTTAGTGGAAGCTGGATTGGATTTTTTGAAAGACGATGAGCTCATGGGAGATTCTCCGCATTCTCCTTTCGAAAAGCGGGTTGATGCAGTAATGGAGGTAATCAACCGGGCAGCAGAAAAGACAGGTAAGAAAGCCATGTTTGCCTTTAACATCAGTGGAGACATCGATGATATGCTTCACAGGCATGACTACGTTCTAAAGAAGGGTGGAACCTGTGTGATGGCAAGTTTAAACTGGATTGGAATCAGTGCGTTGGCAAAACTTCGTGAGCATAGTCGACTTCCTATTCATGGCCATCGAAATGGTTGGGGTTTGATGTCTCGCAGTCCACATATCGGAATCGATTTTAAAGCATACCAAAAAATCTGGAGGCTTGCGGGTGTAGATCAGTTACATACGAATGGACTTCGAAACAAGTTTTGCGAGAAGGATGAATCAGTAATCCGATCAATCAAGGCATGTCAGGAAAAGTCGATTGGAAACAGTGTGATGCCCGTAATCTCTTCCGGTCAGTGGGCTGGTCAGGCAGTGGATACGTATCAAGCGATCGGAAACACCGATATGATGTACGTATGTGGAGGCGGAATTGTCGCGCATCCTTCAGGTATTGCTTCGGGAGTAAACAGTATCCAACAAGCATGGGACGCTGCAATAAAAGGAGAGTCATTAGAAAACTATGCATCGAACCATAGTGAATTGAGGGAGGCGATGGAATTTTTCGGAAAAAGAATATCGTGATGAAGGACAAATTATTACTCAGCTTTTATGGCGATGATTTTACCGGATCAACGGATGTAATGGAATCACTTTCCTTTAATGGAATACCTGCGGCACTTTTTCTTCATGCCCCGGATCCGGAGGAAGTTTCTTGCTTCAGACTAAAAAATTCTTTCGTAAGTAACGATCGTAAATTGAAGGCATTCGGCGTGGCTGGAATAAGTCGAAGTTTAAGTCCGGCGCAAATGGATGAAGTGCTTCCGGATATTTTTCAAAAAATGGCCGATATACCAACGGATTATTTTCACCTCAAAATCTGCTCAACGTTTGATTCGTCACCGGAGATTGGAAGTATTGGTCATACAGTTGAAATTGCGCTTCGGTACTTTCCGGCTTCATTTATTCCGTTGGTGGTAGGCATTCCCTTGTTAAATCGCTTTTGTGTTTTCGGAAATCTCTTTGCCCGCGTTTCGGATATTACCTATAGAATTGACCGGCATCCTACCATGTCAAAGCATCCGATTACGCCCATGCACGAAGCTGATTTGCGCCGACATCTTGGTTTACAAACGAAACGATGTATACACCTTATTGATGTTATCCATTTGACACATGAAGATACAGTGGAAATCAATTACAAGAAAGTTTCAAATCAGGGTGGTTTTGTGTTGTTCGATGTACTGACGTCACAACATTTGAAACAAATTGGTAAAACAATAGACGGTGGAAGAAAAACATCACCGCAGTTGATCGTTGGTTCTTCCGGAGTAGAATATGCACTGAGCTCATATTGGCAGGAAAGTGGATCAGTGGAAGTAGCATCCATTCCAACCATTACTGCAAAAGCAGACCGATATATAATCATTGCCGGAAGTTGTTCGCCCGGTACTGCAAAACAAATTGACCATGGATTATCGATCGGGTATACAGGAATCCGAATAAATTCTATCGCGTTAATTGAAAATGAGGCGGACGAGATCACAAGGTGTACCGATCAATGCCTGGACGTTCTTGGCGGTGGCGGTGTCCCATTGCTTTACTCAGCATCAGGTCCGGATGATCCGGTTATTGAGTCCACCCGGGAAAAATTTAATACGTTGGCAAATAAAAATTCTTCCATCGGCTCAATCCTGGCGGTAGCACAAGGCAAAGTATTGAAGAACATCATTGATAAAACCTCACGCCTGCGAGTTACTGTTGCGGGAGGTGATACTTCAGGCTTTGTATCCAAAACATTGGGGATTTATGCTTTAGAAGTACTAGTTCCTATTGCGCCAGGGGCACCGCTTTGCGTAGCCCATGCAAAGGATGATCGCTATGATGGATTGGAGATTGCATTAAAGGGAGGACAAAATGGTGATTACCGATATTTTGAATGTATCCAAATGGGACAAGCATTGGGATAGTAGGCCAGTTT
Organism: Chryseolinea sp.; assembly: GCA_041747735.1. Classification (GTDB taxonomy): domain Bacteria; phylum Bacteroidota; class Bacteroidia; order Cytophagales; family Cyclobacteriaceae; genus Chryseolinea. The sequence continues at coordinate 43,027 of JBGTEP010000045.1, forward strand.
GATTTATCGAAGAGAGTTTATAGCAAATGATATTTACAAAAATTAACACAATAAACATGACTAAAGTAGCCTTAGTAGGAGCAGGTGGAAAAATGGGAGTTCGCCTGACGCGTAATCTGATTAATTCGTCATATGATGTTTCTTATCTGGAAGTAAGCCCCGAGGGTATTGAGCGGGTGCGACAAAATGGTGTTGACGTTACGGACGCAGCCATCGCCATACCGGGTGCAGATCTTGTTGTCTTTGCAGTTCCGGATGTACTGATTGGAAAAATTGCACATCAGTATGTACCGATGATGAAAAGTGGCGCCATTGGAGTTAGTCTTGATCCGGCAGCACCATTAGCGGGTCATCTTCCAAAGCGTGATGATATCAGCTATTTTGCTACTCATCCTTCTCATCCGTCCGTATTTAATTGGGAACATGATGAAAAGGCGCACTACGATTATTTTGGTGGCATCGCAGCAAAACAGACTATTGTTTGTGCATTGATACAGGGAAAGGAAGAAGACTATGCCAGGGGCGAAGCACTGGCTAAAACAATCTATGGTCCGGTCACAACCTCTTATCGGATAACAATTGAACAAATGGGAATCCTGGAACCGGCGCTTTCCGAAACTTTCGGAGCCGCTATGATCGCTGTGATGAAAGAAGCTGTGGATACAGTAGTGGCGAAAGGTGTTCCGAAAGATGCAGCTTATGCCTTTTTTCTGGGGCATGTAAACATTGAGCTGGCTTTATTATTCGGTCAGTTGCCCGGTGGAAAATTTTCAGACGCTGCGCTTAAAGCGATTGAAATCGGGAAACCTCAGATATTCAAAGACGATTGGAAGAAAGTGTTTGACGACGACAACATTATCGAACAGATCAAAGCCATAACGTAGAGGTGAAAAAAAAAGTCGTTCACTATTCGACAGTTAAATATTTCGCTGTATCTGCCAGACGTTACCGTCATTCTGAGTTGTGGGTTTCAAATGATTGAGGTTTTCAAGAAGTATCAATCAACAGAATGATCTTCATAACGTGCAAGGATGATTAGGCCAAAACAGTTAACAGCTCCTTAAATAAAAGATTATTCAAGATTTGTTGTGATACTATTTAAGGATGATCATTTGTCATTCGGGATCTTAGGTGCCCGATGACCACTATTGACCGGAAACTTACGCTAGAGAAGTCAGAAGATTCTGCGCTCGCTGCATGGTAGTCGAATGGTAGTGGAGGGACTGAAAAATCCTTGCCTTTCGATCGTGGCTCGTTTCGTGCCACAGGAAGAAATCGACGTATTGACTTCATTAGTGCAGGATTCCGCAATGTCTTTCACGGAACTGTCCGCATTATCTCACTTTCGTCAAGATGCACCCATAGAGTTGTTTTCAAACGGACCTGGGCTATGACCGATTCTTTATTGTGCTACGCAGGTAAGTAAAGTTTTCCACACTCGTTAATAATTTGCGTGATAATGTCCCCAGTTCTATCAGCAGGCACACTTGAGCATAAAATTTATTATTGCAACAATTGTTTCAAATTTAGCCTCAAACGGCTGTGTCATGATAAATAAATAATGACTCTATTTTGAATTTACTTGAGGCCATCATAGGCACAGTTTTTTCTTTGGAATACATGTATCAATCAATTTGATTCCTGAATCATCTATCCTTTTTAAAGCATTGTCTTAATTAAAAAGGTCTTTCAAGGAAATAATCAATTGGTGCAATTACTTATTCTATTTAAGAGACTTGTTGTAAGAGACTTGTGAAACTTTAATCAAAACAATTATGAAAGCATTTACTTACGATTCAAAACGTTCATTAATACAACACCGATTAAAGCTGATCCTTGTGATTGTTTTTATCAGTGGTTCATGTCTGACTGCTTCAGCGCAATTTGGAGTTGCACTTGGCGCAAAAGGGGGAGTAGCCCTGACTACTTTTAAAGGAACAAATGTCGATAACATCGATGATAGAACCAGCTGGTTGGGAGGGGCGTTCCTCAATGTTCAAATCACGCCAGTTTTCAATATTCAGCCTGAAATACTTATTGGTCAGAGAGGCGCGGACTATACATCAGGGGCCACCAGAAATAAGCTCGTAATCAACTATTTCGAGGTGCCGGTGCTTGCAAAATTTCGTTTACCTGTTGGGGATTCGTTTTTTCCGCACGTTTTCGCAGGACCTAATTTTTCCTTCCGTACTAACATGGACTACACGTCTACAGAAACAAACTCTGGAGTAGTTTTATCGACAAATGAGACTGATATACGAAAGAATGATATTGGTGCAGTGGTTGGAGCTGGGTTTGATATTCAGTCAAAATCGTCAGGGATTTTCTTTACCATCGATGGCAGGTATGGCTTCGGATTTAACGATCTTGACATAAGTGACAACGACATTGAAATTAAACATCGTGGATGGTCTTTTGCGGCGGGTATAGGGTTCCAGATTGGCGGCAGATAGGACAATGTAGTAAGTGTTTTTAGTCTTTAGTCTTTAGTACCTTTCCTCACTGGAATTTAAGGGTATTTAAACAAAAAAAACAAAGCCCTTGCATCTTGCAAGGGCTTTGTTAATTATACATGAGCCTCTGCCATCTTCCGGCATTCTTCTGCGCAGGCACGACATTCTTTTGCACAGTCCTGACAATGTTTGTGATCATGTTTCTCGCATTCATCGGCGCATGCATCGCATATTTCAGCACATGCGTCGCAAAGGATAGACGAGAACTCACCACCAATCGACATTAACTCAGCCGCTGATCTACAGACAGAAGCACATTGTCTGTCGAGTTCAATACAGTAAGCCATCATCTTTACATCTTTTTCATTGAGGCACTCTGTGGCGCAATGTTCACATTCTATGGCACATGATACACATGCGTCAATGCAGCTTTGTAGGTTTTCTTTGTTCATCCTATTGTTAGTTAAGTTTTACATGATCTTCCTATTCTTATTGCTCAAAGTTTATGCCGGTGAAAAGCTTCATGCCGCAAACTGTAAGGTTCGAGTTCTTTCGCCATTGCTATACGTAGCCAGAAACCATGAGACTATTGCTTCCCCATGTTTTTACATAAATTTTTCTCAATGCACCCCCCCAAGAACTTCTGATGGTGAATTCATTACTACAGACTCAGCTGCAATCGCAGCAGGTCCGGTAACGTTCAACCAGGATTGCAGCGCTGTCATGGGTTTATTAAGGATGGAATTTAGAGAAATAAGGGCGACTGTTACTAAATCCTACCGGATTACAATTTGAACAAATGGGAATCCGGAACCGGCGCTTTCTGAAAGTTTCGGAGCCGCCATCGTAAAAAAAAGTGTTCAAAGGCGACAACATTGAACAGATCAGAGCCATAACGTAGGTCAACGGCATTTTCTAAGATGAGTTCCTCGTACGGTTAGTGTTCTCCGGGCCGGTTAAAGTTTATTAATCGGGCTTTTTTTCTTTTATTGAAGGGAAGAAATCAAAGCGGGCCTTTCCATTTTAACTTATGAGAATATATATACCAATAATCGCGCTCATCCTTTGTCAGTATTTGCTCAGGCGCAAACTAACGTTATTAGCCGCATCCGTGTCGATGGAAATAAATTTGTAACTCCGGATGGAACGCCAATCGTCTTCCGCGGATTAGACACAAGTGATCCTGATAAATTAAACCGGGATGGTCATTGGAATAAAGCGTATTTCGAAGAGATGAAAAGATGGGGTGCAAACATTGTACGCTTCCCGGTTCACCCAACCGCATGGCGGTTAAATGGAGAGGATAAGTATATCAAGCTCCTGGATCAAGGTATTACCTGGGCCAACGAATTGTCGATGTACGTTATTATTGACTGGCATAGCATCGGGAATCTCCTGACAGAGATGTCGGCAGGTCAATATAAAGACAACACCACTGTTGCTTTCTTTGAGTTATTCAACGAGCCCACCATCATGAAAGGACAACTCGGTCAATGTTCATTGCAACAATGGAAGGTATTTGTAGAAGAAATGATTGGCATTATCCGGGCCAATGGTTCCACTGCGATTCCGCTTGTCGCTGGATTTAATTAGGCATACGATCTTACCGACGTCGACACTAATCCGATCTATGCAGAAGGAATAGCGTATGTCAGTCATCCTTTCCCAATGAAGCGCAATAAACCCTTGGAGGAGCAATGGACTGCCTACTGGGGTTTTGTTTCGGAGAAGTATCCGTTAATCCTAACCGAGATTGGATTTTCAGGTGCGGATGAAAAAGGTGCACATCTTACCGTTATTGGTGATGAATCTTATGGTGATGCCATTACAGCGTATTGTAAGCTGAGGGGAATATCTTATACCGTTTGGGTTTTCGATCTTAATTGGTCGCCTATGCTTTTTACCGATTGGAATTTTACACCCTCACGGCAGGGTCGTTATTTCAAGAATGCATTAAAGAAAGGTAAATGACGAAACTATAAGTTAGAGTTTCGTAGCCTTTGCCTTTAACAGAATTAAACTATTCATTGGTCAATGTTTAAGGCGGACGAATACGATGATTTTGTTAAAGTACTTAATGCAACTGTATCAATAGCGAGCCTTAACTCATACAATTATAATTTATTAAGAAATGTAAGACGGTCTTCCCTATCCGAATGTTCGGTACCTGATCATCAACCTTAAAAGTCTCAAACGTTAGTCGTAAGTTTCATCGATGGGTTCTTTTTCAAAATTTCCTTTTAATTATTAATAGTTCTTAGCAATAGAATTTGTATAGAATGAAAGATATAGTGTAAATTTGTTTATCAAATAAAAGTATATGAACTTAAGGTATCCATTAAGATGAACAGTTGCTTAAGTAATAGCTTCTATTTGATTCCCACCAAACGCACCTTTCTTCTATTTACTTCATCAGCCAACCTTAAAAACTATGAGTTTTAAAAAACCAATCGTGGCGGTTATTACCGTTGATCCGGCAGATATTGCTGAAATCCGGATAGAACCAGACAGAAACAATCGTGCTCTCTACACCAGAAGACCATTCAAAGAAAATGAAGTCATCATTGATTTCAGCGCAAGAAGCGTTCATTCCACTCCCAGTTACCTCACCGTTCAGATTAGTGACCATGAACATATTGAGCTTTTTCCGGAGTGTCTGGAATGTATTAATCACAGCTGCGATCCAAATTGCTTTTTTGATACTGCAAGAATGGAGCTGGTTTCTTTAAAGGATATTGAAGATGGCGAAGAACTAACATTCTTTTATCCTTCTGCTGAGTGGAACATGGACCAGGCCTTTCGGTGTACATGTGGCAGCAAGGATTGTGTTGGGGTGATTCAAGGAGCCAGGTATTTGTCCGCTGAAGCCACGAGACATTACCGGTTCACCGAGTTTATAAAAGCAAAACTGGCTTCGCGGTAGTATTGCGCTTGCAATTACAAGTTAATCTTAAGATCCGGTGTCAAACTTTATGCGATTATCTTCCGGGACATGAAGAGTTTTAAGGATCATAGGGATGAGTATCTCGTCTGGGTTTTAGCACCTTACCTGGAAACCGACGACCCGAATCTTCAGTACTACTATGACTACACGCAAAGTATCGCGGAATATCAAAAGGTGTTCTCCGAAATCGGATGCGAATGGGAGTGGGTCAATGTCACGTTGGATACTATTGAATCAGTAATAAAGAAAGTCAAGAATCATTCTGCTCCCAAAACACCTATTGTCATTAACCTTTGTGATGGTGATGAGTCGAATGGTATTCCTGGGGTCTCGGTTATTGAGACGCTCGAAAAGTATAATCTTATCTATACAGGCTCGAATGATCTGTTTTATCAGATTACTACATCAAAGATTCCAATGAAGGAAGCCTTTGATAAACTGAGAGTACCTACACCCGCCTGGGCGATTGTGAATGAGTATGATGCTGATATAGCTTCTCTATTTGAAACTGTCGGAAAGGTACTTATAGTTAAGCCTGCTATTTCAGCCGGAAGTATGGGCTTAAGCATTAAAAATGTTGTGAACACAGAGGAAGAGGTTGTGTCAATTCTGGAAGACATGAAGAACGGTTACCGCGGTTGGAAACTGGATACAGGAGGAATCTTCGTGGAGGAATATATTGCCGGAAGAGAATTTACAACACTCGTGGTTGGATCAACAACGCATCCCGATAGCCTCCGCTTTTATACACCAGTCGAACGGGTTTTTCATAAGTCACTACCAGAGAAGGAACAGTTTTTATCATTTGACAGGCTTTGGGAAACCTATGATCATGAGAGTCCGGTTCCCGATAATGGCAATCTATACGACTATAGTGAAGTTGATGTTGAATTAATTCCACAATTAAAGGACATTAGTCTTCAAGCTTATCAGGCGGTGGGTGGTACAGGCTATGGCAGGTTGGACATTCGGATGAATAATCAAACTGGTAAGCTTTATGTTCTGGAGATTAATGCACAATGCGGTATAAGTGAAGATGAAAACTTTACTTCTATCGGAGCAATTTTGCGGTTTGCAAAAAAATCTTTTACTTATTTAATAATTGAAATTATTGAAGACGGATTAACGCGTTATGGGGCAAAACATAACGCTTAACTATAAATGAAAATTTGTGTACTTCAACCCGATTACTCCACAACAGATGTGGACTATAAACATTATGATCCCCCAAGAGACCTGACTCCCTTGCTTCCTGATGATCAGGTTGACCATGTGTTTCTGAATAAGCTCACAACCTACCGTCAACTCAAAGACCTGAGCAAGAAAGGGTATGACATTTTCATCAATCTTTGTGAAGGTTATCTGGAATGGGAAATCCCTTCTATTGATGTTATCCATACGCTGGACTTACTGAACTTACCGTACACAGGTCCAAATGCTACATTATATGATCCGCCGAAGCCGCTTATGAAGTATGTCGCTTATTGTGCAGGAGTAAAAACGCCGGCATCGGTGGAGATCAATGCTATTGAAGGGATAGAGGAAGTCCTTGAAAAACTTTCCTTCCCGATGTTTATTAAACCGGCAAAAGCTGGTGACAGTCTGGGTATTGATGAGCACTCTTTGGTTAATACAGCAGAAGAGCTTGGCGAGAAGGTCAATTCAATTCTTTCCGAGTATCAGGAGATATTGGTGGAGGAATATATTGCTGGCAGAGAGTTTACTGTTCTGGTTGCTGCAGATAAGGTGCCTGGAAAGTGCCAGGTGTATAAGCCTGTCGAGTATATCTTTCCTGAAGGACGGGAATTTAAGACCTACGCTTTAAAAACATCTGAACTCCACCCCGACTGCAATGTACCGTGTCATGATGTGATGGTTGAAAGGCTTTTAAAGTCAGCCACTGAACAAATCTTTGTAGCCTTTGGTGGAGTAGGATATGCCCGGCTGGATTTCAGAATGGATAATAAAAATGACATATACTTTCTGGAAATAAACTTTACCTGTTCGGCTTTCTACGAAAACGGTTACGAAGGTTCTGCTGACTACATCCTCAACAATGATCCCGCGGGAAAAAGTGGTTTTCTGAAGCAGATCATCGACGAAGGAATTGCACGACACAATGCGAAACAAAAGAAATACACATTAAAAGGAAGTACAGTATCGGGCTATGGCATCTTCGCAAGTAAACGTATCGCTAAAAATGAAGTTATCTTTTCAGGGGAGGGCTTGTCCCAACGTATCATCTCAAAGCGCTATGTCGATAAAAACTGGAACGAAAGGCAAAAAAATGATTTTAAACATTATGCCTATCCGATCAGCAAAGAAGTATACATCCTTTGGGATGAGAATCCTTTAAACTGGGCTCCTCAAAATCATAGTTGTACTCCGAACACGGTATATGATGGACTCAATGTCATTGCTACCAGAAGTATTAAGGATGGGGAGGAACTTACAGTTGACTATGCTTCTTTTGTTGGTGAAAACATGGATTCTTTTACATGCCGGTGCGGAAGTGAGAATTGCAGAGAGTTGATTGTGTTTGCAAAAGAACCACGGGTTGTAAAAATGCGGGTTCAACGATAGGTTGTAAGCTGGTTTTCGTACACCATATTTAGGAATAAAATCTTTAGTAAATATGGAAATGAATGAGCCACAACTGTTCGCTGTGGCTCATTAACCTATATAATTCTTAATCGATGTTCTTACCGGATGATCTGAAGGGCTCCTCTTAAGAACTTGTCATTACCCAGTTTTACAACATAGTAGTAATCACCTGCCTGTAAGGTTCGTTCGCCCATCTTTCCATTCCATGTATTATCGTAGGAGACGGTTTCATAAATTTTCTGACCCGAACGACTGAAGACAGTAAGCACTGAATTTTCAAAGCGTTCAATTTGTGACCACTCCCATACATCTCCAATACCGTCATCATTTGGAGAAAAGAATCGTGGAATAGAGCTTTGTAATTCCTGAAGATCGATTGTATCAGATTGACCTAATACTGTTATCTGCACTAAGTCTTTGCTCGAAAGCCCGTTAATATCGGTAACGGTAAGCTCAAACACATAAACACCTTCGATTAATCCTTTGAGATCAATTGCTTGTGAAGCAGGATTAGCAATCACAATTGTACCCGGTCCTGAGATTTGTTTCCAGCTATACTTTAACGAAGGGCCGTCCGGTAATGCCTGGGCACTAAGCGTGGTCGAATTTTCGGGTAATGTTAAAGAAACATCTCCCCCTGCATCTGCATTTGGATTAACTGTGCTGATAACAGCAATGGTAATGGCTTGAGATGTAGTTGCAGCATTTTGATTATCAATAGCTTTAGCTGTAATCGTATGGTTGCCCAACGGTGCGTTATTCCATACAACACTGTATGGACTGGTAAGATCCTCTCCGATTTTCGTCGTGCCTCGGTAAAATTCCACTTTGCTTACAGAGCCATTTGCATCTGAAGCATTTGCAGTGATGGTTATCGACGATCCGGCATCAAAGGTTGCATTGTTAGACGGGGCCGTAATGTTTACCGTGGGTGGCGTATTTGCGACTACACTAATGGCCACTGCCGCCGAAGTAGTAACAGCACCCTGGTTATCAGTTGCCTTGGCGACTAAAGAATAATTCCCTACGGCAGCGTTGTTCCAGATAATGCTATAAGGACTCGTGAGATCTTCACCAATTTTAGTAGTGCCGCGAAAGAATTCCACTTTCGTCACTGAACCATTTGCATCTGCGGCAGTTGCATTTATGGTGATAGGTGACCCGACTTGAAAGCTGGCGTTGCGCAATGGACTGGTAAGCTGTACAGTAGGAGGGGCGTTTGCAGCTACGGTGATAGCAACGGCTGATGATGTTGTGACAGCACCTTGATTATCAGTTGCTTTTGCGACCAGCGAGTAGTTTCCCACTGCGGCGTTATTCCATACAAAACTAAATGGCCTTGTCAGATCTTCTCCGATTTTTGTTGTGCCCCGAAAGAATTCCACTTTCGTGATTGTCCCGTTCGCATCGGTTGCATTCGCGGCGATGGTAATAGGAGATCCAACAAAGAAGTTTGTATTGTTGGATGGGCTTGTAATTTGAACGACCGGCGGAGTGTTTGCGATGGCAACTTGTACAACAACCGGTGTTGACGCTCCTACTGCAGCTTGAGTATCCGTTGCCTTCGCGGTAATGGTATGATTTCCGGCAGTAGCATTTGCCCAGGTGAAACTATAAGGACTTGTAAGGTCTTCTCCCAGTTTAGTAGTACCGTTAAAAAATTCTACCTTACTAACCGTACCACTCGTAACCGTTGCTGTTGCCGTAATCGTTATTGTTGATCCTGCTGTAAACTGAGCGTTGTTCGATGGGCCCGTAATTGAAACTCTCGGTGGTGTGTTTTCATTTACAGTAATCGATAGGACAGATGAGGTAGTTGTACTGTTTTGATTGTCAGTAGCCCTGGCTGTTATCGAGTGAGAACCGACTGGAGCATTCGCCCAAACAAAACTATACGGACTCGTCAGATCTTCTCCAAGTTTTGTGGTGCCATTAAAGAATTCAACTTTTGTTACTGAACCATTAGCGTCTGAAGCTGTCGCTGTTATGGTAATTGAACTTCCGGAAATATATTGACCGTTGTTAGATGGACTGGTGATCGATACAATGGGAGGGGGGTTTGTGCTAACATTAATAGTAACAGCTGTTGAAGTTGTTACATTACCCTGGTTATCGGTTGCTCTTGAGGTTAGCGTATGCGTTCCAACAGGAGCATTGTTCCAGACGAAACTGTAAGGTGTGGTAACGTCCTCGCCAAGTTTAGTATTTCCGTTGAAGAACTCAACTTTTGTAACGGCGCCATTATTGTCCGTCGCATTCGCCGTAATAGTTATTGTGGCACCGGATACAAATTGAGCATTATTAGCAGGAGCTGTGATAGCAGTTACCGGGAAAGTATTAGCGGTTACCGTAATTCTGACAACTGAAGAAGTTGTAACGCTATTATTATTGTCCGTTGCCTTCACGGTAAGGCTATGTGTTCCGGCGGGGGCGTTGGTCCAGCTAAAGCTATATGGATTAGTAAGGTCTTCTCCCAATTTCGTCGTACCATTGAAGAATTCAACCTTTGTCACCGTTCCATTTGCATCGGCAGCTGTTGCTGTAATGTTGATCGCGGTTCCCTCTTGAATTTGGGCGTCGTTGGCCGGAGCGGTTATGGATGCTGTCGGTGGCGTATTTGCACCTACAGTAACATTGACCACACCAGAAGTTGTCATGCTGTTTTGATTATCAGTAGCGCGTGCTGTAATCGCATGTGTACCGACCGGTGGGTTAGTCCAGGTGAAGCTGTATGGACTGGTCAGATCTTCACCAATTTTTATCGTTCCATAAAAAAACTCAACCCGGGTTACTGTTCCATTTGCATCTGATGCATTTGCGGTAATGTTAATACTTGTACCCTCGGTGAATGTTGCATTGTTTGATGGAGATGTAACGTTAACTAGAGGAGGAGTATTGATTGTTGCACTCGTCGTAGGCTTATAGCCCGGAACCCAATCGTTACCACCATATTCGTAGGCACCGATATCGGGTACGCCTACACTTCCATCGGTAATACCGGGAATTGCAACGCCTCTGTTCACAGCCGGGGAAGTAGATCGTATTCGATAGGCCAAACCCCCTGCTCCTGTACCGACAAATTGAGGGTCTACGCCTTGCAGCAATGCATTCGTAACATCGCCAAGACCTGCACCCCAGTTGATTACAATATCCTTTCGGTAGATGTTATTTTTTTGAACGTCGGGAGGCGTAGTAACATAGGTAACATAGGAATGCCGTGTAGTCGTTGCAAAGGTATTGTTGAATAACTTGCTCCCACCAGAATTCCTGTGGGGATTGGATATTTCGTTATAAAAGTCTGCAACTCCGTTATTCCAAAGCACATTATGGTCCATCGTAATCGGACCGGCGGCCTGATCCAGGTAGATACCCGTTTGGATTCCATCCACTACAGTTGGGTTGGCCACCCCTGTATCATGTACCCAGTTGTGGTGGATGCGTGTGCCTGTCAAGTCTGTATGTATAGCTCCATAAATTCCACCGAGGTCAACGTTAAGCATTCCAAAACGGCTGATATCATTGTAGCCGATAACCATATTTCGATGGCTACCTCCGTTACCAATGTCAATACCAGATCTTCCGGTCTTTGTTATTGTATTATAGGTAATGGTCTGACCTCCGGTTTCTGACCACGGTTTTATGGCACATCCGTAATTACCCTCATAGGAGATATCAGTAATCAGATTGTTTGTAGCGGTGGAGTTGTTCCCCAGCCATATCCCCTGGCTTGATGCATATTGTATTTCACTGTTTCTGATGATATTGTTGCTTCCAATCAATTTTATTCCGGTTTGAGGAGGATTGAAATAATGTGATCCTTGGGTAACCGTGTGATTTATATATTTTGCTTTTATGCCATCCACTACGTTATTGTTACTATTAGTATTACCATTGATTGTACATCCGAATAGCTGAACATCTTTGATTGTAATACCAGACTTGTTGCTAAGGTCAAATCCGTAATTCCGGGCTTTATATTCTACTCCGGTCGGAGCACCTCCACCGGGTTGCCAGAAGTATAACGTATTGTTCTCATAGTGCCACTCCTTCTCAATAGATAACAATCCAAGCTTCCCTGTCACGTAGTAATACTTTCTGAATTTTGCGTCGTTAATGCTTTCTTCGTAATTAATTGTACTTCCGGAATGAGAGGTAATAGTTTTTGTCTGTGAGATAAACCAGCCATTGATCCATATCTTTCCACCGTTAAGTCCACCAGGTATTTGTGGTAAGCCATTGTCGGTTAAGCTGGACGGATTGAAAGACACCATACTTGACAGTGGTCGTAACTTATTGCGATCAAACAAGTCTTCCATGGAAGATACATCCGGCCATCTCGCTTCGAACATCATTCCGTTATCTTTAAAAACCTGATTGGCAAGGATGGTGGTATTACTTGTAATTGTGTTTGCATAACCGTTAACCGGAAGGGTGACGGTGGTTTTGTAAATATTTCCGCTGTGAACGGTCCATGCACTAATAACTGGATTACACCCACTGATGATAACGTTGGCACCACTTTCTGCCTGGTACACCACCGGATTCCCTGCCGTTCCCGAATTCGTGGGTACTACAGTTTCCCGATACGTACCAGAACGGATGTTGACCACGTCTCCCGCCACGGCTACACTAGCCGCCTTTTGTATAGTAGCAAACGGTTGCGCCGCAGTACCTGGATTGTTGTCCGAAGCACCTGTACCGCCAACATAGTATTCTGTAGCAAGCAAATCATTAAAGCAAACCACAAACAGAATTAAAATGCTTATCCGCCTCATCGTTTTAAAATTACTTAAAAAATTGAAAATTGATTGAACCATGAGAGTGTCCAAGACAAAGTAGTCGAGCGGATTGTAAGACTCATGTGGGAATCAGCAATGGATTTTAATTTCTCTCCTCACAAAATACCAACGACCTTCCTACTACACTGTCAGAATTAAAGCCACTATTGCCAATGGCTCAAAGGTTGGCTGAAAGCTTCATTTCAAAAAACTTGTGTCGACAGAGTAACTAATTCCGAGGTGAAACTTATTTTTTTAGAGGGCAGAAAAATATTGGTTGAAAAATTTAAAATATCCATAAGAGAAATGATTAAACATATCTGATAAAAGGTACATGTGTATATTCGATGACAGAACCTTATCAATAAACCAGGGTTTGAAATTAAGGATGAAGTGATATCGGTGCATTTTTATCCATAGCAATAAGGATTTGCATTCATGCTGTTCCCGGCAAAACCATTTTACCTTTTGTATAAGCTTTTCGCCGACGCTTTCTAGATACTCAAAGTGGATGATCAAATGGCTCACTAAAATTCTAATGTATATTGTGTGATAAAATGTCTCTTCATGCTTATCACCAACGCAGCTGAAAATGGAAAGTGCCGCTCCGATACTTGTTAGCTTACTGTTTTTATGTAGTTGCTCAAAGCCTGCTTCTACAGTCGAAAAGGCTGATGCTCTTTTGGACTCAACTAGTTATCCAACCGAGATCCTTGATTTTTTGCCTGGCGAAATGAACCCGGTATTTACAGGTACCGGATCTGATACCTGGGATCATACGATCCGGGAAAGGGGATACATAATACGGGAGGAGGGGTTGTATCACATGTGGTATACAGGATTTCGGGATGAATCAAAGACACCATTACACCTTGGCTATGCAACTTCCGTTGATGGATTAACCTGGACAAGATATGCCAACAATCCCGTTTACGATTCCGGATGGGTAGAGGATATGATGGTCGTAAAATCTGATAGTATCTATTACATGTTCGCGGAGGGTAAGAATGATATCGCTCAATTACTGGTATCTCAAGATCGTATACACTGGACTTCGCAAGGACCATTGGATATCCGGTATGTTAATGGCGAGCTTTTGAGTGAAGGAGCCTATGGCACACCAACGGCATGGCTGGAGGATGGTTTATGGTATCTCTTTTATGAAAGGGGAGATCGGGGTATTTGGCTGGCAACATCCAAGGACCTTAAAGTATGGACTAACATACAAGATGAGCCGGTTTTCAAACCCGGCCCGGAGGAGTATGACAAATATGGTATTGCCGTAAACCAAATTATTAAACATAAAGGTAAATACTATGCCTACTATCATGCTACAGCGTCTGAGGATTGGCATGAGTGGACCAGTTGTGTTGCTATTTCTGAAGACTTAATTCATTGGACTAAATACCAGGGCAACCCGATACTTCGTGAGAACAAATCAAGCCCTATTTTAGTACACGACGGAGATCAATACAGGCTTTATACCATGCATGACAAAGTTCAGGTGCATTTTCCGAAGAAATAACACGCATCGCAAACGATTGAATCCACTCTGGCTTATTAGAACCGGAACCAGCCTCGTATAACCACAGCCGCTCATACGCTATATTTTGAGATAAATGCAATAGCGTTGCATTAAGTAATAAATCTGGTTAATTTTGCTTCTGAAAAGTGATGCTCAGGAATAAAAAAATATTAATCAAGTCGACAAAGCTGTTTAAAGCTTGTTCTTTGATGGTATTCCTTTGCCTTTACTTCCTTGCGTCGCTTCAGATTTCTTCAATCCATAATCTCTTAAGTCATCATACTGTTGCCGAAGCTGACCTTCATTCCGCCGATCAGGAAGAAGATCCTTGTCATATAAAGCTTTATCATAAGGAGCGCGCTGGCGATTGTGATCATACTGAACATTTTAGTGAGCTTCACAAATGTTCTTTATGTGATTCTCAAACTCACAACGTTCAGCTATTCTTATGCCTGCCTGCTATCGTAACTGCCATTGTCATTGAGAATGTTGATCATATCAACATTCCATTACCTTCAGAAGGTTTATTCTCTTACTCATCTTCCCGGGCTCCTCCGTCAGCCTGATGCTGTATTTAATCACCATTCACGATGGTGATCTTTAAAGGTGGTGTACACCTCATATCTTATTTATTCAGTAGTATCTCTATCACGTGACTTTTCTAAAAGGAAAAATAGTCCTGTTATTTATTATGTTCATGCATACTCTTGCATCAGCACAGGAACGTTGTGCTTTGAGATTGTCAGGTGTTGTATTGTCTGAAACAAGTGAGGTACTGGTTGGAGCGTTCATCGAAATCAGATCGGCAAAACTTGGCAGGGTTACTGACAATAACGGACAATTTCAATTCAATGAACTCTGTCCGGGGAGATACACGGTTTTGGTTCAGTACGTCGGATATAAAACATCCAAAGTAACCATTTCAGTTGGATCAGATACAGATCTGGAAATTCGTATGGAACCGGATGTTACGGAGTTAAGCGAAGTTGTGATTCAGGATAAACTATTGCATACAGAGCATACTCAAAACTTTACATCCCTGAATGAAAAACAGTTAGCAGAATCGGCTGGAAAAACGTTGGGTGAATCGTTGAAAGAAATTCCGGGTGTAAATACTATTCAGGCAGGACCGGGCATTTTTAAACCCGTTATTCACGGTGTTCATAGTCAGCGCATCTTGATTTTGAACTATGGCATCAGACAAGAAGGTCAGCAGTGGGGAGCGGAACATGCGCCGGAGATCGATCCGTTTGTTGCGTCAAACATCATCGTTATTAAAGATGCATCGGCAATCAAATATGGTACTGATGCTTTAGGGGGAGTAATCGTGATTAATCCGCCTCCTTTGCCTGAGCAGCCTGGTTTAGGTGGATCGTTTAATTCAGTTTTGCAAAGCAACGGCAGGTCTGGAGCATTTTCAGGATTACTCGAAGGTGGGATCAAAAACCACGATGGATGGGGCTGGCGTGCGCAGGGAACGGTTAAACGATCTGGCGATTTCCACACACCGGATTATATGCTCACGAATACAGGGGTACAGGAGTTGAATTTCTCTGCCGCCACCGGGTATCACAACGAAAAGGTTGGGTTTGAAGTGTTCTTCAGTCATTTTCAAACTAAATTGGGGATATTAAAGGGCACATCTATCGGTAATCTAGACGACCTGTTGAATGCGATGGAACGTGAGCCCCCGGAGTATACCGGAGATTTTTCTTATAAAATTTCTGAACCGAGACAAGAGGTAAGTCATAATCTGCTAAAGATCAACGGGCACGTTGAAACCGAAAAAGGTGATTGGCGAATACAATATGGTTTTCAAAATAATAACAGGAAGGAGTTTGATATTCGCATCGGTGGCCTTTCGCAGATACCAGCAATTGATCTCCAATTGAATACTCATACTCTGGAAATGGAATGGGAATCGAATCGTGATGAGAAACAAACGACGTGTATCGGACTAACTGGTATGTTTCAGGATAACAATAATATTGCAGGAACTCAGCGTATACCATTCATTCCGAATTTTAATAGCACTTCTGCCGGTATCTTTGGAATTACGAAGTTGTTCTTCAACAACCTGACAGTTGATCTTGGTGCGAGATATGATTACCGAGGATATTCAGTTAGCGGATATGATTTCAAGAACGCTTTGTACAGGTCTAACCTTAGCTTTCACAACGCAAGTGCTACTGCGGGAGCAATATTCAGACTCGATGATGAAGAATCTGTAACATTCAATCTGAGTAGTTCATGGAGACCACCACATGTGGCTGAACTTTACAGCCTCGGTACACATCAAAGTGCGGCGGCGATTGAATTCGGGCTGCTGCTCAATGACTCCACAAATGAAGTGATGGATATCGAAAATGTTGCTTTCAAAAATGAGCAAGCCGTTAAATGGGTCAGTACCTATCAGCGTTCCTGGAGAAAATTTGAATTTGAAGCAAGTGTTTATGCCAACTATATTTTTAATTATATCTATTTACGACCTTCAGGAATCACGACAACCATCAGAGGTACGTATCCATACTTTCGGTATACTCAAACGGATGCGCTGTTTGTTGGCGCTGACCTCTCCGGGGTCTGGTCTTTAAATTCGAATTGGAAAGTTAGTCCAAAGGCATCATTACTCCGGGCAAGTGATGAACGCAATAATGATTATCTCGTCTTCATTCCACCCAATCGTTATGAAACTGCTGTTCGTTATGAGCGTCCGTCACTGATGGGTTTGAAGAACGTTTTTGTCGAGTCGAAAATAAAAATGGTGGCAACCCAGGGAAGAGCACCGCGAACCATTACGGTGCGCGACTTCAATGATGCAACCGATCAGGATACAGATCCACTGCAGGGGAGCAGTGCGAATTTTGATTTTATGGATGCACCAGATGCCTACTGGCTTTGGAATGTCGCGGTGGGATTATCGGTGCATACAGAGAAAGTCCGTTATGATTTTCGTCTTGCATCAGAAAATACTCTGAATACAAGCTACAGGGAATACACTAATCGGTTTCGATACTATGCCGATGATCTTGGTAGAAATATTCTCTTTTCAATTAAATGTACATTTTAACTAAATGATAAAAAAAAACTATGAAGCACAATTTTTTAAACATCAAAAACAACACTCTACGTGTTTTATTCACAACACTGGCAATGGGATCCCTTGTATTTATGGCTGGCTGTGATGATGATGATCCTGAGAAAGAAAATGTCCCGGAACTTATCACAAAGGTTACGCTTACCTTTACCCCGATTGGTGGCGGAACAACGGTGGAGGCAACGGCGACTGATCCTGATGGTGAAGGGGTTCAGGAGTTAACAGTAGATGGACCGATAAACCTGGCGACAGAGACTAGGTACACCATGACAATTGAATTAATAAATGGTTTACTTCAGCCTACAGATGATGAATATTTCATCACCGAAGAAGTAGAAGAAGAGGCTGATGAACACATGTTCTTTTTTGCCTGGACGAATAATGTATTCGATAGTCCTTCCGGTAATGGTAACGTTGATAACAGAGCAGATGCCGTCAACTATAATGATGAAGATGGTGATGGTCTTCCGCTTGGATTAAGCACGGATTGGACCACCGCCTCAGCTCCGGTATCCGGAACCTTCCGTGTAATCCTGAAGCATCAGCCTGATTTAAAATCTGCGACCTCCACTGCTGATACCGGCGAAACGGATGTGGATATTACGTTCGACATTGATATAGAATAGCCGTTGTTTAAGTTGAATATGCTTTACAGAAGTCATGGTTTTATCCATGACTTCTGGTCTCATGTGATTGGAACTTCGTGATATTGCAAAGCCCACTCGAGCATAAACCTCACCCTTTCCGGATTAATTTTGTAAACAATTAACTCGGGATTATCGATCGATCCAAGGTAGTGCTGCAGCAAACGGTTAGCATTCCATATTTCTCCCAGTACCTCGCGATCTTTTATAATCTCGGCTTTTCCGGTGATGCGTACCTGGTTATGATCTTCATCGAGGTAACATAGTTCGACGTTTGGGTTGAGCTCAATTTCTGCCGTCTTTCCATAGCTTTTTAAATTCGCCACAAACACCGTAAACCCATCCGTCCGCACTGGAGACACGGGGCGTACGCGAGGTTGCTCACCGTCGATGGTAGCCAGCATAGGGAATTTTATTTTTTTAACAATTTCAGCAGCACGCTGTGGAACTTCTTTCGGATCGATCGTTTTGGGAGTGGGCTTACTCATTTCGAATAGTATTGAGTTGTCATAATTTCCGTAGAAATCTAAATAAAAATATTGATGTAATTCTATTGGCGATTCCGGATCCCTTTTGATTCTTTCAGTAACTTGAATTTCGTAAACAGATTATCCATGCGGCTTTTACTAATTTTTATCGTTTTAGCGGGACTGGTACTCACAGCCTTTTTTATCTGGGGAGATTCGTTGATGACTACATTCTCACAAGAAGGAACCATTGCATGGTTAAATCAATATGGCTACTGGGCTTGGGTGGCGGCGATTATATTATTGATGGGAGATTTGCTACTGCCACTTCCGGCAACTTTGATTATGTCAGCCCTGGGTTACCTCTATGGACCTGTAACCGGCGGATTGATTAGTGCAACCGGATCTTTCCTGGCAGGGTCCTTAGGCTACTGGCTTTGCCGTTTGCTCGGCGAAAAAGCAGCGGTTAGATTACTCGGAGCCAAGGATTACGCGCGAGGAAAAAAGATGTCGGAAAATATCGGAGGATGGGTAGTTGTACTATCGCGATGGCTACCCGTCTTTCCCGAAGTAGTGTCCTGTATGGCGGGGTTAGTCCGGATGCCTGCGCGCTACTTTCACGCGGCGCTTTTGTGTGGATCGATTCCCCTTGGTTTTGTCTATGCTATTATAGGGGCAACCGGAGTAAACCACCCTGCGTTTGCCATAGGACTCAGCGCGGGTCTGCCTCCGCTGATATGGCTGGGAGTTCGGTATATTTTTCGAGTGAGGTTTAAGAAAAAAGTTTAGATTGACTAAGAGCACTTTACACTTGCGCGAATTCAAGACCAAAAAAATTGATATAACGTTCAGTTAAAATTTCTTGAATTGACAACTGGCCATACTATGAAATTAATAATAAAGTGAAATCTGAATTGGTGTAAGCTTGAAAAGACGCGCTACAACAAAAAAGTAGGTGCCATTGTGGCTTGTTTAAATATCCTTCTATGCGGCCCTTTCCAAAAAAATCTTAAATTGTACAGAAAATCAAGACAACCATGGGACCAATTGAGTTAAAATCGAATTTACATAAAATAGTTGACAGAATTCAAGACGAACAGTTGCTCCGTGCCATATATAGTTTCCTGGAAAAGCATGAAAATTCAGAAGATGGACAAATGTGGAAGCAATTAACAGATGAGCAGAAAAAAGAAATTCTTCAGGCCTACGAAGATTCCGAAGATGATGCAAATCTCATTGATGACAACGACGTTTGGAAGGATCTTAAATGAGAATTGTTTGGACAAAAAAGGTACGAAAGACATTTGGTCAAATCCTGGACTACATCCAACTCAGATTCGGTGATACTGCAAGACAGTCATTTTTAACAAAAATGAAGGACTTTACAAAGTTGTTGTATGAGTTTCCGGAAATCGGAACAGTAGAAATCAAAGAAAAAAAATTAAGAGGATTTCAACTCACAAAACAGACTCGTATATTCTACCGCATAAAAAATGATCAGATTATCCTTTTGACATTTTTTGACTCAAGACAAGATCCCAATAGAAGGCCCCGTTAGCGCGACTCAACAACAAATGCATATGCCACGTCTGAATTTCACGCAAGGTCCCAACCACATTTCACTAACCGCTAATTTTAGCCTCAACGTTGGGAATGGCTCTTCTGTGCTATTGGCTATACTAAAATCTAAAGATAGAGATGGCCTATAAATCAAAAAGGTTGATCATTAGAGAAATAACATGGAATGATGTCGATGTGATCCATAATTTGCATTCATTTCCGGAAGTTGATGAATTCAATACAATAGGCGTCCCAACTGACATAAGGGAAACAGAAGTTCTTCTTAAACCATATATAGAGGCTCAGAACACTGAAGCCAGGAAATTGTATTTCTGGAAGATTGAACTCATGGTCTCCCAAAAATTTATCGGTATAGCTGGAATGACATTATCGTTGGATAAATTTAAATCTGGCGAGATTTTTTATAAACTATTACCTGATCAGTGGGGAAAAGGCTACGCTACAGAAGTGGCTAAGCTTTTAGTTAAAACAGGTTTTGACAAATTTCATTTGCATAGAGTCGAAGCTGGTGTAGCAACCGAAAACTTAAGATCAATAAAAGTATTGGAAAAAATTGGAATGAACAGGGAAGGTCTGCATAAGAAAATACTTCCAGTAAGAGGAGAGTGGGTGGATAATTATCACTATGCGATAGTGGAGGATGATGACAGAGATTACTAGAAGATATTTGGTATTAGTTTGCCTATTAGGTTTTGCCTTTTCTCTAGTTTAAATTTCACTAAGGGTGGACGGAGAGACTTATGCATCGTTGTTAGTGGTAAGAATATATGCGGGACTATTTTTTACTCTTTGCTTGATCAGTTTTACCTTACTTTCATGCGAATGAATGCCACGAACTCGTTATGTTCGGTTTTAAATGCTAGCCGTTAGCGAAAACAAATAAAGGAAAAATGAACAATAGAAGACTACTAATAGCAGGACTTATTTTTCTATGTTCATCGTGTGGAGTAGTACTTCAAAATGCAGGGACAAAAGACTTTAAAGACCCTGTCACTAAAACAAGCGTGTATAAGTCCCTTAACAAGTTTCAGCAAGATTTTCTTTATCTGAAAGTGATTTGTGAGAAGTACTTTCCGCTGGCTGACAGATATTTTCCTGAAGATAAAAGACGGGAAGTTGAAAAGGGAATATTTAAAAAATTAGAACGCAATGGGCTATCTGATTTAGAGTTCAGGTTGCTTTTAAAAAATTACCTTTCCCATTTTGACAATCAGCATACATGGATTAGCCTGAAAGGAATTTCAATCACGGGAATTTACCCGTTCATACCCTACAACAGAGATTCATCGTGGTATTTGATGAACGCTGTAAGTAACATTGATCACGATTTTATTGGACAAAAGATTTCTGCTTTTAACAACGTTTCAATAAATGAGTATGAGGAGCAATTATACAAATTTGTGTCTGCAGAAAGCAACACCACAAAAAGAAAGGAAATTTCAAGCTGGTGGTACCGCCCAACGTTTCATGAGTTTATAGCGTCGAAAAAAATTGATACTATAAAACTCCACTTTGACAATGAAAAAGTCTTAACCATTCCAAAGGTAACGTCTGGTGATTTGAAATGGCATTTATCAGAGAAGGACTTTAAGCAACATGAAATCACCAAACCTAAAGACCGCATTTACGACTATCAGATAATTGATTCTATTGGCGTTACCTATTTTCAATTTCACGAGTGTTACGATAAAATTGAAATAAAGGAAGGAATTAAGTCGTACGTAAAACCTTGGTTACGTCCATTAGCTAACGCATATGTTAATATTCAAACAAGTAAGAAAAAACCATCCAAAAGACTAAAAAAGTATTTTGATCCTGAAAGACCAGTATTCAGTGCATATGTATCTCAAATGATTTCTGAATCTAATGAAAAAGGAATCGATAAAATGATACTGGACTTAAGAAATAACAATGGAGGAAGTGAAACAATCGGCTTACAACTTTTATACTATTTGACAAATCGGGATGATTTAAAGGATTTCGAAGTTTATATTCAGAATGGTGATTTTTACAGACACTATTTTAAAGATGATTACAACGAAGGTATCGAGAAATATTTTAATGCGAATGGTATGCATCCGAAAAGAGACACAATGTTTTACGCTGGCTGTGCTAACGGTAATGGAAGTCTTTTTGATAAAATAACAGATCCAAAATCACCATATTACATTCCAAAGAACAGACCGATTTACAAGGGAAAGCTTGTGGTAATAGCTGATTTTTCCACCCATAGCGCCGGCGCTTTATTTGCATCATTATTACAAGACAATAAAATAGCCACAGTAATTGGGACAGAGTTAGCGAACAATCCAACGGGACCGACTACCTGGACACCTTTTCGGCTACCGAATTCAAAAATTGATGTTTCGATATCAAGTCAGTATCTCATAAGGCCCGACAAAACAAAGGGTGATAAATTTGTGCCCGACTTTTATGTTGATAAAAGCCTTCAGGACGTCATGAACGGAAGCGACCCGTTATTCGATAAAGCGTTGGAGATTTTAAATAAGGAGTAGTAGGTTGCCTTGGAAAGGTGAATGGTCCCAATAGCTATGAGAGCGTGCCAAATCCGATGCAATCACTGTCCGCTGTTGCAAACGCAAAGTTTTAACGGAGTACTAAAACGAATTGCTATCATTTGTACATTTTCGGTGGGAGCTGTGTCCCTTGCACCTATGCACTTGGTTTCACCGTCATTTCAGATCTCCGCCTTTTGAAGTATTCAATAACTTCAGCTTTAGTCATCTTTGACAACTTGTCACTCAAGTTGTCACGTCGCTGTCTCATAAAATTCACAGCATCAAATTCTTTTTTAATCGTCTTCATATTTCTTGACTTCTCTTTGTGAACGTATTTCTAATTGTCTGTAGCCATTTTTTATATTGATAGAGTTGTAACCTGGTATGCGCTGAACATTAATTATGTGTTTGAGATTCTTTGCTTCACAGAACAAAATTAATCAAAATAATACCAAGTTTCGGCTAAACTTAATTGTTGAGAAAAGAAGGTGCACGAAAAAAAGTAGCAGATATTGATTGAAAATCCTTTGAGTGAATAGCAAATGTCTAATGTGCACAAGCTCATCACTTTTTCCAAAGGGGCTGAAGATTGCGGCGGAGAGCTAAACTGTCTTAACGGATTGGACAACTACCAAATGAATCGTCGACATCATTCCTCCACTCAATTAAAAATTGAAACTTACGTTTGAAAAACCAGTTTACTATTGGTTAAATTGAGTATCTATACGGAGCTTGCTATTGACAACTACAACCAACTATTATGAAACGAAGAGACTTTACAAAAAATGCTTCAGCACTTATGGCTGGAGGTATTTTTATGGCACCTGCTTTCCTGAAAGCAGCATACCGGCCCACTAGGATTTCTCCAAATGATAAACTACAAATTGGTGTGATCGGGTGTAAGGGTATGGGATGGTCTGACACTATCTCCCTACTTAAGATGAATGACGTTGACGTGGTAGCGATCTGTGATGTGGATACCAATGTGATAGAAAGTCGATTAGCAGATTATGCCAAGTTGAGAAGTAATAAACCCAAAGTCTACGGCGATTATCGGGAGTTATTAAACCGTAACGACATTGATGCCGTGGTGATTGGTACGCCTGATCATTGGCACTGCAAAATGATGATCGATGCAGTACAGGCAGGCAAGCACGTCTATGTAGAAAAGCCGGTAGCCAATACAATTGAAGAATGTAACCTGATGGTGAAGGCAGCAGAGAAAACAGGTAAGATTGTCCAGGCTGGTCAATGGCAGCGTAGCGGTCCGCACTATAAAAAGGCGATTGAGATTGTAAGGTCAGGAGTACTTGGTAATATTCGCCTGGTAAAAGTTTGGGCGTATCAGGGATGGATGAATCCTGTTCCGGTTGTGCCGGACACTACAGCACCAAAGGGTGTGGATTACAAATTCTGGCTTGGACCGGCTCCCATGAGACCCTTTAATCCAAACAGGTTTCATTTTAATTTCCGTTGGTTTTGGGATTACGCTGGCGGATTGATGACAGACTGGGGTGTGCATGAAATTGATATCGCACTGTATGCCATGAATGTCAAGGCACCTGTTTCGGTTATGGCAACAGGGGGAAAGCTTGCTTACCCTGATGATGCATCAGAAACGCCGGATACATTACAGACTGTGTTTCAGTATGAAGGGTTCAATATGCTTTGGGAACATGCTACAGGCATTGATGGTGGCCCTTATGGACGTCGTGAAGGGATTGCATTCATTGGAAACAACGGTACCCTTATTGTGAATCGCGATGGATATGAGATTGTGGTAGAAAGAGAAGCACAAGGGTATAGCAAGTGGGGAGCCAATAAAATGGAACCCATCGAGGCGTTTAAAGTCGGTGCTGGTCCCAGCCATCTGGATTTAGCAACGCAAAACTTTGTAGATGCTATTAAAAAAAATGATCCATCTATTCTTAATACACCGATTGCATCTGGGAGTGTGGCGGCCATCAATGCGCAAATGGGAAATATCGCGTATAAAACCGGCAGAAAATTATATTGGGATGCATCAAAAGGTTTGTTTAGGGATAATGTTGAAGCGAACAAACTGGTCAAGGCAACATACCATAACGAATGGCAGGTACCGCGTGTATAGCATTCATTTAAGACACCAATGCTATTCATTCTAATTTTACATTACGAACGGCGAATCAAATGTTGAATTTCCTTTTTCTTAGCTGATTTTTCTTTTATTACACGTTTCCACATTAATGACTGACGCAATTGCAGCTACTCGGCAATAATGTCAGTTGTTAATTTGTAAATATTGGAGGGCTTTCACTACAATTTAGTAAACCTCAGGTAAGCGTAATATAATCAAAAGCCAATAAATTTACATTACTAGTTGAAACATCAATTAATCTTTACAAAGAACGTTTATTAAATGTGATTCTAAATAAATAGCTGAGCAATGAAAACAGAAAAGAATTTCCCCGAATATCAAAATCAGCAAAACGTTGAAGCTGATGAATTTAATGTCGGCTATTTGCATAAAAAGTTTCCATGGTTTTCCGGAGATGTTATTGATGAAGCCATCAAATTAAAGGGTCCATACGTGGAGCATGTAGTGGCTTATCTTGATGAAAAAAGCGGAGCCAGGAAAGTATTTGAAGAGCTAGAATAAACTTACAACAACGATAATTTTTCCGGATTAACTAAGAGCCTCTTTAAGTAACATCGTGTTCGTTTTCGTAAGGCTTTGTTCTTCTTTTCTACTTCGAAGCAATTTCAAAATTGAATTTGTCAATTGTCTTGGGCGAGACGACTTTAAAATTAATTCTGTAAATCCGATCTCCCCACTTCTGAATTATACCTTGATCTTCCATTGCTGTCAACGGTATCTTTTCTACGGTGGCTTCCATTTGTTTTGGATCATAAGTAATGACGAAGTCTCGTGGTCTTTCTGCTGAGTCGATGTAGTGAATGAGCACTTCTCCTGGCTTCGCAACTTCGGAAGAATAACAGGTCATCATGTGCTGTATCAGCTCGGTCGTTTGCTTCAGGTTGATGACATCTTCTATTCTAACATTTTTGTTTCGATTCAAGCGTATCGTTCTTTCCCATGAATTGATTGCCGCTTCATCGGGATATGCTTTTCCAATATCGAGGCTGAATTGTGTATACGACTTTGCTGATTTATAAAAGACATCACTTGCTTTAAACTGCTTTCCGGGTAATTGTGTTTTTCCGTTCACAGTAGGCGTGTTGTGATAGTCCGAACAGTTATACCAGATGTCATATCGTTTATCGCTAAATGTTTTACGGGTGTAAGTGCCTCTTCCGACATCGATGAGAAGGGGCTGTCCATCAAAATAGACAACATAATTTCCAATATCGTTATGGTTGTGACTTTCATCATTGTGGCCTCCTTTTGCGGCCACATAAAATCCATTGGTTGTGCCTTCGTGATCACGAGCGACCATGACCTGCAAATCCGGGAGCCATACATCTTTTGGTAGAGGCAGCGCTTTTTCCGCCTTTTGCAGTTCGTTCTGAATGAATAGCGCATACAATTTTCTGAAATAATGAAATGTCCCTGACAGAATATCTTCTTGCTTATGGTAGTAAGCCCCAAACCTCATCATTGCGGGATCTTTAATATCTTTTCCATAACGGTATATCATAGTGGCTGACATTTTGGGCTGTGGATCCGCATCGGCAAAATTCAAAAAGTATAGATCACTTATCTGCGCACGATAAATGAACTTACCCATGTTCTTTATTTTCTCGTCATCATATGCATATTGGAACGAATTATTGGTTGCATGATTCAGCATTGATATGTTGTCGTATAAAGAAGCGGCAGCAGCTCCCCAATAGCTGGGGCCTTCATCACAGCCACCATCCTGCGGGTAGGGATTAAGAAATTCATCCAACACCTTTGTGATTTTTACAACTATGTTGGCGCGTTGCTGATCATTTTTTTCCAAAAGTAAAGCTGTATTAAGCCAATTCGAACAGATCCACGGATTCCAATTGTTCGGTGCTCTGCCATTTTTATTCTTAACCATCCAGCCATGAGGTGTGGTCATTAAAGGCCTTAAAAGCCGATTGTTCGTTTCATAGTAGATCCTTTTCCTTATCTGCGGTGAAACTGCATCCAACTTATCTCCCAGAAAATAATCTACCCAGGCGAGGTATGTGCCCGTTTCGGCGGCAAATAAATCTACAAAGGGATCAGATACATCCATTAACCCGGCATAGTCTTTCGACCTGGGCAAGTGCGCAGGTACGCCCCAAAAGGATTCTTCACAAATAGACCATACACCATTAATGATTGCATCCAGAAACCTCCCTTTATTCTCGCTTACCTCGGCTAACAGTAATATTCCCAGTACGCCCCGTTTCTTAAAGCTTAAGGCTTGGTATTCATTCCTGTCACCGGTTCTTTCGAAAAGAAGGGAGGTGGTGGCAGGTATATTAGGCCAGTCATAATTCAAATACGCTTCGGCCTGATTCAGGATGGAGGCTAGCATCTTAGGGTCGGCTGCTGCCCACGCTGCCCGGTTATCAGGTTTTGGAAAAGGAATCCATTCGGCCTGAGGAACTAAAATATTCTTCCATTCATCGGCGGTAAATTTGCCACTTAATAAGTTTTGTTGCGCTGGTAATTGAAAGCAGAGAAAGCTCAAAATAACCAATACCGCTAATCTCATTTTCATAGTGTATATTTTTGAATCTTGGAGACTACTTTTTTTTCGATCCGTTTATCCCAAATAAAAAGACTGTCAAGGAAGAGTAGTGTTTATTTTTCAGCAGATAACCGTACCGTTACTAATCCTTCTTTTTCAGGAAACAGGTAAACCGGCATCCTAATTTCGAGTCGTTTCAGCCCTTCGATCTTTCTGTCGAGGGCTAATGGTGGAGGATCCAGCGAGATGATCGAAATATCAAGGTCAGGATGCGACAGGTTCTCTAATTTTAACTGCTTGCTATCCTGGGTTAAAACTGCCCCACCCTTTATCATCTGCACCTCGGCGGTAGTAATAAGTTGCCACGTAATATGTTGGGTTGAATCGGTAATGTGAAATTTATCTTCGATTAAAATGGATTCGTTGTCTTCTTTTAAAAATCGCCGCGTTACACGCTGTAGCAACCCACCGAAAACTTCTGACATATCGAAGGTAACTTCAGGCTGCTCACCTCCTCTGAAGTCAGCGATCGAAGCGAACCCAGTATTAACATGCAGCGCATTGTTAACGGTGAGGGTACTGTGTCCAAAATTATTCTTTGTAAGTAAATCCCAACGCTGGCAGTCCTGACAATTAGACCAAAGGTTAAACCCTGTTTTTTCAATTTCATGATAGTTCTGGTTTCCAGGATCAACCACCCAACGAATGCCATCGAGCTCAAATATAAAAGAACCAGCATCCATGTTTCCATGACTGACTGTAGCCCGTCCACCTTTACCTCCAAAATAATATTGTCGCGGA
This sequence comes from Chryseolinea sp., assembly GCA_041747735.1. Lineage (GTDB taxonomy): Bacteria > Bacteroidota > Bacteroidia > Cytophagales > Cyclobacteriaceae > Chryseolinea. The sequence goes on from JBGTEP010000045.1 coordinate 71,086, forward strand.
TCTTCGGGTTCACCCTTGAATATAACGATGGGGTTTTCACCTTCACCTTTCCAGGCGGTCGGTAATTTTGTTTCATCTTTCAGATTAAATTCAGATAACCAGATTAATCCGGCACCTGCCAGCCGGGGAAGTTTTCCCATCGTATCCGGTGATTTCAAGAACTTTTCGCGTTCAAGATATAATGGGTTCCCGGTTTTTTGAGCAAACCATGCGAGTGTGACATCTCCTGTTTTTCCAGCTGAATCACCGCAGTCAGCAAAATTATAGAACAGCCCGGACGAAGCAACACTTAGCATCCTGAAGTCAGCGCTTTGTAGAAAAGCGGGATAGGCTGCAAGACCAAAGTCAGTTCCGAACGCACTCGTGAGCATTGACGAAGTAATAACTGAAAAACTCGTTCCATAACTCCAATAGGTTGCACCTTCCGGATAGACTCCATCCGGACCATACTGTTTTAATGCGTTGGGTATTCCATTCAATGCACGACTGATTGTTTTGGCTGCGAGTTCCGCGTCTTTATCGGCAATCACTATTGAGGCAGCGATCATTCCTCCGTTACACACCTGATTCCAATTGTTCGTACCGTTTACCCATCCTGAATTTTTTCCATCTGGTGAATAGCTCGGTTTAATACCTTTCTCGATCAATGCAGTTTTCGCCAGATCAACCGTTGATTTTGGTAATGCATTTCCTGCCCAATCCACAGCAATGGCCACGGCCAGTGACATTTCGGCGACATCAAGGTAATGCGAGGGATTCCAGTCCGAAAAACTGCAAACGGCCCGTAATTCATCATCAATACGTTTCAACACAACGGTTTCCTTGTCAATGCGGTAGACCATAGAAAGTATTGTCATGCGATACAACATTTCCCGGGATACATCCAATAATCTGCGGCCTTCCATTTTTCGGGTTAAGCGTGGCGCTTGAAGGATTTGTCTGGCATTATGTTTTACGGCAGCATAATAATTTTTAACGACGTCATCGTTTTTAATTTTGTTCTTTAGATTTTTTTCAGTGTCGGAGGTAAGTACAAGTCTAGGTCCCGATGTTCGCAAGTTTGCGGCGAGGTATTTTACCGACATCGGATTTTGCAGTTTTACAGAATCAGAAAAAGGGTTTGCTAACTGTATCGACGAAGTAGCGCGAGTAACAGAAGGGATTGTTGTTCCCGCAATGAAACATAAGGCTATAAGAAATGTGGGTTGTAATTTCATCGTGGTATTTGAATGTTGACGTATGTTGATTTTTTTAAAAAAACCGAGTGTAATGTTTCGGAGTTTTACAACCAACGAGTTCCAGTCAATATTACTAAATATACAAGGCGTATCCTTCTATCCTACATTAATGATCCTTTTTATTACATTTTGGTTGTCAAATTAGTGGTAACAAATAGCTTCGTTATATTCGACATTGATTTGGAAATAATTTCCCGTATCAGGTTTTCCTAATTTAAGCGATCAACTAAGTTAAATAATAAATCGTTGATAAGATTGCTATATTGATTAGTCTTTCGTCCCAACATACCTCAAGCCATGAGTAGAATTAAATATGAAATTTTGTCCCTTACGGAAGTAATTGAAAAATCGAATCTCGTTGTTGGGGTCGAGTTTTTAGACAGCTATTCGGAAGAGGTTCCAGTTGTGAACCGAGAATCTGGCACAGGTTCTCTAAAGGAGATACCACCGTTTATAAAAAAAGGCTGTGTGTTTAACGTAAAAAGTGTGTTGATGAATACTAATGCTGTGGAAGTGCCGGAAAAAATTCATGTCCCGCACGAAAACTGGAGGCGATCCCTCAGCCAACATAAAGCAATTTATCTTGATGGCCCGAGTAAGTCATATGGCATTCTGAAATATGAAACCGAAGTAAAGCTCATTAAAAACGCTACCATCTTGTTTCTCCACCATTTCATGGAAAAGTATGAGTTCACTGTGAGTGATTCATACGAAGATGATTCGGCGCTTGAGAAAGTCACTATGATTATAGAAAATCTACGTTAACAGATTGAATCGACAATGAAGTGGGGTGCGCTTCAAAAAAAGGGTAAACAACGGAGAACTTTCCGCGCTTACCCTTTTTTGAAAATACGGGTTATTGTATGATTACCTTTTTTGTCGTGCGGAAACTTCCCGATGAAACCGTTACAAAGTATACGCCCTGCTCAAGGCTGAAGTTCAAATTCAATTCATTGATGTCGATTTTAGAAGATAAATCAACCATGCCTGCATAGAACACACGCCCCGTTACATTCGTGATTACTACATAGGACTCCTTATCAGGATTGTTATCGAGTTTAAAAAAAACAGGATCTGAGAGACTTGCAGGATTCGGGTAAAGCGATAGTACTTTATTTCCTATATGCGAATTTACGATTCGGATTACTTTCGAATAACTGGTTTTAAGATCGTAGTCGGTTTGTTTGAGTCGATAGTACGATACACCTGATAACGGATTATCGTCAGTCTCTCTGTAGTGTTTTTCTACATTGCTGGTTCCGGCTCCTTCTACAAAGCTGATGGAATCAAATTGCAACTCGCTTCCACTTCGTTCAATCGTGAAGTAATCATTATCCTTTTCGGATGACGTTGTCCATTTGAGTTGTACAACACCATTGACCAACACTGCGTCGAATGACTTCAGCGTAATGGGTTGAGGTACGTTTTGATACCCTAAAGTAAAGTAAGTTGGGTTATTTATGGAAGTAATTCCTGATGTTGCATAACCCGCAGGATCAACGGTAATAACTCCTGATCCGCCCTCGTTGGTCCATGGACCTGTTGGAGCGGTGGAGCGTAATACTCTGGCATTTCCGGGTGTTAAGACGTTTTCATCAACGCTGCCGTTTGTATTGAAATTAAGTTCCACCGTCGGCGAATTGATAGTACCCGAGATCAGGTCGATTGCATAATATCGTGCCTCTGACAGCACGCCGACTTCAATCGGATAGGTACCAGATGGCTGAGTGTTGATCATCTCAACGCGAACCACGGGAGAGGTAGAGGCACCGGTTTGTTGAATGGTTACTGGCCTGTATACACTACCTTTTCCAACTGGAAAAATTCTACTGGTTCCCGCTGCATCCGGAAATGAGGTTGCTAATCTTCCGTCGATAAAACTGGATGCACTAAAACCGGTTATAGGTTGAGCTGTTGAATTAGTAAGGCTCACCGTGTTGGTGCCGGTGATAATATTTCCACTCGTCAAGGTCAATGTGTTGGCTACCGAAAGATTGTTATTCAAGGTAAGTGATCCACCATTTGTATGAACAAGATTGTGGAAATTAGTTGAGCCGGTTAAAGTCTGTGCGGTAGCACTATTAAAGGAAACCGTACTTGATCCTCGGTTAAAGGTACTGCTGTTGTTCCAGTCTCCACCAACCGAAAGGGTTCCCGAATTTGCATTAAAGGTTGAACCATTCTCAAGTGTAACGTTTCCAGCCACGGTAAGAGCATTCAGATTAGCATTGTGAATTGCGGAAGCGCCGCTGTTGATATATGATCCAAGAACTGTGGTTGCGCCTGTACCGGCAGAATAAGTAGCATTGTTAGTTAATGATCCGTCAACGGCTACAATACCTGAACTTCCCGTGAAGGAACCACCAGTGTTATTGAAATTTCCACCAACAAGGATATCTCCCGAGTTTGCAGTAAAGGTTGCACTGTTATTCAATGCTGCCTGAACTTCAATGTTATCGGTTCCGGCAATGAAAGTTGCACCAGCACTATTAACCAGATTTCTGGCTACTTGTAATCCGAATGTGCCATCGCCACCAGTAAACGTTGCGCCGGCACCAGTGTTAATGAGATCTCTTCCAACCACCAACACACCGGTACCTAACGTAAACCCACCGTTGTTTGTAAAATCACCTGTATTATTGACCAATATTATGGTGCGATTATTCGTGGCGTTTGTTACCGTTCCTCCTAATATCGAAAAATTTCCGTTGATCGTTAGGTCAGCATTCGGTAGCGTTTTCAAACCCGCACCTGTAAAGGTTAGGTTGTTATAGGTACTTTGAGTGGGAACCGTTACTGCGCCATTGTATTCTACTGTCCCGCCATTTGCGGCGTTAAAGTTGGTGAAATTCCCTGTAGGGAATACCGAAGACTGAATCTGTAAAGTCCTGGCGCCCGCACCGCTTGTAGATACCGTACCAAAGTCGTGACCACTAGTCGTACCGAGATGAAGTCGTCCACGGATACCCAGTGTCGCGAGGCGTTTTGCATTTCCGGTTACGGTGACAGTATGGCCTGGGCTGATAATAACAAAGGAACCAGCCGGAGGGCCGAGGTTTGTTCCGGGAGGATCAATATCCCATACCGACACATCCGATTCCCACGATCCTGAAGCAATACTTGTGTATGTTGTAGGGTTAACAAATGCAGTTGGTTCTCCGCATGTATAGTCACCTTGAACGTCAGTGTTGGTAAAAGTAATGACACGGGTTGTTATATTCGGATTACCAGCAATAATTCCAATGTTCCATGCACCACCTTGAAAGCGTGCGTCTCTGTAGTCTGCTACGATTCCTTCTTGATCTGCAGCTACATACGTATAGGTATGTGTCAAAGAATTAAGGACGATTACTGAATTGTTTACACTCCAATAGTAATTAATAAATGCTGTTCCTGAACCTGTTGCACTTGGGTGTTTGCTGTTAACCGGTCTGATTGTAATAGTTCCGCCTATCGCACCCGTTGAAAGGGTATAATTTGCAGGTGTGTATTTACCACCGACACCAATTGGATAAATGAAATTACCATTTGTTTCATTAGCGGCAAAAGCTTTAGTGACACCTGCATCTGATAGATTTCCCGAGGTAATTATATAGCGCGTGGGAGTAGCACCTACGATGGTCCCAAGGCTGGTGTTCGATAAGTTCAACCGGAATGCTCCAATGTTAAGTACACCATTTGTGAAGGTAAGCGTGCCGGTAATTTCCTGATTTGCACCAAATCTGGCACCTGATGTATTATTAAGAACCAGATTTCCAAAGCGCCCATTTCCGTTACCTGTAATCAGCTGGTTTGATGTTCCCAAAAGGGTAATACTTCCGGTTGTATTGGTTTGTGTTGTGGAATTTGAAACGGTATTGAGGGCGGAAATGGTATTGGCTCCAACCGCTACTGTTCCGTTCGATAGAGTAAGCGTACCATGTACCCTTAGATTCGTATTGGGTTGCAGGGTGACGGTTCCACCAGCAAAAGTATTATTGATAACCAGGTTCCCAAAGTTGGTGAGGTTACCCAGATCACCAACAATGCTTTGGTTTCCTGTTGTTCCGTTTAGCGTAGTTGTCTGACTTACTGCACCGGCACGATATCCACCTGCGGTTATAACAGTACCGTTGTTTGGATTCAGATTGGTGAAATTTCCGGCAACATTAACGTTAAAGCTGTTTGCATTAAAAACATTACTACCCTGTATTGTGAGTGATCCGCGCAAAGTAAGTCCGGTAAACTCAAGTCTGGCTGTATTCGTGGTGCCGGCAACCGTCACATTAAAAACCGGAATAGTTGAATTTATGTCAATTGTCTGAGACGTTTGACCCGTACCGATTTCAATTGTCCCGCCGGTAACGGTGTTGGAAGTCGGCTGCAGGTATAATTCGGAGATAGTAGAAGTGGATAATTCCCGCGCTATGCTTAAAGTACCACCGGACATATTAAAGGAGCTACCTGCATTTAATATTTCAAAGACACCCCTTGAAGGAGTCGATACACTGGAAATACCAACTGATACTGTACCCGTACCAGACTGATTGTACGTCAGAGCCCCTTGTGTGCTGGCGAAAGATCGTCTCACTTGTGACCTCACATTCAGAGAGCCACCGGATACCGTTAGCGTTGGCTGGCCCGTCGCGGCATACTCTATTGAGTTGTCATTGGCGGTGGTTCCAATATTGATTGTTCCGTTCAGCACTTCCAAAGTTCCAGATAGCAATAGATCAACACCATTTCCACCAGTCAATTGAAGTGTACCACCATTGGCTGATAATCGCGCAGTGGTAGGTATGTTGAAGTCAGAACCATTTGCAAATGTCACCGTCTGTGCACTCGACAAGCGGAATGTTCCATTAGTCAACACAAGAGGATTAGTAGCGCTTGAAAGCGAGAAAGCACTTGCATTAACGTTTAAGATCGACGCTTGTGACGTTCCCTTTGAAACCGTCAGTGTGTTAAACTCGGTAGTTGCACCAGTACCTGTTATCGATCTGTTTGCTGCTCCTTCAAAAGAGGTATTGCATATACGGGTACCGTTAGCCATGTCAAACACACCGTTGTTGATCAGATTACCTTGCGTGGTCAGTGTATTTACGACGGCAGTACCACTACCTAGAATATCAAAAATAGCACCTGTATTTACAGTAATGTTTCCAACAATCTCCAGGTTTTGCGCCGTGCCATTTTGGAAGTGCAGATTTCCACTGGCAACGAGCAGATTTCCATCGATGTTTAGAGATCTTGATGCACCAGAGTTTAAGCGTACGATGCTGGTTGCAGTAGTTCCCTGTACAGCCATATTGCCATACAGGCGAATATCCTGATTGGGCATTTGTATAAATCGTCCGGTGCCTGGAGTAAGCGTTAAATGTCGATAAGAAATTAAAGGTAGTGTTGTAGGAGCGCTACTGTTTAATGGAATCGTAAAATCCTGTGCTCCGGTAGTATAGTATTCAACGGTACCACCATTGGTCCGGATAAAATTACCAAAGTCACCGGCAGGGAACTCTGCCGTCGCAGTGGAGGAAGATACTCTCAATACGCCACTTCCCGTAATCTGAGAATTTTCAAACGTACCGAAGTTATGACCTGTTGATACACCGACATCCAAAACACTTCCTACATTGATTTCAAGTCCGCCGGAAGCTTGATTGTTGTCTGTAATCGTGATAGTATGGTTATTCGAAGTCCCATCGCCAATGTATACATTGTCACCAACCACAGGGAATGATGCTGCATCCGCACCGGTGTGACTTTCAAGCGACCACGGTGTAGTTCCCGGTGAAACGTTGGTCCAGTTTCCACTTCGTTTACTATAGAATACTCGTACCAATCCGAATGCAGCCGGTACGCCCGCTGTAAATTCGCCATCGATATATCCAACATTGGAAAAAGATATAATATTAGATGTTTCATTGACTTGTGTCAGGTCGCTGATGACCGTCCATGCAGTAGGGCTATACCGTGCAGGAATATAATTTACATCATCTCCGGCTGGAGATACACTGCTTTCAACATATTGATAGGCGTGTGTCACAGCCGTTGCGCCAAGGCCGGTAAAGCCGTTGCTCCCGACTTTCCAATACCAGTTAAGATTATTCGTATTTCCTGTAACCACAAACGGGTGCCTGGTTTCAACAGGACGTGCCGTAATTGTACCATAAGTTGTAGGTGCTGCGGTAAGTTGGATTGTTGCCGGAGTATAGCTGGTTCCGGCGCCAAAAGCATAGATAAACGGTGAGAGATTACCGAATGATTTGCGAATACCACCATCGGACTGCAGGCCGAGCGTTCTGATCATCTTTGTACTACTAAAGGGATTACCCGTTGTAGTGAGTGCTGTCGCCGAGTTCGACGATAATGAAAGTCTGTTTTGATCAATGTCAAATAAACTGTTTCCGGTACCAGCTAATGTTAGTACACCACTTACGGTCATATCCGATGTTGTTCGTGCACCCGGAACGGAATTGTTATTCAAGATCAGGTTTCCATATATTCCACTACCATTACCTGAAAGCGTTTGGGTGGATGTACCGTTTAAGGTAATACTTCCGGTGCCGGTGTGAGTTGCTTCATTGTGAATGTTACCAGCCACCTGAATTATCTTTCCACCATCATTTAAGATTCCACTACTTAATGTTAATAATTGAGTAACGGTGAAACTAGCTGCAGAGCCACTCAAAACAACGGCTCCCGAGGGTTTATTAACGGTGAGGTTGTTTAGTCCCGTAGTGATGGTTCCATTGTTCACAAAGTTCTGTTCACCGGTTCCGTTAAAGGTTGTTGTGTTCGTAGTTGGCGTATACGTACCTCCGTTATTAATGGTGAAGTTTCTTCCGAGAAAGACGTCTGATCCATTTGCATTAAAAACCGGATTGTTCGCACCTTCGATGGTAAAGTCGTTCAACACCGCTAGAGGTTGAGCGTCCTGAATTGTACCCGTTACGCTACCAATACCTAATAGTCTCACCGTTGTTGCCAATCCTCCGGTCTTGCTGATATTCAGGTTCCAGAAGGGCGCAGTGGAGGCAATATTAAATGGGTTATTATCGGAGATAATTGCGTTAAACGTTCCGCCGGTAACGCTGTAATTCGATGGGCTACAACCTATGTGGATACCTCCGGGAGAATTCGTGCCGCCATTACTAACGTTTATTGTTCCACCCGACATTATGAACACCTGTTCAGGATAGGGATGTGAAAAGCGTGCATATGCCGCATTTGAAGAAGTACCCTGTGCATTAAAAGTTCCTCCAGACATGATGAAAGAGCCTCTATGTGTTGTTGCAGTGTTCGAGGGTCTGAATTTAGGAGTAGTAAACGTCCCACCCTCAATTATGTATTGGCCTTCTTCGCGAATTACCGAACCCTCGCCTGATGGCACTGTGAAGCTTCCAGCGGTAATTCGGAATTTTCCATAAACTACCAATGCAGATCCATTAGTATTCACGTCAGCGCCGTCAATCCATAACATTGGTCTGGGTATAACATCACCGAGGTTATAATTTCCCCCTCCTGATAAACGCGGGATGTTAATATTCGCCCCCAGTCGCAGTGTTCCATTTTGAATCATAATGAGCTGACCATTCGAATAGAAATTCAGGTTAGCAACATTATTGGAAGTAACAGACAGAATATTTGTAGAGCTTAATCCTTTATCAACAGTAAGGGTATACAGGTCCGTAATTCCATTACACACAAAATTATTGTCGGTTGCTCCAACAAATGTAACATTAGCAGCACCGTTGCTTGATGAGCTAAATTGGCCTGAATTACTAAAGTCAATTGTACCATTATTGGTTAGGTTGCCTGATATAGTTAGTGCATGGATACTGTTAAAGAACCCCACACCAAGCCTTGTATTTGCCCCAATTGTAATATTTCCATTAACCGCAAGGTTGATATTATTGCCATTCTGCGTACCAAAATTCACGGTTAGGGTACCCGCGCCGGTAACCTGTGTAATCAGGTTTCTAAAAATCGTAAAACTATAACCGGAGGTGTTAGAAAAATTTACGATATGATTTACGCCCGTTTTATTTGTGAATGATAGGTTGGGGTAGTTAATAGATACTGGTAAGTTTCCACTAAAATCATAATATTCAACCGTTGCCCCGGCCGCAGCACTTGCTACAAAATTGTTGGTTGTAATAGTGGGAAAATTAGCGGATCCTAATTTAAGCGTTCCAGCACCTGACAAGCTGCTGATCGTTGGCATTGAGAATGTGGCGAGGTCAAGTACACCCCCATTATTAATCGTAATGGCAAGGCCGGTCGTACTGACGTTGGCATTCAGGTTTACAGTAAAGCCATTCAGAATAATGACAATATCATTATTACCAGGGACTGCACTGCCCGTGAGACTAAGCCCCGAAGGATCAGTTGTCCACGTTCCCGCGACATTCCAAAAACCATTATTACCACCACTGGTGTATGTGTAGAGAGTTGCAGCCATCAGTCTTGATCCACCGATCAAACCACACAATATCATTGCTGAAGCTACGAGTAGAGATTTTAACATTTTATGTTGTAGAAGTTAAATGCACCATTAATCCGCGTTTTAAAGAAAGATAACCACCTAAAATGCAGGATCTTAGAACTGTGTCCCGTTACCAAGAAACAGTCCAATTTGAGTAGCCCTAAATTTTTAGGGGGATTGCCAACGATAAAACCTTCAAACTTACGGAATAGGAGCTGAATTGCCGGAATTCCAGGTCAATTAATTTTTTAAAAGTATTTGGAGAGAACGATTAGATCGGCCGTTGCACTCTCATTATGGGAACATGATAATCCGATTGTGAGATTAATTATGTCGGTTTACTAAGAACGAGTATTTGATTTCGAATGAACAATTTCTCATAGCGTGTGTTCTTCATAACATAATGACTTTTATTTTCCAGATAACTTCAACCATCTATAGGCTATGAAAATTAATTATGTATTTATGTTGCTTGCCGTGTTTCTCCTTTCAAGCTGCGCTGCGCATTTTGGGGCTTTAACCAGCAATGTGTCGCTCAATCAGGCGAACTTTAAAGTAGTAACCGTTGCTTCTGGAAGCGCGCAAACGAAGGTAGTTTTTGGATTTGGAGGACTAAAAAGAGAAGCCCTCGTCGCGGAAGCGAAGAAAGATTTGTTAAGTAAGGCAAATCTTACTGAAAATCAAGTGCTTGCCAATATTTCGCTGGATTACAAAACCTCATTCTTTCCCGGTTTTATTCCAGTTGTAATGATTCAAAAAGCGACCGTTACTGCCGATGTTGTTGAGTTTACAAAGTAGGCCTGTTTTTCCGGTGGACTTTTGGAAGTATTAGTTGTCTTAGCAATTCATCCTTTCCAAAGAAAACAAGTAAATAAGTCTGTCCAATAAGCTCAAAGTCTTCAGCAGTCGTCATCTTTAACGGGTTTTATCATGTTGGTAGGTTATCTAAACGCCGTTGATTTTATGTGTCCGATTTTTTACCCTGCAACCTTTCCTTATTTTTGCTGAAATTATATCCGGCTCCGTATTTCAATGGATAGAATTTCAGATTCCGATTCTGAAGATGCAGGTTCGATTCCTGCCGGGGCTACCAAACAACAATCAAAAAAAATCAAAACCGCTTAATTCGAATGGATTGGCGGTTTTTTCTTTTAGGGCCTTCCAAAAAAGTGCATAAAAACCCGATTCTTTGGTGAACGATTCGGGAGTCAAAGGAGGGTTAAAAAAATGACTCCCGCGAAACGGCCTAACACACTAACTATCAAGCTAGTGCACAACCTGAACATCTTGATTTGAAGTAATCACTTTCCATAACTTAAACCCAGGGAGGTGAAAAATGAAAAAGACATTTAATCAAATTTTCATGCTGAGAAAGCAGCGTATTGAAGGTACGCAGCAAGGCACAATCTACGTGCGAATGACAGTCAACAATCAGCGCACTGAGTTCTCAACACAACGACATTGTGATGTCGATAAATGGTTGCCTGAAAAAGGAAAGATGAATGGTAAGAATGAAGAAGCAAGATCGCTTAACGCATACCTTGAGAGTGTTCGTTTGAGTGTATATGAAATCTTTCAGGAGTTCATGTCATCGGGCGAAGAATTTACAGTCGACATGATACGAGCACGTTACCTCGGTCTTGATACACAGCAGGTAAAGACGTTGCTGGAAGTTTATGAAGAACACAACATCGAGTTTGCCAAACTGATCGGGAAAGGATTATCGTATCGGACACTTCAAAAGTATAGAACGATTAAAGGTTATGTAGCTGAGTTTCTAACGCACCAGTATAGGCTATCCGATATTGAAATCACTAAAGTTGACTATCAGTTCGTAAGAGATTTTGAAGTCTATCTGAAGTCAGTAAAAAATTGTTGTCACAACACAACGATGGACTACCTCAAGAAGATAAAGAAGATCATGAATCTGTGCATTGTAAAAAAATGGATTGACCACAGTCCCTTTACAGGGTTCCGAATGCCGGTAGCCGAAACAAACAAAACTTTCCTGACCGAAGAAGAACTGTCTGCGATTGAAAACAAGGTAATTGCGATTTCAAGACTGGGACAGGTACGCGATATATTTTTATTCAGTTGTTACACGGGCCTTGCCTACTGTGACGTCTTTAAGCTAAGGAAAGAAAATCTTGTTACTGGTCTTGATGCCGGGAACTGGATATTTATCAATCGATCAAAAACTGCAACGGCCTGCAGGATTCCATTACTACCGATACCGGATTCTATTCTAAAGAAATACGCTGATAATCCGATTACTGTCACCTCCGGCAAACTCCTTCCCATTCTCAGCAACCCGCGGATGAACAGTTACCTCAAGGAGCTGGCTGATATCTGTGGCATCCAAAAAGAGTTAACGTTTCACTGCGCCAGGCATACGTTTGCCACCACAGTAACATTAACGAACGGAGTACCGCTGGAAACGGTAAGCAAGATCCTTGGACATAAGAGTTTACGGACTACACAACACTATGCTAAGATTGTGGATAAGAAGGTAAGCGAAGACATGCAGTTCTTAAAAGGTCGGTTAGCGGCACGAAAATTAGATCGTAATAACGTTCCAGTGATTATTAAAGATGAAGGCTTATAACAAGCCTTCATCTGCAAATGAAAAATAACTTTCACTGGTAAGTATCAGGTGGTCGAGTAATTGAATTTCCAGCAACCGGCCACCTTCTTTTATTTTCTTTGTCAGCTCGATGTCAGCGTGGCTTGGTGTAAGATTTCCGCTCGGATGATTATGTGATAAAATGAGGCCGGTCGCGCAAGCTTTTAATGCAGCGGCAAATATCAATTTCGGATCGGCTACTGTTCCGGATACTCCACCGGTTGATACTTCGAATACACCGAGCACTTTGTTAGCCCTGTTTGTAAAGAGTACTTTAAATTGTTCGCAAAGTTCAATTACTGAATCATTCCAAACTTGTCTCAAAACTTCGTGTGCGTCTCGTGAAGAGGTAATCTTTGGTCTAAGTGAAGGCTTCACATTTGACTTGTACGAGAGCTGAATTTCGGCTACTTCCCATTGTTTCTTTTCATTTGTAGTTTCCATAATTGTAAGTATTAATTATGGTTGCCATTCAGCTTGCGTGTTAGCTCCTGCAAAAGGAAACGGAATAATTGGGGGTTCCTGGAAACGCAGTTGTAAGGGGGAACCGTTTATGCCGTAGTCTTTTGCGTGGAGCGAAACACCAAGCTATCTTTACCATGATTAATACTTACTTCATGGAAACACCAAGAAGAAATAATGAAGCAGGGAATCACTCATACGGATAAACTATATCATGAGCAAGCGGAGATTAATCCGCCTATAAAATCGGTTACACAATAGCCATACAATACAGCGATGAGTACGCCGGATGGTATATACTATTCCTTCTCCGAGACGCCATCCAGGTTTGACATTGAGAAATGATTTATGTATTGCTAAACGAGTATGAAGATATTAAAGCGGATAGATTTCCGAACTACTTGCGTTAAAGCAAAACCACCATGTATAAAAATAATTCAATAATAAATCATTAAAGTAAAAACTAATTGCACCCGGTATTTGGATTACAAAGGCGGAGACAAGCAACCACGGGGCCACGTTAAAAAATATACTACCCGGAGTAAATGAAACGAAGTGGAATGTCGAAGG
>JBGTEP010000046.1:0-4112 GCA_041747735.1 Chryseolinea sp.
CTGCTTGATCCTGATGACTTCTCTTTCCATAACTGCAAGCCGGTTTCAGGATCTAAAGCGTACAGATATGTGTCTTCATTATTGCCAATGAGTTTATCGTCGGCAACTATGTATCCAGAAAATATAAAGCCTTCTGGGAAATCTTTTTTCCACAACTGTATTCCGGTGTAGCGATTAAGACAAATGATGCTTGCATCCGCCGAATAGTAAATTTTATCTCCATAAAAGATAGGTATACCTGTAGCAGATGAAAGCACATTTCCTGAGAGCAATTGTTTGCCAAAAACTATTTTCTTTTGTGTGTAGTTGTAAAGTGCCGCATAGATATTATTTTTCCAGTCAGGCAACGGATCAGCAAGGCCATACGCTAGCAGAATATCACCATTTTCCTCAGCGAATGCGGTAATTCCAGAAACGATACCAGCAATGCCGTGTCCGTTTACATGCTGATAAACAAAGTCGGGTGTATGTACCAAATTTTCATCTGGCAGATTCACTTGACCGGAATAGATGGCTCCTGTAACGGCATCCAACCCACTTAACGTAGGAACGCTGGCTACAAAGTATGTTTTACTGATACCAGTCATCCCGGCCACATGATGACCTCGGTATGTCTTTCTAACCGTTTTGCCAATAGATAAATCAAGGGCATCTCTAATAACTCGTTTTTAAAATACAATTTATTTACTTGAGTTAATTTTAAAAAAATCTCTCGTGGATTTGCTCTATTCAACCTCTTTCGCAGAGGTTTTTGCCTCGGAGGAGGCATCCTTAGCTCCGATTGGAGCCACTACGCCCTTGACAGACATATCTTGAGTTGTGTTAAGCGAAATAAATTGTAAGTTATATTCATTAATCCTATGGCAACCTTGGCCCGCACCAGACTTCGGCAATGGAGGTAAACACCTTGCATGCTGTTTTCCATAAATGCAAAGATGTGTTCAACCCGTGCCCGTACTTTTGACTTTTTTCTATTGCGCTGCTGTTGTCTCTTAGTCAATGGTCGGCCACGATAACCTTTCTCATGGATCTGTGATTCAATATTCTTCTTGCTTAAACTTTTTTCTATCGCTTCACTTCGGTATGCACTGTCTGCATAGAAGGGTTGGTCCTGATCTTCTTTTTTGTCCAACAAATTCTCCAGCGCCGCACTGTCATGCACGCTGGCTGATGTTACTTCGTAACCGGTAATCAGTTTGGTCTTGGTATCAGCTTTGATGTGATCTTTATAGCCATAAAAAGTTTCTCCGTTTTTTTTAAGCCAAGCCGCATCAACGTCTTTCTGACGAAGTTTGTTTGGATTTTCATTCCAATCTTCGGGCACTTCACCTGCTTTGATCTGCTCATTCTCTTCCCGACTGTTACGTTGACGGGGTGTTTCTACAATTGTCGCATCTGCCATCTTTCCCTCATGTATAATAACACCCTCCTTGTCCAATCTGTTATCCAGCTTTTTAAACAACTTATTGACCATGTCACCCTTCGCTAATTCATTCTTAAAATTCCAGATTGTCTTGGAATCCGGAACGGTATTAGAAAGAGTCAATCCCAAAAAGCGCATAAAAGACAAACGGTCTAAGATTGCATACTCGGTGCTGTCATCACTTAAACTATAATAGCGTTGAAGAATCACAATCTTAAACATCATTACGTAATCATAGGGTGGACGGCCTCCCTTATTATCCCCTTTCTCTTTATCCTTTCTAAAATAGTCCTCCAGAGGTCTGCGGAAAAACTCAAAATCTATATGTGCCAGTAATTTTTCAAGCGGGTCGTTTTGTTTGCTGATTTTTTCTAATCGAAACTGCTCGTCAAATAATCCTCGCGTTGTGTTCCTCATTTATTTTTCCTTTTTTCAAAGATAACCACACAAATATATTTTCGTAGCTTTAACTGGGGTTTTTAGAGATGCCCTCAATAGTATAAGCCCTATTGCCACGTTGAAAAGCAAAATACTGATTGTATTGATATCTCCTGCTTACATCAAAGTTGCGGTCTTCCTCGAATAAATCGTCCCACTCCCATAATATCTTTCCGCTACGGGAAGACAACATAGCCATCTTAATTGATTCGCCATCTTGACTGGAAAGTAAAACGTTATTGTCAAATGATACACTTTCTCTAATTAGACCGTATATCAAACCTCCATCAGTGCTCAATGAAGTTTTCCATTGATAAGGCATGCTGGTAATTAAACCCTCAGCATCTTTAGCTAAGGGTATCCCTTCATCTTTTTCACACGAAAAGATCCCAACTGATACAGTTGTCAATGCAAGAGATAGTAAGACGACTTTTAATCTTTCCACTTTATTTTATCATCGAGGTCTCCTAAGGAAATGACTAGAGGCTTACAACAGCTCTCATTGGCCAGCCAAATTAACGCGCCGCTTCGTAACAAAACGCACTTAGATAACTACTCACTAACACCTGACCTTTTTTTCCAGCGCGAGATGGAATCACCCTAACCACATCTTTAAACCACGCACCAGAATTAACTGATAAATCGGGTGAAGCAAGGCGCCACAAATGTTTTCCAGTTGCTGTCTCTACTGCGTGAAGAAGGCCATCCCCTCCTCCGGTGAAATAGATGACTCCATCCTGGTAAGTCATTCGACTACTGGTACCCGAAGACTGTTCTTTCCATATTTGTTGCCCTGTATTTGGGTCAAGAGCATATAGAAAAGTATCTTCGTTATTTGCAATGACTTTATTTTCAGCTATAGTAAAACCCGAAAACGTAAATCCCTGCGTGAACTCTTTCCTCCACACTGGTTCACCAGTATATAAATCCAAGCATACAATTGTTCTTTCTGGAGCAAAGTAAACTTTGTCTTCGTAAATTACCGGAATACTACTTCCGTAGGAGTCTGTTCCGAGTGCCAAAACTTTTTCACTATATAAATTCTGTTGAGTACTAAGGTTAATTAAACCAGCATATGTGTTAACCCCATTTTCTTCTGAGGAAGAATAATCGTAGGATAACAAAATGTCACCAAATTTTCCTTTTAACGGTTTGACTGATCCAACAATTCCTACTTCATTGTTTACATTAGGATTATTTCTGTTATACTCAGGCGTTAAGATCTTTTCAATTTTATTTGAAACAATGTCTCCCACAAATATACTTCCTTCGTACAGTCCATCCACACCTGGAACAAACGCTCCTGCAGTAAAGTATTTTTCTTCCAAACCATCCATACGCGTTGCATGATAGTCTCGCGTTTCTTTTCGGACCGTTGCGCCCGTGGAAAGATCTAATTGATAAAAGTTTTTTCTCTCCTGAAAAATTAATTGGTTGTTATGCTGATGAAGATTTCGAATATCGACAAACCTCTTTTGGGCATCAACAAAGTCTTTCCATACCCAAATAATTTTGCCAGATGTGCTGGATAACATTAACAATTCATTACCATCCTTTCCTACACCCTGCGCAGAAAAAAGCACATTTTCGCCGTGAATTACTGACGTGCTAACAAAACCGCTGATAAGACTTCCATCAGTTGTTAGGGAAGTTCTCCATTGATAAGGCATGCTGGTTATTGCACCTTCAGAATCTTTAGCAAAAGGAATCTCTTCATCTTTTTCACACGAAGAGATTCCAGCTGATAAAGTTGTCAGTGCAAGTAATAGTAAGACGATTTTTAATCTATCCATTTCAACTATCGTGGAGGTATTCTAAAGAGAATGCTGACGATGTTTTACGATACGTCCGCTTAATTAAAAAACCAGACTACCGCGCAGCTTCGTAGCAAAAGGCGCTGAGATAGCTACTAGTAATTACCTTCCCTTTTTCACCTTCTTTTTCCGGAGGTAGTACAGTGACAATTGGCATAAACCATGCACCTCCGTTTCTTTCTAAATCGGGTGAACGTAAGCGCCACAAATGCTTGCCAGTTTCGATGTCTACGGCATGAAGCAGTCCATCTCCGCCGCCGACAAAATAAACTACGCCATTTAAATAAGCCATTTTGCTGCTTGATCCTGATGACTTCTCTTTCCATAACTGCAAGCCGGTTTCAGGATCTAAAGCGTACAGATATGTGTCTTCATTATTGCCAATGAGTTTATCGTCGGCAACTATGTATCCAGAAAATATAAAGCCTTCTGGGAAA
>JBGTEP010000047.1:0-13145 GCA_041747735.1 Chryseolinea sp.
TGACTGCGTATTAAATTATATTGAAGCTGCCGCTGATCGTCCTCGCTAATCTTATATTGAGCCATTGGCCCTAACCCGGTGTTGATACCGTAAATAATCTTATGCTGCGAATACGTTTGTAGGAAAGCAAAGTTTTTTTCAACATTCTCTAACGCACCAGTATCAAGTTGTACCCCTTCCCCTTTATAGAGAACCTTTTCAAAATCAGCAAACGACAGTCGTTCCTGCCCTACTTTAATCATATTCGGCCTTATAAGTTAAAATCAGGGCGCAAAATAACAAAGTGATGGTAATATTCACATGCCTTCAGATGCGATTGGTGGATTTTGTTTAGGGACCTGATTCCGAATCCGCTTACTTTAAACCCTTTATAAAACAAAATCATAAAATCATTGTGGTTTTCACTTAAAACTAAACTCCTATCTTAACCCTAAAAAGGATAACATTTTTTTCCCGGATGAAACGCACCTTATTTCTTTGTTTGATCGTGTTGTCGGGCTCATGTTTTGCCCAGGAAGTGCCTCGGATTGGACTTACCCTTAGCGGAGGTGGCGCGAAGGGACTCGCGCACATTGGTATTCTACAAGCAATAGATAGTGCTGGTTTACGCGTTGACTATCTCACGGGCACCAGCATGGGGAGCATCATGGGATCGCTTTATGCTGCCGGGTATTCCGGGAAGGATATTGAAAAGATCATACGAAAACTTGACTGGAATGCTTTATTCTCAGGAAGACCTTCCTTAAGGAATGTAAACATCGATGAAAAAACCGAAGTCGATAATTATGCCATAGAACTGCCTGTTGAGGATAGGAAGATTAAATTCTATTCCGGGATAATTGAAGGGCAGGAACTTTGGCTTAAACTTCAGGAACTGTTTCTGCCGATGTACGATGTAAAGGATTTTTCGAAATTCAGCATCCCCTTCAAGTGTATTGCAACCGATGTATCGACAGGAAAAGCCGTTGTGCTGGACAGCGGTGAAGTTGTATCCGCCATCCGTTCGAGCATGGCGATCCCGTCTGTCTTTACTGCTATCGACTATAACGACACAAAACTTGTTGATGGAGGGCTGGTAAGAAACTTCCCGGTTAAGGATGTACGTGACATGGGAGCCAATTATGTGATTGGTGTGAATCTTTCTCAAGGGCTTCAACCCGCGAAGGACCTTCATACAGCCGTTGATGTGCTGTATCAAATCGGTTTTTACAAAGATGCAGATGATTTCGAAAATCAGCGGGCGCTGTGCGATGTGTATATCGAACCTCCGGTTAGGGACTTCTCAGCAGCCAGCTTCGGTAGCGCCGACAGTCTGATTAAAATAGGGAAGAAAGTAGGCGATGAGTTTTACCCCGTATTTAAAAAATTGGCTGACTCGTTGAAAAGCATTGACCCAACCTACACAACAGTCAAGGCCAGACTGCCAAAAACCAACTATATCATTGTCGACAGCATTGCGATCAGAGGTTTGAGACGTACAACAAAAACTTCATTTCTTAACCGTCTTAATTTGGAAGCAGGTCAGGCTTACAATGGTAACGATGTGGCTGAAGCTGTTCGCAAAGTATTTGGTTCACAAAACTACAAACGTGTTGCCTACCATTGGCAGCCTGCAACCCCGGGGCATGCACAACTCATTTTTGATGTGATTGAAAATCCACTAACCTATCTGAAAGCTGGAATTCACTACCATACCTTTAGTAACGTGGCACTGATCGCTGCAATCGAGTCAAAAAATTTACTTTTTGACCGATCCAAAACAACGGCCAAGCTAAACCTCAGCGAGAACATAAGGGTTTTATTGGAACACAATCAGACCTTTGGAAGAGCAGATAACAACAACCTGATCGTTTCATTTAATCACGAACGACTACCCTTTCCAATCTATCAGGATTTCAGACAAACGTTCTTGTACCGAAGTGCTTTTTCAAAATTCGATATACGGCTTCAACACAACTTTAAATTCCATTCTGCATTTGGAATCGGCTCGTCGTTCGAGGATTTTAGTTTAAAACCGAAAATCAGTGATTCGGAATTTAAATCAGGAAACAATTACTTAGACAGTTACTTGTATTATGTTAGAAATACCTTAAACCAAAAATACTTTGCTACTGAGGGAATGCGGATTTATGCCAAGGTGGGGCACGTCTATCTACAAAAACCGGATGATGACATTTTTGATTTTGACCCAAAAACCGCGACCGGTGACAGTGTAACGTTTGATAATTATCAGCAGATAAGGTTAAAGGTAGAGCATTTTAAACCCATAAATCCAAGAGTTACGCTGCTCACACAGTTTAACTTCGGCGCGAATCTAAACTACGATGGTGCTTACCTCAACTTTTATGGTGTTGGGGGAATAAATGATTTTCTTCGGAACCAGATTACGTTTATTGGATTAAACGAATACCAGGTAAACACCAATAGCATTGGCACGTTAATGCTCGGATTTCAATATGAACCCGTTAAAAATTTTTATGGGATAGCGCGGGCGAACATCGGTATTTATGACTTCGCGGGAAAAGAGACGAGTACCCTGAACAAACAGAATTTTCTAAGCGGATATGGACTCACCGCAGGTTATGATTCAGGTATTGGACCAATTACGATATCAATAATGTATAGCGACCAGGTCGACAGGCTATTTGGATACGTTAATATAGGTTTTCATTTTTAGCATACCCGTGCTCAATAAAAAAAGACCTTCCGAAGAAGGCCCTTTCGTCTAAAAATTACACTAAAGTAGTATCTTATTAATTCGCCATCACAACGGCATCAATAACATGGATTACGCCATTGGATTGATACACATCGTAAGTACTGATATTCGCCAGGTTCCCTTTCTCATCTTTCAGTATTACATTCTTGGGTCCATTCATCATGGCAAAAAGTTTTCCACCGGCTACCGTTTTAAATTCAGCGGTACCCTTACCTGCCTTGATAGCTTTGGTAATAGCATCTGCATCCAGCTTACCAGCAACAACATGATAAGTAAGCACACTTGATAATACGCCTTTGCTCTCAGGTTTAAGCAGGCTTTCAACCGTTCCATCCGGAAGCTTGCTGAAAGCTTCATTGGTCGGCGCGAATACAGTAAATGGTCCTTTGCCTTTTAAAGTTTCTACAAGACCAGCAGCCTTTACTGCAGCAACCAACGTGGTATGCTCCTTCGAGTTGACTGCATTGTCTACAATGTCTTTTGTCGGATACATCTGCTCTCCGCCAACCCAAACAGTTTGTGCTTCAGCGGAAAAATAAATTGCACTAAACAGTGCCAGAAATAGAATTGATTTTTTCATGTGGTATGTTGTTTTTATTTATCCCACTTACGACCTCCGAACAGGAAATGGATTTTATATCGAAATCTTTTTGATGATTTTTTGATAATACCCGTTTGACCGCGACTTATGAGAGGCACGGGCAACGTAAGCACATTACCAGGTTATCAGGTTATCAGGTGAACCCGGGCATGAATAAATGAGATGAGAATGGATTTATACTTAACAAGTTTGAGGGATAAAAATGAATCACCGAAGCGAAAGTCATTTACTCACCAGCACCGCTTGTTCAAGAATAAAATTCACGTGATCGACATTATCCGTGTTCAGCTTGAGCTTTCCTCTAACTGTGATGAGATCATCAATCTGAAATTTTGAGGGTTGTTTAGCAAAGTTCACTTCTGCAATAGATTCCGGGCCCGCACCTCCACAGAAAAAACACTGACTCATCGGGTATTTTGAAATGATAACATAGTCACCATCTTCCGGTGCAAAAGGAACATAATACCCTTCCACAGTTATTTCCTTCCCGACCAATGCTTTTAACTCTGCTGAAAATTCAGGATAGAACAGATACTCTCCTATTTTCTCATAGTATTTCGGCTCAAACTTTGTTTTTGCAAACAGGTTCCAGCTATCCGGCTTGGTTTGGGCTGATGCAGTTGCCGAAACGGCCATAACTAAAATAAAGAATACCAGTTTTTTCATAAATCAATCACTTGTTAAAGCCCTCAAGGGTTGTGCTAAAGCTAATTTCCTGCCAAAACCTTGGAAATATCTGTTCGATAAGCCTGTATCGCCGGGATAAGCGCGCATACCAATCCTAGTAACACACTTCCGCCCAAAATTATCCACTCCTGCGGATAAAAAACAATTCCTGAAATGCCGGCTTTCTGAGTTTCTTCTACCATAGTCGATAAAATTATCAGTACCCCATGGCCCATCAGTAACCCGATGACACTGCCAAGCAGGGTTAGCACGCCACCTTCCAGCATCAATGAGATAAACAATTTTGAACGCGTCGCTCCCATCGATCGCATAATCGCCATATCATACCGACGCTCCTTGAGAGAATTGTAAAGCGCAATAAAAATACTCAACCCGGAAATCACAATTAATACATATGCGAAGCCCATTAAGATTTCCACACCAACGCCCAGGATAGAAAAAAGTCGTGCCGTTTCAAAAGCCGGCGAAGCTGCCTGCAAGCTGCTTTGCGAATTGACGAACCGTGGAAGTTGAACAGCACCCATTGGGGAACGATATTGAATAAGTACTGATGTTATCTCTTTAACAGAATCATCTGCTGCAACGGTCGCCACTAAACGGGAAGGCATAAAAGTTGAATCAACCGACATCCCGGATGCGTGATCCTCCTCTCCTTCAGGATGTTCTTCATGCATTTCCCAAATACTCTCGACATTTGTAAGAATCAAATTGTCGAGCACCGTATTTGTTTTTTTTAATATACTCTTCACAACATATAAATGATCGTTGTGCGCATGACCTCCAGAAGTAAGTCCGTGAGCGCTTGCAAACTGATCGTTGAGTTTAAGCTTGGTAATATCCCGAACGTTTGCGCCAATGGATACCTCGAGAGAATTTTTCCACCACTCTCCTTCCGCAAGCTCAGCCTTGTAAAGATCGGCGTATGATCTGTTCGTTCCGATGATTCGGTATGATTGATAACTATCACCCAAAGCCAGAGGGATTGCATTTTTTACCAGCCTGTTCCGGGAAATCTTTTCAGCCTCCGAAAGTTTGATGTTGCCGGTCGGGAAGTCAATGTGAAAGATGTTACAGAGAATAAGCTGAAGTGGGCTTCCTTTCGCACCAACTACCAGATCAATTCCCCGGGCATTTTGCGTAATCTTTTGTTCCAGTTGATTACTGAACAACAGTAGAATAGTGATTACCGCAATACCCAATGACAATAAAATGATGTTTATCGCTGTATTCAGCGGCCGTGCTTTTATATAATTCCAAACGAGGACAAATAGTGACATACTAGTTCAGTTGTATTTGATTCCTGATCTTATCTTTTAGTCGTGAATCGTGCGTAGCCACAATTAAGGTTGACTGATTATGACTTGCCGCTTCCAGTAAAAGGCTAATAACCCGATCACAATTCTTATCATCCAAAGCCGATGTAGGTTCATCGGCAAACAGTATGGAAGGTTTATTTAATACTGCCCTCGCAATGGCTACGCGTTGAGCTTGTCCCTGACTCAGCTCTGTCACGTTACTCTTTCTTTTTGGAGACAGCTCCAGCGTTGACAACACTTCGTCAATCCTGTTGTCGTCAACCGGTAAGCCCGCAAGATAAGGTGACATCATCAGATTCTTTTCGACCGACAATGCACTGATCAAATGATTCTTTTGAAAGATGAAACCTAGCTTCTGTCCGCGGAAGCGGTCCAGATCCGATTCAGAAAGACCCCGGAGTTCCGTTTCGTCAACCTGTATGGAACCTGAATAATTTCTCAATAGACCGCCCATCAAATGAAGTAGTGTTGTTTTACCACTTCCGGATTCCCCAAGCAGCAGAAAATGCTCACCCTTTTTTACTGAGAAATCAGGAAATTGGATGGATGTGCCGGAAGGGTATTTAAAAATGAGTTTTGATACAGCTACCATAGTGTAACAAGATTACATTTATTTTCCTGCAAAGTATGAAACCTGATTCTATTAATGGGCGGATTCTAAGACGTTGCTTTAGAAATTTGAATTTCTTCTGCGGAACAATGATTTGGATAGATGAAACCGGCAAGCCATTGCCTGGCAAGTGGAGAAACGGGGAATACAATCGTTTGATAATTAACACATACCGATTAACTTGTATGGATTAGTAATTAGTCCTAAGTACTTAGTCATTAGTACTCAATACCCAAGACTCAAGACCCAAGACTTAATTCCAAACGCACCTTACTCTTAAAATTCTTGTTCAAAAGTATCAATATGAAAAACCTCATTTTCCTTACTTTACTCACGGTGCTATTTTCCTGCAACCAAAAAGAAACGAAAACCATTGGTTCGATTGAAAGGATAGATCCTTCGCTGGATGCTCTTATCTCGACCGATACTCAAATCGAAATTGTTGCTGATGGATTTAGCTGGAGTGAAGGGCCGCTTTGGGTTGACGAGCAAAAAATGCTGCTCTTTTCCGACATTCCAAATAACACTGTTTACAAGTGGACTGAAGAAAAAGGCAAGGAAGTTTATCTGAAGCCTGCCGGATATACCGGTACGGCATCCCACTATTCAGATGAAGAAGGTTCTAACGGTTTATTGTTAAGTCCCGATGGAAAACTGGTACTCTGTCAGCATGGTGATAGAAAAGTATCGGTTATGGACGCTCCACTTGATGCACCAAAGTCGAGCTTTGTACCGCTCGCGGATAATTATCAGGGAATGAAGTTAAATAGTCCGAACGATGCAGTCTTTAAAAGCAACGGCGATCTTTACTTTACAGACCCACCATACGGTTTACCGTTGCGTGATAAAGATCCAACCCAGGAAATTCCCTTCCAGGGAGTATATAAAGTTTCCGGTACTGCTATTACGTTGATTACAGATTCTATTACACGTCCAAATGGGATAGCGTTTTTTCCGGGTGAAAAAAAACTGATGGTAGCAAACTCTGATCCTCAAAAAGCGATATGGTATACGTTTGACCTTTTGGAGAATGATTCCATCGCAAACGCGATGATTTTTTACGATGCTACCGCAAATACGGCTTCTGAAAAGGGATTGCCAGATGGTTTAAAAATTGACAAACAAGGAAATGTCTTTGCAACTGGCCCTGGAGGTGTCTGGATTTTTAACCAGGAAGGTAAGTTGCTTGGAAAAATCAAGATCCCTGAGCCCACTTCAAACTGCGCATTTTCACCTGATGAAAAGATACTATACATTACAGCCAATATGTATGTACTCAGAGTTAAACTAAGAGATTGATTTGGATTTATTCATCGACATCCTCGGATGGGCAGGCTCGTTGTGTGTTCTGGTTGCCTATGGGCTGAATAGTTATCAAAAATTAAAATCTGATTCCATTTTCTTTTATACACTGAACATTGTAGGTGGAATTTTTCTCATCATTTACTCTGTACACAAGGAAGCTTATGCGAATACATTTATAAACGTGGTTTGGGTAATTATTGCTGCACCCGCGATTATCAGGTTAATTAGCAAAATGAGGAAATAGGTTTCTGAATGGTACAGATAAACGCATCGCTTAAAAACATCAGGATACAACGCTGGGTTGCTATTCTCTCCGTTGCGCTGCTGATCGTCAAAGGCGCAGCCTATTACTTAACCCATTCCGTAGCTATCCTTACCGATGCCCTGGAAGGTATTGTAAATGTTGCTGCTGGTTTTTTCGGGCTCTACAGTCTTATCCTTTCCGCCAAACCACGCGATGCGGATCATCCTTACGGACACGGAAAAATTGAATTCCTATCAGCAGCATTGGAAGGAAGTATGATTGCTGTAGCCGCAATATTGATTTTTTACAAATCGATCAGCAATCTAATTTCACCTCAGCCCATACACCAAATCGACTGGGGCATACTGCTCGTAAGCTTTACTGCTATGGTTAATTTTGGTGTGGGCTCATTATGCGTCAAGACCGGAAAAAAGAATAAGTCAATTGCGCTTGTTGCCAGTGGAAAACATCTTCAATCTGATACCTACACAACGCTTGGAATACTGATTGGCCTTACCTTAATTTATTTCACCAACATCGTCTGGATCGACAGCGTTGTAGCGATGCTGGTGAGTATACTTATTCTCTATACCAGTTATAAAATTATTCGTCCTTCTATCGCTGGTATAATGGATGAAACCGATCAGGAACTACTCACACTGCTGGTAAAATTGTTGAATAACAATCGCCGTGAAAACTGGATCGATCTGCACAACCTGAGAATAATTAAATACGGCAGCATCCTTCATCTGGATTGTCACCTTACAGTGCCCTGGTACCTCAATGTTCATGAAGCCCACGCCGAAATTGATATCCTGGCGAATCTGGTACGCACAGAATTTGGTGAATCGCTGGAGCTCTTCGTGCATTCCGACGGCTGTCTTGATTTTTCCTGTAAGATCTGTGATAAAAAAAATTGTGCTGTGCGTAAACATTCTCTTGAAAAGAAGGTCGTCTGGACGGTAAAAAATATTTCAAGCAATAAAAAGCACGATGTACATACTTCAGATTGAGTTATCCGATTTCAATCACTACGTCATCTGTTAACGGATGCCCTACACAGGTAAGTACATATCCTTCAGCCCGCTCGGATTGTGAAAGTCCTTCTTCCTCATCTAACTTAACTTTGCCAGACAACGCTTTACCACGGCACGCCGTACATAACCCACTTTGACAGGAGTATGGCAGATCAATTCCCTGATCCAGTGCCGTTTCAAGAATTGCCTTATTGGGAGGTACTACAACCTGATATTCCTGACCATCGTACCGAATGGTAACGGTTCGTTCCTTGAGTTCATCGGTGGCAACTGCTTCCTTTTTCGGATCTTTATCAATCGTTCCCTGCACAAAACTTTCTTTAAATATTTTCTCTTTGGGAATGTTTCTGGCTTCCAGTAAGGTATCGACATTTTTCATCATCCCTTCAGGACCACACATCAGATACGTTGTTTTTTCATTACCCCAGTCCGGAATGCGTTCAACAAGTTTTGTCAGCATATCATGATTCAACAATCCTGAGTACCCCTGCCAGTTCATGGGAGCATTGTCCAAAACATGAATCACATGTAAGCGGCCCTCATCCAGCGTTTGCATTTTATCAAGTTCATTTTTGAAAATGATACTGTCCACATCCCGATTACAGTACACAAGCGAACAAATGCTGTCTGGCTCTTCCGCCATTATACTCTTAATAATAGACATCATGGGTGTTATTCCGGAACCACCGGCAAACATGATGATATGACGCTTGTTAGATTTATTGAATTCGGTGGTGAACTGCCCCATCGGTTCCATCACCCTGATGCTCGCTCCCTTTTTCAAATTATCCGGAAGCCAGTTTGACATCAAGCCGCCTTCAACCCGCTTGACCGTAACCGCCAGGTCCTCATCAACAGCAGGAGAAGTACAAAGGGAGTACGCTCTCCTTACTTCCTTACCATTGACGGTAACCATCAGCGTCAGAAATTGCCCTGATTTATATAGAATCTTTACTTCTGAAGGATGCTCAAACCATACAGAGATGGCATCTTTAGTCTCCTGAACTACTTCTTTTACTGTTAAATCATAATATTTCGGACCACTATGTGATTCTGCTTTTTTAGCAGCCTTATCCGATTTCTTAAAAAAACCAAAAGCCATACAAAGGATTGATCAAAGTTCAAAAACCATTCAAAAATGATGCATTGTTGTGGATACATCACACCTAAAAACACCAAAAGCCATCCACGGGTTTATCCCTGATAAAAAAGCTGCGCTCTCCACGACAAAAATAGTGAGGTTTTAACGTTTCTGAGCCTATTGTGTTAAAAAGTCTCTAAGTAAAAGCAGATACAAATTGCATGCATAACCTCTAATGTAGCCTGATTACCGGACTGATGCTATAATAGAGTAAATTTTGGCTTGTTCAACTAAGGGATTAATTTTGGGGTTTAACAACCTATACTGTGCTACTAAATCCACTCTCCGCCATTTCACCAATTGATGGGCGATATTTCGAAACTGTAAAGCCACTTTCTCCTTACTTTTCAGAATTCGGCTTAATGCGGTACCGGGTTCAGGTCGAGATAGAATACCTTATTTCATTGTCTGGCATGGTACCAGAGTTAATTGACTTCCCGGTATATAGAATTAATGATCTCAGGAAAATCTATAAAAACTTTTCGGAAGCTGATGCCGCTGCCATTAAAGAGATTGAAAAAACTACCAATCACGATGTTAAGGCAGTTGAATATTTTATTAAAGCAGAATTTGACCGGCTTGATCTGAGTTATTTCAAAGAATTTATTCATTTCGGACTTACTTCTCAGGACATTAACAATACCTCAATTCCTTTGCTCTTGAAGGAGTTTATAGAGAATGAATATTCCACTCTTCTCAACTCCATTCTCTCTAAGTTGAACGCCCTTGCAAAAGAATGGAAAGATATACCCATGCTTGCACATACACACGGCCAACCTGCAAGTCCCACTCGTTTAGGAAAAGAGATCATGGTATTTGCTTCTCGCCTTGACAAGCAGATGAACCAATTAAAAGTTGTTCCACACACTGCAAAGTTTGGTGGCGCCACTGGTAACTTAAATGCACATCATATTGCATACCCTTCCATCGACTGGAACCAATTTGCCGATGAATTCTGCCAACATTTAGGTTTAGTAAGAAGTTACCCGACCACCCAGATAGAGCACTATGATAACATGGCCGCTTTGTTTGACAACCTCAAACGGATTAATACGATATTGATTGATTTTAGCCGCGATATCTGGCAATACATTGCAATGAATTATTTCAAGCAAAAAATCAAAGAGGGTGAGGTAGGCTCGTCTGCCATGCCACACAAAGTAAATCCAATTGATTTTGAAAATGCAGAAGGCAATCTTGGTTTTGCAAATGCGATATTCGAATATCTGTCAGCTAAACTTCCGATCTCCAGATTGCAGCGCGACCTTACCGACTCAACCGTACTTCGAAACATCGGTGTTCCATTGGCACATACCTACATTGCACTTCATTCGATTTTGAAAGGACTTTCGAAATTACAACTTAACCGCGATGCTTTGCATCAGGATCTTGACAACAACTGGGCTGTGGTGGCAGAAGCCATTCAAACTGTTCTTAGAAAAGAAGGTTACCCTAATCCATATGAAGCTCTAAAAGATCTTACGAGAAAAAACGAAAAAATTACGCAACAGAGCTTATCAACCTTTATTGATAATCTTGACATAAAAGATGAAATCAAAACAAAGCTAAAAACGATAACACCGTTCAACTACATCGGCATTTGACGGGGTGCTCGATCTCTGACCTTAACCTACTTTTTCTTTATCTACCAGGCGGACCGAAGCAGAGTTGATACAGAAACGCAAGCCTGTTGGTGGTGGACCATCGGGAAATACGTGTCCCAGATGACAATCACACACATTACACATCACCTCAATACGCGTCATCCCAAAGCCGAAATCGCCTTCGTATTTAATGACATTATCTTTGACAGATTCTGTAAAACTCGGCCATCCTGTTCCGGATTCAAATTTCTGTGATGAATCAAAAAGTGGTGTCTCACAGCAACGGCAGGCATATAGTCCTGGCTCATGTGCTTCACAATATTCTCCTGTAAACGCACGCTCAGTCCCCTTCTTACGCGTAATGCGAAATTCATCGGGCGTAAGAAGATTTTGCCATTCATCGTCAGATTTTTCAACCCTTCTATCCGGTTTGAGGTTTCCATTTTTAGCTAAACCGAGAACATCTTTCCATTTCATGGTGTTGGGAATTTTAGTTAAGTTAAAGTAGCTGACTTAAAACATTGATATTGAAATCAACAATTTTTACGCCGATAAGTTCTCTGCGTAGCCATACTCAGATTACAGCCTTAAGCGGCAGTACAGAATTCAACCCACTAAAAAAACACAGAAGACTTTCAGATAAAATTTTCTGAATTAATTGAATAAAACTACTTTCGGCAACGAGGAACAGAGTATGAGCCATTCAGATACATTCGAACCAAAGCCTGTCGAAATCAAAGCGATACGGGATAAATTTGTTGATCTTTACCATGCCGAGCCGCTTATGGTTCGTTCTCCTGGCCGTATAAACCTGATCGGAGAACATACTGACTACAATGATGGTTTTGTTATGCCCGCTGCGATTGACAGGGACATCATCTTTGCCATCGGATTTTCGAATGATTCGCGATCTACACTCTATTCTGTCAAACACGATGAGTCAATTGATTTTGACATTTCTAATCCCCTCAGAATTACGGATCCCCTATGGCCCAACTATTTGTTGGGTGTAGTCCGGCGGATACTGGATAAAGGGCATACCTTAAAATCAATCCATTGCGTGGTTGGTGGCGACGTGCCTACGGGAGCAGGACTATCTTCTTCCGCAGCATTGGAATGTGGTTTTGCATTCGCTATGGATCACATTCACGCGCTTAGAATTCCGAAGTTTGATTTGATACACATCGCCCAATGGGCTGAACACCATTACGCCGGCGTAAAATGTGGTATAATGGACCAGTTTGCCAGCATGATGGGATTGGATGGGCATGCCTTTGTTTTGGATTGCCGATCCTTATCGTATACCTATTTTCCAATCGATTTAAAAGATCATGCGATCGTACTTTGCGATACAATGGTGAAACATTCCCTCGCCGATTCTGCTTACAATACGCGGAGAGAAGAATGTGAAAAAGGAGTCTGGATCCTAAAACCACTTTTCCCTGAAGTAAAAAGTTTGCGCGATGTAACCCAGGTGATGATTGAACGACATCGCAATACCTTTCCCCAAAAGGTTTATGACCGGTGTACGTACATTGTTCAGGAAAATCAGCGTGTATTAGATGCGGCCGAAGATCTTAAGAAAGGAGATCTGAAAGCATTCGGACAAAAAATGTATGCCTCCCATGACGGCTTATCAAATTTATATGAAGTGAGTTGCCCTGAACTTGATTTTCTGGTCGCTGAAGCTAAGAAGGCAGAAGGGGTATTGGGATCCAGAATGATGGGCGGCGGATTTGGCGGATGCACGATCAATCTTGTAGCGAGACCAAATATTGACAGCTTCATTTCAAAGATGAGCAATGCCTACCTCAAAAGTTTTCAGCGCCAGATGAATACGTATGTTGTTGCTATTAAAAATGGTACTAGTCTTATTGATCC